>NZ_JBXARK010000011.1:106782-170537 GCF_058808175.1 Flavobacterium sp. GW821-FHT11G01 | reverse complement strand
GTTATGACTGCTGTTTTAGCTGCTCAGTGTAATGTTGTTGAGGGAAGCTTTGCGATCAATGTAGCTGTTCCAACGGCAGGAATTGCACCATATACTTTCAGTGTGGACGGAGGAGCCTTCCAGACGCGTACAGCGCCGTTCACCGTGACAGGACTTTCATCAGGAACCCACACTGTGGCAATCCAGGATGCAAACGGATGCGGGAACACAGCGACAGTAAACATCTTGGCACCTTTAGAGTTGCGTTCAGAAATTACGACATTGTCTACTTGTCATAATGCAAATGGAGAAATTACATTATTTGCTACTGGCGGAACTGTATCAACTCCTAGCAGTTACATTTATACAAAAGACAACTGGGTAACATCTCAGACTAGTTCACTATTTACTGGTTTAGGAGCAGGAACTTATATTTTTAAAGTTAGAGATATTGTCACACTATGTGAAAAACAAGTTAGCGAAACTATTGAAGATGCTACAGATGTAACTGGTATTACATTAACACCTTACAAAGCATCTTGTTTTGGTAGTACAGATGGACGTATTGTTGTAAGCTTAAATGTTTCTAATAATAATCCTGTTTATATGTATAGCCTTGTTGGTGGTACAATAACAAGAGGGCCTCAACAGTCGAATGTTTTTGATAATTTGCCTTACGGAAATTATACAGTTACAGTTACTTCGGGAAGAGGATGTTCTAATTCTGCAACAACATTAGTTGATCAACCAGCTCAAATTGTTGTTAATGCTCCATTAATTACGCAGTATACTTGCACAACAGGTACAAATACAGCTGTAAGTGCAACTATAACAGTTAACTCTGTAACAGGTGGTGCGGGAGCAGGACATTATATAGTTTATGAATTTACTAGAGGAACGACCGTAGTACAAAGCGGACCTTCTAATGTTTATACTGAAACTGGTTTTGCAGGAGGATCTTACTCTGTAAGAGTTATTGATGAAAATTATTGTGTGGGCACTTCAACGGCACCAATTGTGATTAATCCATCTTTTGCTATTGATAAGATAAATACAGCAGTTGTAACTCCAATTACTTGTTTGAATAGCGAAACAATGCAGGTTACGGTTACTACAGTTGGCGGAACACCAGCATTGTTAAATTATACATTAACAAGTGTTACTGGTGCACCTTATAACAGAACAAATACCAACGGTTTATTTACAGATTTAGGTATTGGACATTATAACATTACAGTAGTGAACCCAGCGACTGGTTGTTTGATAAAAGGTTATTATGAGGTATTGGATCCTAATACATTTAAAATAGAGGCTAAACCAATCAATGGTAAAATTTGTTATGGTACTGCTGATGGAGTTGTTGATTTAACATTCATTGATAATGAAGTTAATCCACGAGATGATGCAGGTAGATTTACTTACACTATTTCGGGTCCAGTTCCAAGTTCTGGCACTACAACAAATGCAGGTCCTATCAGAATTTCTAATCTTTTGGCTGGTGAATATACAGTTGTAGCTACATTGATCGACGCTCCAACGTGTACAGTTTCAACTGTATTTACGATTGAACAGCCTGATGCGTTGTTGACTTTAACAGAAGTTCACACAGCAATCACTTGCGTGTCAGGTAACAATGATGGTACTATTACGGTAACAGCAGCTGGAGGGTGGATTGGAGATTATGAATATGAATTAGTTGGACCAGTGAGTGTAAACTATTCAGATCAATTCACTTTTGAAAATCTGACAGCTGGACACTACATTGTTAATGTAAAAGACAGTAGAGGATGTATTGCTACTGCTATCGTTGACTTAGTTAATCCAACGCCAATTGCATTTACCGCTTCATCTGATGTTAATGTGGTATCTTGTTTCGGTGGAAAAACCGCGACAATTACAGCTACAATTCCAACAGGAGGTCAAGGAACTAATTATACATATACATTAAATTATAATGTTAATGGTGAAGTTGCTTCTGTGGGACCACAAACGTCTAACGTGTTTAGTGGTTTAGGATCTGGAACTTATACAGTAATAGTTAGAGACGGATTTAGCTGCGAGGCAACATCAGCTCCAATAACAATTACAGATCCTGCTATTGTTGAAGCAAGCTTAGTATTAGACAAATCAATCACTTGTTTAACTGATGCTAGACTTACATTAAGTGCAACAGGAGGAACAGGACCTTACACTTATAGTGAAGACGGTACTAATTATAGTGCAAGTTTTAATTCTTCAGTTACTTTCCCAGTATCAGTTGGATTACACCATTATTATGTGAAAGATAGTTTTGGATGTGTTGGTTACATTTCTAATGATGTTATTATTGATCCATTAGCACCTTTAACTATTGATTTAGATACTTCTAGCGCAGTTGTAAACTGTAAAGGAGATAGCAGCGCATTAATTCTTGCCGAAGCGAAAGGTGGTTTAGGTAATTATGAATATTCATTATTAAATGAGTTAAAAGTAGAAATCAGACCAGCTCAACCAGAAGGAATTTTTGCTGATCTACCTGCAGGTAAATATATTATCCATGTTAAGAGCGGTGATTGCCAAAAAGATTCTGAAGTAATAACAGTTGGAGAACCAGCAAATGCTTTAGTTTCTAGTTATCAAGCTTTCCCGGTTAAATGTTTTGGTGATAAAAATGGTAAAATTGTCATTACTGCTTCTGGTGGTACTGGAGTTATCAAATATGCAATCTCACCAAACTTAGCTCAATTTGTTGATAATAATGTATTTGATAGATTAGAGGCCGGTAAATACCAAGTAATTGTTCAAGATATTAAAGGATGTACTTCAGTTTATGAAATTGAGATAGGTTCACCTACTTTACTGATTGCTTCTGAAATTCCAAATACCATGATTCCTGAGGTTTGCGAAGGAGACAAGGATGGTGCATTCAGTATTCAGATAAAAGGTGGAACTGCTCCATATTTTGAAAGCTTGGATAAAGATAACGGACCATTCTTGCCAGTTGTTGGTACAACTAAAGATTACAGCAACTTGTCTGGAGGTACACACAATGTATACATTCAAGATAGTAATGGTTGTATTTCTGTAGTGGAAATTGATATGCCATTACCAGTAATTCTTAAGCCAACTGTTGAGATTAACTATGACTGTGTTAACAATATGTCTGCTAATATGGTAACAGTTGATCCAGGATTTGACAAGCATTCTGAAATAGATTATCAGTTAGATGGTACAGGTACTTATCAAGTAAGCAACATCTTTACAAATCTTACTCCTGGTAATCACTTTATCAATGCGAGACATACAAATGGATGTGTAGTACCAACGAAGAGCTTCGAAATCAAAGCTGTTCAGCCATTAGCAATTGCTTTATCTGCAGGACAACCAGAAATGAACGTAATTTCAGTAACAGGTTCAGGTGGAGCTCCAGCTTACGAATACAGTTTCAACGGTGAACCGTTTACATCTTCTAATACTTATAAAATCTACAAATCTGGAGATTATGAGGTAATTGTTAGAGATCAAAATGGTTGTACGGCTAAAATGATAATACCAATGACATATATCGATGTTTGTCTGGATAATTACTTTACTCCTAACGGAGATGGTGTTTATGATACATGGGGTCCTGGTTGTACAAATATTTACAATAACCTTGATTTCTCAATCTTCGACAGATACGGTCGTGTAATTGCTAAATATCATTATGGTCAAAAATGGGATGGAAGATACAATGGTGAAGAATTGCCTTCTGGTGATTACTGGTATGTTCTTAAACTAAATGACGAGAAAGATGCAAGAGAGTTTGTTGGACATTTCACTTTATACAGATAACAAAATAATGCCCCTTATGATGTTGTCTAAAAAAATTATTACAATGAAAAAATTATTTTTATCCTTAGTACTCATGGCTGTAACAACAGGTTACAGCCAAGAGTTAAACCTACCAGTGTTTACCCAGTATTTAGCTGATAACCCTTTCGTGCTTTCACCAGCATATGCAGGTATTGGAGACAACCTTAGAATTCGTGCCAATGGTCTTACTCAATGGGTCGGAATCAAAGATGCTCCTGAAAACCAATCGCTTTATGCCGATTTTAGAGTTTTAGATCGTTCTGGGGTTGGAATCTCTCTTTATAATGATAAGAATGGTTACACAAGACAAACCGGTGCAAAAGTTTCATTTGCGCATCATATTATTTTAGATTATTATTCGAAGCAATATTTGTCTTTCGGACTTTCGTATAACTTTAATAGTTTCCGAATTGATATTGATGAATTCAATAACACGATTGAGCACCCTATTTTAGATCCATCTGTTACAGATAATCGTTATACAGGAAATAATAACTTTGATATTAGTGCCTTGTATCGTAACAAGAATTTCTATTTGAGTTTTAACGCAAATAACGTTTTAAAGAAAAACACAAATAAATACAGAGGTGTAGAACCTAATCTACTTTCTAACTATCAGGTTTATACAGGATATGTTTTTAAAGATGGGGAAAACAGCCGTATTGAATATGAACCATCAGTCTTCTATCAGTATTTCGCAAGTGATAAACGTTCTACAACCGATTTTAACTTCAAATACAGACGTTATAACCGTTACGAAGATTATTATTGGATTGGAGTTTCGTATCGTTTCCTAAACGATCAGTTTCCTAAACCATTATCTGTTGGGCCAATGGCTGGTTTCATGAAGTCTAAATTCTACTTCGGATATTCTTATCAGGTAATGTTCAACGATCTTGGAAATTACAATACCGGTACGCACGTAGTTACTATCGGATTCGATTTCTTACAGTCTATCAGTAACTGTCCTTGTACTCAAGGTCCTGTTCACGACTAATATTTACAGTTGAAAGTACTGCAGTCTGGATTTTCATTTCTATTTTAAAGAGAATCTAAAAGTAAATTTTTGCTGCAGTACATTTAACTTTATAATGGTATAAGCAACCATTTTTATCTTTTTTAAATATAAATTTGTTTTTTTCATAATTTACATCGTTTTCGTTGTTATTGGTAGGTTATTTTTACATATTTCAAATTTAATACTACTTTAAAAGTTCTATATTTGTTTTTCTTTCAAAAAATTAAAAAATTATCAAATGAAAACTTTAAACGATTTCGATTTTAAAAATAAAAAAGCGATCATCCGTGTTGACTTCAATGTGCCATTGGATGAAAATTTTAATGTAACGGATGCAACTCGTATCGAAGCTGCAAAACCAACAATTGACGCGATATTAGCTCAGGGTGGAAGTGTTATTTTAATGTCACATTTAGGAAGACCAAAAGGTGCTGAAGAAAAATATTCATTAAAACATATTTTAAAAACAGCTTCTGAAATTTTAGGTGTTGAAGTTAAGTTTGCTACTGATTGTGTTGGAGAACCAGCTCAAACTGCTGCTAAAGCTTTAAAACCAGGTGAAGTTTTATTACTTGAAAATCTACGTTTTCATGCTGAAGAAGAAGCTGGAGATGTTGCTTTCGCAAAAGAATTAGCTTCTCTAGGAGATATTTATGTAAATGATGCTTTTGGAACAGCTCACAGAGCGCATGCTTCAACAACAATTATTGCACAATTTTTTCCAACTGAAAAATGCTTCGGAACATTATTGGCAAAAGAAATTGAGAGTTTAAATAAAGTTCTTAAAAATAGCGAGAAACCAGTTACTGCTGTTCTTGGAGGTTCTAAAGTTTCTTCAAAAATCACGGTTATCGAAAATATCTTAGATAAAGTCGATCACATGATTATTGGTGGAGGTATGACTTTTACTTTCGTTAAAGCACAAGGTGGTAAAATTGGTGATTCTATTTGTGAAGATGATAAACAAGAATTAGCACTTGAAATATTAAGATTAGCTAAAGAAAAAGGAGTTCAGATTCATATTCCGGTTGATGTTATTGCTGCTGATGATTTCTCAAACACAGCAAATACTCAGGTGGTAGATGTAACTGCAATTCCTGATGGATGGCAAGGTCTTGATGCAGGTCCTAAATCATTGGAAAATTTCAAAAAAGTAATTTTAGAATCTAAAACTATTTTATGGAATGGCCCATTAGGTGTTTTTGAAATGGAAACATTTTCAAAAGGAACTATCGCTTTAGGCGATTATATTGCGGAAGCTACGCAAAATGGTGCTTTTTCATTAGTAGGTGGTGGTGACTCTGTTGCTGCTGTAAAACAGTTCGGTTTTGAAGACAAAATGAGCTATGTATCTACTGGTGGTGGGGCAATGCTGGAAATGTTAGAAGGAAAAATTTTACCTGGAATCGCTGCGATTTTAGACTAAAAAATCACAATTAACATTTTTTTGCATATTTTTCATTGGTAATCTATTTAAGTTTGCAAAAATACGATTGCTATAATTGTTTGAATTATAGGATTTTAAAAAAATGTTATATGATTATAAAGAAAATCTCCTTAGCGGTTACAGCTCTTTTTTCGATAACGATGTTTGCGCAGGAAACTGCAACAACTTCGCTGGATATAAAACCAGAAGTAAAGCTGTCGTACTTAGATTCTGTTAAAAGTTCTTTCAAAAGAGACGAAGTGGCTACAAAAGTCGATAGTCTATGGATGAACGAATGTTTGAGTTTGGATATCTACAATGAATTTTCAAAAGATATTCAGACCGTAAATACAGATCAGGATGTTAATGCCGAATTGCCAACAGAGCTTTTAAAACAGCGTTTGCAGGCAATGAATGAGAAATCTCCTTTTAATATTGAATACAACCAGGGATTAGAAAACATAATAAAGTCATTTCTTAAGAATCGTAAAAAATCGTTTTCCCGATTAATGGCTTTATCAGAATATTATTTCCCAATTTTTGAAGAAGCTTTTGCCAAACAAAATATTCCTTTAGAAATTAAATATTTAGCTATTGTAGAATCTGCTTTAAATCCTAAAGCAGTTTCTAGAATGGGCGCCACAGGTCTCTGGCAATTTATGTACGGAACCGGAAAACAATACGCACTTAAAATCGATTCTTATGTCGATGAACGCAGTGATCCTCTAAAAGCAACTGCTGCAGCTTCAGATTATTTTTCTAAAATGTTTACTATTTTCGGCGACTGGGAGCTTGTTTTGGCTTCTTATAATTCAGGTCCCGGAAATGTTACAAAAGCAATTCGTCGATCTGGAGGTCAAACAAAATATTGGGATATTCGTAATAATCTTCCAAAAGAAACACAAGGTTATGTTCCGGCTTTTTATGCGACAATGTATCTTTTTGAATATCACAAAGAACATGGAATTAACCCTGAAAGAGCTCTCGTTAAAAACTTCGAGACAGATACCGTAAATGTTAAAAGCGAAATGTCATTCAAACAAATTGCCGATTTGTTAGACATGCCGCAATCTCAAATACAACTTCTAAATCCTTCTTATAAACTAAATGTTGTTCCATTTTATCAGGGCGAAGATCATTTTATTCGTTTACCAAAAGATAAAATCGCAACTTTCGTTTCAAACGAAGATAAGATTTATGCCTACGTTAGACATCAATCAGAAAATAAAACAATGCCAAGTCGTTTGGCCTTAAAAGTTACACCAAAAGCAAAAGCGCAACTAGACAAAGCAATTTATACAGATGTTAAATTGTACAAAGTTCAAAAAGGAGATAATTTAGGTACTATTGCTGAAAAGTATGATGTTAATATCAGTGATTTAAAGAAATGGAATAATCTTAAATCAAATTCAGTTGCATTAGGAAGAACATTAAAAATCAAATCTGATGTTGATCCGGTTAAAGTTCTAAAAGAACCTAAAGTAATTCCTTCAATAGAGAAAAAATCAGAAGAAGCTATTGCTGTTGTTGATGATAAAGAAAAAGCAGGAGTTCAGTCTCAGGAATATGTGGTTGCTGCCGGAGATAATTTAGGAAGCATCGCTAAAAAATTCGGTACGACTATTGCTGATCTAAAAGAGCTTAATAATCTAACATCAAACAATATTGGTCTGGGGAAAACTTTAGTAATTTCTAAAGAAATTCCAGCGGTTGAAGAAACGGCAACAGTTAATACAGCAATTGCGTCAAACGCTTCAGTTGATTCTTTCAAAAAGAAAACAGCTTCTGCTAAAAGTATGAGCGAAGATTATTACGTTAAAAAAGGAGATTCATTATATAGCATTTCTAAAAAATATCCTGGAGTTACAATTTCAGATATTAAAAAATGGAATGGCATTAAAAACGAAGATCTAAAACCGGGAATGAAGCTCAAAATAAACGGATAATAAAAAATCTTACCTAAATTTGGGTTTTATTTCATAAATTAAGAAAATGAATAAAACCCATTTTTTATTGGTACTAATCCCGTTTCTGTTGATTTCGTGTTTAAAAAACGAAAAACAACCGCAACCTGTTTCTGGTAAAACCAATACGATTTCTGTCATTATTGACGATCAGTTGTGGTATGGAGAAGTGGGTGATAGTATTCGAAATAAATTTGCCTCGCCAGTTTGGGGACTTACCCAGGAAGAACCTCTCTTTACAATCAATCAATATCCCGCCAGATTACTCGAAGGTTTTGTTACCGATAGCCGAAGTATTATTGTGGTTAAAAAAGCGGCAACAGATAAATTCGAAATTATCCGAAGCAAAGCATTACCTCATAATACCTTTCGGATCTACGGAAAATCAATAGATGATATTATTTGCAGTATCGAAATGAACGGTTCGCAAATCATTAAACTCATTCGTGATGCCGAAATTGAAAAAATTCAACAAGACAATAGTAAAGCGCTATTAAATCCTGCAGTGCTTAAAAACAAATTTCACATCAATCTGCAAATCCCGATTGGCTATGAATATATGTTGCACAAAAAGAATTTTATTTGGCTGAAGAAAGAAATTATCAGCGGCAATACAAGTCTTTTGATTTATCAGGTTCCCATCAAACAATTGACAAAAAGCTCCGACATTGTTGGGAATATTGTTAAAATGCGCGACTCAATCGGACTTTACATCAAAGGCCGTGAACCTAATACTCAAATGATTACGGGTGAAGCTTACGCACCTTATTTCTCGACTATTTCTTTGGATGGAAAAAAGACTTTTGAAACCAAAGGAACATGGGAACTTAAAAACGATTTTATGACGGGTCCGTTTATCAATTACGCCATTGTGGACGAAGCTTATAATCGAATTTTAGTTATCGAAGGTTTTTGTTACTCGCCATCCAATCAGGAAAGAGATTTAATGCTGGAATTAGAAGCGATTATAAAATCGGTAAAGATTGACAAAAGATAGTTTGCATTTTCATACTTTTGTTTTAACAAACATTAAATCAATTAATTATGAAAAGTTTTTATTTAGGATTATCAATGTTAGTGGTGTGTTTTGTTTCTTGTAAAAAGGAAGTAAAACCAGAAACGGAAGCCGTTACAGTTACGGATAGCGTTAAAACAGAAGAACCAATTGCAGAAAAACCTCTTGACTCTGCAACGCAAATGAAATTATGGACGGCATATGCAACACCTGGAACTGCCCACAAAATGATGGCAGATGAAACCGGAACCTGGAATTGTGATATGACTTTTTGGGAAGAACCTAACGGAAAACCTAGTAAAGCGACTTCTACGGCAAATGTCAAAATGATTCTTGGAGGACGTTATCAGGAAGCAATTTATAACGGAACCATGATGGGACAGCCATTCGAAGGTAAAAGTACTCTTGCTTACAATAATGCGAGTAAAGAATTCACCACTACTTTTATTGACAATATGGGTACCGGTATGATGGTGGCAATTGGAAAATATGATGAGGCCAGTAAAAGCATGAATTTAAAAGGAGAAATAGTGAGCCCATTGAATGGTAAGAAAACACCTTATCGAGAAGTGTATACTTTTGTTGACGCCAATACACGTAAGATGGAAATGTATGACACAAAAAACGGAGAGGAATATAAGAGTATGGAAATCACAATGACAAGAAAATAAGAATTGTTGAAGTCATTTAAATCGTATAATTAAGTCCCGATTGTAACCTGCAATCGGGATTTCTTTTGTGAATTGCTTCTTAAATATTGATTTTTGAATTAATTTAGTCGTTTCAAATTAAGTTTCTTCTAATTTGGAGAAAAATAGACATAAAGAATACTAGAATGGAATTAAAATGGAAAATAAAGCCGTTTGACGCATTAACGGTTCATGAGTTATATGATTTGCTCAAAGTGAGAAGTGAGATCTTTGTCGTGGAGCAAAATTGCGTTTATTTGGATCTTGATGGTAAAGACAAGAAAGCATTACATCTAATTGGTGAATACGATGGAAAAGTGGTAGCTTATTCTCGTTTGTTCGACGCAGGAATAAGTTTTGATAATGCCTCAATTGGAAGGGTAGTTGTTGATGCCAATTATCGTGATAAAAAATGGGGACACGATTTAATGCGTGAAGCAATTGCAGGAATTAAATCAAATTATGGAAAAGATAAAATTACAATCGGTGCACAATTGTATTTGAAGAAATTCTATGAAAGTCATGGTTTTGTGCAAACAAGCGAAATGTATCTGGAAGATGATATTCCGCATATTGAAATGATTCGTGGAAAATAATAAAATGAATTTCATCTTAAAGCAATTATGTTGCGATAAAATTCAGTATCAATTATTGTTTTTATAATGCGCTTTAATACAGTGAAATAACAACTTCGTTTAAAGTTTAACTTTAAGTATTTATAAAAGGTTTATATTTTAGTAATCAAAAACTCTACACGTCTATCAAAATCATCTCCAAGTCCTAAAGGATATTTATTGCCACAACCCTGATAAGTCATTCTGTTTTTGGAGATTTTTTTAGTGGCTAGATAATTAAAAACGGTTTTGGCACGGTTCCAGGAAAGTCTTCTTTCTTTAGTGTCTTTGTCAATTCCGTCACTATAAATTTCAGGAGTGCAACAAACGTGACCTCTAATTTCAAATTGAATTTTTTTGTCCGTTTGAAGTTTTACAGCGATTTTATCCAATTCTTTTTTTGATGCAGCAGTGAGTTTTGAACTGCCAATATCAAATAATATGTTGTCTAAGTATATTTTATCGCCAACTTTTAAATTATCTTTAAAAGAGGTATAAATACCTTTTCCAAAACTATTACGTTTCACAACAATCAAATCAACACGTCGATTTTTTGAACGCGTTTCATGAAGGTTTTCGACGGTGTCTGGTCTTAAAACAACACGTCCTTTTCCTTCTAAAATAACTATTTTACTTTGATTGAAGCCAGTCGAAACCAAGAGGTTCTGAATCGTATTGGCACGATTATTTGATAATCTAAAATTATAGTCATCATTACCGCGATCATCACAGTATCCGTAAATTTGTATCGACTCAACTCTTGTGGTGTCAATACTTTTAATGAAATTAGTTACAACTTCGGTTTGTTTGGGAGTAAGATCATATTTGTCAAACTCAAAATAAATGGTTTCAATAGGTTTTTGCTGCGCCGATAAATTGTAAATAATAAACAGAAATAGGGCTCTACAAATATTCATTATTTTTTACATTTTTAAAATCGTCTTGTACTCGGTTTGGTTATTTAAAATATTAACTGCTTTTTTAATTTCTGAATTGTTTTTAATATAAAACTGATATAATCCTTCCTGATATTGGTATCTTTTGATCAATTCTTCCTGAATTAATCCTCTGATCTCTTTTTGGTTTTTATCCAGTAAGGTCGTTTCGCTTTTTTCAAGTGCTGCTAATAATTGCTGATATTCCGGAGCAATTGTTTCGTCTATTTTTTCTGTTTTGGCTGCTGCCAAAGTGTTTTTTAAAGCCACTTCGGTTTCTGTATCAAAACTGATTTTGTTCGCTTTTAAGTACTGCTTAAAGCTTGTATAATCTGCATCGGTCAGTACCGGAATCTTATCACCTAAATTTGGATTTTTGTAATAATACGTTGTTGCGTAATCAAAAATTCCGTCATTTTTCATTAATGCGGTAGTAATCGGACTCATTTTGGTTTCGTCTAATTCTATATCCGGCAAGACACCTCCGCCATCATAAACCGTTCTGCCTTTTCGGGTTTTAAAAGCATTGAAATTTTTAGCATCCGTTTTTTGAGCGACACCGTTTTTGTCTTTATGCGCATAATCTAACGCCTGAATACAACGGCCTGATGGCGTATAATAACGTGAAATAGTAACTTTTAACTGTGTTCCGTAAGTAAGATCAACAGAACGTTGCACCAAACCTTTTCCGAAACTGCGGCTTCCTAAAATAACCGCGCGATCCAAATCCTGCAAAGCCCCGGAAACAATTTCTGATGCTGAAGCACTTCTTCCATTTACTAAAATTGCTAACGGAATCTGTGTATCAACCGGTTCTTTGGTCGTTTTATACGTGTTGTTGTGCTTTTCAATTCTTGATTTTGTAGTTACGATCACTTCATTCTTCGGAACAAATAAATTACAGATATCAATTGCTTCATTTAACAAACCGCCTGGATTTCCTCTCAAATCAAGAACAATCTGTGTGGCGCCATCAGCTTTCAGTTTTTCCAAAGCTTCTTTAACTTCAGCGGCAGCTTTTCGGCTAAAATGTGCCAAAACAATATAACCTGTTTTATCATCAATTTTTCCATAAAACGGAACCGATTTGATATCAACTTCGTTCAAAACCAATTCGGTTGTAAAGGTTTTTCCCTGACGAAGGTATTTGATCTGGATTTTAGTGTTTTTTGTTCCTTTTAATAATTGCGATGCATCATCTTTAAAATCGGCAATTAAAACATCTCCAATCTGGATAATTTCATCGCCTGCTTTTAGTCCGGCTTTATCGGCAGGATAATTTTTATAAGGCTCGCGAACAATTAAACGGTCTTTTTTACGAGAGATCAAGGCACCAATTCCGGTATATTCTCCGGTATTATTGATTTTAAAATTTACAACATCTTGTTCGTTAAAGTAAACCGTGTACGGATCTAAACTTCCCAACATGCTTTTAATGGCTTTGTCCATCAAATCACCCGGATTCGTTTCATCTACATAATTGGTATTAACGGCTTTGAACAAAGTCGTGAAGATTTCGATTTGCTTGGCTATCTCAAAGAAATCGTCTTTGAAACTGGTTCCAATAAATAAAAATCCTGCGGCAACGGCTGGTATAACGAACTTCTTTTTGAGATAAGGATACATGATTTATGCTTTTTTTCTTTTTAATCTTCTTCTAATAAAATAGGCAAATACACAAAATAAGATAATAAACGGCCAAACACTTAATAATGAAATCAATAAATCAGATAAACTAAAGAATCCTGATTTAATTGCAGTCCACAGTTTTGAGCCATACGATATTTTAACACCTTCTTTTTCGGCAATTGTTTTGTAAAATTCAATAGTAATCGTGCTTTCAGAGACGCGACTTTCCAAATATTTCAGCTGACCTTCTTTGGCTTCAATCTCTTCGCGAATAGTCGAAATTTGTTCTTCAATCTCTAAAATCTCACTTACTTTGTTTGCTTTTTTTAAGATTTCAAGATAACGTTCTTCGAGTTTTTTCTTCGTTTTTAATCTGGAAGTCAGATCAATAAACTGTTCCGTAACATCTTCGGCAGATATATTTTTAACTTCAAAATAAGAAACGCCTTTAGAAATATCACTTATAAAACGATCAAAATTCTGGCTTGGTACTTTGACCGTAAGATTCCTAAAAACAGTTGCAAAATCTTTTCCTTCAGAATCGTTTATTATTCTTGCTTTATTGGTAGAAACTGCTTTTTGAATTTGATTGAAAGTAGTTTCAAGATTATCGGTTTCAAATCTTAAAGTCGCTTCTTTTATGATTTTCTGTTCGATTTTTTGTTTGATCGCCGGAGCTACAGGATCTGGATTTTTGTCGTAAGAATCTGACTCGCTTTTAGGAGGAAGTTTTACCGTTTGAATAGACATTGCGCTTACTTCCGATTCGGCAGATTTGTTGCAGCCAGAAAGAATTAAAACAAAACAGAAAAAACAGAAAATATATCTCATAAAGTTTCAATTTAGAGCTAAAACTACAATTTTTTTATAATTTTTTGTCCAATTTGATAAACAAAGTTGTTTTTTGAGATTTAGATTTCTGTTTTAGTTTCAGAATCTGTCGTTTTGTTTATTTGTTGCAGAAATTTCTCAAACAACTGAATCGTTTTGTTGTTGATTTCTTCATAAGATAATTTGTCTTTGGTCTGATAGAAAAACATCAGAGAATAAGGCTGTTCCACATTATCCCAAAGCAAATGTTTGTTTAATCGATAGGTTTCTCTAAGAACGCGTTTGAAATAATTTCGGTCAACGGCTCTTTTGAAATATTTCTTAGAAACCGAAACACCAATTTTAATTTTTTCTTCTGAATCAGCTTCCGCTTGACGGTAAACCAAACGCAACGGATATTTAGAAACCGATTTTCCTTCAGAAAACAGTAAACCAATTGTCGTTTTGCTCTTTAAGCGTTCATTTTTAGGGTAAGTGAAGTTCATTTAATTCAGAAAAAAGTTGCAATTTTATAGGCAAAGGTACAATTAAACCATAAAAGCGGTTATTGTTTTCAATTTTTATACCGCTAAAAATTTATTTATTACTTTTGGCAATTAATTTTTTTAAGCATGCAAAAGATAATTTCGTATCCCATATCCGTAATTTACTATTTATGTTTTGGATTGTGTCTGATTGTTTTTCATCCGATACAATGGATTTGCCTAAATGTTTTTGGCTATCAGGCTCATAAAGTTAGTGTTGATTATTTGAATTTTTTCCTTTTAAGATGTACCAATCTTGTAGGAACCAGATATACCATCGAAAATAGAGAGACAATTCCCACGGGAGTTCCGTTGATTTTTGTGTCGAATCACCAAAGTATGTACGATATCGTCGCAATGATTTGGTACTTTAGACGTTTTCATTGTAAATTTGTAAGTAAGAAGGAGTTAGGTAGCGGAATCCCGAGCGTATCTTTTAATTTACGCCATGGAGGATCAGTCCTAATTGACCGTAAAGACCCAAAACAGGCAATTCCGGTAATCAAAGGCTTGTCTGAATATATTGAAAAGAATACAAGATCTGCAGTAATTTTCCCCGAAGGCACAAGAAGTAAAACTGGTAAACCAAAAGAATTCGCCCAAAGCGGTTTGAAAATTCTTTGTAAATATGCGCCATCAGCGTATGTAGTACCAGTGAGTATCAACAATTCATGGAAAATGGTAAAATACGGGTTTTTCCCGGTTGGTTTAGGAAATCACCTTACCTTTACCGCACATAAAGCAATGGCTGTAAAAGATTATGATTTTGCCGAGTTAATGCAGTTGACAGAAAAGGCAGTTGTTGAAGGAGTAAACGAGTATAAATAGATTTTTGTTTTCAGAAATAAAATGAAAATAGAAATCGCAATCTTAAATAAGTAATGTCTATAAAAAACATTAGATTAGAAGTAATGCAGTTTTTGGAAAAAAACGTGGATAGCTTCGTAGAACAGTATTTAATTCCAGTAGAAAAAATTTGGCAACCGTCAGATTTTCTACCTAATTCTGAAGGAGATAATTTCTTTGAGGAGGTTAGAGAATTACGTGAAATTGCCAAAGAATTACCATATGATTTCTGGGTAACTTTAGTAGGTGATACTATCACTGAAGAAGCTTTGCCTACTTACGAATCCTGGTTAATGGATGTTGAAGGAATCAATCAGGTTGAAAATGGTGGAAACGGTTGGTCTAAATGGATCCGTCAATGGACCGGAGAAGAAAACCGCCACGGTGATTTGCTAAATAAATACTTGTATTTGTCTGGTCGTGTGAACATGCGTGAAATCGAAATGACAACACAGCATTTGATCAACGACGGTTTTGATATCGGAACTGGATCTGATCCATACAAAAACTTTGTATATACCAGTTTTCAGGAATTAGCAACCTATGTATCGCACAATAGAGTAGCCCAAATGGCTAAGAAATTTGGTGATAACAAGTTGTCTAAAATGTGTAAAATGATTGCTGGTGACGAGATGCGTCATCACCATGCTTATAGCGAATTTGTTACACGTATTTTTGCAGTCGATCCAAGCGAAATGATGTTGGCGTTTCAATACATGATGAAACAAAAAATCGTTATGCCAGCTCATTTCCTGAGAGAATCTGGTCAAAAGATCAGCTCAGCTTTCGAACAATTTTCTGATTCTGCACAACGTATCGGTGTTTACACTGCCAACGATTATGTAGATATCATGCAGAAATTAATTGACAAATGGGAAATTGACAAAGTTTCTAATTTGACAGATGAAGCAGAAAAAGCACGTGATTACTTAATGAAATTACCAGCTCGTATGGCAAGAATTTCTGAAAGATTAGTAATCCCGCAGGAATCTCACATTTTTAAATGGGTTGAACCTGCGAGACTTTAAAATTTTAGATTGCAGATTTTAGATTTTAGATTGTTGATTAACGATTTTAAAATTGATTTTTGCAATTGATATTGATATTGTAAATATTGTTGATTGCTGAGGTTTTATAAACTTAAGCAATCAACATTTTTATTTAAAATAGAAAACAATCAGTGTAAATCTGCTTAATCCGTGTTATCAGCGTGCTATCAACATTACAAGAATTACAAACTATGAATAATCCAGAATTAATAAATAAAACAATTGCGTTCGTAAAAGAAAAATTAAATGATGCTGAAGGCGGACACGATTGGTTTCATATTGAACGTGTTTATAAAAATGCCCTTTTAATTGCAAAAGATACTGATTGCGATTTAGTTGTAGTTCAACTTGGCGCTTTGCTTCATGATATTGCCGACAGTAAATTTCACAACGGAGATGAAACCATCGGGCCAAAAACGGCAAGATTATTTCTGGAGTCTGAGAATGTTTCTGAGGAAATTATTCAACATGTCGTAAACATCATCGAAAACATCTCATATAAAGGCGGAAATTTTGAAAAGAGTTTCTCCTCTATAGAATTGGATATCGTTCAGGACGCGGATCGTTTAGACGCGATAGGAGCAATTGGAGTTGCAAGAGCGTTCAATTATGGCGGATTTAAAAATCGTGCCTTATATAACCCTGAAATCGCTCCAATAACAAACATGAGCAAAGAAGAATACAAAAAGAATAATGCGCCGACGATAAATCATTTCTACGAGAAGCTTTTGCTTTTAAAAGATAAAATGAATACCGAAACCGGAAAACAAATCGCTGCTGAAAGACATAAATTTATGGAAACCTTTTTAGCCCAGTTTTATGCAGAATGGGAGGGTGTGAAGTAATTTTTATTCCACAAAGATTCGCCAAGAAAACACAAAGCTTCACAAAGAAATTTAAATCTCTGTGAAGCTTTCTGTTTTTGTATATCCCTCTGTGAAACTGTTTCCAAAACCTTTGTCCCTTTGAGCCTTTGCAACTTTGAACCTTCCTCTAAGAACATCCACAATTCCCATCACCACAATCCTTTTTCTTTTTAGATTTCCAAAAGAATTTTTTGATCAAAAAAGCGACCGCAATAAGTAATATTCCAAAGGCAATAATTTCTTGTATCATGGCCATTTATTTTAAAAGTTGATAAGCTAGAAGTGCAACAAAATAAGCTAAACCACTCATTAAGAAAAGTTGCATTGCCGGCCATTTCCATGAATTCGTTTCTTTTTTGGTAATCGCTAATGTACTGGCGCATTGCATCGCAAAAGCATAAAATAATAGTAACGAAATTCCTGAGGCAAAATTGAAAATCTTTTGACCCGTTACCGGATTTACTTCTTTCTGCATTTTACTTTTAATGGTTGCTTCATTGTCGCTGTCTCCAACGCTGTAAATTGTGGCCAATGTTCCAACAAAAACCTCACGTGCGGCAAATGAACTGATAATGGCAATTCCAATTTTCCAGTCGTAGCCTAAAGGTGAAATGGCTGGTTCAATAGCTTTGCCCATAATCCCGATATACGAATTCTCCAGTTTTTGAGAAGCTACTTCATTTTCAAATTGAACTTCATTTAAAGTTGTGTTGGCAAATCTTTCTTTTACAATTGTTTCGGCTTCATTAAAATCTTTTCCAGGTCCAAAAGAAGCTAAAAACCATAAAATCACAGATATCGCTAAGATAATTTTACCCGCACCAACGACAAATGCTTTGGTTTTCTCCACAACATTAATTCCGACATTCTTTAAAAGTGGCATTTTGTAGCTCGGCATTTCGACTACGAAATAGGTTTTAGAATTAAATTTCAGAATCTTATTTAAGATATATGCTGATAAAATGGCGGTTCCAAATCCTAATAAATAAAGCAACATCAACGATAATCCCTGCAAGTTTAAAATTCCCAGAACACGTTGATCCGGAATAACCAGTGAAATAATAATCGTATAAACCGGAAGCCTCGCAGAACAAGTCGTGAACGGTGTTACTAAAATGGTAATTAAACGTTCTTTCCAGTTTTCGATATTTCGGGTTGCCATAATTGCCGGAATGGCGCAGGCAGTTCCTGATATTAAAGGCACAACGCTTTTTCCTGATAACCCAAACTTTCTCATGATTTTATCCATCAGGAAAACTACACGGCTCATGTATCCGCTTTCTTCCAAAATGGAAATAAACAAAAACAAAAAGGCAATTTGCGGAATGAAAATCAGAATTCCGCCAATTCCCGGAATAATTCCCTGAGAAAGTAAATCGGTTAAAATACCGCTTGGCAATTCTGAAGCTGTCCAACTGCTTAAAGAAGCAAAAGTGCTGTCAATGAAATCCATCGGGATTGTTGACCAGCTGAAAATCGATTGGAAAATCACAAATAAAATGGCTAAGAAAATAACGTAACCCCAGAACTTATGCGTTAAAACACGGTCAAGTCTGGCGCGAATATCTTTTGCCATTGATTCATCAACTTGCAAACCTTCTTTTAAAACATCGTTTATGAATTGATATCTTTTGATGGTTTCTTTTTGTTGTAAACGTTTTAATTCTGAATGTGATTTGGTAAAAGTACTTCGGATTTCATTACGCTCTAAATTCAAAAAATTCACATCCTGCGTAATGACCAACCACAATTTGTACAATAATTGATTCGGAAAAGCATGTTGCAGTTTTTCAAAATAGGCAGTATCAATAATAGAGGCATTTAAGCAAGGTTCATGCGGAATCGTTTTGTATGAAACGATTAATTCTTTTAATTCCTCGATTCCATGACCTTTACGGGAACTTACCAAAGCAATTTTGGTTTTTAATTTTTCTTCCAGATATGGAATGTCTAAAGTGATTCCTTTTCTTTCCATACGATCAGACATATTGATGACTAAAATCGTCGGAATTTCAAGGTCTTTTATTTGAGTGTAAATCAGTAAATTTCGTTTCAGATTTTCAACATCTGTTACCACTACTGCAACGTCCGGATATAATTTATCGTTTTTGTTTAGCAAAAGTTCAA
This sequence comes from Flavobacterium sp. GW821-FHT11G01, assembly GCF_058808175.1. Classification (NCBI taxonomy): domain Bacteria; kingdom Pseudomonadati; phylum Bacteroidota; class Flavobacteriia; order Flavobacteriales; family Flavobacteriaceae; genus Flavobacterium; species Flavobacterium sp. GW821-FHT11G01. The sequence goes on along the minus strand of NZ_JBXARK010000011.1, from coordinate 151,191 downwards.
TCACAACACTTTCGTCCATCGAACTGGCATTCAAACTATAAGTTCCGGGTAAATCCAGAATATTAGCTTTAATGTTATGTGGAAGTTTGCAGAAACCTATTTTCTTCTCAACCGTAATCCCGGGATAATTTCCAACTTGCTGATTTAAACCGGTAAGCCGATTAAAAACAGAAGTTTTTCCTGTGTTAGGATTCCCGATTAGGGCAACATTGATATTTTGAATGCTCATTACAAATTGGTTTTGATAAGTTCAACTTCAATTTCACGAGCAGTTTCTATACGAATGGCGACATGAGAACCGTTAATATCTAAATATAAAGGATCTCCAAAAGGAGCAATTTGAAGTAATTCGACTAAGCTGCCCGGCAAACAACCCATTTCTAATAACTTTAGAGGAATAAGATCGATATCAAAATCTTTGATAATGGCTTTTTCGCCTTTTTTCAGAGTGTGAATTGTATTTTGCAAGCTTATTTAGATTGAATTTAGATTGCAAAAATAGGCAATAATTCTTTATTTCAAGGCAATTAACAGTTTTGATTGTGCCAAAATTTACTTAAATAAGCCAAAATTTACTCTTGCGATAAGAAATCGATGTCTTCGAGAAGACGTTTGATTTCTTCTTTATTTGTTCCGTCATAAAATCCGCGAACACGACGCTTTTGATCTACCAAAACAAAATTCTCTGTATGAACCATATCGTACAATTGGTCAGGGCGACCTAATTTCACCGCTAAATATGATTTTCGGGCCATCGTATAAATTTCTTTTTTATCGCCGGTAACCAAATTCCATTTGCTGTCTACAACTCCGTATTTTATAGCATAAGCTTTTAAAACAGAAACGCTGTCGACCTCAGGAAATACAGTATGAGAAAGGAGCAACACTTTTGGATTGTTTAAAACTGCTTTTTGAACTTCTGTTAAATTTGTTGACATTTTTGGACAAATAGATCCGCAAGTAGTGAAGAAAAAGTCGGCTACATAAATTTTTCCTTCGTAGTTTTTTTGTGTTATAGTATCGCCATTTTGATTTACAAAAGAAAAATCAGCAATGGTGTGGTATTTACTTTTGTATTGAATCGTACTATCAACCAGTTCAGGATTTACATCAGAAGGATTGTAAATAGGTAATGTTTTTTGTGGCTTTAAAGCGGAATAAAATAGGGATATAGTAACAACCGAAAATACTATTAAAACAATAAAGAATTTGCGGTATTTGTATAGTAAAGATTTCATAAACAGAATTTGCCGCAAAAATACGAAAAGGAGTTTTTAAAAAACTAATTCTGTATTCCTTTTAACACGGTTTTAATCGCCACGAATTCACAAATTAAATAATAATAATTCGTGAATTCGTGGCGATTAATTTAAACTTTAGTTTTTCTAATAGACTTGTTTACCAGATACAATCCAATTAAAGTTACTGCTGCGCCAATTGCAATAGCCTGCGTTAGTGTTTCACCAAAAATAAAAGATCCTAAAACCATGGCAACTATCGGATTTATATAGACGTAAATACTACTGATTTCCGTTGGAAGATGTTGTAGCGTATAAATAAAAGCAATGAAAGTTAAGACTGAACCGATAATGATTAAGTAAGCAATTGCCCACCAGGAATTTATTGAGATTTTACTCAACGGAATATTGGCTCCTGCGGCTTCTGTAATTCCAAATAAAAACACACTCGAAATCAACATTTGCAATCCTAAGCTAAAATACGGATTAAAACTTGATGCTTTTTTCTTGGTTTCTAAAATTCCGAAAGCCCAGGTAATAGTAGAAGCCGTCATCAAAATGATTCCGAATTGAAAATCAGGTCTTAAAAAATCAGATATATAATCCATGAAAATGATACAGATTCCGCCAAAACTAATCAGAATTCCGAACAAAGCCACTCTGGCGATTTTTATACCATTAAAAAAATTGATAATAATAATCCAAATTGGAAACAGAGCACTAATAATGGCACCTAATCCGCTACTGATATATTTCACGCCCCAAGTGCTTAAACCATTACTTAAGGCAAAATTCAGTATAGATAAAATAATAATCGTTTTCCATTGTTTGCCTTTTGGCCAGGGTTCTTTTTTGATTAAAAAATAGCCAACATAAAGCAAGCCTCCCAAAAACTGACGTATAGTGGCTACCTGAAGTCCGGGCATATGGCTAACTGCTTCTTTTGATGCCAGCCAGGTGGTTCCCCAAAAGAAACTGACCCAGCATAAAGCTAAAATTGGAAATCCTATAGCTTCAATTTTTCCTGAAAAGGCATTCTGAATTTTTGCTCTCACTTTTATATTTTTTCTTTTGACAAATATTCCAAAAACAATTTCAAATATTCCGAAAAAACGGACATAATATTCATGAAACTTTTCGCTTAAATCCATTCGGAAATTGAATGTAAATCCTCAGGCCAATTTATTGGTAAATTTTAACATAGTAATCAAAATAATAACAATATGTTTGTGTATATACTAAAACAATAAAGAAAAATGATTAAACAGCTTACTAAACCTATGTTTTGTGTAGTTTCTGCAATGTTCACTTTTAGTGCTGTGCAGGCTCAAGATGCAAAACCAAAAGAACCAGGTATCAATATTGCTAATATGGATACTAAAGTTAGTCCAGGTGACGATTTTTTTCGTTACGTAAACGGAACTTGGTTAGAAAAAACTGAAATTCCAAGTGATAGAAATTCATGGGGAAGTTTCAATGAACTACGCCAGAAAACAGACGAAAATTCATTAGCGATTTTAAAAGCCGCTTCAAAAGATCCAAAGTATAAATCAAATACAGATCAAGGTAAGGCAATTGCTTTATTTAATACGATCATGGATACTGTCGGAAGAAATAAAAGAGGTGTTACTCCGCTTCAGCCTTACTTGAAGAAAATTGACGCTATTAAAAATGTAGCTGATTTACAAAACTTCCTTACTGAAATGCAACCTCAGGGTGGCGCTGGTTTCTTTGGAGTTTTTGTTGGTGCTGATGCTAAAAACAGTAACAAAAACACGGTAAACTTAGGTCCGGGAAATTTAGGATTATCTGATAAGGATTACTACAATTCAGACGATAAAGATTCTAAAGAAAAACGTGAAAAATATGAGGTTCACGTGGCTCGAATGCTACAATATATTGGAGAATCTCCTGCAAAAGCAAAAGAAAGTGCAAAACAAATTTTGGCTTTAGAAGTTGAAATGTCTGCACCAAGATTAGATCGCGTTGAGCGCAGAGATCGTAGAAAACAATACAATCCAACGGCCGTTGCTGATTTAAAAAAGAATACACCATCTATTCAATGGGATAAATATTTTGCCGGAATCGGAATGACAAAATTGGATTCTGTGAATGTTGCCCAGCCTCGTTACATGATCGCTTTAGAAAAAACTTTTACTGAAAAGAAAGTAGAAGCGTGGAAAGAGTACTTAAAATGGTCTTTATTAAACAGAGCAGCATCAACGTTGAGTACAGATATCGAAAATGCTAATTTTGATTTCTACGGAAAAACATTAACAGGAGCTTTAAAACAACGTCCGCGTGAGGAAGTTGCTTTGCAGGTTATCAACACAACAACCGGAGAAGCGCTTGGAAAACTTTATGTAGAAAAATTGTTCCCGGCTGAAGCTAAAGCTAAAGCTAAAGACATGATTGCAAATGTAATGCAGGCGTACAGAAACAGAATCAATGCTTTGCCATGGATGTCAGCTGAAACTAAGACAAAAGCTATTGAAAAATTAAATAAGTTAACAGTTAAAATTGGATATCCTGATAAATGGAAAGATTATTCAGCTTTAGAACTTAAAAACGTTAGCGAAGGCGGAACTTATTTTGATAACATGAGAAGTTTATCAAAATGGTCTTACGCAGAAAACCTTGCTAAATTAGGTAAGCCAGTTGATAAAACGGAGTGGGGAATGTCACCACAAACGGTAAACGCTTATTTCAATCCATCTTATAACGAGATTGTTTTCCCTGCAGCGATTTTGCAACCTCCTTTCTACAATTACCAGGCTGACGAAGCTGTAAATTATGGTGGAATTGGAGCTGTTATCGGTCACGAAATCTCTCACGGTTTTGATGATTCAGGTGCACGTTACAACGCAGATGGAAATTTAGTTGATTGGTGGACTGCTGACGATTTAAAACAATTTACAACTCTTGGAGGTGAACTTGCTGCACAATACAGTGCTTTAGAGCCATTACCAGGAATTCATGTAGATGGTAAATTTACTTTAGGAGAAAACATTGGAGATTTAGGTGGTACAAATGCAGCTTATGATGGTTTGCAGTTGTATTTGAAAGCAAATGGAAATCCAGGTTTAATTGACGGATTTACTCCGGAACAACGTTTCTTTATTTCATGGGCTACAGTTTGGAGAACAAAATCAAGAGATGAGGCTATAAAAAGCCAGGTTAAAACAGATCCACACTCTCCTGGAATGTACAGAGCGGTGGTGCCAATTCAGAATTTGGATACTTTCTACCAGGCTTTTGGAATTAAAGCAGGAGACAAAATGTACATAGAACCAGCAAAAAGAGTTAAAATCTGGTAATATAATAAGCATAAAAAAACGGCGCTAATTTAGCGCCGTTTTTGTTTTTATCTATTTAATTGCAATGAAAATATCGACTTCGGGATTTTCAGGATTTTGGGATTTCTCTCCGTAAATTTCAAAATCAGCAGTAAAACTTCTGTCTAAATCTGAGTTCCAAATCTTCATCCATTCGTTAAAAACAATGCCTTCATGAAGATTTCCTTTCGCAGTAAACTTTTCATAAGTTGCTTTTTCAATAGTTTTTCCTGTCATCTCTTCCGGAATAGAATCTAAAGAACTTACCAGACATCCTAAAATGGTTGTGTAAGGTTTTGTGTGATCTTTTTCGTATTCGGTATAAACACAATAAAGAGAATTGTCGATTTTATTCGGAATTCTTTCAGCAATTCCTTCCGTCATAAATTTGTTCCAAAGAGCCGGAATATCTTTTCCTGATTGACCATTTTCGTTAGTCGTTCGTATTGAAATTCCAATAACACTAAATTTTTGAATATCCATTTTTAGTTAAATTATTTTGTTAATTTCAAATTTACGATGACAGTGCGACAACAGTGTGTCAGCAGGAAATTGAAAAAAGATAATTTAAGCCGTTATTTTGTGTTGCTGTAAATATAAGCCTCAATTGCTTTTAATTCTTCATCAGACATCGCCTGAGTTACCGGAAAATTAGTTTTCATAACCGAAAACTGACTTGGATCAACAATTGGATCTGCATTTCCTTTTAAGAAAGTAATAATATCACCTTTTTTGTCTTTATATGTTTTTCCGATTTCCTGAATACTCGGACCAATAATTTTTTGATCCACCTGATGGCAGGAAACGCAATTTCCTTTTCCCTCAAAAATGTCTTTTCCTAAAGCTTCCGGTGTTTTGGCTTCCGCCGATTCTCCTTCTGAATAGGTTTCTGTTGAGGTTGCAGGATTTTCAGTTGTTTCCTTTTTACAAGATGCGAAAGCTAGAACGGCAGATAAGAATAATACTTTTTTCATTTTTATTTCTTATTTAATAATATTGCAGCTTCTTTAGCAAAATAAGTCGAGATAATACTAGCTCCCGCACGCTTAATGCAATAAAGTTGTTCCATCATAATTTTATCATTATCCAACCAGCCTCTTTCAGCTGCCGCCTTAATCATGGCGTATTCTCCTGAAACATGAAAAACTGTTACCGGAACATTTACGGCATTTTTTACCTCACGTACAATATCCAGATAAGCAATTCCTGGTTTTACCATTACCATATCAGCACCTTCTTCTACATCCATAAGAGTTTCTCTGATGGCTTCGATACGGTTGGCATAATCCATTTGGTATGTTTTTTTGTCTTTTGGAACTACAACATCCGCTTCTCTGGGCGCACTGTCCAAAGCATCACGAAACGGTCCGTAAAATGCAGATGCATATTTAGCCGAATAACTCATGATACCCACATTATGAAATCCTGCGACATCCAATCCCTGACGCAAACGCAAAATACGTCCATCCATCATATCACTTGGGGCTACAAAATCGGCTCCGGCTTGTGCATGCGAAACGGCCATTTTTACCAATGCTTCGTTGGTAGCATCATTGGCAACATCACCATCTTCAATGATTCCGTCATGACCATAAATAGAGTAGGGATCAAGCGCAACATCCGGCATTACAATCATTTCAGGGCAAGCTGCTTTTATGGCTTTAATGGCATTTTGCATTAATCCGTTTGAATTCCAGGCTTCTTTTCCGGTATTGTCTTTTAGTGATTCGTCTACTTTTACATAAATATTGACAGCACGAATTCCTAAAGCAAAAATTTCTTTTACTTCTTCAACAGTTAAGTCAATAGAACGACGAAAAATTCCCGGCATAGATGGAATTTCAACTTTATAATTTTCGCCTTCTGCAATAAACATTGGAAACATAAAATCACTTGGACTCAATGTTGTTTCGCGAACTAAACTACGGATAGATTCATTTACTCGCAGTCTTCTGCCTCTTTGTAATGGGAACATAATTATTTTAGATTTTTGATTGCTGATTTTAGATTTTTGATTGTGGGTATTCAGATAGTTTGAAAACACAGTCCTTAATCATTAATCGACAATCCAATTTATTAGAATTTTTAATGTTTTTATTTTTATGTAATTGAAGCGGTATAAATTGCTTTTATGGTTTTATCAAGTTTTTGGTTAAATTCATCATTAGACTGACCAGCAGAAAGACCTTCAGACAATGCTCTCGAAAAACTGGCAATTAAACCGTGGTTTTGTGTCAGCTTAGCATTGGCTTCCTCTTCGGAATATCCTCCGGATAATGCCACAACACGCACAACATGCGGATCAGACATTAATTCTCTATAAAAGTCATTCACAGTCGGAATAGATAATTTCAGCATCACTTTTACCTCTTTATCCAACAAGTCAAGCTGTTTCTTAATTTCTTCTTTTAAAATCTCTTCAGATTTTTCTTTATCAGCACTATAAATATCAACTTCTGGTTCAATGATTGGTACTAATCCTTTTTTAAAGATTTGTAAACCAACTTTAAACTGCTGTTCAACAACTTCACGAATTCCTTCCGCATTTGCTTCTTTGATAACAGAACGCATTTTGGTTCCAAAAACGTTTTTTTCTACAGCTCGTGTCAACAACTCGTCTAAATTAGAAATAGGTTTCATCAGCTGTACGCCATTGGCAATATCAGCAAGTCCTTTATCAACTTTTAAAAACGGAACTATATTTTTCTTTTCCCATAAATAATCAGCAGTCCATTGTCCGTCAATTTTGCGATCCATGGTGTTTTCAAACAAAATAGCTCCCAGAATATATTCGCTATTGAATGCAGGACTTTTAATAATACGGGTTCTCATTTCATGTACGAGCGTGTACATTTCTTCTTCATTCGAATAGCTGCTTTCCTGTACACCGTATTGTGCCAGCGCTTTTGGTGTACTTCCTCCACTTTGATCTAATGCAGCAATAAAGCCTTTTCCGGAATGCATGCGATCTAATTGTGCAATGTTCATTTCTCTTTCCATACTATTTTAAATTTTAGATTGAAGATTTTAGAGTAAATTACAATTTAAATTTATGATTACAAAGAAGTTACATGAATATTGAATTCATTTTTTTAGATCCATTCACGCGGATTTTCCAACACGTTTACTAATTTTTCTTCTTCACTTCCTGCTTCGGCATGATGATCGTAAACCCATTGCACGTGCGGAGGCAAACTCATTAAAATACTTTCAATTCTTCCGTTGGTTTTTAAACCGAATAATGTGCCTTTATCGTGAACCAAATTAAACTCAACATAACGGCCACGGCGAATTTCCTGCCAATTTCTGTTTTGAGGAGTATAGGCTAAATTCTTTCTTTTCTCAACAATTGGAACATAGGCTTCTAAGAAACTATTTCCAACTTCGGAAACGAAATTGAACCAATCTTCCATTGACATTGACTCATTTGCTTTGCAATAATCAAAGAACAAACCGCCAATTCCGCGAGCTTCATTTCGGTGTGCATTCCAAAAATAAGTATCACATTGTTTTTTATATTTTGGATAAAACTCTGGATTATGTTTATCGCAAGCCGTTTTACACGTTTTATGAAAGTGAGTCGCATCTTCTTCAAATAGATAGTAAGGCGTTAAATCCTGTCCTCCACCAAACCATTGTTCGATTACTTTTCCGTGTTCATCATACATTTCAAAATAACGCCAATTTGCGTGAACTGTTGGTGTCATTGGGTTTTTCGGATGTAAAACCAAACTTAAACCACAGGCAAAAAAATCAGCTTCACCAACACCAAACATCTTTTGCATCGCTTCCGGCAATTTTCCGTGAACGGCCGAAATGTTTACACCACCCTTTTCGAAAACTGCGCCGTTTTCAATAACGCGTGTTCTTCCGCCACCGCCTTCCGGACGTTTCCAAAGATCTTCACGGAATTTTGCAGTTCCGTCAACAGCTTCTAATCCAGCACAGATTTGGTCTTGTAGATTTTGTATGTATGCGTAAAATTTATCTTTCATGAGTATTGTATTCTGATTTAAGCAATCCGAAATAAACAGTATTCTGCAATTCGCCGTCACCATTTCTAAATTCGTCTCGTAAAATTCCTTCTTGTTTAAAATTGTGTTTTAGTGCAACTCGTTGACTTGCCAAATTAATTTCTGATGTGCAGATGAAAACTTTATTAAGATTCAATTCATTGAAACAGAAATCAAGTGCATGAGAAACCATTTTTGATGTAACTCCTTTTCCCTGAAAATTTTCATCGGTAAAATAACCTAATTCACATTTTGAAATTCGGTAATCTATAGTTTTCACACATAAATAACCAATTAAGTCATTGGTTTTAATAGCTCTTGCGAAAAAGTAAAAACCTTCATTGTTTTTTTCTTTTTCAAGATTGACAGCCATAAAACCTTCTGCTTTTTTTAAAGAATCAGAATTGGCCAGTGTTACGGGAAAAGTTTTTTGAATGTGATTTTTATTTTTATCGACTAGCGTGAAAAACTCTTCAGGAGTAACATGTTCAATTCTATCTATTTTCCAATCTGTAAAACTCATGGTTATTTGTTTTTGGCCGAGGCAATTTTGGCATTTATTCCAAAAGAAAAAATATTGCTTTCTCGCTGAATATATTGGTAAAGAGCTAAAGACTTATTTTCAAAATCATAGCTTTCTACTTTTGAAAATTCCATCAAAAAATCAGCAAATTGCTCTAATTGATTGAAATCTAAATGGCGACGTACTAATAAAGTTATTAGTTCTTCATTTTGATAATCGACTAAAGTTTCAATGTTTAAACCAAATTCTTTTAATTGATTTTCAATATCAAATTTTTCATCATCAGTTAAAGGTTGAGGTACAAAGTCAAGAGAGCGTAACGTTTTGAGAACGTTATCAATTCTGATGCTTTCTTCGTCTCTTAGGCCTTTGTTTAACATTATAAATTATTTTATACGAAATATACTCTATTGTCAATAGTTGCTAAATTATAGCAGATCGTTATTAAAAAAATTACGCTTGGAAGCCAGGCTAATCCAATAAGTTTAAAATACAATGACTGTTTTTTTATTTTGGAGTATTGAACATGAGCCAAAATATAAAAAGTATATAGCAATGGTAAAACAAATGAACCAATATTATAAATAAATATTTCAAACATTTGCTTTTCACCTGAAAGTGAATAATTACCAAAAATGATTGCACTGATTACGTTATACCACCAAATTATAAAAAGGAACAATACCATGATATTAAATCCAATGAAATTAAAACTAACTTCTTCAATTTCTGAAATATCATTCTTTTGTTTCATAGGTGCTTAAACTATTAATGTTCAGCGGCAGTTTTCAGTTTTGAAGTAAGACTGAAAACTGCGACTGATCACTGCATACTATTGATTGTATTCCTTAACCGCGTCAATAAACGCTTTAGCGTGATCAACAGGAATATTTGGTAAAATTCCGTGACCTAAATTTACAATATATTTATCTTTTCCGAATTCGTCGATCATTTCGTGAACCATTTTTTTGATGGTCGGAATTGGAGAAAGTAATCTTGACGGATCGAAATTTCCTTGTAAAGTAATGTTTCCGCCAGACAAATAACGAGCATTTCTAGCCGAACAAGTCCAGTCAACTCCTAAAGCAGAAGCTCTACTTTTACCCATTTCGCCAAGAGCAAACCAACATCCTTTTCCGAAAACAATAACCGGCGCGTGATCAGCCAATGCTTCTACGATTTGGTTAATGTATTTCCATGAAAATTCCTGATAATCAACTGGAGAAAGCATTCCGCCCCAAGAATCAAAAATCTGAACGGCATCAACTCCGGCTTTTATTTTTTCTTTTAAGTATAAAATAGTAGTATCTGTTATTTTTTGTAATAAAGTATGCGCTGCTGCTGGATTTGAAAAGCAGAAACCTTTTGCAGTATCAAAACTTTTAGAACCTTTTCCTTCAACGGCGTAACAGAAAATTGTCCAAGGCGAACCAGCGAAACCAATTAACGGTACTTCGTCATTCAGCATTTCTTTAGTCAATTTAATGGCATCCATTACATAACCTAAACTTTCCTGAATGTCCGGAACATAAACTCTGTGAACATCAGCCAATGAACGAATTGGATTTGGTAAAAATGGACCAAAATTTTCTTTCATTAAAACTTCGATTCCCATTGCTTGCGGTACAACCAAAATATCTGAGAATAAAATCGCTGCATCCGGTGCAATTCTACGGATGGGCTGAACTGTAATTTCTGCTGCTAATTCCGGAGTCTGACAACGGGTAAAGAAATCATATTTATCACGCAAAGCGATGAATTCCGGTAAATATCTTCCTGCCTGACGCATCATCCATACTGGTGGACGTTGAACAGTTTCTCCTTTTAATGCTTTTAAAAATAGGTCGTTTTTTAACATTGTTTTTTTGCTTTAGGCTTTAAGCTTTAGGCTTTAAGCGTTTGTTTGTCTTTATTTTTTTGCTTATTGCCTAAGGCTTAAAGCTTATTGCTGTATTCAACAATTACATCTTCAATTACATCTTCAACTGTAGGCTGATCAGCAATAATGATGTTTTTGGTAATTTTATTTAGAGCGTCTGCAGTGGTTTCTCCAATGCAAAAGCAGGTTTCTTTTTTGATGGTATTGTCTTTTAAATAACTTTCAACGCCAGACGGACTGAAAAATAAGATTGCGTCAACAGTAGTTTTTATTTTCTGAGGCGTTAATGATGTGTCGTAAACCTGAATTTCATTGAATTTTACATCGGCATCTTTTAATACTTTTGGCAACGTTTCTCTTCTTAGATTTCCACTAAAAAAAGTAAAGGTTTCAGAGCGATAAATCAAAGTGATAATTTCGGCTAAATCTGAAGCATAACCAGTGTAAGCCACAACATTAAATCCGCTTTCAGACAAAAGAATTTTGGTTTTTAAGCCAACGCAAAAAACGTTTTTACTTTTCAGTTCTTCCGCTTTTGGATGTGATAAAATACTGTGAACAGCATTTTGACTCGTAAAAATCAGATTATCGTTGAGGTCTTTTAATTCGAAAGATTTATTTTGAGTCTGAATGAAATCGGTATCAATAACTTCTAAATTAGCATCAGTTAATGCCTGTTTTTGTTCGCCCGACAGCTTTTTTGTAGATAATATCTGAATTGATTTTGCCATTATTTTTTTAGAGATTCTTTTATAGATGCCATCAATTCGGTTCCACCATTGTTTAAAATTTCCTGAGCGGAATGAAAACCTAATTTTTTCCATTCTGAAATATCAACTGTTTTGTTGATTTCGAGTTTTTGTTTTCCATCAACAGAAAGTAAAACACCTTGAAAATTTAAAGTGTCTTCATCTTCATTATAACGAACTAAAGCTCCAATTGGCGCCGTACAACCACCTTCTAAAGTTCTCAAAAACTGACGTTCAATATACGTACAAATTTCAGTTTCAATATGATTTAATTGCGAAACTGCATCAAGCGTAAAATTGTCATTTTCCATTGCCACAACAAGCATTGCTCCTTGTGCCGGTGCCGGAATCATCCAATCTAGATTGATATAATTTTCTGGTTTTATATTGATGCGCTCCAAACCTGCAGCGGCAAAAACAGCTCCGTCCCAGTTATTGTCTTGTAATTTTTGCATACGTGTGTTTACGTTTCCGCGTAAATCAACCACCGTATGGTTAGGATATTTATTGAACCACAATGCCTGACGACGCAAACTTCCGGTAGCAATTGTACTTGGCTGGTCAAAATTCGGATTTCCTTTGTGTACCAAAATGTCTAAAACATTGGCTCTTTCTAAAACCGCAGCCTGAACTATTCCTTTTGGCAAAGCCGTTGGAACATCTTTCATTGAATGCACTGCAATATCAATATCGCCATTGATCATGGCGATGTCAAGCGTTTTGGTAAAAATTCCGGTAATTCCAAGCTCGTAAAGGGGTTTATCCAGAATAATATCGCCTTGCGATTTAACCGCAACTATTGAGGTTTTATAACCCAAATCGTTTAGTTGTTTCTCGACATTATGCGCCTGCCAAAGTGCCAATTCGCTATCGCGAGTTCCAATTCTGATTGTTTTTTCAGCCATGTTTTATTATTTTACCATTAAGATATTAAGGTAATTAAGCTTTTCTTCGTCAAAGGACATTAAACTTAACTTTGCTAATATCTTAAGGGTTCAAACTTTTATTTAATCTATTAATCTTGCAAAATGATCATTTACAAGAGGTTTCATTGATTTTGTAATATTTATTGTGTTGAAATTGATTAATAAACCTTGAGGTCTTTGTAATAATTTCATGTACGTTAATAATTGCGCTTCGTGAATTGGCAATAAATTTTCTATCGCTTTTAATTCAACAACAACACAATCGTTTACTAATAAATCTATTCTCAGATCAGACTCTAATTCAAGATCGTAATAATCTATTTTTACAACTAATTGTTGCTTAACGTCGTATCCGTTTTGTTCTAATTCATATTTGAGGCATTGTTCATAAATGCTTTCTAAAAGTCCAGGTCCTAAAGCTTTATGTACTTTAATAGCAAAACCTGTAATTTCATAAGCCAATTGTGTAACCTCTTTTTTTGTCATAGAACTTATTATTGTTTTTACCATTAAGGTATTAAGTTAATTAAGCTTTGTGTTCACAAAAAGCTTGACTTAATTCTCTTAATGCCTTAATGGTAAAAATTAAAATTTAAGATGCTTTTATTTTGAAGACTTTTTCGATCCATTCGATGCTTTCATCGACCATGGTGTTGTCGTCTTTTAAGTGGTTTGCGAAATGAGTAGTGATTTTTTGAATGATTCGGTTGCTGATGATTTCCGCTTGTTCTTCGTTGAAATCAGCAATTTTTTTGCTTTGAAAATCTAATTCTGAGTTTTTAATGGCGTTTAGTTTTTCTTTTAAGGCGTTAATTGTTGGGGCAAATTTTCGGCCTTTCATCCAAATTAGAAATTCTTCTTTGATTTCTTCGATAATCGCTTCCGCCGCCGGAATGTGTAATTTTCTGTTTTCCAAAGTTTCATCTGTCAATTGCGACAAATAATCCATATGAATTAAAGTTACACCTTCTAAATCTTCAACATTTTCGTGAACGTTTTTCGGAATAGATAAATCCAGAATCAACAAAGGTTTTTTAAGATTTAAAATCGCTTTGTCAACTGTCGGGTTCTGCGCGCCGGTTGCAACAACGACAACATCCGCTTTTTGAAGTTCTAAGTGTAATTCAGAATAATCTTTAACAATCAAATTTAGTTTTCCAGCCAATTTCTCAGCTTTGTCTTTCGTTCGGTTGATTAAAGTAATATGTTCGTTTTTAGTGTGTTTTACTAAATTTTCACACGTATTTCTTCCGATTTTTCCAGTTCCGAAAAGCAAAATATTTTTATTGCTGATGTCCTCAACATTCTTCAAAATATATTGTACGGATGCAAAAGAAACAGAAGTAGCACCAGAACTGATCTCCGTTTCGTTTTTAATTCTTTTACTCGCCTGAATCACCGCATTCACCAATCTTTCCATGAAATTATTGGCCAATCCCATTGATTTTGAATGAACAAAACTAGTTTTGATTTGAGATATAATTTCAAAATCGCCCAGAATCTGACTATCTAATCCAGTTCCCACGCGAAATAAATGATTTATTGCTTCTTGATTTTTGTAAACGAAACCAACTCTTTGAAAAGCATCAACAGAACCGTTGCTGTTATCGCAGATAAGTTTTATTAATTGAAATGGATGTTCAGCAAAACCGTAAATTTCGGTTCTGTTGCAAGTTGAAGTAACTAGTAAACTTTCTATTCCATCGTTTTTAGCTTGTTCCAACAAACGCGTTTTAGCAATTGCATCCAAACTAAATTGACCTCTGACCTCAGCATCAGCTTTTTTATAACTCAGACCAACTGAGTAAAAATAAAGGTGTTTCGGTACGTTATTGTTTTCCATAAATTCACTTTCATAAAAGTGCAACAAAATTATTACTATAGTGTTTATAAAAGTAACGCTAAAAGTACTATTTATATCGCTGTATGTTTTTTTGAACCTAAATAGGTGTTTTTGAGTAAAAAGGACTATTTTTGTAGCAAAATCAACTCATTTGAAGTGATTTGTTTAGAGTGATTCTAAATAACATTTTGCGTTTGTTTTGATTTTCGTTAAAAAAAAATATCGCTATGAGTTCTCAAGAAGTTATAAAAATTGAAGACGACTTTACGCTGATCCGTTTTCAAAATGACAGTTTAGAGCCTTTTTCTGCACAGCACGAAATTGGTACTGGCTTGATACAGTTTCACTTCGGGATAAAAGGCAATGCGAAATTCTTATTCAATCAAGGTTCTTATGCTTTAGATTTGAAGGAAGAAAAATCGTTGCTTTTGTATAATCCACAGAAAGAATTACCGCTTAATTTAGAATTGGCTCCAAACTCGTGGGTGATTTCGGTAATTGTTTCGATTAAAAAATTTCACGCGTTGTTTTCTGCTGAAGCCGATTATATTACTTTTTTAAGTCCTGATAATAAGGACAAAAAGTATTATAACGAAGGAAATATTAGTCCGTCGATGGCAATTGTTTTGAGTCAGTTGTTTCATTATAATCTTCATCCGTCTATAAAAAACCTTTATTATAAAGGAAAAGGATATGAATTATTGAGTTTGTATTTTAATAGAACCGAAGATCCAAATGCAGAACAATGTCCGTTTTTGATTGATGAAGACAACGTGCTAAAAATCCGAAAAGCCAAAGAAATTATTATCGCCAATATGGCCGAACCGCCAGGATTACAAGAATTGGCAGATGAAATTGGTTTGAATTTGAAGAAACTAAAAATGGGTTTCAAACAAATTTATGGCGACACGGTTTATGGTTTCCTTTTCGATTATAAAATGGATTTCGCCCGAAAACTATTAGACAGCGGTTCGTATAATGTAAACGAAGTTGGATTGAAAATTGGTTATAGTACCGGAAGTCATTTCATCGCGGCGTTCAAGAAAAAGTTCGCGACAACTCCAAAGAAGTATTTGATGTCGATTAATGCGAATGTTTAGTTTTTTTAGCCACGACCCGAGCGATAGCGAACAGGCAAAGCAATTCACGAATTAATCTGTGAACATCTGCTCTAATCTGTTTGGATCTGCGTGAAAAATTTCACGAATTGTTCAAATCGATTTTAAATATTCTACAATAACTAAAAAGTAATAATTATCATATTTCTAAAAAGTACAATAGAATACTTTTGACGAAATTTTTAAAAACAAATAAAAAGCTTAAAGCCTAGCGCTTAAAGCCTAAAGCAAAAAAATAATAATGAAAGGCGTATTATTAGTAAACTTAGGATCTCCTGAAAGTCCAACACCAAAAGATGTAAAACCATATTTAGATGAATTTTTGATGGATAAATACGTGATCGACGTTCCGTATTTGTTGAGAGCTTTTTTAGTTCGTGGTATTATCCTAAGAAAAAGACCAGAAGAATCAGCGCATGCATATGCTAAAATCTGGTGGGAAGAAGGTTCGCCTTTAGTTGTTCTTTCAGAAAGAATGCAGAAAAAAGTACAACCTTTAGTAAATGTTCCTGTTTCTTTAGCAATGCGCTACGGAAGCATGACCATCGAAAAAGGTCTTCAGGAATTGCACGAAAAAGGAGTTACAGAAGTAATGCTTTTTCCGTTATATCCTCAATATGCAATGGCTTCTACTTTGACGATTTTGGTTAAAGCAGAAGAAATCCGTAAAAAGAAATTTCCACACATGACATTTACTGATGTTCCAGCGTTTTACAACAAACCGGATTACATCAAGAATTTAGCCGATTCCATTCAGAAACATTTAGTTGGTTTTGACTACGATCATTTATTGTTCTCGTATCACGGTATCCCGGAGCGTCATATTCGCAAAACTGATGTAACGAAATCACATTGTAAAATTGACGGTTCTTGTTGTAACACACCTTCACCGGCGCATGATTTCTGTTACCGTCACCAATGTTATGAAACCACAAGACAAGTTGTAAAACTATTAGGACTTCCTGCAGATAAATACAGTCTGACTTTTCAATCGCGTTTAGCGGGAGACAAATGGTTAGAGCCTTATACAGATGTTGAAATTGACAACATGCCAGCAAAAGGAATCAAGAAATTAGCGGTTGTAACGCCTGCTTTTGTGTCTGATTGTTTAGAAACTTTAGAAGAAATCGCAATGCGCGCCAAAGAAGATTTTGAAGCAAAAGGAGGCGAAGAATTCTTAGCTATTCCATGTCTGAATGATGATGATGAGTGGTGTCAGACGGTTAGTAACTGGATTAACGACTGGGCTAAATAATATTTGTTTCAAGTTTGAGGTTTTAAGTTAGAATCAACTTTAAGAAAAACCTGAAACTTGAAACCTGAAACAAAAATTATGGAATATTATAATTATTTAAAATCACTGCATCTTATATTTGTAATAACCTGGTTCGCAGGTTTGTTTTATATTGTGCGTTTGTTTGTGTATCAAATCGAAGCCAATGAAAAACCATCTCCTGAAAAAGAAATTTTGCAGGCGCAATACAAAATAATGGCCTACCGTTTGTGGTACATTATTACGTGGCCTTCAGCAGTTTTGGCCAGTATTTTTGCTTTTTGGATGTTGTTTTTTACCGATTTAGGAAACGCCTGGCTCAAAATGCCCTGGATGCATGTTAAGTTGTGTTTCGTTTTCTTATTGTATTTGTATCATTTAAAATGCCATCAAATTTTCAAACAATTGCAAAATGATGAGGTGAAATATTCCAACAATTTCATGCGTTTATGGAATGAAGGTGCAACAATTATACTATTTGCGGTTGTCTTTTTAGTAGTTTTAAAAAGTGCCATCAACTGGATTTTCGGCGTAATCGGAATTATTTTATTTTCGGTTTTAATCATGCTGGGATTCCGTTTTTATAAGAGAATACGAGAAAAAAAGTAATTAGTAAAAAGTGATTAGTCATTAGCTTTAAGCTTTTGCTATTCACTAATTACTATTCACTAATCACTAAAAAAATGCTAAACAACTTCAAAATGTCAATGCTTTCCCTTCGTACCAGGATTTTCCTGTCGATGATTGTATTGATTGTTGTGGCATCTTTTTTATTGGCTTCGATTTCGATTATTCAGTTTAAAACTGAGGCAAAAGAATACCATCAGGAACGTTTAGAACGTAAGGAAAATGCGGTAAAAGAGCACATCAATTATGTGCTTTCTACAACAACATACCCGCTTAAGACGGCAAATTTGGATTTGATTTTTAAAGACAAAATCCACGAATTGGCTCAAATTCACAAAATTGAAATCAATATTTACAGCCTTGACGGGAAATTGTTGAAATCGTCTAAAGAATCTTTTGCGGTTGATAAAGTGGCGCCTCCGGTTCCGGATTATATTCTGAAATTGGTTCGTTCTTCTATCGAAAAACGTTTTGTAGATATTAAAACGATTGATGGAGTTAAAAATAGATCGTCGTATAGTTTAATTAAAGACGAAAAATTCAAACCACTCGGAATTTTAAATCTTCCTTATTTAGAAGACGATGGTTATTACGATAACGAATTAAATACTTTCCTGATTCGTTTAAGCCAGGTATATTCTTTTATGTTGATTGTGGCTTTTGCTTTGGCTTATTTCCTTTCAACTTACATTACAAAATCACTTAAAACCATTTCTGACAGATTAGAGGAAACCAACTTAGATCAGAAAAACGAGAAAATTGTTTTAGAAGCAAATAGTAAAGAAGTCAACTTCCTGATTAAAGCTTATAACGGAATGGTCGACAAACTTGAAACGAGTGCCATAAAACTGGCTCAAAGTGAACGTGAAGAAGCCTGGCGTGAAATGGCGAAGCAAGTTGCGCACGAAATTAAAAATCCGCTTACGCCGATGCGCTTGACCGTGCAGAGTTATCAACGAAAGTTTGACCCGACTGCTCCAGATGCAAAACAGAAACTAAATGATTATTCTGAGACTTTAATCCAGCAAATTGATACAATGACCGCTGTAGCTTCGGCATTTTCGAATTTTGCCTCGATGCCGGCACAGCAAAACGAAACCTTAAATGTGGTTGAAGTTGTAGAATTGGCGTTGGATATTTTCAATGAAGATTATATCTCTTTTGAAAGTGATGAAGAGGAAATCATTTCCAAAATGGATCGTACGCAACTAATCCGTGTGATTACGAATCTGGTTAAAAACGCAACGCAGGCCATTCCGGAAAGTCAATTTCATAAATCAATTGTCGTTACTGTGAAAAGGCGAAACAACAATGTCGAAATTGCCGTAAAAGACAACGGAATCGGAATTCAGAAACTGGATATTGGCAGAATTTTCGAACCAAAATTTACCACAAAAACCAGTGGAATGGGTCTTGGACTCGGAATTATAAAAAACATCATCGAAAATTACAAAGGAACAATTACCTTTGAATCAACTTTCGGAAAAGGAACCACATTCACTGTTTCTTTGCCTATCACAAACTCATAAAACCACTGTCATGAACTACGAAAATCTTTTAATTTCTATTGAAGAAAAAATTGCAACCGTAACCATAAATAGACCTACGAAACTGAACGCTTTAAACAAAGCAACCATTAGTGACCTAAATAAAGCAATCAAATTATTGGGTAAAAATGATGAGGTTCGCGTTATTGTTTTGACCGGAAGCGGCGAAAAAGCTTTTGTAGCTGGTGCTGATATTTCAGAATTTGCAAATTATACCGTAGTTGAAGGCGCACAATTGGCTGCCGAAGGACAAGAATCACTTTTTGATTATATAGAAAATTTGAAGAAACCTGTAATTGCTGCCGTTAATGGTTTTGCATTGGGTGGAGGATTAGAATTGGCAATGGCTTGTCATTTTAGAGTAGCATCTGATAATGCAAAAATGGGATTGCCGGAAGTAACTTTAGGATTGATTCCGGGTTACGGGGGAACACAGCGTTTACCACAATTAGTGGGTAAAGGCCGAGCTATGGAAATGATTATGACCGCAGCCATGATTTCTGCCGATGAAGCAAAACAATACGGTTTAGTAAATCACGTAGTTCCTCAGGCTGAACTTCTTGAATTTACAAACGGAATCGCTCAAAAAATCATTAAAAATGCTCCTTTTGCCATTGGAAAAGCGATAAAAGCCATCAATGCAAACTATACAGACGGAAAAAATGGTTTTGATACGGAAATAAAATCTTTCGGAAAATGTTTCGGAACTCAGGATTTTAAAGAAGGAACAACAGCATTTTTAGAGAAAAGAAAAGCTGAATTTACTGGGAAATAAGTTATTCCACAGAGTTGCACAAAGATTTCACAGAGACTCACAAAGAAATTTTATCTAAAGCTTTGTGTAACTTTGCGAAATCTTTGTGCAACTTTGCGGTATAATATTAGGCAAAGGCTAAAACTTAGAACCTTAGCATCTCAGAACCTTAGAACCTTAAAAAAAATGTACGAACCAATATTTGCTCTTTTTTGCGAACGTGTCAAAGAAAGCATCAAAGCCGGCACTTTTGCCAAACTTACTCTTGCCAAAACCATCGGCGACACCGAGATTAAAAACATTTATTTCCGACTGGTTTTGAATGAAGACAATACTTTTTCTATTTCACTGATTTCTCGTTACAAAACCGAAGAAATTGAAAGCATTCATACTTTAGATGAAGCCTTAATGGTTTTAGGAACGTATATTAAAAATCCGTTTTTGACAGCGCTTTTGTTTACGACAGATAACGATGTAACTTTCAAAGTAAATAAGAAAAATGCGGGCAGTATTATCGAACAAGAACCGACATTTAAAAATGCATCGCCCGTAATGTTAGAAATGATAGAGAAAGGAATTGTTTAGTTTTAGGAGCTAATCCCGTTTTCAAAAGAAAGTTTATTGGCTAGTTTGTCATTTCGACGAAGGAGAAATCTCCGCAAGTAACTCCGCAACGATAATTCAATCTTTGTCGAGCCTCGCGCAGATTTCTCCTTCCAAATTAAAATAATTAAAATCTTCGTGTATCTCTGTGAAATCCTCCGCGAATCTCTGTGAAACAATACTCTAAACAAGCTTCACAAACAAATTAGAAGCAATTTTATTAGAAATAGATAATTCCCTTCCATCCACCTTAATTTTAACCGATAAATCGAAAGATTCTTTAGATAGAAATTCAATTCGAGAACCCAAGGCAATTTCCTGCTTATCCAGATATTTTAAAAATTCTGATGAAGTATCTTTTACACCTACGCAAACCCCAATTTGATGTTCTGTTAATTCAGAAAGCAAATGTTTTTCGATTTTAATAATTCTACCATTCGCATCCGGAATAGGATCTCCGTGCGGATCTTCCGTCGGATTTCCAAGAAAATCATCCAAACGGTTAATTAATTGTTCCGATTTGATATGTTCCAATTGTTCGGCAATATCATGAACCTCATCCCAGCTAAAGTTTAGTTTTTCCACCAAAAAAACTTCCCACAAACGATGTTTTCGAACAATCATTTTAGCAGCCAATTTTCCGTTTTCAGTCAATGAAACACCTTGGTATTTTTTATAATTTACTAAATCTTTATCTGCCAACTTTTTAAGCATATCCGTAACCGATGAAGCTTTGGTTTCCATCATTTCGGCAATAGCGTTCGTACTCACTTCAGTTTCTAAAGAAGCCGTAAGATGATATATCGATTTTAGATAGTTTTCTTCTGAGAAAGTCATTTTTTTCTTTTTGAGGGACAAAGGTTCAAAGGAACAGAGGTTCAAAGTAAAAACCTTTGTCCCTTTGAACCTCTGAGCCTTTGTTCCTATTTCTTAACAATTAACAAAGGTATCGAAATTTTATGTCTCAATTTGTCTACGGTTGTACCAAATAAAATGTCTTTTAATCCGGTGTGGCCGTGCGTTCCCATAACTAAAATGTCAAAATTTCCTTCGTTTATAATTTTTGGGATTACTTTGTTTGGTTTTCCAAAACCAAGTTCCGTTTTGATGTTGAATCCCTTTTGCGAAAGCATTTCCTGATATTCTAATAATAATTTTTCGTCGATAGTGGTTTCATGATCATCAACATGACCTCCGTACATTAAAGCGCCAACGGTTTCAACAATGTGAATTAAAGTATATTGAGTGTTAAGTCCGCCTAATTCAAAGGCTCTGTTCAATGCAGATTCATCAGCTTTTGAAAAATCTACAGAGATCGCGATATTTTTATAGCTCTGACTTTCTTTTGGAGAAAACTGGAGTTTTAAGTTATGTGGAGAATGATTGACAAATTTTGCCTGTGCTTTTATGATAAATGGTTTTGCTATAATGTAAAGCAACAAAGCCAGAAACCCGAAAGCAAGCGGTATAACGGTAAACCAAAGTACCACTGGATTCTCTGAACTTGCAAGCCATGATGTTATTTCATCATAAACTAATTTGGCGTTTAAAGACACAATGATAGAAGCAATAATCCAGGAAACAACCTGAGTGGTTTTTGAAATATGAAAACCATTCATTTTTGATTTATCGCTTACAAAATGAATTAGCGGAATGATCGCAAACCCTAATTGCAAACTCAAAATTACCTGACTTAGAATTAATAGTTTTCCAGTGACGCTTTCGCCATAAATATAAATTACAATTAAGGCAGGAACAATCGCAATTAAGCGCGTAATGATTCGGCGAACCCAAGGCTGAATTCGTAAATGAAGATAACCTTCCATCACAATTTGACCTGCCAATGTTCCGGTTACTGTTGAGCTTTGTCCTGCAGCAATAAGAGCAACGGCAAATAGAATCGGCGCCCATTTGGTTCCTAATAAAGGTTCCAGAAATTGATGAGCATCCTGAATTTCGGCAACTTCAAACATTCCGTTTTTATGAAAGGTTGCAGCGGCTAAGATTAAGATAGCGGCGTTTACGAAAAACGCCAGGTTCAGCGCAATCGTTGAGTCAATCAGATTATATTTTAAAGCTTGTTTGATTCCGGCTGGGCTTCTGTCAAATTTTCTGGTTTGTACTAAAGAAGAGTGTAGGTATAGGTTGTGCGGCATCACGGTCGCTCCAATAATTCCGATGGCAATGTATAATGCGGCAGAATTTGGTATTGAAGGAACAAGACCTGCAATTATTTTAGAAACTTCCGGTTCGGCAAAAATCATTTCAAAAATAAATGAAAAACCAATAATCGCGACCAAAGCAATAATAAAGGCTTCCATTTTTCGAATTCCTTTATTAATAAGAAACAATAAAAGAAAAGTATCTAAAACGGTAATTAAAACGCCTTCCATCAAAGGAATTCCGAATAGAAGATTGATACCGATGGCCATTCCCAAAACTTCGGCTAAATCGCAAGCAGCAATGGCTATTTCTGCCAGAAAATATAAAATGTAGTTGATGAATTTCGAATAGGTTTCTCTCGAAGCCTGAGCAAGATCGCGCTGTGTTACAATTCCAAGACGCGCACTTAAACTTTGCAAAAGCAAAGCCATTAAGTTACTCATTAACAAAACCCACACTAAAGTATAGCCAAACTGGCTTCCGCCGGCAATATCTGTCGCCCAGTTTCCGGGATCCATATAACCAACGCTTACTAAGTATGCGGGACCTAAAAAGGCTAATATTTTACGAAAACCGGTCTTTTTATGCTCTGTTGCAACCGATTGGTTAACTTCTTCTAAAGATTTGGTCATTTTAATACTGTTGTTTTAACAAATGTATATAAAAATTACATTCGCGCAACAATATTTTTAGACGAGTCTAAATCTTAAATGTTAGAATTGGAACAATTTGGACATATTCCTGACAAAGTAAAGTTTATGTCATTGACTTTATAGTTGTGCGGAATAATGTAACTCGGCTTTACATTTTCAAGGCAGGTTATTTCAAGACACTTTTCACAACTGAAGTGAGCGTGATTATGAATGTGAACTCGCTGTGCATGATGATGACATTTTGCATATTTTATAGTGCCATCCAAATCAACAATTTTATGGACAATATCATCATTAACCAAACGATCTAAAATTCTATAAACAGTTACGCGATCGCAAATATCTTCGATTTGTTTGTAAATTTCTGTATGGGACAGCGCGATTTTAGTTTTTCCAAAAATCTCTAAAACGGCTGTCTTTGCTGTGGTGTTTCTCGTTGTTTTCATTTTTTTTGAAATAAAAATAATAACGCAACAATGTTGCATTTGATTTTTATATGTATATTTGCAACAAAATTGCATTAAGCAAATGTAAACCAAATGAAGAAAACTACAACACCTTTTTACGATATTTTAGGAATTTCAAGTGCAACGATTTGTTTAGTGCATTGCTTGGTTTTTCCGCTTTTAACTATTCTCCCTTTGGGATTAAATCACAATCCGTTTATTGATTTACTTTTCGCTACGATTGGACTTTTTGCAATTTTTAAAATTATAAAAAAATCGGGACTTTTAATAGCTACGATTTTGGTTGTTTCAATGACATTGATTTGGATTAGTGTTTTAAGTGAAATCATTTTAGATATTCATCTCGATTTAATTTTCATTGGCGGAATCGGAATGATCATTGGACATTTTTTGAATTATAAATCGCATAAAATTATAAATCATTAAATCAGATAGTTATGATACAACAAAATAATTTTGAAGTAATTATTGTTGGCGGAAGTTATAGTGGACTTTCTGCAGCCATGAGTTTAGGACGTTCTTTACGCCAGGTTTTGATTATTGATAGCGGTTTGCCTTGCAACAGACAAACGCCGCATTCGCATAATTTTATTACGCAGGATGGCGAAGTGCCCGCTGTCATTTCGGCGAAAGCCAAATTACAAGTCGACTTTTATAAAACGGTTCAGTTTTTTAAGGGAATTGCTGTTCAAGCTCTTAAAACTAAAGAAGGTTTCGAAATCAAAACAGATTCAGGAGAAGTTTTTGCTTCAAAAAAAATAGTATTCGCAACCGGTGTAAAAGATTTGCTTCCTGAAATGAAAGGTTTGGCTGAGTGTTGGGGAATCTCGGTTTTGCATTGTCCTTACTGCCACGGTTATGAAGTAAAAAGAGAGAAAACAGCCATTATTGCCAATGGAGAAATGGCTTTTGAATATGCAAAACTAATTTCAAATTGGACAAAAGACTTAAGATTACTGACCAATGGAAAATCAACTTTGACATCGGAACAAAAGATAATGCTTCAAAAGCATCAAATTGAAATAATTGAAGAAGAGATTGAATTTTTAGAACATGAAAACGGAAATATTAAGCAAGTAATCTTTAAAAACCAATCTAAAACTACTGTGAAAGCGATTTATTTCAGGCCTCCATTTGAGCAACATTGTTCTTTGCCTTCAACATTAGGTTGTACGTTATCAGAACAAGGTTTGATCAATGTTGATATGATGCAGAAAACGAATATTTCAGGAGTTTATGCAAGCGGAGATTGTACAACTCAAATGCGATCTGTTGCAATTGCAGTTTCAACAGGATCATTCGCGGGTGCTGCGATTAATAAGGAACTTATTGATGAGAATTTTTAATATTTGAATCGTCAGGTTAGTAAGCCTTATTGTATAGCCCCTAGCTTCAGCTAGGGAGAGTTAGGTTTGAATTAGAAAAGGGCTTTAGCCAAATTTTCAGATTTGGCTAAAGCCCTTTTTGTTTCCCAATATATTTTTTTCATCCAGCTGAAGCTGGACGCTATTCAACCTTATAAAATAGAAATATAACATATTGATTTAAATTGAATTAAAAATTTTAGTTTTAGAAACATTATTTGTCAAATTTAATTTTTAGTTTTGTCTAAATTTAATTTTATAATAATGAAAAACTCAATAGTAATATTGATTCTGTTTACTTTACAATTTTCTTATGCACAGGAAACCATTACCGTTTCTGGTTCTGTTTCTGGCGAAGGTAGAAAAATACAAGCCGCGAATGTGCATTTATTAGGTACAAAACATAAAGCAGTTACAGATAGTTTGGGATATTATGCTTTAGAAAATGTTGCTATTGGGAATTATACTATTCAGATTTCTCAAATGGGTTTTCAAACTTTGAAGAAGAAAATTGAAGTTGTAAAAGATTCCGTTAATTCCTTTGATATTGAATTGACCGATAATGAGAATCAACTTAACGAAGTTGTCGTTTCAGGAACTTTAAAAGCGGTAAAACGATTAGAAAGTGCTGTTCCGGTTGAGGTTTATTCGCCGGTTTTCTTCAAGAAAAATCCAACTCCGAGTATTTATGAAGCACTTCAAAACATCAATGGCGTTCGTCCACAGTTAAATTGTGGTGTTTGTAATACGGGAGATATTCATATTAACGGTTTGGAAGGGCCGTATACTTTGGTTTTAATTGATGGGATGCCAATTGTGAGCAGTCTTTCGACGGTTTATGGATTATCCGGAATTCCTAATTCTTTGGTCGAACGAATTGAAATCGTAAAAGGCCCGGCTTCCTCTTTGTACGGAAGTGAAGCCGTTGGAGGTTTGATCAACATTATCACTAAAAACCCAACCAATGCGCCGGTTTTTGCTGCTGATGTTTTTACGACAACCTATTTAGAAACGAATGTTGATTTGGGAATGAAATTCAGTCCGACCAAAAAATCAATGACACTTTTGGGAGTCAATTACTTTAATTACAATGAAGTTGTCGATAAAGACAAAGACAATTTTACAGATGTAACCTTATCTGAACGAATATCGGTCTTTAATAAATGGAGTTTTTTGAGAAATGAAAATCGGCTTTTTACAATCGCCGCCCGTGGAATGTATGAGGATCGTTGGGGTGGAGATGTGCGTTGGGAGAAAAAGTACCGAGGTGGAGACGAAATTTACGGCGAAAGTATTTACACTAAAAGAGCCGAGTTAATAGGAAGTTACCAATTGCCGTTTGAAGAAAAACTGATGCTTTCGTTTTCCGGAAATGTGCATTATCAGGACAGTCGTTACGGAACCACTTCGTATATCGCGAATCAGAAAATTGGTTTTTTACAATTGACTTGGGATAAAAAGCTCGGAAGAAACGATTTGCTTGCCGGAATTGCCAATCGCTATTCGTATTATGATGATAATACAACGGCAACGAAAGAAGCCGAAAGTACGTGGTTACCGGGAATTTTTGTTCAGGATGAAATTACGCTTTCGCCGAAAAGTCAGGTTTTGTTGGGAATGCGATATGATTATAATTCGATTCATGGTTCGATTTACACGCCGAGAGTGGCCTATCGATGGAAGAAAAACGAAAACACGATTTTCAGATTGAATGCCGGAACCGGATTTCGTGTTGTGAATTTATTTACAGAAGATCACGCAGCGCTGACAGGCTCACGCGACGTTGTGATTCAGAATGATTTGAAACCCGAACAATCTGTGAATGCAAATCTGAATTATATTCAAAAAATAAACTTCACAAACGGCACTTTTATCGGAATTGAAACAACGGCTTTTTATACCCGTTTCAGTAATAAAATCATATCGGATTACGAAACAGATCCGAATAAAATTATTTACGACAACATCAATGGTTACGCTATCAGCCAGGGAATTAGTACGAATGTCGATGTCAATTTTCCTTCGGGATTAAAAATGATTTTAGGCGCTACTGTTTTAGATAATAAAAATGTAGAAAACGGGGTTTCAGAAAGACCTTTTTTAACTGAGAACTTTACGGCAACCTGGAGCGTTTCGTATAAAATAGAATCGCTAAATTTATTGTTGGATTACACCGGAAATGTTTACAGTCCGATGAACTTGCCTTTGCTGAGCGAATTAGATCCGAGAAGTCCGAAATCGCCTTGGTTCAGTATTCAGAACATTCAATTTACCTATTTTGGATGGAAGAATTTTGAACTTTATGGCGGAATCAAGAATTTACTGAATTTTACACCGATGCAGAAAAATCCGTTTTTGATTTCGAGAGCCAATGATCCTTTTGATAAAAACGTGCAATACGATTCGGCCGGAAAAGTTTTAGTAACACCTGATAATCCTTACGGTTTGACTTTTGACACGACTTATGTTTACGGGCAAAACCAATCGATTCGTGGTTTTTTTGGATTGCGATATACTTTAAGATAAAAATTTAAACGCATAGAGACATAGATTTTCATAGCTGTTGAAAGGCGTTTCACTTGCATTAACAAACATAGTTGCTATGTGTGAAAGCTAGCTTTTTAAAATAATCTTAATTTGGTCATTAAAATCTATGTTTCTATGTGTTTAAATAATAGTCCAATTAAAAAACTATGAAAAAGCTATTTCTATTAATCTTCTTCTTCGGAATTTCAGCAACAGGTTTCTGTCAGTCGAAAAGTTATTCTTTTGAAGAAATCGATAGCTTGCAGCAAATTCAAAAGCGAAAAATAATCGTTTTCATTCATACTGATTGGTGTCAGTATTGCCAAAGAATGAAACAAACGACTTTTAAAAATCCTGAAATCATTCAAAAACTGAACTCAGATTTTTATTTTATTGATTTTAATGCAGAAGAAAAACAAGATATTTTCTTTAATGGAAAAAATTTTAAATACAAACCTTCGGGAAATAATGTTGGGGTTCATGAATTGGCTTTACAGCTCGGAACAATTAATAATCAGATTGTATATCCGATTTTATGTGTTTTGAATGAGAAAAACGAAATCATTCTGCAGTATAATAATTATTTAAGTCCGAAGGATTTTAAACTTCTTTTAGAAAAATTGAAAGAATAAAATTCAACTTTTGGGCAGACTATTTTTAACACATAGAAAAATCATAGATTTTGTAAACTTATAAAAGGCGTTTCACTTGCATTAACAAACATAGCTATGTGTGAGAAACTAGTTTCTTTTGGTATTCTTTTTTTAATATTTAAAACCTATGTTTCTTCTATGTGTTAAATTGTTTTTTTCGAATTACACTCAACGGTTAAAATTCCTTATTTTTGAGAATGAATTCTTCGCAAATCCAACACTTCAATTACATCTTTACAGGAACAGGTTTATCTGCTTTGATGACCGTTTATAAAATGGTATTGTCTGGAAAGTTTACAGATAAAACAATTTTACTATTAGATGAAAATGCAAAGAAAACCAATGACAGAACTTGGTGTTTTTGGGCAAAAGAAGAAACAATCTGGAATTCGATTATCTCTAAAAAATGGGATTTGGCTTTGTTTGCTAATGAAGATTTCAAGAGAGATTTGGAGTTGAAACCTTATCAGTACAACCAAATTCGAGGACTGGATTTTTACAATTTTGTTTTCGAGGAAATATCTAAACATCCAAATATTACTTTTTTAAAAGAAAAAGTAACGGATATTAACGAATTAGAAAACCATGTTTTTGTGGGAACTGACGAAAACAGATATACTTGTGATTATTTATTCAATAGTATTTACACCAAGAGTTTAGTTCAAAGTCAAACCAAATATCCGGTTTTGAAACAACATTTTATAGGTTGGTTTGTAAAAACTGAAATTGCCGTTTTCAATCCGGAAGAAGCTACTTTCATGGATTTTTCGGTAGAACAAAAAGGAAATACAAGATTTATGTATGTTTTGCCGAATTCTAAAACCGAAGCTTTGGTCGAATATACTTTGTTCTCAGAAAATCTTCTTCCGAAAGAAGAATATGAAAAAGAGATTCGGCTTTATTTAGAAAAACTAGGAGCAGATAAATTTCAAATTACAGAAAAGGAGCAGGGAAGCATCCCAATGACGAGTTACCCTTTTTGGAAAAAGAATACCAAAAAAGTTTTAAATATCGGAACCGCTGGCGGATGGACCAAGGCCAGTACCGGTTTTACTTTTAGAAATTCGGATAAAAAATCATCAGAATTGGTTGAATTTCTTCAAAACGAAAACTTCAAAATGTCAACATTCCATAAAAAAAGCCGATTTTGGTTTTATGATTTATTGCTTTTGGATATTCTACATCATCATAACGAATTAGGAAGCCCTATTTTCTCCTCTTTATTTAAAAAAGGTAATCCAACATTGGTTTTTAAGTTTTTGGACGAAGAAACGAGTTTAATAGAAGATTTGCGAGTTATTTTAAAATGTCCGAAAATGCCATTTATAAAAGCCTTGTTTAGGGTTCTATTTAAATAAAAAGAAGGTGTAGTTGTAACTTTCGACTTTATGACTTTCCAACTTTTGACTTTATCAATCGAACTATAACAAAACTTTATACTTCAAATTAAGTAGTTGCGAGTAAACTTTGTAACTTTGCAGTTCAAAAGTAAAATTTAAAAAATAAACAATATGTATCCAGAAGAAATGGTAAAACCAATGCAAGCTGAATTGACTGCTGCAGGTTTTCAAGATTTACATAGTGCTGACGCTGTAGATAATGCTATCAAAGCTGAAGGTACCACTTTAGTTGTTGTAAACTCTGTTTGTGGTTGTGCTGCAAGAAATGCACGTCCGGGAGCAAAAATGAGTTTAGAAGGTGCTAAAAAACCAGATCACTTAATTACAGTTTTCGCTGGTGTTGACAAAGAAGCGGTTGATGCTGCAAGACAACATATGTTTCCTTTTCCTCCATCGTCGCCTTCTATGGCTTTGTTCAAAAACGGAGAATTGGTTCACATGTTAGAGCGTCACCACATCGAAGGTCGTCCAGCTGAATTAATCGCTGAGAATTTACAAGACGCTTTTAACGAATTTTGTTAATTCGTCAGGTTAAAAGAGACAAAGGTACAGAGGTACAAAGATTAAAAAAGCACTATTTTCATAGTGCTTTTTTGTTTTTTATTAAATCTGCGAAGAAACCTTTGAACCTTTGCCTCTTTGAACCTTTGAGCCTTATAAGCTCCATCCCCCGCCAAGTGCTTTGTACAATTCAACCATTGAGCTTAATTGTCTTTCAGATAATTGTGCGAGACTTAATTGCGCATTGAACAAGTTGGTTTCAACATCTAAAACTTCTAAGTAAGAAACGTAGCCGCTGTCATATCTTTCGCGGGAAAGATTAAAGTTTATTAAGGCCGCCTGAACTTGTCTGTTGCGGGCTTTCCATTCTTCTTTATACGTTTTGATGTTTTGAATAGATTGTTCTACTTCTGAAACGGCGCCAATGTAGGTTCTTTGATAAATGAATTTGAATTGCTCTGCTTGTTGTCTGTTGATTTCGACTCTTCTTTTGTTTTTTCCAAAGGCAAAAATTGGACCTGCAATTCCTGCCGATGCATTTTGCGAATAGGAACTTCCCAGAAATAAATTGCTTAAATCGGCACTTGCAAATCCGGCTATTGCGGCTAGATTCAGAGATGGAAAACGCATTGCCTGAGCAACACCAATTCTTTCATTTGCTGCTTTGTATCGTAATTCGGCGGCTTTTACATCGGGTCTGTTTTCTAACAAAGCTGATGGAAGCGAAAGCGGAATTTCACTGACAATTCGCAGTTCTGTATTGCTTTTTCCTCTTGGAATTTCAGTAGGAAGCTGTCCCGTAAGCAAGGCAATTGTATTTTCCTGATAGGTTATTTGTCTTTGAATGTTCGGAATTGCGGCTTCTGCAATCGCTACTTGTTGTTCAATTTGTACTTTGTCAACTTCAGAAATATAACCGCTTTTAAATCTTTCGTTTATAATGTCATAGTATTTCTCTCTGGTCGTAAGTGTTGACTTTGTAATTTCTAGCTGATCATCTAGATTTCGCATTTGAAAGTACGCAGTAGCAATGTTTGTTACAATTTCTGAAAGCACAACTTTGCGAGCTTCTTCAGTAGCTAAGAGTTCGGCTTGTACAGCATTGTTTTCGTGGCGGTATTTTCCCCAAAAATCAAGTTCCCAAGACATACTTGCTCCGACATTTGAAGGTGTAAAGTTTTTCTCATTGCTGTTTATCGTTGCTCCGTATTGAAATGTTGGAAACAAATCGGCTTTAGCATAACCTAATTCGGCGCGAAGCTGATCGATTCTGGAAACTGCGATTTTTAAATCGTAATTATTTTCCAGTCCTTTTTTGATCAGGTCTTTTAAAACATCATCATTAAAAAGATCAAACCATTTTAAATTGGTTACGTTTGCCAGACTGTCTAAGTTTCTTTCGTTTTTATAAGAATCTGATTTTTGCTGTTCTGGTTTGCTATATTTTGGCCCAACCATGCAGCCCAAAGGAAATAGTATGAGGATAAATATAACAACGATTATTTTATGTCTCTTAATCATGGTCAGAAGTATTTGATTCCACATTATGTCCTTCAGTCAGAGTTGTATCATCTTTCTTTTTTCCGATGTTTTCAATCATTACAAATAGACCAGGTACAATTAATACACCTAAAACGGTGGCGATTAACATACCGCTGAACACTGCCATTCCCATTACAATACGGGCTTGCGAACCCGCACCAGTTGCTGTCAATAATGGAACAACGCCAAGAATGAATGCAAACGCTGTCATTAAAATTGGCCTGAAACGCAGTTTAGCCGCAGTCATTGCCGATTCGTAAAGCGGTTTTCCTTTTTCGTATTCTTCTTTGGCGAATTCCACAATCAAAATCGCATTTTTGGCGACTAATCCGATTAATAATACGAGACCAATCTGGGCAAAAACATTGTTTACATAAGCATCACTTGCAAATCTTGCCAAAAAGAGCCCCAAAAATGCACCAAAAACAGCAAAAGGAGCTCCAAGTAATACGCTGAAGGGTAGTTTCCAGCTTTCATATTGTGCAGCAAGAATTAAGAATACAAAGACCAAAGCCATAGCAAACACCATTCCTCCTCCCGGAGAATGTTTTTCCTGATAAGAAAGATTGATATAATCGTAACTCATATCAGAAGGTAGTGTTGATTTTGCGACTTCTTCTAAGGCATCAAGTGCTTGTGCACTACTGTAACCGTCATTTGGCGCGCCTCCAATTTCTGCCGACCTAAATAAATTAAGACGATTAGTAAAATCAGGTCCTGAAACTTTTGTAGCAGTAACTAAAGTGGATATTGGCAACATGTCGCCTTTGTCGTTTTTCACATAAATCAAATTCAGATTTTCAGGTTTGACGCGGTCAACGGCTTCACCTTGTAAATATACTTTGTACTGACGACCAAAACGGTTGAAATCATTCACATAAGTTCCCCCTAAAAACGTACCTAATACTTCGGTTATTTTTGAAACAGGTACGCCTAATTTCATGGCTTTATCATTATCAATCTCTAATTTAATTTGAGGCGTTCCTGCATTAAACGTAGTGTAAATTCTTTTTATTTCTGGGCGTTTTTGGGCTTCGGCAATAAAAGCCTGAGTTTGCTGCGCCAGATATTGAGGTGTATTTCCGCCTCTGTCCTGCAACATCATACTGAATCCGGCTGATGCTCCTAATCCCTGAATGGCCGGCGGACCAAAAGCCATTACCGTAGCACTCGTAATTTTAGTTGCAAATTGACCATTGATTTTATCAGCAATTTGTTTCGCTGTCAGCGTTCTTTCTTCCCAAGGTTTTAAGGCAATAAATATGAAAGCATTAGCAGGTAAATAAGAACTTGTTAGTAAGCTATATCCATTAATGGTGGTGTAGCAATCCAGTGTTTCTTCTTTGGATAAAATAGATTCAATTTTTCTCGTTACTTCATCAGTTCGCTGTAAAGAGGAAGCAGGAGGAGTGTTGACATTTACAAGTACATATCCCTGATCCTCCTCGGGAATGAATCCTAACGGAACTTTCTTACCTAAGAATACAACTGCGACTAAAATAACGGCCAGTAAAATAATAATACGTATTGCTTTTTTAGCAAAGAAAGTGGCTCCGGTTATGTATTTCCCGGTAACTTTTTCGAAGATTCTATTAAAACCTGTAAAAAATTTGGCAAGCCATCCAGTTTGCTCTTCTACGGGTTTTGTCGGTTTTAATAGCATTGCACAGAGCGCCGGACTCAGCGATAATGCACTAAATGCCGAGAACGCGACCGAGACGGCAATGGTTATGGCAAATTGCTGGTAAAATCGTCCGGTTATTCCCGGTGTCATCGCAACCGGAATAAACACCGCACATAAAATTAAGGCAATCGCAATTACGGGTCCAGATACTTCTCTCATGGCCTGAATGGTTGCTTCCCGAGGTGTTTTTCCATGTTCAATATGATGCACGACAGCTTCTACAACCACAATTGCATCGTCGACGACAATACCAATTGCCAATACTAATCCTAATAATGAGAGTGTATTGATGGAGAATCCTAATAATGGGAAAACGGCGATGGTTCCAATTAATGATACCGGAACAGTAATTAACGGAATCAATGTAGCGCGCCAGTTTTGAAGAAATATAAATACAACCAAAATAACTAATAAAATGGCTTCAAAGAGTGTGTGAATAATATCTTCAACCCCTGCAGTAATGGCTGTTGTAGTATCTAAAGAAACTTGGTATTCAACGTTTGAAGGGAATCTTTTAGAGATTTCTTCCATGGTTTCTTTTGCTTTTGCAGCAACATCCAAAGCATTACTTCCCGGCATTTGGAATATTCCGATCGCCGCACTTGGTTTTCCGTTTCTGCGAGCAGTTGAACTGTAATTTTCGGTACCAAGTTCAATTCTGGCGATATCACTAAGCATTACTTTTGACCCGTCTTCTTTGCTTTTTACAATAATTTCTGAGAATTGTTTTTGAGTTACAAGTCGGTCCTGAAGTGTTACGCTATAAGTGAAATCTGTTCCAAGCGGAGCAGGTTCAGCACCAAATTTTCCTCCTGGCGTGATCATATTCTGATCGTTTAATGCTTTTTTAATCTCATCAACAGTAATTCCAAGACTGCTCATTTTACTCGGCTGAAGCCAAATTCTCATAGAATATTCACTTCCGGCAAAAAGGATACAGTCTCCAACACCTTTTATTCTGGCAAGAGCATCAATAACATTGATATAAGCATAATTATTTAAAAAGACACCATCGTATTTAGGGTCTGATGATGTTAGGGTAAAAATCATCATCGGAAAGGAAAGTGATTTTTTAATAGAAACACCTTGTTGTTTAACACTTTGTGGTAAAAAAGGTTCTGCCTGCTTTTCCTTGTTTTGGGTCAGCATGTTGGCATTGTCCAAATCTGTACCAACATCAAAAGTTACTTCAACCGTAAGTGCTCCGTCAGAAGTATTGATAGATTTCATGTATAACATGTTTTCTACACCATTTACTTTCTGTTCGATGGGTGTCGCTACAGCTTGTTCTACATTTATGGCATTTGCTCCTGTAAAAGAAGTAGTAATTTTTACTAAAGGCGGAACAATATCTGGATATTGAGCTACCGGTGTTTTCTGTAAAGCCAGTAATCCAAGTATTATAATAATGATACTGATTACCATGGCAACAATTGGTCGTCTAACAAAAAATTCTCCCATAATGATGTTTCTAAATTATTTAGTTAGTACACAATTAGTTAATTGCTTTTCCCGGTACCCATTCTTTAATTTGAGGCGTTACAACATTGCCGCTTTTTAATTGAGAAGTTCCTCCAAGTGCAATTTTGTCATTGGCTGTTAATCCATCAGTAATGATGTAGGAGTCTTTGAATGCAGGACCAAGTTTCACTTCTTTCATTTCTACTTTATTGTTTGCACCCAAGACATAGACTTGGGTAATTCCTTGCATTTCAATAACAGAACGTTGAGGTATGATCAAAGCATTTTTATGAATATCGGTAACAACATGAATTTTTACATATTGACCCGGACGAATTAATTGTTGTGGATTTGCAAAGGCAGCTTCAAAAGTTACTGCACCTGTAGCGGGATCAATTTGTCTGTCTGCAAAACTGATTTTTCCTGTTTCCGGATATGGTGAACCATCTGATAATAGAATGGATATTGTTTTCCCTTCTCCTTTTAAATCAGAGTTTTTCTTGGACATTTCTCTAAATATTCGAAGGAATTCCTGTTCGCTCATAGTAAATCGAACTCTTACATCACCTAAATCAGAAACAGTATTTAAAACAGAAGTCGGTCCTGGACGAACGTAATCGCCTACTCTAACTTTTGATATTCCGATTAATCCGGAAATAGGAGCAACAATATTACAATAACTCAATTCTATTTTTGAATTTTTCACATTGGCGGAGGCCGCTTTAATTGAAGCTTGTGAAGCATTATAAGAAGCTTTTGCACCTATAAATTCCCTTTGGCTGATGGCATTCATTTTTGCTAATGGCTCCATCATTTCATAATCAGATTTAGTTTTAGCTAATCTGGCCTGCATTTCAGCGAGTCTGCCTTCTGCTTCTGCAACTTTATTTTGAAACGGTAATGGATCTATTGTGTATAGTAACTGCCCTTTTCGTACTAAACTGCCTTCTTTGAAATTAAGACTTTGTATAACACCATCTACTCGTGGATTAATTTGAATGTCTGATTGTCCGTAAGTTTGACCTGTAAATTCTGATTCTAATTTTACATCTTGCTGTAATACTTGAACAATCGGAATTTCAAGAGGCTTGGGTTGTGGTGGGGCTTCTTTTTTGCAGGATAAGAATAGAAAAAGTAAGAAAATTGCCGGAGGGTAAATTTTGTTCATTTTTAATTTTTTATTAAATTTTATTAAAACTCAACTAACTAAAAACCAAATAATTCCTTAGCTAAGTTAGCGTTTTTTTAATTAATATTTTAAATATTATTTTCATTTTGATTTTTTATTAAATTTATATTGAATTGATATTCAGATGTTAATAAGATCGACTAAAAGACGTAAAATGTCGTTCAATTGCATTTTTTGTAAGAATTGTGTTTTGTGACTTTGTCTTTTAATTTAAAATATTATAATTATGTCAAAAAAGAAGAAAATAAAAACAGATGATTTGGAGTCCGTTTCAGGGAAATTAAAATCATTAAATAAAAAAGAATTACTGCATCGGGCTAAGAAATTTTCAGAGCAATATTATGTTGGCGACGATAATAATTTTACGCTAAAAGACAAATCCACGTCGTATTTTGGCAATGAACCAAAATCAGCCATCAAAGAAACTTTGCAAATGGGAGTAAAAGCATTGGCCGCAATGCAAGACATTCTATATGCTCAGGATAAATGGTCGGTTCTCATAATATTTCAGGCAATGGATGCCGCAGGAAAAGACGGCGCAATCAAACATGTAATGTCTGGTATAAATCCGCAGGGTTGTCAGGTTTCATCTTTTAAAGGGCCAAGTTCTGAAGAATTAGATCATGATTATCTTTGGCGTTGTCAAAAACATTTGCCGGAAAGAGGACGCATCGGAATTTTTAATCGCTCGTATTATGAAGAGGTTTTAGTAGTTCGTGTACATGAGCAGATTTTAAGAAGTCAAAAAATCCCTGAAAAATTGATTACCGAAGATATTTGGGATCAACGTTTTCAAGACATCCGAAACTTTGAAAAATATTTGAACAGAAACGGAACGGTTGTAATCAAGTTTTTTCTAAATGTTTCCAAAGAAGAACAAAAAAGAAGATTTATTGAAAGAGTTGATAACCCTGATAAAAATTGGAAATTCAGCGCCGCCGATGCTAAAGAAAGAGGATATTGGAATGATTATATGTTCGCTTACGAAGAATTGATTAAAAATACATCAACTAAGAAATCGCCATGGTATGTAATTCCGGCCGATAATAAATATTATGCCCGCATCGCCATTGCTTCGGCAATAATTCACGCTTTGGATGAAATGGATCTAGAATATCCAAAAGTAAGCGAAGAAAAAATCGCAGAATTAAATGCAGTGAAGCAGGCATTATTAAATGAAAAGGATTAATTTTTTGTTTTATAAATTCGAAAAGCTTTTAAGCACAATACGATATTCATAATACCTGCAACCATCCTGAATTATGGCTTCTAAACTTATACCCGCTTTAGACTGGATTAAAGATTATAAAAAACAAAATCTCAAAAGCGACTTTTTGGCCGGAATTACACTAGCTGCTTATGGAATTCCTGTTTCCTTAGCTTATGCTACTCTTGCTGGATTGCCACCACACTACGGAATTTACGGATATCTTATAGGTGGTGTTTTTTATGCTTTTTTAGGAACCAGTAAGCAACTTGCTATAGGTCCAACGTCGGCTATTTCATTGTTAATCGGTACAACAATAGCGGCTATTTCGCATGGAAACTTACAACGATGGTCAGAGATTGCCTCGCTCACCGCTTTGGTTTTTGCGGGAATGGCGTTAATTGCTTATTTGCTGAAGTTGAGCGGAATTATAAATTTTATTAGCGAAACTGTTTTGGTAGGATTCAAGGCCGGTGCGGCTATTACCATTGGTTTAAGTCAATTGCCCGAATTGTTAGGCATAAAAGGTGGCGGCCACAATTTTCTGGAAAGTTGTATTGCGCTTTTTCAGCAGATACAAAATCTCAATACTGCTGTTTTTCTTTTTGGTATAGTTGCGATGATATTGTTAATAGCAGGAGAGAAGTTTGCGCCGGGACGTCCCATTGCTATTTTGATAGTGGTATTATCGATAATTTTTATTTCTGTAACATCTTTAGAAAGTAGAGGATTTGATACCGTTGGCCTGATTCCAAAAGGACTTCCTGAATTCTATGTTCCTTCAATTTCAATTCATGATATAGATAAAGTATTGCCTTTAGCAATGGCTTGTTTTCTGCTTTCTTATATCGAAAGCATTTCGGCAGGTAGAACATTGGCACAAAAAAATGGTTATGTTATTGATCCCAGACAAGAACTTTTGGCGTTAGGAATTGCAAATGCAGCGGTTGCACTTGGACAGGGTTATCCTGTCGCAGGAGGACTTTCACAATCTGCGGTTAATGATACGGCGGGTGCCAAAACCCCATTTTCACTTTTATTTTGTTCGGTGACAATAGCTTTTTGTTTATTGTTTTTAACAGATTTTATTCAAAATTTACCAACAGTAATTTTGGCCTCGATTGTTTTGATTTCGATTAGAGGTTTAGTAGATATAAAAGAGATGAGGTTTCTTTATAAAATCGACAAGCAAGAATTTGCTGTGGCCATGATTGCACTAGTTGGCGTTCTTATTTGGGGAATTCTCGCAGGTGTTTTAGTTGCTTCAATAGTTACTTTGTTATTGTTGTTAAAAGCAGCTTCAAAACCTAATGTGGCTTTTTTGGGCAGAGTTCCTGGTACTAAGGTTTATACTGATATGCAAAGACATCCTGACAATGAAAAGATCGATAATGTGCTCATTGTTAGGATTGAGTCTTCTATATTTTATTTTAATGCAGCTTATATTCGGGAAAAGATTTGGGAAAAAATCTATATGGAACAGGCTTCATTAAAAACAGTAATACTAGATCTTAATTCTTCTCCAACAATTGATATTGCTGGTGCGCGTTTCCTGAAACAGCTTTTTCTTGATTTGAATGCCAAAAATATTACACTAAAAATAGCCGAAGCCCGTTCTGAAGTTCGGGATAGCCTCAGAGCAGAAAATATGGAGGCTTTGGTGGGACATATTAGTCGCTCTGTTTCGGTTGATGATATGGTTGTTCGCGCACTTCAAGATAATAATAAGTGAAAATTTGATAACGGTAAACTTGTATTTTTGCCTGTGGAAGTAAAAAAGAATCTTAAGTCATTTCTGAAAGTTGTTAAAAAAATCAGATAATTGGCATAATGCAATTTTTAATCTCAAAATAAACCCTAAATTTGCCGCAGATTTTAGAGAAAATCTAAAAAACATACATTCTTAACTTAAAACTGTTTATAGCATGCAACTGTATAACACTTTGAGCGCAGAAGAAAGAGCTATCATGATCGATGATGCAGGTAAACAACGTCTTACGTTGTCTTTCTATGCGTATGCCAAAATTCAAGATCCCAAAAAATTTCGCGATGATTTATTTCTAGCCTGGAACGCACTCGATGCTTTAGGCCGAATTTATGTTGCCACAGAAGGAATAAATGCTCAAATGAGTATTCCTGAAGAAAATTTGGAGACTTTTAGAGCAACTCTTGAAGTTTATGATTTCATGAAAGGCATTCGTTTGAATGAAGCCGTAGAACATGATGACCATTCCTTTTTAAAATTGACCATTAAAGTTCGTGATAAAATCGTTGCCGACGGTTTAAACGACGAAACTTTTGATGTAACTAATATTGGTGTTCACTTGAAAGCCAAGGAATTCAATGAAATTTTAGACGATCCAAACACAATTGTGGTTGATTTTAGAAATCACTACGAAAGTGAAGTTGGACATTTTAAAAACGCGATTACTCCAGATGTTGAAACATTTAGAGAAAGTTTGCCAATTATCAATGAACAACTTCAAAATCACAAAGAAGATAAAAATCTGGTAATGTATTGTACCGGAGGAATTCGTTGTGAGAAAGCAAGTGCTTATTTTAAACACCAAGGATTTAAAAACGTATTTCAATTAGAAGGCGGAATCATCAATTACGCCAAACAAATTGAAGCGGAAGGTTTAGAAAGTAAATTCATTGGAAAAAATTTCGTGTTTGATAATCGTCTTGGTGAAAGAATCACAGATGATATTATTTCGCAATGTCACCAATGCGGAAAACCTTGCGACAACCATACAAACTGCGAAAATGACGGATGTCATTTGCTGTTTATTCAATGTGATGAATGTAAAACCGCAATGGAAAACTGCTGTTCTACAGAATGTTTAGAGATTATTCACATGCCTTTGGTTGATCAGGTTCGTTTGAGAACCGGAAAACAAGTTGGAAATAAAGTGTTCAGAAAGGGAAAATCTGAAAATCTAAAATTCAAGCATTCAGGAGAATTACCAGAAACGGCTTTGGCCACAGCACAAAAACCAGCTGATATTCGTCAAAAAGTAAAAGTAAAAAAAGTACTTCTTGGAAAAGCAGAGCATTATTATGTGAAAGCACAAGTTGGACAGTTTACAGTTGAAAATCATGA
Organism: Flavobacterium sp. GW821-FHT11G01; assembly: GCF_058808175.1. Lineage (NCBI taxonomy): Bacteria > Pseudomonadati > Bacteroidota > Flavobacteriia > Flavobacteriales > Flavobacteriaceae > Flavobacterium > Flavobacterium sp. GW821-FHT11G01. Next base: position 110,850 of record NZ_JBXARK010000011.1, on the reverse strand, counting down.
GCTAAACATTGGAGATAAAATCTTAATTTCTGGGCCAACTACTGGTAATCAGGAATTAGTTTTAGAAAAAATGATTGTGAATGAAGTTCAAGCTTCAACTGCGAAAATTGGAGATAAAGTTACTTTTGAAGTTCCTTTCAGAATTAGATTGTCAGATAAAATATATAAGATTTTAGAATAATTCTAAGGCTGTAAAAATCGATTGTTTTTTAACAATATACTTAGTGCGAAACTTTAGCACGTTCAAATACCACATAAAGTTAATTTTAAGAGAAAAGAGTAAGTTTTAAAATTAATTCACAATGACATTTCATAAAAAAATTGAACTCATGGCTCCCGCAGGGAGCTTTGAGTCACTTCAGGCTGCACTTGATAATGGTGCGGATTCTATTTACTTTGGGGTAGAACAACTCAACATGCGCGCGCGTTCAACGGTGAATTTCACGATTGAGGATTTAAAAGAAATTGCGAATCGCTGCGAACTTAAAAACGTTCGAAGTTATCTTACTTTAAATACTATTATTTACGATCACGATTTATCAGTCGTAAAAACATTATTAACTAAAGCTAAAGAAGAAAACATTACAGCAGTAATTGCATCTGATCAGGCTGTAATTGCTATGGCACGATCAATCGGAATGGAAGTTCATATTTCAACCCAATTGAATGTAACGAATATCGAAACCATAAAATTCTATAGCTTATTTGCTGATACTATGGTTTTAAGCCGAGAATTAAGCTTACGCCAAGTAAAAAATATTACTAATCAAATTGAAAAAGAACAGATTAAAGGACCAAATGGTAATTTAATAGAAATCGAAATTTTCGGCCATGGCGCTCTGTGCATGGCTGTGTCGGGAAAATGTTATTTGAGTCTGCATTCAAACAATTCATCTGCAAATCGCGGTGCATGCAAACAAAATTGCCGAAAAAAATATACCGTTATCGATCAGGAAACAGGTTTTGAAATTGAGCTCGATAATGAATATATGATGTCACCAAAAGATTTATGTACTTTGAATTTTTTAGATCAGGTTATTGATTCAGGAATTCAGGTTTTAAAAATCGAAGGTCGTGGACGTGCGCCAGAATATGTGGCAACAGTAACTAAAACCTATCGTGAAGCAATTGATGCCTACTACGATGGAACTTTCTCAAAAGAAAAAATTACAGTTTGGATGCAGGCCTTAGAAACAGTTTGCAATCGTGGTTTTTGGTCTGGATATTATTTGGGACAAGAATTAGGAGAGTGGAGTAACATTCCTGGATCTGCAGCAACGCAGAAAAAGGTTTATGTTGGAAAAGGAACTCATTATTTTCCAAAAGCAAATGTTGGTCAATTCAAAATTGAAGCTTATAATATCAAAATTGGAGATAAAATTTTGGTAACGGGACCAAGTACTGGCGCTCAGGAAATGATTATCGACGAAATGTTTGTAAATAATCTTACAGCAGAAAAAGCAACAAAAGGCGACGATTGTACTTTTAAATTGCCTTTTAGAATCCGAATGTCGGACAAATTATACAAAATTGTTGAGGCATAATGGTTATTGTTACGCTACAAAGAGATAAATGCATCGGTTGCAGTTATTGTGTCGAAATGGATCCAGTTCATTTTCAAATGTCAAAAAAAGATGGAAAATCAGTTTTGATTCATTCGGTAAATGCAAAAGGCTTTTTTACTTTAAAATCTCAGAATCATACCATTCTTGAGAATTGTGAATTGGCTGCGAAAGCTTGTCCGGTGAAAATTATTACTGTTAAAGAAACTTAGAAAAAGCAAAATAAAAAAGCCTGTTTTGTGGGGGCAAAACAGACTTTTTTCAACATGTAATTTCGATTAATAATGAACAGGACCTTGAGTACAAGGACAATTGCTTATCCCTTGAAGAAAATCCAGTCCGATCGTGATAACATGTGTTCCGGAATTGTACGCTCCAATTTGATTTAAAGATGCTTGATACGAATAACCAAAGTAAAAATTTGATTTTTTAAAACCAGCCATTGGTCCCAAAAGTAAAGGACTCAAAATCTGATCATTTAGGAATCTATAGGAAACTCCAATCCAAAAATAATCTTCATATCGATTAAATTGTCGGTATTTGAAATTTAAATCAGTGCTGGAACGTCCATCGCTGGCAAATTGCTGAAAATATACCGAAGGCTCTAACTCAACTCGGTCATTGTCTGGCGCTTTAAAAATATAACCTGTATACACTTGGTAATTTCGAAGTAATGCAGGTTCATTAGACGTAAACATATTAGTTTTTTTATTCAGTATATTGGCAATGTTTAAACTTAGATAAAAACCTCTGTTTCGATACAAAATACCAGTGTCAAAATTGTTGTTAGACACAGATCTGTTATTGGTAACACTTGGATCTGAAGAATAATTGTTGCCAGTTCCCGAAGTAAAATTATTAATATCAATTTTAAAATTGTTGATATTATATGACAGTCCAAAAGACAAGTATTGTTTTGTATAATAATCTAATATTAAGTGGTGCGCAAAAGAAATTTTAGCTCCAGTTTGCCTTGTATTACCATTTTTGTCATTGTAAAGAGAAATCCCAACTCCCGAACGATCTAAAACTCTAAGATCAGCATAAAGAGATTGATTGTTTGGGGCATCTTTTATTCCAACCCATTGTGTTAATCCATTGGCTCGTATTCTTAAATTATCTCCAATACCTGCAAATGTCGGCGAAACAATAAATGAATTATCAGCCAAATATTGAGTAAAAACAGGCAAATTTAATTCCTGGCAGTAACCTGAATTTACTCCCAAAAGAAGCAATAGTATTATAATCTTTTTCATTTTTTATTAATTTTAGATAACCTGATTTTTAATCGTTATCTGTAAAGTGTAAAGTGTCCGACAAATTCTCTGTTGTCTTTAGGGTCATTTAGTTTTATTACATACCAATAGTCCCCAGAGGTTAATTCGGCACCATTATATTTCCCATCCCATTTTTGACCATAATGATAGTCCGCTACTTTTCGGCCATATCTGTCAAAAATGGAATATGTTAAGTTTTTATAATTGATACTGCAATCAGGACCCCATTCATCGCTAATTCCGTCTCCGTTAGGAGTAAAGTAATTTGGAATGCATACATCTACATAGTTCAAATATCTTGAAGCGGTAGCGGTACATCCATTTTTGTCGGTTACTGTTACGGTATATGTTCCTGATTTGTAAATGATTAATTTATTATTCGAAGATTGTTCACCTTCAAATGAGAATTGATAATTTCCATAGCCACCAAATCCTGTAGCAACAACTTCATTTAATTCTCCATCAGAAAGTAAAATGCTCAGCGGTTCCACTTGATTTACAGTAAATGGCCTTGTAGATTGTATACAGCCACTTAAATGTCTTGCTGTTACAGTATGTTCTCCTGAAGGCACATTTGTAAAAATATTATCTGATTGGAAAGTGCCATTATCAAGAGCATAATCAACATTGTCAAGATCTGTAATGTGAGAGTCGAGTTTAATTTTAATAGAATTAATTGCCTCACAGCTATAATTGATTTCAGCGACAGGGTTGAGTTGAATAGCATCTGGCATATTTACGTCTAATTGTGTAGTACAGTTAAGCGCATCTCTTATATAAACAATTTGTCTATTACCAGTAATTGAATTAAAAGTATATTCATTTTCTGTTACTTGTTCATAGACCTCATTGCTGTTATTTAAACTTACCTCGTAAGGTTTAATTCCTCCTGTGATTTCAATGGTAAATGAACCATTACGATCATTATAACAAAGTTCTGGGATGATCATTTCGGTAATAAGTGAAGAATTTAAAGGTAAGGCTACTGTCAGATTCAGTACCTGATCCGGCGTACATCCGTCATTGTTAATTCTAATTTCGCTCTGTGAAGTTGAATAAGTCACGTTGTCAACCCATTTATAGGATTCTCCGGCACAGATTGACAATGTTGTAATTACATCCGAAGGTTTCGTTCCGACAGTCAGTTCCAAAATCTGATCAGCCGTACATCCATCATTATTCACGGCGTAAGTTCCAGATGCGGTATAAATTTGTCCGTTTACAGTCCA
>NZ_JBXARK010000011.1:105446-106683 GCF_058808175.1 Flavobacterium sp. GW821-FHT11G01 | reverse complement strand
ATACAAAAGAATCTCCAAAACAGATATTTTTTGTTGTGGTTACTGTTGCAGGTTTTGCACCTACCGTCAGGTTCAACACCTGATCAGTGGTACATCCGTCGTTATTTACGGTGTATGTTCCCGAAGTGCTATACGTTTGAGAGTTTACGGGCCATATAAAAGATTCACCAAAACAGATGTTTTCTGTTGTGGTTATTGTTGCAGGTTTTGTGCCTACCGTCAGATTCAACACCTGATCAGCCGTACATCCATCATTATTCACGGCGTAAGTTCCAGATGCGGTATAAATTTGTCCGTTTACAGTCCATACAAAAGAATCTCCAAAACAGATATTTTTTGTTGTGGTTACTGTTGCAGGTTTTGCACCTACCGTCAGGTTCAACAGCTGATCGGCAGTGCATCCGTTATTATTTACGGTGTAAGTTCCGGATGCGGTATAAGTCTGGCTGTTTACAGGCCATACAAAAGAATCCCCAAAACAGATATTTTTAGTTGTGGTTACTGTTGCAGGTTTTGCGCCTACCGTCAGATTCAACACCTGATCTGCAGTACAACCGTCGTTATTTACGGTATATGTTCCCGAAGTGGTATATGTTTGAGAGTTTACCGGCCACGTAAAAGATTCGCCAAAACAGATATTTTTTGTTGTGGTTACTGTTGTTGGTTTTGCGCCTACCGTCAGTTTCAAAATCTGATCAGCCGTACATCCATCATTATTTACGGTGTAAGTTCCAGATGCGGTATAAATTTGTCCGTTTACAGTCCATACAAAAGAATCTCCAAAACAGATATTTTTAGTAGTGGTTACTGTTGCAGGTTTTGCGCCTACCGTCAGATTTAATACCTGATCTGCAATACAACCGTCGTTATTTACGGTGTATGTTCCCGAAATGCTATACGTTTGAGAGTTTATCGGCCACGTAAAAGATTCGCCGAAACAGATGTTTTCTGTTGTGGTTATTGTTACAGGTTTTGTACCTACAGTCAGATTCAATACCTGATCTGCAGTACAACCGTCGTTATTTACGGTGTATGTTCCCGAAATGCTATACGTTTGAGAGTTTACAGGCCACGTAAAAGATTCACCAAAACAGATGTTTTCTGTTGTGGTTATTGTTGCAGGTTTTGCGCCTACAGTCAGGTTCAACACATGATCAGCGGTACAACCGTCGTTATTTACGGTGTATGTTCCCGAAGTGCTATACGTTTGAGAGTTTACAGGCCATACAAAAGAATC
>NZ_JBXARK010000011.1:0-105346 GCF_058808175.1 Flavobacterium sp. GW821-FHT11G01 | reverse complement strand
GTTTAGTACCAACATTCAGATTCAATATCTGATCTGCAGTACAACCGTCGTTATTTACGGTGTATGTTCCCGAAGTGCTATACGTTTGAGAGTTTACAGGCCATACAAAAGAATCCCCAAAACAGATATTTTTTGTTGTGGTTACTGTTGCAGGTTTAGTACCAACATTCAGATTCAATATCTGATCTGCAGTACAACCGTCGTTATTTACGGTGTATGTTCCCGAAGTGTTATAAGCCTGTCCGTTTACAGTCCATATAAAAGATTCACCAAAACAGATGTTTACTGTTGTGGTTATTGTTGCAGGTTTTGTGCCTACCGTCAGATTCAACACCTGATCAGCGGTACAACCGTCATTATTTACGGTGTAAGTTCCGGATGCAGTATAAGTCTGTCTGTTTACAGGCCATACAAAAGAATCCCCAAAACAGATATTTTTAGTTGTGGTTACTGTTGCAGGTTTTGCAGCTACCGTCAGGTTCAATACTTGATCAGCGGTACAACCGTCATTATTTATGGTGTATGTTCCCGAAGTGCTATACGTTTGAGAGTTTACGGGCCATGTAAAAGATTGACCAAAACAGATGTTTTCTGTTGTGGTTATTGTTGCAGGCTTATGATTCAGAGTAACTGTAACAGCCTTTCGATCCTCTGGATTATTTTCGCAGTAATTTGTTCCACTGACCGCAACATAATAGGTTTTAGATGTTGTTAACGTTCCTGTTGAATAAGATGGACTATTACTTAAAAGGGTTGCACTATTTGTTGGGCCATCATACCAATAGAAATTTGTTCCTGCACTAGATGTTGGTGTCAATGTTATTTGAGACCCTTCACAAACTGGATAATTTGATGATAATATTATATCTTCAGCTTTGGCTCGAGGAGTAACTTGCAGTTCGATTTCTTTAATGCCAGAACATCCTAAATTATTATTATTCGTAATGTCAATTCCTATTGGTGCATAGCGTATTCTGTATTTCTTATTTTGTAATAATGATGGAGTTACATATTCTGTTGAAATAGCTCCAGAAATATCACTCCAAATGGTTCCGTTTAGTTCTTGCCACTGATAATGGTAAATTGTTGAGGTTGTATTTTGAAGAGTTGTTCGAATTGTATTATTTTCACCAGCACATATTTTTTCAGTAACAGTTGAAAGTGTTAATACTGGAACGCAAATACTAAATGAAACATCATCAAAAGCTACATCATTACCATTTGTGTTTGTGTCAACCTGAGCATTACTTACTCTTAATATTACTTCATTTATTCCTTGTGGAATTGTAAATAATAAACTAAGTTCGTTCCAGAGAAGCTGGTTTTTTTGACTTAATTGCAATTCGTTAGAAGTCATTGATTTTAAAATTGTACCATTAGTTGGATTGATTAAATCAATTTTAACCATTGGCTTAACAGATGGATAAGCATAAGTTGTTGGTAATAAATTTGCAGCGTAAATTGAGAATTTACACAAACTGCCTGAGCAAAGATTAGTGTATTTTTTCTCGTAAAAAACACTTCCTAAAGTAGTGTTAGCATCAAAAACCAACATGTATCCGTCTCCGCCCTTTCCAGTATTATAATCTCCTCCTGATGACCATTCGCTATTAGCTAGTTGAGGATTTTTTATTAAAGTATATCCATTTGACATAACAGCACCAGATGGTGAAAAACTATAGGTAGTAGTAAAATCTGACGTAGAAGGTCGTGGGCCATAATCTGAAATTCCAGAACCAAAATCATCTTTTACAATTGTATTCATTTCTCCTTCACATATTGGTGCATTGACAGTGAATCTTTGTGTTGTAGAAGTACAGTTGTCTAATTTAGCGCTTATTGTATAGTCTCCTTCTGAAGCGGTTACTCGGTTACCGTTTTGACTAACTCCAGTTGAGGGATTGAACACATAAGCATATCTTGAATCATAATTAAGAATAGTAAAACTTCCTTCTGTTGTTGAAGTTGGTTGTGTAATTGCACTTAAAGTTGGCTGTGCTGGTGTTATAGGCTGTGCATTAATAGAAGTGAATACTGGTGACGATTCGCAATTTCCCAATTTGGCCGTGACAGTATAATTTCCTGCCGGCGCAGTAATTGTTTCTGCGTTTTGAATAACCCCTATTGATGGTGATATCATATAAGTATATCTCTCATCATAATTAGTTATAGTAAAACTTCCATTTGAATTATTACAAGTAGGTTGGTTTACAGTGCTCAAACTAGGAGTAGCAATTGATGTATTTACGACAACCGATACGACATTACTAATCGTACTGCAAGATTCAGAGGTTGCTACTCTTCTGTAGTAGGTAGTAACATTTGTGCTAGGTGGTGAATAGTTTTTACCAGTAGCACCAGATATAGTTTGAAAAGTTATATTGTTTAAACTTCGTTCCCATTTAAAAGTAAAGTCAAGATTTCCTCCAACAGGATTGGTTCCTTCAAGAAGAACATCATTTCCTGTATTTATACAATACTCGGGTGACAATGTTCGAATGATGTTGTTGCTAATTGGAGTGTAAATATTGTACGTTAAAGTGGTAACGTTGGAAGTTTTTCCATAAGAATCATTAAATGTATAATTTATAGAAACAGGACCAATAACGGTATTGTCTATAGGAGTAAATGTAACTTTCCCAGTTAAATAATCATATGCAAAGGTTCCTTTTCCGGCTACTGTTTTAGTAGTTTGAATTCCATCAACAGAAGGGTCAAGATCAATACTCTCTTTATTTATTGTACCTAATCTATTTACTGTACCATTATCATTGGCAGTTATATCTTCTGAAGTAGCAGATAGACCAACACATCCTGAAAATTGATCAGCAACAGCTATTGGAGTAAGTAATGTTGATAAATCGACATTGATTTCTAAATCACGAATTTCATGAAAATTAGTAACACTTCCTGTTGAAGAAGCAATAGCTATTTTTAGATTATCAGGAGATAGAGTTGTATATTCATAATTATTAATTATTAAGGTTTTTGTGCTTCCATGAGTTATATAAACATCAATAAAAAAACCACCGGCAGAACGTGGTTTTAAACTAATATCGATTTTTCTAAATTGAGGATTAGAAGCATTTGTTGCATTTCTGTCATAACCTGAAACATTAAAACCATAAGGTGAGGTTGCTGCTGTAGTCAAGTGATTATACCCACTGTTTTCATCTCCTCTTAAGGTTATATTACTGGGTGTTTGAGAAACGCCACCAGTTTCCAATCATTGTCTGATGCAAAATTACCGTATTCATCAATTCCAATTCCCAAGTACCCTTTGGAAAAACCATTTTCCCACATAGATTGAGCATATCCTAAAGAACCTCCATATGCGCCTGCACTAACAAAAGGAGCTGTAGCATCAAACAAAATGAAAGATATACCGTCTGCACCACTACCCCCAAAATTGTAATATTCAAATGAAATATTCATTCCGTAGGCAGATGGAAACGAATAATTATCCCACCATACCAATCCTTTTTGATTGTTTTGATTATTTGTTAATCGTAAATAGCCATTTCCTTCGGGATCATTATAGCCGTTTTTTTCACCGGCACCTCCAGTAAGAAAGGCTGTTGGAGATCCTCCAAATATCATTCCCGGAGCTGTTGAGTTTTTAAAGCTTTCCGAAAATGGAAATTGTGCTCTAATAGAGATTGAAACAAAGGATAATAAGATGAAAAGAACATACTTAAAAGAATTAAGCTTAATTGTAGTAATGATTTGCATAGACAAAAAAGTAAAGGTTCAGAATATATGTAAGTGCTTATTTATTTGATATTTAAAATGGATATGCGAGAAAGTGAGTGTGTCTTTTTGTTCTCAAAAGCAAAATATATTTTGGTGATATTTTCTTGAAAAAAGTTGCAAAGGTCATGTCTTTATAAGGCAAAAAATACCAGTAAAAGTTAAAAAGGTTACAGAATAAGCCTAAATTTTTAAGGTAAAATAGCAGACTGTTTTTGGACTTATTTTTTAATAAAGTCTTACGAATAATGCTTTAAATACAAACTAAAAAAAATACTATCTTTACCGATCAAACGTTTATGAACTTAAGTTGCTTTTATGCAACACTACATATATAATTATGGCATGTACAAGTTGTTCAACCTCAGATGGTGGCGCACCAAAAGGTTGTAAAAATAATGGGACTTGCGGCACCGATAGCTGCAATAAATTGACGGTTTTTGACTGGCTTTCGAACATGAGCCCGTCTAATGGAGAGGCTATTTTTGATTGCGTTGAGGTTCGTTTTAAAAACGGACGCAAGGAATTTTTTAGAAATACAGAGAAATTAACTTTAAGTATTGGTGATATTGTAGCAACTGTTGCATCGCCAGGACATGATATTGGAATTGTGACTTTGACAGGAGAATTGGTAAAAATTCAAATGAAGAAAAAGGGTGTAAACCACGAAAGCAACGAAGTTCCAAAAATTTACAGAAAAGCATCTCAAAAAGATATTGATATTTGGTCTGTAGCACGTGATCGCGAGGAACCAATGAAGGTTCGTGCGCGTGAATTAGCGATTCAGCATAAATTAGAAATGAAAATTTCTGATATTGAATTTCAAGGTGACGGATCAAAAGCTACGTTTTATTACACTGCAAATGACAGGGTCGATTTTAGACTTTTGATTAAAGATTTTGCTAAAGAATTCAGCACAAGAGTCGAAATGAAACAAGTTGGTTTCCGTCAGGAAGCGGCACGTTTAGGCGGAATCGGTTCTTGTGGACGTGAACTTTGCTGTTCAACTTGGTTGACTGATTTTAGAAGTGTAAATACTTCAGCGGCACGTTACCAACAGCTTTCACTGAATCCTCAAAAATTAGCAGGACAATGCGGAAAACTAAAGTGTTGCTTAAATTACGAGCTTGACACTTATATGGATGCGCTGAAAGACTTCCCTGATTATGACACTAAATTAGTGACTGAAAAAGGAGATGCGGTTTGTCAAAAACAAGATATTTTTAAAGGATTAATGTGGTTTGCTTACACGAATAATTTCGCAAACTGGCATGTTTTAAAAATTGATCAGGTAAAAGAGATTATTGCCGAAAATAAACAGAAAAACAAAGTTTCTTCTTTAGAAGATTTTGCGATCGAAATTCTTTCAGAGCCTGAAAAAGACTTTAATAATGCAATGGGTCAGGAGAGTTTAACTCGTTTTGATCAGCCAAAGAAAAAGAAAAAACCAAATCGCAAACGTAAACCAAATGCGGAAGGTGCGGTTGTAGCGGCTCCGGCACAAAATAAACCTCAACAGGGAAATAATAATAACAATAATAAACCAGCTGGCGGAAATCTGAATAAATCAAATAAACCGCACAACAAGCAAAATCAGTCGAATAAGCCAAATAATTCGAACGATAATAAGCCCGCTGAGCCAAGAAAACCTATAATTATTACTAAAAATGAGAATAAAAAATAGCGGAATTCTTCTTTTGGCAGCAATACTTCTTTTTTCTTGTGATAAAAAAAGAGTGTTTGATGAGTACAAATCTGTTGGAAGTGCCTGGCATAAAGACAGTGTTGTTACTTTTGATTTGCCAGTTTTAGATTCTACCAAAAGATACAATTTATTTGTAAATTTGAGAGACAATAACAATTATCCGTTCAATAATTTGTTTCTAATTGTAGCTCTTGAGATGCCAAATGGTTTCACAAAAGTGGATACATTAGAATATCAAATGGCAAATCCGGACGGAACGCTGTTAGGAAACGGTTTTACAGACATTAAAGAAAGTAAATTGTTTTACAAAGAAAACGTTAAGTTTAGAGGAAAATACAAAGTACATATCAAACAAGCTGTTAGAGAATCTGGAAAAATACCAGGTGTTCAGGAGTTAGAGGGTGTTACAGACATAGGTTTTAGAATAGAACAAAAAGATTAGAAATATAGTTATGGCTGCTAAAAAAAACAATCAATCAAATAGCGTTAAAGATATTAATTACTATAAAAAGAAGTTCTGGCGAGTTTTTGCTTATACTTTACTTGGAATTTTAGCTTTCTTTTTATTTGCCTCTTGGGGATTATTCGGTTCAATGCCGTCTTTTGAAGATTTGGAAAATCCGGATTCTAATTTGGCTACCGAGATCATTTCTTCTGATGGAGTAGTTCTTGGTAAATATTTTAAAACGAACAGATCTCAACTTAAATATTCTGATTTACCAAAGAGCTTAGTTGAAGCTTTAGTAGCTACCGAAGATGCTCGTTTTTACGAACATTCAGGAATTGACGGGCGCGGAACTTTAAGAGCCGTTTTTAGCTTGGGAACAAATGGTGGAGCAAGTACATTGACACAACAATTAGCAAAACAATTGTTCCATGGTGAAGGATCTAAATTTCTTCCTTTCCGAATTGTACAAAAAATAAAAGAATGGATTATTGCCATTCGTTTGGAAAGACAATATACTAAAAACGAGATCTTAGCAATGTATTGTAACGTTTATGATTTCGGAAATTATTCGGTTGGAGTAAGTTCTGCTGCACAGACTTATTTTTCTAAAGATCCAAAAGATTTAACAATGGACGAGTCGGCTATTTTAGTCGGAATGTTCAAGAATTCAGGTTTATACAATCCAGTTCGTAATCCAGAAGGTGTAAAGAATCGTCGAAATGTGGTACTTGGTCAAATGGAAAAAGCAAAAATGATTTCTACTGCTGAAAAGCTGAGATTACAGGCTTTACCAATTACTCTAAAATTCAAACTAGAAAGTCACCGCGAAGGAACTGCAACTTATTTCAGAGAATATCTTCGTGATTATATGAAAAAATGGGTAGCTGAAAATAAAAAACCAGATGGTTCTGACTACGATATCTATAAAGATGGATTGAAAATTTACACAACCATCGATTCAAGAATGCAATCCTATGCAGAAGAAGCGGTTTCTGAACATATGAAAAATCTTCAACAGCAATTTTTTATTGAAATGAAAACCAATAAAAATGCGCCGTTCGTAAATATCACACAAGCAGAAACAGAAAGAATCATGATGCAGGCGATGAAAAATTCTGATCGCTGGGCTCAGATGAAAGAAGCAGATAAAAGAGAGGATGATATTATTGCTTCATTTAAGATAAAAACAAAAATGCGTGTATTTACCTGGAAAGGTGAGCGTGATACGACTATGACTCCATTAGATTCTATTCGTTATTACAAACACTTTTTGCAATCTGGTTTAATGGCAATGGAGCCTCAAACCGGGAATATTAAAGCTTGGGTTGGTGGAATCAATTACAAATATTTTCAATACGATCACGTTGGACAAGGTGCAAGACAAGTAGGTTCTACTTTCAAACCTTTCGTATACGCAACTGCAATCGAACAATTGAACATGTCTCCTTGTGATTCTATTTTGGATGGTCCTTTTATGATTCACAAAGGGCGTCACCACGTTACAGAAGATTGGGAACCAAGAAACTCTGACAACAGATATCGCGGAATGGTTACTTTGAAACAAGGTTTAGCAAACTCTATTAATACGGTTTCGGCTAAATTGATTGACAGAACTGGTCCTGAAGCTGTTGTTGAGCTAACACAAAAATTAGGAGTTAAAACTGAAATTCCAGTACAACCTTCAATCGCTCTTGGAGCTGTTGATATTACGGTTGAAGATATGGTTGCTGCTTACAGTACATTTGCTAATCAGGGAGTGTATGTAAAACCTCAGTTTTTAAGCCGAATCGAAAATAAAAGCGGTGAGGTTATTTATGAGCCGATTCCGGAATCTCATGACGTATTAAATAAAGACATTGCTTTTGCAGTAATCAAATTATTAGAAGGAGTTACTGAAACCGGTTCTGGTGCACGTTTACGCACAGAAGGCGGAGGAAGCGGAGATAACCGTTGGACAGGCTATCCATATATGTTCAGAAACCCAATTGCAGGTAAAACCGGAACAACGCAAAATCAATCTGATGGTTGGTTTATGGGAATGGTTCCGAATTTAGTTACCGGAGTTTGGGTTGGATGTGAAGACCGTTCAGCACGTTTCAAAAGTTTGACTTATGGTCAGGGAGCTACTGCAGCATTGCCAGTTTGGGCTTATTTTATGAAACTATGCTATAAAGATGAAGCACTTCAAATTTCTAAATCAGAATTTGAGCGTCCGGCAAATCTTTCTATAAAAGTAGATTGTTACAGCAGGCCTGCAGTTGTAAAAGATACTACTCAAACAGAACAAAATACAGACGAATTCGAACTGTAGTTTACGTTCTCTTTTAAAATAAAAAACATCCTTTTGTGGCTTCTGAAATTCAGAAGGATACAAAAGGATATTTTTTTGAATTGTGTTGACTTTATTTTTTACGAAATCGTTATAAATTAATCTAAAAATCTTATTTTTATCAAAATTATACGGTAATAAAGACAGTTTGTTATGATAACAAAAAAAGTAAATAATGTTCAGGAAGCAATCGAAGGAATTGAAAGCAGCATGACCATCATGTTTGGAGGTTTCGGATTATGCGGAATTCCTGAAAATACGATTGCAGCTTTAGTAAACACAACAATTTCAGATTTAACTTGTATTTCAAACAATGCAGGAGTTGATGATTTTGGTCTTGGATTGCTTTTGCAGAAGAAACAAATCAAAAAAATGATTTCGTCTTATGTTGGCGAAAATGCTGAGTTCGAACGTCAGATGCTTTCGGGAGAATTAGAAGTAGAATTAACTCCGCAAGGTACATTGGCAGAACGTTGTCGTGCAGCACAAGCCGGGATTCCGGCATTCTTTACACCGGCAGGTTATGGAACCGAAGTTGCCGAAGGAAAAGAAGTTCGTGAATTCAAAGGAAAAATGCATATTATGGAAAAAGCTTTTGAAGCTGATTTTGCGATTGTAAAAGCCTGGAAAGGTGATGAAGCCGGAAATCTTATTTTTAAAGGAACTGCCAGAAACTTCAACGCTTGTATGGCCGGAGCAGGAAAAATTACCATTGCTGAAGTCGAAGAATTAGTACCAGTTGGAACATTAGATCCAAATCAAATTCATATTCCGGGAATTATGGTGCAACGCATCTTTCAGGGAGAAAAATTTGAAAAGAGAATTGAGCAAAGAACCGTAAGACAAAGAACATAATTAGATAATTAAGATAATTTGTCAATTAGATAATTCCCAAATTGGGTAAAGCAACAATTTTCTAATTATCAAATTTTCTAATTGCCAAATTTAAAATAACAATAAAAAATGAATCGAATTGCTGTAATTCTAATTTCCTTTCTCTCGTTTCAGGCTTTTTCGCAGACTACAAATGAACTGCGACAACAATTAAATCAGATTATTGTAACTAAAAATGCAACGGTTGGAATTTCTATTAAAAGCATAGAAGATAAAGATACGTTAAGCATTAATGGAAATTTGAAAGCACCAATGATGAGTGTTTTTAAATTGCATATCGCTTTAACCGTTTTAAATCAGGTTGATGAAGGAAAGCTTTCATTGGACCAAAAAATCTTCATTAAAAAGAATGATTTGCACGAGAATACCTGGAGCCCAATGAAGGAAGATTATCCTGAAGGAAACATGTATTTAACGTTGGACAAATTATTGCGATATACGGTTTCTCATAGTGATAATAATGGATGTGATTTATTGATCAATTTAGTTGGAGGAACAAAAGTCATTCAGAAATTTATAAATAAACAAGGAATTAAGGATTTCGTGATTAAGGTTAATGAAAAGCAGATGGAATCCTGGAAAAAACTTTATGTGAATACAACAACGCCATTGGCAACAACAGAATTATTGGAGAAATTCTATAAAGGAGAAATTCTAAAAGATACTACCACAAAGTATTTATACCAAATAATGGTAGAAACTTCAAGAGGAATTACCTGGATGAAAGCCGGACTTCCTGAGGGAACTGAATTGGCGCACAGAACCGGAATATCCGGAACAAACGATAATAATTTGAGAGTTGCTATGAATGATGTTGGAATTGTAAAACTTCCAAACGGAAAACATTTTATTCTTTCCGTTTATTTAAAAGAGATTACAGAAAGCCAACAAGATACTGAGAAAATAATCGCAGACATTGCAAGAGCAACCTGGGATTATTTTACGAGAAAAAATTAGATAATTGAGAAAATTAGATAATTTGAAAATTAATATAAGCGCCAGAGAGCATTATCTAATTATCAAATTGACTAATTGGCACATTAACGAATTGACACATTGAACCTATGTTAACAAAAGAAGATATTGCAAAACGTATTGCAAAAGAAGTAAAAGACAGATATTTCGTTAATCTTGGAATCGGAATTCCGACTTTGGTAGCGAATTATGTTCGTGAAGATATCGCAGTTGAATTTCAAAGTGAAAACGGAGTTCTGGGAATGGGACCTTTCCCTTTTGCAGGAGAAGAAGATGCAGATATAATTAATGCAGGAAAACAAACAATTACAACACTTCCGGGAGCGAGTTTCTTTGATTCTGCTTTCAGTTTCGGAATGATTCGTAGTCAAAAAGTTGATTTAACTATTTTGGGAGCCATGGAAGTTTCAGAAAATGGAGATATTGCCAACTGGAAAATTCCGGATAAAATGGTAAAAGGAATGGGAGGCGCAATGGATTTAGTGGCTTCCGCCGAAAATATCATCGTTGCCATGATGCACGTGAATAAAGCAGGCGAATCTAAAATACTAAAGAAATGTACTTTGCCATTAACAGGCGTAGGTTGCGTTAAAAAGGTTGTAACAGAACTTGCAGTTCTCGAAGTGACAGAAAAAGGTTTTAAACTCTTAGAACGTGCTCCTGGAGTTTCTGTTGAGCACATTATAGCATCAACCGAAGCAGATTTAATTATTGAAGGAGAAATTCCGGAAATGAGTATTTAGTTATTCTTTTTAATTGAGTAAAAATATAAGGTTAGCTTTTAAAGGCTAGCCTTTTTTTGTTTAATGAATTTGCTGTCAGATGTCGGTTTTTCAATCATAATAGGATTTGTAAGTGGTAAATGTGTGTAAAATGATGTCAATCAGTGTTATAATTACTTTTTGAGTCTGTTTATTGTAGGATTCTTACAAAATGTTAAATAAAAGTGAATTTAGAATAAAAAGTGTTGCATTTTATCGATTAAAGGTAAAATTCATCGACTATATAACAAATTTAAAATACTTTTATTCAAAAATAAAGTATTTACTTACGTTAAATATTTTATTTGTAATCCATTTAACCAAACTTTAACCAATTTATTATGGAAAGAAAATTACCTAAAATTTTAGCATTAACTACTGTTTTTCTTACGTTTTCGCTGACCGTTTCAGCACAGCAAACAGACAAAAGAGTCAGCAAAAAAGATTTATCTGAAAATGGTTTACCCAGTTCCATTACTTTTAGCGATAAATCAACCTATAAAGGATCAGATTCCCAACAGGTTTTTAAAGAACAATTAGGCTTAAAAGACACTCAGTCTTTTTCAAAAATTAGAGTAGAATCTGATAAAGAAGGTTTTACTCATGAAAAATTTCAATTGTACGAGCAAGGAGTTAAAGTAGAGTTTGCTAATTATACTTTACATTCTAAAGGCGGAAAATTAGTTTCGATGAATGGGGAGTATTACGATTTTCAAAATGTAAGCACAACTCCAAAATTATCAAACCAGGAAGCTTTCGAAAAAGCTGTTGCTCACACGGGCGCAAAAGAATATTTATGGGAAAAACCACAAGATGCGGCTGCAATGGATTATGAAAAACCTCAAGGCGAGTTGGTTTTATTGCCGTCTATGGAAGATCAGGGGCAATTGAGGAAAACCGATAAAGTACGATTAGCCTATAAATTTGATATTTATGCAACAAATCCTTTAAGCCGTGGTGATCTTTATATCGATGCTCAGACCGGAAAAGCATTGTTTTATAATGCGACAATTAAACATCTAGGTGAATATAGTCATGGCAGATCAAATGCCTTGGGAACTAAAGATCAGAATAATAAATCTTCAAAAATTGCCGTTGTTGCGGCCAACGCAGCAACTCGCTACAGTGGTACTCAAACTATTCAAACAAGTTTAAGTGGCTCTTCCTATATTTTATCAGATGTTACGCGTGGAAATGGAGTTCAAACGTACAATTCTGCAAGAACAGCTACATATCCAACAACAAATTTTACCGATGCTGATAACAATTGGACAGCCGCTGAATATAATAATACAAATAAAGACAATGGTGCACTTGATGCACATTGGGGTGCAGAAATGACTTATGATTATTGGTCAGCGGTTCATGGCAGAAACAGCTATGATAATGCAGGAGCGAAAATTAAAAGTTATGTGCACTATAATTTAGTTGCAGCCGGATATCCAAATAATAATAATGCATTTTGGAACGGAAGTGTTATGACTTACGGTGACGGAACCGGAACTGGAGGTTTTGACATTTTAACGGCAATGGATGTTGCGGGACATGAAATAGGTCACGCGGTATGTACTTATACAGCAAATTTAGCGTACCAAAAAGAATCAGGAGCGATGAATGAAGCTTTCTCAGATATTTGGGGAGCTTGTATCGAATATCGCGCGGCGCCTACAAAATCAACCTGGTTAGTGGGTGAAGATATTGAAAGAAGAAGTGGTCATCTTGCTTTACGTTCCATGAGTGATCCAAATTCTGAAGGTCAGCCAGATACTTATGGAGGAACGTATTGGGTAAACGTAAATTGTACACCAACAAATAATAATGATCAATGCGGAGTTCACACAAACTCAGGGGTTTTGAATCATTGGTTTTATATTCTTTCGGTTGGTAAATCGGGAACAAACGACATCGGAAGCGTGTATAATGTAACCGGAATTACAATCGATAAAGCAGCAAGAATTGCTTACCGTTTAGAGAGCGTTTATTTAACAGCGAATTCTACTTATGCAAATGCCAGAACTTCGGGCATACAATCGGCAATTGATTTATATGGCGCTGGTTCTGCAGAAGTTATAGCTACAACAAATGCATTTTATGCTGTTGGTGTAGGAGCAGCTTATTCGGGATCTACAGACACAGTTGCGCCATCAGCTCCAACAGCTCTTGCAGCTTCTGGAACGACAGGAACAACGACAAATTTATCATGGACTGCTTCTACAGATAATGTCGCAGTAACTGGCTACGACATTTACCAGGGAACAACTCTAAAAGGTTCGTCTACAACAACGACTTATACAGTTACCGGATTAACTGCTTCAACGGCCTATACTTTTACTGTAAAAGCTAAAGATGCAGCAGGAAATGTTTCAGCAGCGAGTAATGCTGTAAATGTTACAACTACTGCAACTACATTAACATATTGTACGTCTAAAGGAAATAGCTCGGCAGACGAAAGAATTGGTAAAGTAGTTTTTGGTACAATCAATAATACTTCTACAGGAACAACGGGTTATGAAAATTATACTGCTATTGCTACAAATGCAACAAGAGGAACGGCCTATACAATTACAATTACGCCAAGCTGGACTTCTTCTGTTTATAGTGAAGGATATGCTGTTTTCATAGATTATAACCAGGATGGTGATTTTGCAGATTCTGGAGAAACAGCCTGGACAAAAGCGACATCAACAACAACTCCTGTAACGGGTTCAATTACAATTCCGTCAACGGCAACTCTTGGAACAACGAGAGTAAGAGTTTCTATGAAGTATAACGGAATTCCAACATCTTGTGAATCTTTTTCATATGGACAAGTAGAGGATTATTCGATAAACATAACAGCTTCTGGTGCGGTTGCTGTGGAGGAAATTACAGCAGGATTAGTTGAAACTATTGAAACTACAAGTTTTGCCTTTTATCCAAATCCAGTTGAAAATGAATTAAATGTTTCTTTTTCAAACAGCAACGGATATTCTTATAAAATTTCAAATACAATAGGCCAACAAGTTATTTCAGGAGAAATTTCTGGAAATCCTATTGATGTCAGCAAATTAAATACAGGATTGTATATTATAGAATTAAACGGCGGTGACAAAAAAATCGTTAAGAAATTTATTAAGAAGTAAAAATTGTAATTTTAAAAATGAAAAACCCCGCAATTGCGGGGTTTTTTTATGAAAATCTATAAAATTTTATAAATTAAAAGAAGCTCCTAAACTAAAAGTAGCCTGATTGTTTAAATGATCAAAAACATCATTATTATCACTGTATTTTGCAATTGGAAATCCAATTTCTGTGAAAACACCAAATCCTTCAGTAAAGAAATAACGACCACCTACGTGACCTCCAAAATTGTGTAATCCTAAACTTAAACCAGGATAAACGTCTAATTGCTCAACACCAATAACACTACTTAAATTAGCATTAATTCTTGCTTTAGCATCAAAACGATCCTGAAATTCTGGCTTTTTGTCAACGTATGGCTCTGGATGTCCAGGATATGGACCATTAAAATTATTTACTCCTAAAAGGTAAGTTGAAACAAATCCAAAAGAGAAATTTTCTCCTAAACCAAAATCTACCGAACCTTGAATTCCTGAACCGCCATCCTGAAGATTGGCACCAACGTTAACTTTGATGTCGCCTTTTCCTTTGAAAGCCTGTTGCGCTTGCGTTAATCCGAATACTGCTAAAAATAAAAATGTAAAAACTTTTTTCATAAACTTAAATATTAATTATTTTGGGAATGCAAATTTAGTTTTTTACACATCAATTCCTACCTTTTTCATTAAAATACAACTCATTTAATGGATCGCTTTGCCAGAATTCTTTTGTATCGACATTCATAATGGTTAAGGGGCCTTTAAAAGCGGCTCCTGTATCAACATTCCAAACACACGCCTTATTAACCGGAACTGTTTGTCCAATTCGGGTAACAGGTGTATGGCCAATAAATATTTCTTTATATATCGTAAAACGCTTAGGGTAATAGAGATCATCTGGTTTTAGATTCGGATCTAATGAAAGAGCGCTTTCCCAAAGAGTTCTGTCCCAATAAAATAATTTTGGAAAGTATTCCCAGATTACACCATTTAAATTGGTAAAACCTGCATGTACAAATAATCGGTTTTGATCGTCATGATAGTAATCCTGTAAAGATTCTAAAAAAACAATATGTTCTTTTTTTCTTTCTTCCGAAAGCTTGGCGTAGCCTTCAACAGTGGCTTTACCGCCATGTTTGTACCACATTTCTTCATCAAATTCTTCGTGTCTGTTTTCGAGCCAATCTAATGCAAGCTGATCGTGATTTCCTCTAATGCAAATACAGTTTTGTTTGCTTTTCAGGTCAATCAAATATTCAATTACTTCTGCTGACTGACTCCATCCATCAACATAATCACCTAAAAATATCAGAGTATCTTCTGTAGTAACCCCGGCTTTTTTCATCACTTGCTCAAGTGCGAGTAATCCTCCGTGTATGTCGCCTATAACAAATGTTCGCATTTTATTAAATTTCGTGTAGTATACAAAAATAAAGAAAATGATTTGTTTGCGATCATTTAGTTGATAATCTTTAAATGACTTTAATTTTATGCTTTTTTACATCTCATTTTCAAGCATTACTATTTAAATTTGTAACATGTCTGAAACACCTACATATCGTAAAATTATCCATATTGATATGGATGCTTTTTATGCGTCTGTAGAGCAAATGGATAATCCTGCTTTGCGCGGAAAAC
The DNA here is from genome assembly GCF_058808175.1 of Flavobacterium sp. GW821-FHT11G01. Classification (NCBI taxonomy): domain Bacteria; kingdom Pseudomonadati; phylum Bacteroidota; class Flavobacteriia; order Flavobacteriales; family Flavobacteriaceae; genus Flavobacterium; species Flavobacterium sp. GW821-FHT11G01. The sequence continues at coordinate 89,748 of NZ_JBXARK010000011.1, read as the reverse complement.
CTGTTGCTGTTGGTGGTTCAGAGAATAGAGGAGTAGTTTCGGCGGCAAGTTACGAAGCTCGTAAATTTGGTGTACGAAGTGCCATAAGCGGAGTTTTAGCTAAAAAATATTGTCCGGAAATTATCTTTGTTCGCCCGAGATTTGATCGGTACAAAGAAATTTCAGGTAAAATTCATAAAATCTTTCATGAATATACAGATCTGGTAGAGCCGCTTTCACTCGATGAAGCTTATCTTGACGTAACCCAGAATAAAAAAGGAAACCCAAGTGCGAGTTTATTAGCGCAGGAAATTCGACAGAGAATTCTCAATGAAGTTGGATTAACCGCTTCGGCAGGAATTTCAGTTAATAAATTCGTAGCCAAAATTGCCAGCGATATCAATAAACCAAACGGACAGAAAACAGTAAATCCGGATGAAATTTTATCTTTTCTGGAAGAATTACCTATTCGGAAGTTTTATGGTGTCGGAAAAGTGACCACAGAGAAAATGTATCAATTGGGAATTTTTACAGGAGCTGATTTAAAAACAAAATCAGAAGAGTTTTTGGAAAAGCATTTCGGAAAATCAGGCTCTTTCTATTATAAAGTCGTTCGCGGAATCCATAACAGCGAAGTGAAATCATATCGTGTAACAAAATCGGTAGCAGCTGAACATACTTTTGATGTGAATTTATCTTCGGAAATATTTATGTTAGAGCAGCTGGAAAGAATTGCAACTTCATTGGAAAAGCGATTAAAAAAGCACAATATTTCAGGAAAAACGGTTACACTGAAAATCAAATACAGTGATTTTACACAACAAACAAGAAGTAAAACACTGCCTTATTTTATTTCTGATAAAAGTTTAATTCTTGAAACTGTAGAAGAATTATTGTATCAGGAAAAAATGAAAGATTCTGTTCGATTGCTCGGAATTTCTTTGAACAATTTAAATACTGAAGAGAAAAAAGCCGTTGTGGTTCAGTTAAAATTTGCTTTTTAGCAAAAGAGTTCTTCAAACTATAGAAATATATTTTTTATGATGAATTTTCGCTCTATCTTTACTTTACAAAGTTTTTCAATTATCATTTCCGATGAAAAATACCAAAACAGATGAGATTCCATATAATACAGTTCCACTTTTGGCCTGGGATTTTCATTTTGAATATATAAAGGAACTAAAAGCAATTTTTGCTGATTTGAAAAAAGTAAATAAGATTTCAAATCGGTTTAAATGGAATGATAAAAACCTGGAAATTAAAAACCGTATTTTAGACGAAGTAATTCTGGTCACAGACGTAAATTTGAAAATCGTTTTTGCCTCCAATGGAATCAAGAAAATGACGGGCTATACAGAAAGCGAAATCCTTGGGAAAACCCCAAAGATGTTTCAGGGGCCAAAAACCTCTGAAATTGCCTTAAAAGAGATCAGAACCGCTATTCAATCACAAGTTCCGTTTGAAAAAACTCTTGAGAACTATAAAAAAGATGGTAAAATCTATAAATGCAAAATTAATAGCGTGCCCATTTTTAATTTAAAAGGAGAGTTGTCCCATTTTATTGCTTTTGAAAGCGAAGACAAAAGTGCTTGAGAGTATTTGCCACAAAGGCACTAAGACACTAAGAAAATTATTTCCTTATCATAAAGCAAAAACCGCCTTTTGGGCGGTTTTTCAATATAAAAATTTGTGTCTTAGTGTCTTTGTGGCAAATCCTTACAGATTCTCAAAGAAATCATTTCCTTTATCATCCGTAATAATAAAGGCAGGGAAATCTTTAACGGTGATTTTACGAACAGCTTCCATTCCTAACTCTTCAAAGTCAACAATTTCAACTTTTAAAATATTATCCTGAGCCAAAATCGCCGCCGGACCTCCAATAGAACCTAAATAGAATCCGCCGTATTTATGACAGGCATCAGTAACTTGTTTGGTACGGTTTCCTTTTGCCAGCATAATCATACTTCCGCCATGTTTCTGGAATTCATCCACATAAACGTCCATACGTCCTGCCGTTGTTGGTCCAAAACTTCCTGAAGCCATTCCTTCCGGAGTTTTTGCCGGACCGGCGTAATAAACAGGATGATTTTTAAAGTATTCTGGCATTGGTTGACCCGCTTCCAGCATTTCCATAATTTTTGCGTGAGCAATATCACGGGCAACAATTACAGTTCCGTTTAATTTTAAACGCGTTTTGATTGGATATTGAGATAATTTTGCCAGCATATCAGCCATTGGCATATTCAAATCAATTTCAACCGGAGCTTCCAAATGTGGCGCTGTTTCTGGTAAAAATTGTTTTGGATTTACTTCTAATTGTTCAACGTAAATTCCATCTTTTGTGATTTTTCCTTTGATATTTCTATCAGCAGAACAGGAAACTCCCAATCCAACCGGACAAGAAGCAGCATGACGAGGCAAACGAATTACGCGAACATCATGTGTGAAATATTTTCCTCCAAATTGAGCACCAATTGCACTTTCCTGACAAATTTGCTGCACTTTTTGTTCCCACTCATGATCACGAAAAGCCTGACCAGCCATATTTCCTGTAGTTGGCAAATTGTCGTAATAACCAGCTGATGCTTTTTTAACAGCACTTAAGTTTGCTTCAGCAGAAGTTCCGCCAATAACTAAAGCCAAGTGATAAGGAGGACAAGCCGAAGTTCCTAAATCCTTAATTTTGGTACGAATAAAGGCATCTAAAGATTTTTCGTTTAAAAGTGATTTGGTCTGTTGATATAAATACGTTTTATTAGCAGATCCGCCACCTTTTGCCATGAATAAAAATTCGTATGAATTTCCTTTTTTAGCATAAATATCAATTTGCGCCGGAAGATTCGAGCCTGAATTTTTTTCTTCAAACATCGAAATCGGAACAATTTGAGAATAACGTAAGTTACGTTTTTGGTAGGTATTGAAAATTCCACGGCTCAACCATTCTGCATCATCAACACCAGTAAAAATGCTTTCTCCTTTTTTTGCCATTACAATTGCTGTTCCGGTATCCTGACAACTTGGTAATTGCCCTTCGGCAGCAACTGAAGCATTTTGAAGTAAATTGTAAGCTACAAAACGATCATTATCTGTAGCTTCAGGATCGTCAAGAATTTTTCTTAATTTTTGGAGGTGGCTCGTTCTCAACATAAACGAAACATCTGTTAAAGCTTCTTCAGCCAATAATTCTAATCCTTTTGGATCAACAGTTAGAACTTCACGTTCTCCAAATTTTTCAACTTTTACAAAATCAGAAGTAATTTTGCGGTATTGTGTATCATCCTTTAAAATAGGATAAGGGTCCTGGTATATAAAATCAATCATTTCTTTGTTTTTGACAAAGTTAAAAATTATTTACCTAAGAAAGAATTTGAATAAGAACACTTTTTTTGAAATTAATCCTGTTTGTAAAACTCATTAAGACTCATTTTCTTTTCAAAATAAGGTTTGTCTTTTGGCGAAAGCAATTTCTTTTTCCAACGATTTGCTGATAGTGAAAATGAAGTAGAATCAGAATATGTTAAAATTCCGGAATCTTCTGAGTCATCATCTGCGGGTTCAAATGACACGTTTTTGCAATAAAAAATGTTAAGATCATTCTTTGATTCAAGACTTAAAAATTCTGTCCAGTTTCCCCAACCACTGTCCGACATGGACTGCCATTGATGAACAAGCTGTAAATCGTCGTTTTTTAAATAATAAAGATAATTTTCAAATGTATAGCCACAGGCAGGATATCCGAAGTCAATTTTTATAAAAGACGAGTTGTTTTGAGATGAATTTGGAAAACCGTAGGAGCCACTCCATTCTGATCCTTTTTCATATCCCTTAATGACTATTTTTTCAGAGATTATTTTCTTATTATTTTGATAAAAATCAAGTCTGAATTTTGACTCAATTATACTGTCCTTATCTGGTTTTTGTTCTATAAGATGAATGAGAATATGAGTGATTTCTGCATTTTTATCTTTAGAGAGAATAATCGTATCTGTTCGCAAAGCATTTTCTTTTACAGAGACTGTTCCTGTTTTAATTTTTGAGGATATACTTGCGATTTGCGGCGCAGGTTGTGGTTTTTGGCAACTAATTAAAACAAATAAGATAAAAAAGGCAGGTATTTTCATGGCTATAAATTGATATGTCTATTGTACTGATATAACCGATAGTTTGTTTTTCTTATAAAGTTCTGATAATGAGATTTTTTCTCCATTGAAATAAAAAAGCCCATTTTCAAATTTAATTTCTGGGTTAATCAGAAAAAAGTAATTATCACGATCATTTAAAACGCTCAGATTTTCGAAATTTAATTCTATAATTTCAACATATTTTATAATGTTGAGTTTTAAGGCTTCTTCAATGTTTATTGGATTTTCATCGTATCTTAAACAATATTTATCGCCGCCGCCCGGCATTCCAAACCAGGGTATTGCTTTTGCAGAAACTAATTCAATATAATCAGGAAATTGATCAAAAATAAAGTACTTCTTTTCATAACTTTCAAAAAATTCAGGTAAAGATTTCTTTTCAAAAGGCTCGTCGTCCAACCAAAAAAATACGCCTTGATTCTGCCATGAAGGATCATATTGATCTTTTTTTGTATTGATATCTGAATAATGCATGTACAAGTCGCGCGGCAAAAAAGTCAGGATTGAGTCGTTGATGAGCCAATCGATTTTATTCGTATCGAATTCTTTTGCTACAGGTTCTTCCAGCGGCTCCTCAACAAGTTTTTCTTCTTCGACAAGTTGAATTTTATCTTCAGAAACAACCTCTGCTATAATTTCAGTTTCCTTTTTTTTGGTAAAAAATCTTTTGAACATATTATTTTAGTCTGTTTTATGTAATTATAATCTCTCAATTCTTATTTTTAAAAAAACCAGCTAGCTACAAAAATTGCTGTAATTACGCAAATTACATCAACTAAAAGCATAGTTCCTAAAGCATAACGGGTGTTTTTTATATTAACCGAACCAAAGTACACTGCAATTACATAAAAAGTACTTTCCGCACTGCATTGAAAAATACTACTCAATCTTCCGGTTAAAGAATCGGCGCCAAAAGTATTCATCGAATCAATCAAAAATCCTCTTGACCCGGCAGAACTAAATGGTCTAAGCATCGCAACTGGCAACGCGTCTGTGATTTGTTTGTTAACTCCCAAATTCGAGAAAATAAAGGCAATTCCATCACTGATAATTTCAAATAAACCACTGTTTCTAAATAACGATATAGCGACTAACATTCCTAAAACATAAGGAAAAATAGTAACTCCCGTTTTAACGCCATTATTTGCTCCTACTACGAACGATTCAAAAACGGTAGTATTTGCGTCGGTGAACTTCTTTTCATTTATGAAGGAGAAAATCAAAGTAGCAAGAACTATCACCATTAAAATCAATGCAGACAGATTCGTTGTAAAATAATTTTTCCCTATCAAATCTAAATGGTTTACATACATCAATAAGCCAACAATAGCAGCTATTAATACCATCAAACCAATAACAAGAGAAGCACTTTTGAAATTGATTTTTTGTTTGATTCCGACAATTAAGAAAGCGGCAATTGTACCAATAAACGAAGTAATAATACAAGGAAGCATAACATCTGCAGGATTGCTTGCACCTGCAGCCGCTCGATAACCAATAATAGAAGTTGCTATTAAAGTCAAGCCTGAAGCATGCAGACACATAAACATGATCTGAGCATCACTCGCTCTGTCCTTGTCTGGATTTATTTCTTGTAAACTTTCCATTGCTTTAAGACCAAACGGAGTCGCAGCCGAATCTAATCCTAAGAAATTGGCAGCAAAATTTAAAGTCATATAAGAAATCGAAGGGTGATTTTTTGGAATACTCGGAAACACTTTTACAAAAACCGGGCTCAATACTTTAGCTAATTTTCCGGATACTCCTGAAATGATTAAAAGCTCCATCAATCCGCAGAAAAATGCCAAATAGGCCATTAATGGCAAAATTAAATCAAGCAAAGTAGTTTTACAGGTTGGTAATAAGCCATCAGATTTTTGAACACCGCTGAAAATTTTTACCGTTTTATTTTTATAAACGTAAGTTGTGTCAGCATTAAGTGTGTCACGATTGATGATCATAGTTTGATCCGGCGCTTTTTTGATACTGTCTTTGATAAAGGCAGGAAGTTGTTCAGCGTATTTTTCTGATATAAGAATAGGGTCGTCTTTTTTACCATTCAATACGTAATCAATGGTATAAGTGTTTGCAGTAAACAAACTGAATATAACAAAGATAATCGACGAAATAAAAATAGTTAACCAAAATCTACTTAATACCATAGCGCTGTTTTTTTTGTAAATGTAATTATTTAGCAATAAAACGCACAAAGATTTTAGTATTGAAATGGGAAGAATTTATTGGAAATGATATTCTTTTAGTGAAAATTCAATTTATTCAATAACAATTTTCGTCTGCAGATAATTTTCAAAAGCCTTAATACCTTCAAACAGAATGCCTTTTTTATGACTTTCGGTTTCATTAAAAAATTGCGTTTCTATTTTGGCGTGATCTTTTGCAAAGGTTCTTTTCCAGGTTCCAATGACTTTACTGTTCTCAAGAATAATGGGTTTAAAAATTCCGTTGTTAGTAAAAGTTTTGGATTGATGTTCTGGCAAAATAGAAGCTTCTCTTGTTTTATATGAAATTAAAATTTCATCAAAAGCCGGAAGAAAATGTACGCTTTCGCGGAAGTTGTTTCCATCAGAAGTATCAGTTTTAAACCAATATATTTGATCATTAATTTCAACAGAATTTAATTGCAACTTAATTGCATTAAATGCATTTTTACAAATTGTTGGCGGAAAACCAGACCACCACGAAAAGTCAATAAGTGTAGCAGGGCCGTGACTTTCCAGATATCTGAGAGCTAATTTAGCAAGCGCTTCTTCTTTGGTAAATTTTGATTTTGGTTTGGTAACGCGCTCTTGGAGTAAAGCATAAGTGATTTGTTTTCCTTTCATTCTTCCATTGCAAACCAAACCATCCAATTCGGCATTCATCATAATCGCCGCACTTAAAAAATCATCAGAAGAAGTCTTTTTGATGTCGAGTTCGCGCATAATTTCTTCACGCGTTAAATGATTATTTCCCGCTAATAATTTTTCGATTTTGGAATTGGTCTGATCCAATTTTTTCGCATCATACCCATATTTTTTGCCAGCCGATGCTGTAAATCTTTTTACTTGCGGAGCTGAAACATCCAACATCCAATAAATATCATCTGGGGAAACAAAATGCCAGGTTGGTCGAAGAATATGAGTTCGGATGATTTGTGCCGAATTTATAGCTTCTTCTATTTCTTTTTCGGTAGCATCACATCGGGAACCAATCGCCCATTTAGCCATTGAATAATCCTGAGCCTGCATGGCGCCTAAATGTTTTACAATTTCCTGAGGAGTAATTTGACTTGTTTTGTATAACTTTTGTGAAACAAGACGATGATGTGAAATTTCCTGATATGTCATTTTTCTAAACCATTTAAATTCGAAGAGATGAAAACTTTGAACCTTTGAGCCTTTGCCACTTTGTACCTCGATTAAACATGAATAATTTCATCATCAATCAACAAATCTTCCCTACGCAAGCGAAGGAAAATCTGTGCAACCGCAATCGTATCTTTTTCGCAATACGTTATAATTCGGTCAATATCTTTCTCGACATAAAAAACGTGGGCAACCTGACTTCCGTCGATATCGCCTTTTGGAGAAGGAACTCCCAGGATTTTAGTCAATAATTTTAAAGACGTGAAATGTTTATAATCGCCAAACTTCCATAATTCTAAAGTATCTAAATGCGGAATTTCCCAAGGCTTTTTTCCGAAAAGATTCAGTTTATCCGGAATGGCAATTTGATTGATTATCATTCGTCTGGCAATAAACGGAATATCGAATTCCTTAGCATTATGTCCGCATAAAAGATGATAGGGCTGATTAAAATGATTGTTCAACAGATTATTGAAATCCTTCAAAATCTTCTTTTCATCTCCAAAAAAAGAAGTAACCCTAAAATTCCGAACATCGCCTTTGATCGTAAAGTATCCAACCGAAATACAGATGATTTTTCCGAATTCTGCCCAAATTCCGGCGCGATCGTAAAATTCTTCCGGAGTAAAATCGTCTTTACGCTGATATTGTGTTTTATGATCCCAAAGCGATTGCATTTCCGCATCGAGCGAATTGAAATTCTCTTCTTCCGGAACAGTTTCTATATCGAGAAATAAAATGTTGTTGAGGTTTATTTTTTCAATCATTATTTTGGGACTACTTAGATATTAGATTATAAGACTTCTTAGATTTATAAAAGTACAAAAATCGACATATACATAAGAATTAACTTATGTTTTTAAAACAAACTCTGCTGTGTACTTGGATTTTCATGTTCCAAAAGCCACTTTTTTCGTGACAAACCTCCGGCGTAACCCGTTAAAGATCCATTTGTGCCAATAACGCGATGACAGGGAACTACAATCCAAAGCGGATTTTTGCCATTGGCCGATGCAACCGCACGAATTGCTTTTATATCGCCCAATTTTTTGGTTTGATCCATGTAACTTATGGTTTTTCCGTACGGAATTTCTAATAAAGCTTTCCAAACTTTTTGCTGAAACTCGGTTCCTTTCGGATTTAGTTTCAAATCAAAATCAGTTCTTTTTCCTTCGAAATATTCTCCAAGTTGTAAAACAGCCTCTTTTAAAACCTCCGGAATTTCTTTTGAAACTTCGTTTGTGCCAACATCCGAAACGGAGATTACAGCAATACCGTTTTCATCTCCAATGATTTTGGTGATTCCTAAAGGCGAATTGATATAAGCTGTTTCCATAATTTTTTTTAACCGCAAAGACGCTAGGGTTTACGCAAAGTTCGCAATTTTTTATGATTATGTCGCAAAGCTTCATGAAGTTGATTAAATGAACTTATATCATTTAATATTCGTCCAATTTGAATTGGTATTTTAAAATTCTTTCAATTTTTTCGCTTGAAATAATCTTTTTAATATTCGATTTTTCTGAGCTGAATTTAGGTAAAATCAGGTTTTGCTCTTCTGCTTTTTGAGTGTAGTAATTTTCTCTTGATGGATGAAAGGGCGCTACGGCATTGAAAACTTCATTCCATTTTGATTGAAGAATTATTTCTTCGATGATTTCGATACAATCCTTTTGATGAATTACATTCACGGGCGCGTCCGGGTTTTCGAGATTTTCTTTTCCGGCTAAAAATTTAACGGGATGACGATCTTCACCAATTAATCCGCCAAAACGTAGAATTGTAGTTTCGAAATTTTGGTTTTTTTGGAGAATTGCTTCGGCTAAAAGCAATTGTTTGCCACTTTCCGTTTCCGGATTTGGTTTCGTTTCTTCTGTAATCAAATCATTTTGATCTCCATAAACAGAAGTTGAACTCACAAAAAGTACTTTTTTGATCGTTGATTGCGCTATAAACGGAATTAAGGTCTCGATTTTATTGACAAAAATTTTGCGTGAAGAATCCGTATTTGCTCGTAATTTGGGTGGAATATCAATAATAAGAATTTCGCTTTCGGCTAAAAAATCAATTATAGCTTCTGAAACACTTTCGCTTTCAAGCGTAACTAAAAACGGATTTACTCCGGCGTCCTTCAGAATAGAAAGTTTGTTTTCAGAAGTTGTAGATCCGTTGACCGAATTCCCTTTTTCGATTAATTTTTTCGCCAAAGGCAAACCCAGCCAGCCACAGCCTAGAATACTTATTTTTTGCATTGTTTTTTATAGGTTCAGAGTTTCAGAGAGGCAAAGGTACAAAGGTTAAAAGAAAACTTATGAAATCTTTTTCTTTGCGACTCTGCGACTTTGCGCGATTAAATCCAACGTATTACAAATCCAGAAAAAAGCAAATTTTGTCTTTTCCTTTTGCGCCCATCCGATGGTAGAATTTTATAGCTCTTTCATTGAATTGAGGCGTTCGCCATTGCATGTTAACGCAGTTTTTAGCTTTTCCTATCTCTTTTAATTTATTAATTAGCACTTCTCCGATACCGAAATTTCTGGCTTCTTCTTCTAAAAACAGACAATCCATATAAATGAAATCTCCGGCACTCCAGGTGGAATAAGTGAAATTATAAGAGGCATAACCTACAATGTCATTATTAGTTGCAACAACTAAGCAAAATAATTTAGGGTTTTCACTAAATAAAGCTTCTTTTAAACCTTCTTGTTTTCCTTTCGGATCATAATCGGCTTTTTCAAATTCAGTATGTTTTTGACATAAAATGACCAATTTTGGCAAATCGGCTATTTCGCAATTTCTTATTGTATATTCCATTGCAGGTTGATTTCGGTTTGTAAAAAGGTTATAAAATGATGAAAATAGGCTGGATATTCCTGATTGTCCCGAATGGCTATAAAATGCTTTCTTTTTAAGCCATTTTTTCCAATTTTGATAGCTTTTATCGGATTGTTTTTTAAATGAGGTAACAACGCCCATTTTGCCATCGACATAACGCCCATATCAGCTTTAACCATTTCAAGAGAAGCTTCCGTCAATGGTAAAGCGGTAATTTTTTTTGGAGTTACTTTGGCTGGAGCCAAAATGAACTGATGAATCGTAACGGTTTCCATCGGAAGGGAATGAATCAAAAGATGTTCGTTGACAAAATCTTCGGCAACAACGTATTTTTTATTCGCCCAGGCGTGATTTTCAGAAACAGCCATTACAACTTCATCCTGAAAAAGCTCCAGATATTTGATGTTATTATCATTTATCTGATCGCTGATAATCGCGATATCAATCGTATTATCCAGCAATTTTTGAAGCGGAATATGAGTCGCTTCAGTAACAATTTTCAATTCAACATTTGGATAAAGCAAATGAAATTGTTTCATTACGGATGGAAGCCAGTGATAACTCGAGAAACATTCGGTACTAATTCTAATTTCACCATATTCACCAAAAACCATTTGTTTGATCTGAGTTTGGGTTTGCGAAAGTTTATCAAGAATTTCATTAGCAAGCTCGTAGATTTTCTCTCCGGCTTTGGTCAAAACTAACTTTTTGTTTGTTCTCAGAAAAATGGCAGTTCCCAATTGATATTCAGCTTCTTTGAGTTGATGGCTCAAAGCCGATTGTGTCAGATGAAGTTTATCGATCGCTTTGGTGATGCTTCCTTCTTCGACAATTGCTTTTATCAATCGTAAGTGACGTATTTCCATTTTTTTGAGAATTTATACAAAGAAACAAAATTTTAGAACGGCTTTTTCATGAAAAAAAGTAATCAATTGGATGAATTCTTTTCGTTTTTATGCCATAGAATGTTGGACTACTTTTGAAAACAAAATCATAAAAACTGAAAAAATGGAAGCACAAATTAAACATTATGAAAACAAACTAGCGTTCGAAATGGACTCTTCTGATTTGTTTGATGCCTTGAATAACGGCGAAAAAGTAGTTGCTATCGACGCCCGAAAAGCATTTGGTTTTGAAGCTGAACATATTCCGACAGCAATTAATATTCCACATCGTGAAATGACGGCTGAAAGTACCCAACATTTAGATAAAGCCATTTTGTATGTAACATATTGTGACGGAATTGGCTGTAATGCTTCGACAAAAGGCGCATTGAATATGACAAAGCTTGGTTTTAAAGTAAAAGAATTAATTGGAGGAATAGAGTGGTGGAAGTTTGACGGATATGCCACCGAAGGGACAAACGGAGTAAAGGCTGGATTGAAAATCGAATGTGCCTGTTGATTTTCTAGGTACAAAGGTTTTTTAATAAAGGAACAAAGGTTCAGAGTTGCAAAGGTTCAAAGGCTTCCAATATTTTCTAAAAAATAAAAAGCACTATGAAAACAGTGCTTTTTTAACCTTTGTATCTTTGTACCTCTGTATCTTTGAACCTGATTTTAAGATTCAATCAAAGCTTTTAATGCTTGAAGAATTGGATTTTCTTCGCCTTGTGGCTCTTCTTGTATAGCGCCCGGACGATTATCTTCCTGAATAATTTCAAGTTTAGTTTTCTGATTTTCTTCAGATAAAATATAACTCATAATGAAATAATTCTCTGGTTTATCTTCTAATTCCGGTCTCGGAAAAAAGAGAGAATACTTGATTTTCTGATTTGGAACAATTTCTAAAACGGTTCCCCATTGTTCAAAAACCTGGCCTTCCCATTCATTTCTGAATCTGATTTCATTACCAACTTTCCAGTCTGTAATTAAATCACTCCCATATTGCCATTGTTTGACTAATTCGGGTTGTGTTAAGGTATTCCATACTTTATCGACTGGGGCATTAAGTATTATTGTAGAAATATTTGTTGCCATTTTTATTCAATTTTAACGTTGTTTTTCTCTGCAATTTTTTTGAATAAATCTTCTTTGTTTTCGGATTTCATTTTTTGATAAATGGCTCCAAGAAGCTGTTCGGAATCTTTTACATATTCTGATTTTTCATTGGTGTAGATGATGTGCGCCATGAAAATGTTGTCGAGCGCCTTTTCGTCATCATTCAGCACAAAATAATTTTTTCCGGCACCAAAGTAACCTTCAGCATTATTTGGCTGGAATTTGATTAATTTCTCATAATATTCAATAGCTGTTTTAAAATCAGATTTTAAAGTATAAATAACTCCAATATTCATTAATGCCAAATCACCTTCAGGAAAAATATCAAGCGATTTTTTATAATATTTTATCGCATTGTCAAAATCATTCAATTGTCTGTAACAAACAGCGATGTCATCAAGGGCGAGTACAAAATTAGGATCTTCTTTCAGCGAAAGCTGTAAACCTTCAATAGCCAGTTTATAATTGCTAGCTTTCATGAAATCTTTTGCAATGATATAAGAGTTCTGCGCTTTTTCATTCTTTGAATCTGCGTAAAAAATAGCGGTTTTGTCCTCAGGTTCCTGAGGTAATAATTTCGGACATTTTTTAATGACAGCATCACTTACCTTTTGAATCATGCTTTTAATTCCATCAACTGTATTAATCGATTCCCTAACTTTTGGGTCTTTATCTGTCAATATAGTTTCAGACATTGTACTGGTTAGACAATCTCTAAAAATAGTTTCTGTAATTCCTGAACTTTTACTTAAACAATCACACGCTTTTATAGCTATTTTTTCTTCTATAGCTTGTGCATAAATAGTCGGAAAGCTTGCAAATGCTATAAAAATCAGGATTTTATTCTTCATATGAATGTTTAATTTTATAAACTATTATTTTGTTGCGGCTTAACGACTGGTTTTAAACTGTCTTTCGCAACAGTCAAACTATCCTGGATTGGTGCAGCTTCGATTGTTGGTACTGGCGCCGTATATCTTTTTATTTTTTGTTGAATTAAAACTGCATCGTTTAAAACAAAAGGTGTCGGCATCATCCAGTCCTCTCTGGGCTTTACTTTGAATAGCGGATTCGTCATCAAATCAAAAGAGCTTTCAATTAAATCCATATCAAAAATAGATGATTTATTGATGTAGAATTCCATTACAAGAGGTTCATTACGTACAACATAATAACATAAAATCTTCATACCCTCTCTTTCTAAGCGATTCCCTTTTTGGTCAGAAGTTGAAACTCCATTGGCTTTAAAATTAAAGAAAGTCATTTTAGGATGGGCAAAAATATCGTAACGATTTACTTTTCGATTAGGTGTAATTTGAATTTTGATATAGCGATTGTTGCCCACAACACTGTCTTTTAAGAAAGAGATAGTTGGTTTAGGAACATCAACAACTGGTGCAATGGCACTATAGGTAAATCCTGAATTGTATTTGCTGGTAAGTGGCAGTGCATTTAAACCAACTGCTTTTTGATTTTTCTCTCCCAAATACGTTTTTGTCCAATCATCCAGGTTTACATCGTAAGTTGTCCAAACAGCCGAATTTGTATTGGCATTGTAAACATATAATAAACTGTTAGATTTTGCTTTTCCATGTTCGTAACCAGAATTGTAACCTGCGTAAACAAAAAAGCCAATCGAAACAAGAAAAAAGAATGCGGCCCATGCCCCTTTTCTAATAAAATCTCCGAAAATTGGAAGTAATAGTCCGAAAAGTAAAACAGTAAGTACGGCACTTCCAAAAAGAATTTTCAAACCTAAACCAATAGGAAACATTACAATAAATGGTGCAACAATTATTAAGGCAGGAAGTGTAAAAATTAAATTTAAACCTAAGCTGTAATGTTGTGTAATAACAAAAATTCCAAATAAGAAGATTCCAAAATAAACCGGAATAATTAAAAATCCTGCGCCAGTTAAACTATTGGCTAAAAATAAATTGATAACAATCCATAGCAGCAATGGTGCTACAAAATGATTCATCGTGATTTTAGTTTCTGAGAAATGGTTGTAAAAAGCGAAGCAAATTGAGATGCTCAAAGTAACAAATGCTCCAATATAGGCGTGACCATTGTAGGTAAAGCCGTTAAGTAAATCGGAATACTGCGGATAGATCTGCAAAACAATTTTCCATCCTAAAAATGTTACCAAGCCAGCAATGATCAAAGCACCCAAAAACGGAACAAAACCTTTGAAAATCTCTCTGAACGAGATTAATCGTTTTGCTTTTCCAATAAAAATAAAAATAATTAGTAAACCTAAAGCAATTATTGTCATTGGGAAAACCCAGGTAAACGGATAGCTTATAAAAGAGAATGGAACGCTAAAATAAACATCGTCTGCAGTTGAATTTGTAGCATTTAAGTCAATGTTTGAAAAGTATTTTAACAAAGGCATCAAATAAGTTCCCTGATGTGCCAGTGTCATTTTGTTTAAATGATAAATATCGTCTTGTTGAGTATGATAATTATAGTGCCCGTCTATAAAGGCAAAATTAAATCCCTGAATGTTTCCTTGTTCTCTAAAAACAGTTAAATCAGTGTCATTTGGAAGCATTTTGTAAATGCTGTACATCAATGAATTTGAAACCGGATATTTGGTTTTTGCATTCGAAAATTCTTTTACAAGAGCTTCATTCCCTTTGTTGGTTTCCATCAGCATATAACTTGGTCCGGAAGATCCTCTGGCTTCAAAATTAATAACCAGACCAACATCTTTAGCCCATGGATGTTTGTTCACAAATAACGCAGCACCGTTTAATCCTAATTCTTCAGCATCTGAAAAAAGAATTATAATATCGTTTTTTTGTGGTTGTTTAGAGTACATAAAAGCACGAATTCCTTCCAGAATGGTGGCTACTCCCGAAGCATCATCACTTGCTCCTTTTGAAAATGAATGTGGCGCGCTGTCATAGTGGGATAGCAATAAAAGTGCTTTGGAGTTATTGGTCCCTTTTATACGGGCCAGAATGTTTTTAGATTTTACTAAAAGCCCCTTATCGTTTAGTGTAAATCCTTCCTGAACAGAAGTTTCTAAACCAATTCGGTTTAATTCAAGTTTAAGATAGTTTGCTACTAATTCGTGATTAGTTGATCCCACATAATGTGGTTTTTGAGCAATAATTTCGACTTGGTTCAATGCCCTTTCGGTCGAAAATTCAGCTAGAGCTTCCTCTTCTTTCGAAATCCATTGGGGCATCATGGTAGCGTAGATTATACCAAGAATTGCTAAAATGCAGACTACGGCAAGAATTGAGGTGGGGTTTTTTTTCATGATGAATACTACTAAATTTCTTTTTTAACAAGCATAAAATAATCATTGTCCAGAGATCTGTATCCCTGATCATACAGGAAATAGTAGGTATTGCCTGTTTTGGTGTGCAAGATATTGGTAAAGAAATCAAAATCAAAACCTTTATTAATCATTTTATCCCTCGTTGCTTTTGATTTTCCTTCCGTATTTAGCTCGACCAAAATACGGTAATTTTTTCGTAATTTGTTGTTTACATTTCGCATGAAATTAGTGCTGTCTTTATTTATTTTGTTGTTGTAGGCATTTCTGCAGCTATCTGAACAAAACTTTTTGTCTTCGCGCCCAACAATTTTTTCAGAGCATTCGAGGCAGGTTTTCATTGTTCAATTTTTTTAATTTCGTATAAATCGTGTCGTCTGTCTTTTAATATTCGTACGCTCCCATGTTCATGAAGCTGTTTTAACAGGTTCAAATCAACATCAACAATAAGTGTCATTTCTGTATTTGGAGTTGCTTCGGCTTTAATTCCATTACTCGGAAAAGCAAAATCAGAAGGCGTAAAAACAGATGCCTGAGCGTACTGAATATCCATATTGTTTACTTTTGGTAGATTACCAACACAACCGGCAATAGCAACATAACATTCGTTTTCTATTGCACGTGCCTGCGAACAATGTTTTACACGAGTGTATGCGTTTTGAGTATCGGTTAAAAAAGGAACAAATAATATATTCATGCCTTCGTTGGCCATAATTCTTGAAAGCTCAGGGAATTCAACATCGTAACAAATCAAAATTCCAATTTTTCCACAATCGGTATCGAAGGTTTGAAAATGGGATCCGCCTTTCATTCCCCAATGCTGTACTTCATTTGGCGTTACGTGAATTTTGGTATACATCTCTGAAGTTCCGTCTCTTTTGCATAAAAAACCAACATTATACAAGTTCCCATTGTCTAAATAAGGCATACTTCCGGTAATGATATTGATGTTATATGAAATGGCAAATTCCTGAAAGCGTTTTCTAATTGGGTCAGAATAGCGCGCAAGCTCCCGAATGGCTTCGGCCTCAGATAAATGATTGTAATCTGCCATCAGGGGAGCGATGAAGAGTTCAGGAAATAAGGCAAAATCGGCGCCATAACCAGAAACGACATCTATAAAAAATTCTGATTGCTCGAAAAACTCTTCTATATTGTTCAATTGACGCATTTGCCACTGAATTAGTCCAAGTCGAATAACACTTTTTTCAAGATTGATCAGTTTTGGACTTTCATCGTAATAAACATTATTCCATTCTAAAAGAACCGCAAATTCTTTTGATTCTTCGTCACCTTCCAAATAATTTTTGATGATTCTTAAAACGTGAAAGTCATTGCTTAATTGAAAAGAGAGAACAGGATCATGTAATTCTTTATGCTTTACCTTGTCAATATACGTTTTAGGAGTCAGCTTTTTAGAATGCTGTGCGTAATTAGGAATTCTTCCTGCAAAAACTATGGCTTTTAAATTTAATTGTTCGCAAAGCTCTTTACGGGCATCATATAAACGACGCCCTAAACGCAAGCCACGATAATGAGGGTGTATAAAAACGTCAATACCATATAAAATTTCGCCATTTGGATTATGGGTTGAAAAAGTATAGTCTCCTATGATTTGTTTGTAGTTATGTCTTTTGTCAACTAGTTTTTCATCAAGAATTAGCGATAATGCAGATCCTACAACAATTCCGTCTACTAAGATAACCAATTGACCTTCAGGAAATATGGAAAGTAACTTTTTAATATCTTTTGATTCCCAGTATGAATTTGCCATTTCCGGATACGATTCAACCATCGAATTTTTCAATTGCTTGTAATCATCTAATTCCAGATTTCGTAGTTCTACTTTGTTGATTTTTGCCTGCATATAAGTAAGATTTATCTCAAATGTAGTGAAATATTTCCATTTACAAACGCTTACAAATAGTTACAACCGAAAGTAAATAGTTGCTAACCGATTAATTTTTGAAAGCTGTCTCATCTTTGCACTGTTGAATTTGATAAGCGAATTCAATTTTATAAGAACATTTAAATAGTATAAGCCATGAATGCAATGAAAAACAGAGTACAATTAATTGGTAACGTAGGGAACGACCCTGAAATTAAAACATTAGAAAACGGAAAAAAATTAGCGCAATTAACGATCGCAACACATGATTATTATAAAAATGACAAAGGTGAAAAAATAGAACAAACAGATTGGCATCGTGTTACAGCCTGGGGTAAAGTCGCAGAAATTATTGAAAAATTTGTAGTAAAAGGAAAAGAAGTCGCTATTGAAGGAAAGTTAACCCACAGAAGTTATGACGACAAAAACGGGGAGAAGAAGTATATAACCGAAGTTGTTGTAAATGAAATATTGCTGCTAAGTAAGTAAACGTTTTATAAGTTTAACTTAACCCGATTGCTTTGTATAAGGTAATCGGGTTTTTATTTAGTACAATTTTTATAAAACAGAAGCTCCATTTATATCCGTTGTTAGTATTTCGCTCATATAGTCAAAAAAAGGTCTCATGTTTTTGAAGGTTTCTAAAGCTTGTTCTAAAAAATTTGGACTTAAAACTTCATCATCAGTAAAACGTTTAATAACTAGAAACTGTTTGTAACGAAGCAAATCAATAGCTTCATGATTTACATCAAAACCTTTCGGTGCTGTTTTAAGTTGTTCGCCTTGTAAAGTCCCAAAAGTGTTGACAAAAGATTTTGAATTCAATATTTTTTTCATCGATTCAGGATCATGTCCAAATTCGCTTCTTATGCGTTTTAAATCTGCGGCATTAGGTCCCCAAAATCCACCAGCAAGAAAACTGTTTCCTTTTTCTAAATGAAAATAATAACCGCCGCGTCTTGCTGCTGTTGCTCTGGTGTAACTTCCTCCCCAAAAAGTTTTAAAAGGAGTTTTATCTTTAGAAAAACGAATATCACGATAAATTCGATAAACACTTTTTTTCCCCGAAGCTGTTTCGAGAACATCGGTTTTGGAAAGCTCCTGAAGCAAACCTCCTGCAAAATTTTCAATATGGTTTAGCTCGTTTAAATAAGCGGACTTATTTTCTTCAAACCAGGGTTTATTATTATTGCTTTTAAGTTGAAACAAAAAATCAAGACTGGACTTAGGTATCGTAATTTGGTTTTCCATAAATTAAATATTGAGACTTTTTAAATTAAAGCCGACTGCAATTTAAACAAAAAACCCACCAAATTTCTCGGTGGGTTTTGAATATATTTTTTAAGCCGTCTTTTTGAATAAATCAAACATAGGACAACGCGAACAGCGTTTCTTTTCGCTCTTTTTGTATTTTTCACAACAAGAAGATTTACAGTTTTCTAACTTCTTAATGTTCTCAAGGATAGCTTTATTCTTCTTTTTCTTTTTATCCTTTTTTTTGTCCTTGTCTTTTTCTTTCTTGCTCAATTTTCCTCTGTATTATAAAACAGAGGCAAATATAAAAGAAATTTGTTATTTTTAAATATTCTAAATAAACTTTAACTTTTTTATTTTGGATTGATTGCAATTGAGCTGGTAACTGTTAACTGTTGAATATCACGATCAAACAAGTAAAGTCCGCCTTTGTCATCACCAATTAAGTTAATTTTATCTAAGATTGATTTAGCTGTAGCTTCTTCTTCGATTTGTTCAGATACATACCATTGTAAGAAATTATGTGTTGCATAATCTTTTTCTTCAAAAGTAATGTGAACCAATTCGTTAATAGATTCTGAAACAAAAATTTCATGGCTATAAAGCGCTTCAAACATTTCTTTAAATGTAGAATAACTTGTTTTTGGTGCTTTTAGATCTGTAATTGTTGCATGTCCGCCACGCTCGTTAACATATTTAACCAGTTTTAGCATGTGCGCGCGCTCTTCGTCTGACTGTGTGTACATAAATTGAGCAATTCCCTCTAATCCGTGTACTTCAGCCCAACAAGCCATAGAAAGGTAGGTTTGCGAAGATTCTGCCTCTATGCGTATTTGCTTGTTCAAAGCTGATTCAATATTTTTCTTTAGCATAATATGTGTCTTTTTTGTAAAGTTAAAAAAAATAATCCATTCCGGTTTTTCGAAAGTATGAAACGAAAGACATTTGGATTAATTCTCAATAAATTTAAGGCCTTTTCTGAAAAGGTTTTTTGAAAGACGACGGAGTATTTAACTGATCTAGAAATGGATCATCTGCATTAAATCCATCTTTGAATTTACGCATTATAAATTGCTTTGAATCCGTATCATAATAGCTGAGAATATAAAAATCTTTATATTTTAAAATGTTATCCAGAGCTATCTGTTTATTCAGACTCATAAAATAATATATATTATCAATGGCTAAAGGTTCGAGTTGTTGTTGTTTTAAAACGGCGTAATTAGAATCTAACGCACTTTCAAAATAGACAGTTTCTGTATGAATGTAGCCTGAAAATGAATAAGGATCATAGTAGGATTGTATTATGCCATCTGCATCAAAAGCAAAATTGTTATAAGGATCATAGCTGGAAAAAAGTAAACGGTTATTTTGGTTTTGTATAGTAGGAGTTCCTCCCAATGTGATCAAAGTATTTAGGTTATTTTTAAAAACAGATAAACCTATATCCAGATAAGAAAGATGATTCAGGAATTTTTTTGTTGTTTTGAGCTCTTTAGCTTTTTCGTCATCTCGCTGTATTAATAATGGAGATGTTTTAAAATCAATAGTGTCATTCTTTGAAATATGAAAGCTTTTTAGCGTTTCATTGGAGTTATAATCCTTGATATCAAGGAAAAATTCTTCATCACTAGCGATGGTTTGATACAATTTATTATCCTGAAAAAACGAATTACTTCTTTTTTTGGGTTTCTGAATAGAAGATTGAGGAAAGTTTTTTTCTTTAATCTCTTCCGTTTCAAGATTGATATCAAATACCTGAGTTTTTTTTGGATTATGATCCAGAGTTAAAACAAAGCGGTTTGGAAAGATGTATAATTTACTTTTTGCAGTGCTTTTAAATAAAGGATTATATTCATCTGTATCAATTTGTTCAATTTTATTTTCCCTGATGATGTGATTGAAAGTTAGAAGTTTTGTGTTTTTATCCTGAAATGTGAAAGCTGAAAAATCAAATATTTTTTGTTTTACGGTGCCATTTTCAAAAGTATAAAGAACAAGCGTTTGATCTTCTAAATCTTTAACAAGCAAATTAAATGAATTTTCTAACTGAAATTGCGATACAA
The DNA here is from genome assembly GCF_058808175.1 of Flavobacterium sp. GW821-FHT11G01. Taxonomy (NCBI): domain Bacteria; kingdom Pseudomonadati; phylum Bacteroidota; class Flavobacteriia; order Flavobacteriales; family Flavobacteriaceae; genus Flavobacterium; species Flavobacterium sp. GW821-FHT11G01. The sequence goes on along the minus strand of NZ_JBXARK010000011.1, from coordinate 68,930 downwards.
TATATTGCTTCTCTGAAGTAAATACGAAGTTTACGCTTTTGGAGGTTTTGTTTCCAAAAAAATATTTAATAGCTATTATATTTCCATAATTTTTTGTTGACCAATAGAGCGTAGGCAATCCGTCTGCACTAAAACTATATCCAACCAAAGACTTATCGTCCATGTCTTTGAGAGGTCCTTTATATTGATCTGCCAGGAATAGAGAACTGTTGTATTTTAAAATAGATATATTCTCACTATCGTTGGCAAAAACAAAAACTTCGTGAGTTTGCTTGTTTTCGGCAGTCAAAATCTGCTCTGCTCCGTATGATTTTTTTAAATCTAACGAATAGGAATTCATTATTGTTTGACTGAACAAGAATGAGTTAGAGAATAGAAGAAATAAGAGTACAATTTTTTTCACATTTTTTAAATCACAAATATTATTCCAATTTTCTAAATCGGAATTTTTTGAATAATGAAAAGTACAAATTATTCTCGATAGATTTTAAGTCTTCAAAAGGATAAAATAAAAAAGCCCTAAAGTAAAATTTAGGGCTTAATTAATTTCAAAAAGAACAGATTAGTTTACTTTGAAAGTAACTCTTCTTGCTAATCTTCTTGCTTCTTCAGAATCTTTTTGGATTGATGTATCTGCACCTTTAGGTACAACATTTAATCTTGAAGATGAAATACCAGCTTTTTCGAAAATGGTTTTCACATTGTTGGCTCTTATATTTGATAATTTTTCATTATACTCTGAAGTACCAACCTGATCTGCATAACCAATAATATCAAGAGAGGCAGAAGGGTTTTTTCTTAAATAAGTTAAAACAACATCAATAGCAGCAGTTGAATTTTCAATTGGAGTTGATTTGTTGAAATCAAAATACACACTATAATATTTGTCGTTGATCATTTCTTTGACAACATCTTTGTCATTTACAACTGTATTGGTAACTGGTTTCTCAACAATTACTTGTTTTTCGGGTATTTTATTTATTTGAGCCTCAAGATTGGCAACTTTGTTTTCTAGTGCTGCAACATCAGCATTTCCTGAGATTACAGTCCAGTCAGCATGTTTGGTATTTTTACCTAAATAGATGTTTAAACCAGCAGTTCCGGTAAACAATAATCCACTAAATCCTCTTGAGTTTGTAGCAGCAGCACCATCAAAAGTATTATCCTGAAAGGCATTTAAAATAGTCGAAACATCTCCTGTTAAAGCAAAACGATCTGATAATCTGATTTGACCAGTAAAACCAGCAATTAAATTAGCTACATTGTCTTTTACATGTAAATCTTTATTTTCTAAACGTCCTACTCCAAAACCAGCATGTCCAAGTAGGCCAAAAGTGTTTGTCCAGGTTTCAAAATTCATAATTCTTCCTAAGTTAGCTACACCTTGCAGGTCAATTCTGTAGTATTTTGAATCAAAATCAATTGAACTATTATTTTGGCCGGTGAAACTATTGTAGCCAACATCAGCTTTTAAACCAAATTTGTTGTTCAGCATGTATCTTACACCTAAATCAACAGTGTAAGGATTGATTTTTGAAGTATAATAATTTTCTGAAGTAAATGGACGCTGAGGTTTGTTAAAACCACCATCTAATTCTACAGACCACTTGTTATAAGTAGTCGTATTATTGTTTTCTGTTTGTGCTTTTGCATGAATTAAACTTAAAGCAAACGCCAGAGTCATTACAATTTTTTTCATTGTATTTGAGATTTTAAATTTTTCTCAAACCAACAATTATTTGTAAGAATTATTTTCTGTTAAAAGTCCAAAACATAATAAAATAGGGTTTATTATATAACATAAACACTAAGAGTTCATTAGTTCCTGAAAAGTATCAACGAACTGGCCTACATGTAAACCATCCATTAAACCATGATGCACATGAACTGACATTGTAATGGTTCTTTTTCCAGATTCTGAAGTCATCATTTTTCCAAATGAAATCTTTGGACAACTGTCTGGAAAAGTATAACTTCTTGCATGAGAAATGGATGTAAAATTTAACCACGGAATAGCCGAAAAATGAATTACATTGTCGTCATCAAAAGATCTGGTGAATAGTCCAGTTGTGTTTTGAATTCGTTCTATTTCTGCTAAAGTATTTTGTTTGAAGATTTCAAAATCTGAATTATATTCAATTAATGAGAATCCGAAAGTGCCATCTTCACGACCTATTGTTGCAGAAGCATCAACGCGATCGTTAATGTAGATTTTACCTTCTGAAATTCGGTACCTGAAATTTTCAATTGCATTTACGGCAACTAAAGTTTTATGCAAATAATAGATAAAAAATGAACTGTTCAAACTTTTGGCTGTTTGATAGGCTTTTGTACAATCAATCTCAACGGTTACACCAAAAAAAGGTTCTTCCATTCGGCTAAAATGTGCAAAATGCTCTTTTCTGTTCCAGTTTTCTAGGTCTAAAAGTGTTTTCATTATAATAAATTATGGAGCACTTCAGAAATTTTTTCGAAAGAACTAAAATGTTCGTGCTCTACTTTATGATTAATTTTTTCGTGTTCCCAGGTAGTATGAAACGGAATATGTACGGCATAACCGCCAATTTCTAAAACCGGTAATACATCTGATTTTAATGAATTTCCAATCATTAAAAATTCATTGGATTGGATATCTAAACGACCAATTAATTTTTCGTAATCAATAGTTTGTTTGTCTGACATTACTTCGATATGGTGAAAATAATGTCCTAAACCAGATCGGTGCAATTTGCTGTGTTGGTCTTTTAAATCGCCCTTTGTAGCGACAACCAGTTTGTATTTTCCGTGTAATGCCTGCAAAGTTTCTTCGATTCCGTCTAGCAATTCGATTGGTTTTTCAAGCAATTCTTTTCCGTACTGAATGATTTTTTCAATTACTTCAACTGGAATAGTATTATTCGAAATATTCATCGCAGCTTCAATCATCGAAAGAATATATCCTTTTATTCCGTAGCCATACAAGGGCAAATTTGCAATTTCGATTTTGAATAATTCCTGCGAAATGCCCTGATGCGAAAGATAATCTTCCATCAAAGCACAAAATTTATGTTCGGTTTCCTGAAAATAAGGTTCGTTTACAAACAAAGTATCATCTGCATCGAATGCGATTACTTTTAAATTAGGTATTTTGCTTTTATGTAACATAGATTTTTGTTTTTTTAGTTTCAGGTTTTCTTTGTTTCAGGTTTTGTTGCCACTAATTGCACTAATTTTCCCGAATTTTTTTGCCACAGATTAAAATGATTTTAAAGATCTGCACCGATCTGCTTAAATCAGCAAAATCTGCGTGAAACTTTTTTCGGCACTAATTAAATAAATCAATGAAAATCTGTGTTATCCGTGTGCCATTTCTTAATCTTTAGAGAACAGTCTTTTTAATGAAATTGTCTTGTCATAAAAAGTGATTCTGATTCCGAAAAGCAAAATGATTCCGCCGAAAACCATTTGTAAAGTTATTTGTTCTTCTAAAAACAACCAAGCTAATATAGAAGTTATTACAGCCTGACTCAATAAACTTAGTGAAACTCTGGTTGCGCGCATGTGTTGTGTGGCATAACTAATCGAAAGCCAGGCGCACAATTGGCAAATTACAGCTTGCAAAACCAGAACAAACCAACCGGTATTTGTAAATCCTGTAAAAGGCTGATCTAGTGAATAACAAAGAATTCCCAAATAAACACTCGATGCCAATAAACTGATGGTCATAAACGATAAAACATCAACTTCTGAGAGTACATTTTTACTGACCAAAAGATAAATCGAATATAGAATTCCGGATAAAACAGCGAACAAAAATGCCTTATCGAAATTCAATTCCATAAAAAAGCTGAAACCAACCAAAGTCACCATTCCAAATAAAGAGACAACCGTTCCGATCCAAAAGTTGGTTGCTGGTTTTGATTTTAAAAATAAAAAAGACCCAATTCCAACCCAAAGCGGAGACAAATTCGTCAGCAACGAAGCCTGAGTTGCACTAGAATCCTGAATCGCAATATTCCAAACCGCAACATCTGAAGAAAATAAAACACCACAAAGCATGGCCAAAAGCAAGAATTTGGTCTTTGGAAGTTTAAAGCTTTTCGTTATAATGACATAAGGCAAAAGCAAAAGAACAGCAAAAAACATGCGGTAAAAAGCGGAGATTAATCCTGGTGCTAATTTGAGTTTAACCAATATCGGGAAAATCGAAATACAAAGTATTCCGCAGATTAAGGCTAATCTTGGTTTGGTGAGTTTCATTATTTATTATGTTTTTTAAAATCAAAAAGCGTGAATCAATTAAAGTTCTTAATCGATTCACGCCATTTTATAGTATTATAAAACTTTAGTTTACCGTTTCGCCATTAGGAGCGTCAGCATCCGGATTGATAAAAACCAATTTTCCTTCTGCATTTGTAGTCATCAAAATCATTCCCTGACTTTCAACACCACGCAACGCTCTTGGCGCTAAATTTGCCAAAACAGAAACACGTTTACCAATGATTTCTTCCGGAGAAAAGCTTTCGGCAATTCCAGAAACGATTGTACGAACGTCAATTCCGGTATCTACTTTAAGAACTAACAGTTTGTTAGCTTTTGGCATTTTTTCTGCTTCCAGAATTGTTCCAACACGAATATCCATTTTAGCGAAATCCTCAAACTGAATCAAATCTTTTTGTGGTTCCGGTTGTTTGCTTTCTGCAAGATTAGCTGTTTTTGTAGCTTCCAATTTATCTATTTGTTTTTGTATTTCTTCATCTTCAATTTTAGCGAAAAGCAATTCAGCTTCGCCAATTTTGTGTCCTGCCGGAATTAAATCTGAATTTTCAGCAATATCATTCCAACCTAATGTTTTATCAATAATGATGTCTTTTGCATCACGATTTTTCTCTTTAAGAAACTTACTAAATCCTTCAAAATGCTCTTTAAGATCACTTAAATTAAGGATTTTTGAAAGTTTTTTTGATGTAAAAGGTAAAAACGGTTCAGCTAAAACGCTTAATGCAGCAGCAATTTGCAATGCCACATACATTTGAGTTTTAACACGCTCCGGATTGTCTTTCATTACTTTCCAAGGTTCTTCGTCAGCAAGGTATTTGTTTCCTAAACGGGCAACATTCATCAATTCACCTAAAGCTTCACGGAATCTGTAACGCTCAACCGAACTTGAAATCACAGCCGGATAGGCTTTTAATTCGGCTAAAGTTTGTTCATCAACTTCTGAAAATTCATTTGGTGTCGGAATAACTCCTTCGTAATATTTGTTGGTTAAAACCACAACACGATTAATGAAATTTCCGAAAATAGCAACTAATTCATTGTTGTTTCTCGCTTGGAAATCTTTCCAGGTAAAATCATTATCCTTAGTTTCTGGAGCATTTGAAGTCAATGCATAGCGCAAAACATCTTGTTTCTCCGGAAATTCTTCTAAATATTCATGCAACCAAACCGCCCAGTTTTTAGAAGTCGAAAGTTTGTTTCCTTCCAAATTCAAAAACTCATTTGCAGGCACATTATCCGGTAAAATATAACTTCCTTCTGCTTTAAGCATTGCCGGGAAAATGATACAGTGAAAAACAATATTGTCTTTTCCGATAAAGTGAACCAGTTTCGTTTCTTCATCTTTCCAATACGGTTCCCAATCTTTTCCTTCGCGCGCTGCCCATTCTTTCGTAGACGAAATATATCCGATAGGCGCATCAAACCAAACATATAATTTTTTTCCTTCCGCACCTTCAACCGGAACGTCAATACCCCAATCAAGATCACGCGTTACGGCACGAGGTTCCAATCCGCCGTCGATCCAGGATTTTACTTGTCCGTAAACATTCGGTTTCCAGTCGTTTTTATGCCCTTCTAAAATCCATTTGGTTAAGAAATCAGAATAACGGTCTAAAGGTAAAAACCAGTGTTTTGTAGCTTTTAAAATTGGAGTTTCTCCGGTAATAGTCGATTTCGGGTTAATCAAATCCGTAGCATTCAAAGTCGATCCGCAGTTTTCACATTGATCTCCATAAGCTCCTTCATTACCGCATCTTGGGCAAGTTCCAACTACAAAACGGTCTGCTAAAAACTGATTTGCTTTTGCATCATACAATTGCTCTGTAACTTCTTCAATAAAATCACCTTTATCATACAAAGTTCTAAAGAATTCCGAAGCCGTATCATGATGAACTTTTGCCGAAGTTCTTGAATAATTGTTAAAAGAGATTCCGAAATCTGAGAAAGATTTGCGGATAATTCCATCATATTTATCAATAACTTCTTGTGGTGTAATTCCTTCTTTTTTTGCTTTCATCGAAATTGCAACACCATGTTCATCGCTTCCACAAATAAACGCAACGTCTTTTCCTTGCAAACGCAAATATCTCGAATATATATCTGCAGGCACGTAAACCCCCGCCAAATGCCCAATATGAATAGGTCCGTTGGTGTAAGGCAATGCTGCCGTAATAGTATATCTTTTTGGATTCTGTATCATAACTCAATTTTATTGAGTGCAAAAATAAGCAATAGAATTGAGATTTTGTTATTACGCTGAGATTCGCTGCGGTTTTCGTTGAGTTTTTAATCTCGCAAAGTCGCAGAGACGCAAAGTTTTTTAATTAAAGATTAATTGCCTCCAGCTTTAGCTGGAGATTATGTTAGGCAAATTATAAGGCTTTAGCCAAAAATATGCATTTGGGCTAAAGCCGATTAAAAATAATCATAATTCCATCCAGCTAAAGCTGGACGCTATTCAATAAAAACTTTGCGTCTCTGCGACTTTGCGAGATTATTTCACTCCAACAAAAAAACTTTGTGGATCTCTGCGAAAAAACTCCGCGCATCTCTGTGGTAAAACCACATAAAATAGAACCAGTTTAAACTAGCAACACAACTAAAATCTTCAGAATATATTTCGCAATCTTTGCATTCGAAAAAAACAAGTTTATGAGCAAGACAAAATTAATTATCAATAAAAACGGATCAATCAAAATCGAAGGTGATTTTGAAATAATGGATTCAGAAGGAACAGTTTACGGACTTCAGGGAAGATCTGCTTTAGGACTTTGCCGTTGCGGATTATCTGCAAACAAACCATTTTGCGATGGTGGACACAGAAACAATTTCGAGCACGACTCAGTTGCGTTTGATTTGCCTCCAATGAAAACAAATTAAGAAATTCTATTTCTGATCATAGTAAAAGCTGCATTTATTGCAGCTTTTTTTATCTCTTTATTTGAAGGAATTTTCAAGTAAATAATTATTTCTACTCTTAAAAAAACAGTATATATTTACAAAAAATTGTTAAAATATAAAAAATGAAAAGATTTATAATACTGTTCCTGTTTTTGAGTTTAGTGTCGGGAAAGGCTCAAACACAAAAAGTTATTTCCAGCCAATGGATGGCTTTTAGTCAAGCAATAGATATTAAAACTCCGGTAAAGAAAAAATTTAGAGTAATTGCTTCAGCAAAAGTAGAGTCGAGTGATCCAAATGCTTGGGCCGGAATTTTTGGAAGAGTTTTTAATTCAAATAATGAAGAAGGTTTTGCTGATAATATGCATGACAGACCAATCAAATCAAAAGAATGGCAATCGTATACTGTCGAAGGAACAATTGATGAGAATAGTGAAAGATTAGTTTTTGGAGGCGTTTGCGAGTTAAACGGAAAATTTTATTTTGATAAATTTCAATTATTTATCGAAAATGCAAAAGGTGTTTTTGAACCTGTAACCATTTTAAATTCAAGTTTTGAAACATTGGCAACCAATACAGATATTCCTAAATGGAATTTGGGGAATGCTAAACAGAAAAATGTTAAGGTTAAGGAATTTACTATTTCTTCAGATAAATCAAGCGCAGACGGAAAATATTCATTATTACTTGACGGAAGTGGTATGATAGTAAAAGAATCAGGAAAAATAGGAAATGTTGAAGGTGCTTCACCAAAAATTGGAGACATGATTTCGATGCTGGAAGATCTTAAAGACCGTGTTGAATACGCGGTTAAAAATATGGATCAATACGAAATTGATTACTTGCATGATGAAAATGCAAACCGAATTGGAGCACTTGTAATGCATTTGGCCGCCGCCGAAAAATATTATCAAGTCTTTACTTTCGAAAATAGAGAATTTAACGAAGAAGAAAAGAAAAAATGGGAAACCGCTCTAAATCTTGGGAAAGAGGCGCGAGATGAATTTAAAGGTCATGATATTCAATATTATCTTGATATTTATAATGAAGTAAGAGCCAAAACCATTTCGGAATTAAAGAAAAGAGATGATGCATGGTTTTCCACGATTCAAATGAAATATGACATTAGTAATCAGTATTGCTGGTTTCATGTTATGGAACATCAGTCAAGCCATTTGGGACAAATTTTATTTTTGCAAAAGAGAATTCCGCCTCAACAAGAGCCATTAAAACCAATTAAACAAGAGATTAAGAATTAAAATTTTGATATAAAAAAAGCTGCATTTTAATGCAGCTTTTTTTATAGATATAATTCTCCGCGCATCGTAATAATAGACGATCCACCAACCAAAATATCCTCTTCGCGATTCATAACTTCAATCATTGAAGCTTGTTTTAATTTGACACCTTGCAGAATTTTATATTCTTTCTCAGATTTAGTGAATTTCTTTTGAGTTAAAAAGCCAATTAAAGGACCGGCCGCTGTTCCGGTTGCCGGATCTTCATTTATTCCGATTATGGGGTTGAAAAATCGCGTTTCAACTATGTGGTCCTGATTTTCATCGGCAATGGTGAAACAATAGAATCCTTCAAAATGATATTCTTTTGAGATTTCAATTAAGAGTTGGTTATCGGGCACAATGCTATTAAGTACCTGACTGTTTTTTATGGGCACCATCGTATGGGCAACTTCTGTTTTTACAATTGTTGGCACAAAGGCATTCACATCGAGATCTTCAATTTTTAATCCCAATGCCACTGCAATTCTATAAGTTGGAATTTCTTGTTTGATAACTGCCCATTTTTGATGCATTTGCACGACAGGATATTGTGTAACCGAATCAAAACTTACCGTTAAGGGTATTGGAGAATGTTTCATGATAACAAAACGTTCACTTTCATTCTGTTCCTCAAAAATGGGCATGTTTTTTAATAAGGCACCACAAACCGCACCGAGTAAATTATGACCAGCGCCATCTATTTCGATTCCGGTTGGCGTAAACGACCGAACCTTTAACGCTTTTCGCTTTGTGGAATAATATACAAACGATGTTTCAGAATAGCCAAATTCTTTTGATATATTCTGATAGGTTTCTAATTCTAAATCACCATTTGTAAAAACAACCGACAATGGGTTTCCTTTGTAACTTTTATTCGAGAATACATCTAAAACGTAGTATTGTAAGGTGGTTCTGTTTTCCATTGTTTATCTTTTTTAAGAATATACGATTTAGTTAATTTCTTTTGAGGTTAGTAATAGAATAACGAAGAAAGTTACCAGAATTGTACCTAAAATTATGCGACGAATTTTAAAACCTCTTTCGTTCGACATCCAGGCAGATGCAAAAGAAGTAATACCAGTCACCAAAAGGATGCAGCAAATAATAAAATTGCTTAATTCCCCAATTCCTTCAGTTTCCATACTATAGCGTTAATTATGAATTTTCGAATAATTATAAATTTAATATTACGCTAAATATTGCATAAAAGTACTATAAAGAATATAAAGAAAAATGAAGCGTTAATTACTTTTTTGTTTTATTTTTTTGATAATCCAGAACGGAATATACAATTACAAGATAAACGAAATAAAAAGGATAGATCATAAAAGCCTTCAATGGCCAACCAATTCCCATAATACTTGTTCTTAATTTTTTTACTCTGTCTAAGTTTTCAGGCGCAACATTCTGGAGTCTTTCAATGTTATTCAGATCGTCAAAATCATACCCGTAATGCGACAGAAGTAGTTGCTTTGAAAAATTGGACCACCAAGCAAAGGTTAAGACTAAAAGAAAAGTAATGACAAGACAAATAATAAAATATAGAATAATGGTATTTTTTGTTTTTCGTTTATATAATTGATTTAGAATAAATATTGGGAAAACGATTAGAGAGATAATTAAAGTGAATGATATTAGTTTGATTAAAATCTCCATAATATTGATTTAGTTTTTTTAATTCTTTATAACATTCGTCTCTGTTCCTCGCTAATTTTTATTGTTTTTTCCAATCTCGAAATTCGGGTTTTTTCTTGTTTGGCACTCATAATCCAATGAATCATGACTTTTTTGTAGGACGGTGCTTGTTGATTAAAATAATCCCAGGCCTTTTTATTGGCTTTGAATTGTTTTTCAAAATCAGGAGTTAGAAAAGAAGGTTCTTTTTCGTGCGAATAAATTCGGGAACGTTCTTCTGATCTTAATTCGAAAGCTTTTTGGCCTTCGGGTTTCATGAATCCGGCTTTGGTGAGTTCTTCGACTTTTTTAATGTTGATGGCACTCCAAATACTGGTTTTCTTTCTCGGTGTAAACCGAATAGTATAACTTTCTTCGTCGATTGATTTGCGAACGCCGTCGATCCATCCAAAACAAAGTGCCTGATCTACAGATTCTGACCAGGACATAGAAGGTTTTTTGCTGTTCACTTTATAGAAACCAACTAATAATTCGGTTTCTGTTTGGTGATGCTTTTCTAACCATGCTCTGAATTTTTTCTGCGTTGCGAAGAAGGTTGGTTCCATTTTGAATCGATTGTTGAAACTATTTTTTCTTTCTGTTTGTAGTCACAATTAAAACTCCGGCTTCGGCAAAAGAGCCATAAATTTTAATACCTTTTTCTCTATCCAAAGGTAGAATATCTATAATTTCTTTTTTTGATAAAGGAAGTTGCTCTTTCTCTAAATCCTGAAAACGATACGGAACGCCGTCAATTACAACAATGGGTTTACTTGTAATGATTTTACGATCGGTCATTTCGGTAATAAAATTTGAAAGATAAAGTTTTTCTGCGCCTTCATCCTGTAATTCGTAACGATTTTGGGAATACATCGAGAAAGATAAAAGTGAAATAAGGATGATTATGAGGTTTTTCATGGATTTGGGTTTTTATTCAATTTATGCGTACTAAATTTCAAGGTAATGAATATCGCAGCAAGATACAAAGTGATTTTTAGATAGAGTTTTAAATCATAATTGGAAATACCTTTCATGCCAGGAGTGATACTTCCTTTTATTAAAAAGAAAATTACAATGAAGGTTAAAAGCAACCAACTGAAACCGATTAATTTTGCGATAAAATTTAAAAGACTTTTCATTTAGTTCTTAGTGACTTTAGTTATTTATATTTCTTTAAAGGAGGTGGAGGAGGCGGTAAAATTGGACCTAAGTCTCCAAAGTCTATTATTTGTTTTGTTGGGGAAAATTTTAAATTTTTTTTAAAAGTACCTAATGAGTCAACAAAATTGTAAAGTTCTTGGGGGGCTCTATCTCCATATATAAAAATAGATTTACTTTTTCTATTAATAGAAATGTTTATCAAATAACTTTGGCCATCATATAAATTTTTTTCTGCGTAAACAGAATCAAATTTTTTAAAATTAAAAGGTTTAAGATATTTATTTAGTTTGATTTTTTCTTCACTTTGAATTATAGCAAAGAAATTTTCCGTTGGTGTTGGAAATCTTTTTTGAAGAAATACGGTATCACTTTTGGTAAACTTAATAGAATTATCATTATACTCGCCGGAATAAGAAAAAACTAAACTATCAAATGGAAATTCATTTTCTTCTTCCTTTTTACATCCAAAGAAAATAAATACGATTGCAACTAATAAAATTGTTTTTTTCATGATTTAAAATAATTACAAATTTGCAATCGCTCTTATAATCCATAAAAGTATAATAAATCCCAGAAAAGAGAATTGCACTTTATTTACTTTTTGATTCCTGAACTTTCTGACCAAAAATCTATCGATTAGTATTACTAGTAAAATCGGAATCAAACCAAATAAAATATAAATTCCCATTAAACCATCTTCTGCGGAGTTGCCGTTTATTAGTATTATGGCATAAATTATTCCTGCGACAATGGAGAGAATTCCAGTGATGAAGAATAAGGTTAGGTTTTTTGGCAGGTTTAAAAAATTCTTGTTTTTTATTTTTTCAAATTTTCTCTCACCATTTTTATCGATATAAAAGACAGTTTCTGATTTAGCGTTTTTTATCCAACATTCGACATTAGGGTTTTGTTGAACTTCCTTTGTTGCGAAATCTTTAGCGAGATCAAAAGTTTCGAATACAGTATATATTTCATTTTGATTATCTCCACTTTTAAAATAAAGACCATCATTTTTTAGAACAATTCCTGTTGTAAATTCAGCTTTGCTAACGGCAAATTGATTTTCTTTTAGGTTTATATCATTCATTTCTATGTTGATTTTACTTAGAATTGATTTATAGATTTTTTAAATACAGTTTTTCTAATTCAATAATTCGATCTTTCACAAAAAGAGCATTTTCATGAGCACAAATCATTCTGTAATCTTGTGATTCATGATCTCCATCAAGGTCTTTTGCAGTTTCGGCTTTGACTTTTTTAAAATATAAATCTCTTTTTTTAAGCCATGCCAATTGCTGATTTTTCAATTTTCCCTGATCAGATTGGCTTAATGTAGCTCTGATTTTTTTGTATGTGATGTTAAGTTGTTCGTCTATTTTAGTGTAATATTCGAGTGTACAGTTCAACATATTATTCCCTGTATCATCTAAACATTTTTGAAGTTTTGTGTCTAGTTTTTGTATTGCTTTGTTTTCTTGAGAGTGAGAATTCAAGCCAATTAAAAATAGAATGAAGATTAGATATATTTTGTTCATAGGAGTTATCGTTGCGGACACTGATTGCAAATTATCGGTAAGATAACTTTGATTATGTCAAGCTAAAATACTCTTTTTTTTCTTTCAAAATAATCTCACAAAACTAAAACATGAAGTGTTTAGGTTATATGATGAAGTGTTTAGGTTAATAATCTAAACGATGAGGTTACTAACCTAAAAAATTACGCCTGGTAACCTCAAATTTTAGGTTATTAAGCTAAAAGTTTAGATTAATCACCTAAAATTTTACCCCAACCAACGTAAAATTTTAGGTTCAGAATCCAAAAACTATAGGGCAGCACCTAAACGGTAATTGTAAAAGCTCAATCTATCCGGTTTGATTGCATGATTACACATGCAGATGATTGAAATTAATTTTCTGATTGTTTAAAAACTATTTTGTTATCCGTTTTTGCTATTTGGATTACATGAAAAGGTCTTGATATTCTGGTTGTGAGATCGCCTTTTTTTAGATTCTCTATTGTGATATTTATACTCTTTTGTTGTTGTGTTACTTTAGTAATATCGATAGAATGCCCGCCATTGCTATAGACTTTGTCAATAACAACGATGAGCTGATATTTTGTAAAATCAATTGTAGCGTAAGGTAAAAAGTAATTTGCATCGGTAACAGAATTTATTTTTGGAAGTAAGTTGCTCCATGTTTCCTGATCCTTTATTACCAAATTGGATTTTGGAAGATTATAATCTCCATTGAAATGATCTCCTTTAACAATTTCTGAATACTTTAGGTTTGATGTTTCCGAATCGTCGTTGTTGCAACTTGCTAATACCAGTAAAAGGCTAAAAATTAAAATAATCTGTCTCATGATTTTTGTTTTGGTTAATAAGAATTTTTTTGTAAAAAAACTGTTTATTAATGAGATGAGATTTTTTTTGATAGTTGCGTAGTTTGATGTTAAGTTTTTGTTTATTAATGTTTTGGTAACATATAAGCTTATTGTTGAAGGCATGGATTGCAAGTTCTGGTAATCAGGATCGGAGAGAACGCCAAAAAAAAATATTCTCATTTGTATCAATATTTCACCGAAATTTGCAAAACAAAGTCATAAAGCATAAAATCATGGCAAAAGGACCCGAAAAGAATACCAAAAATAAGGCTTTACATACCAAATTACTGAATCGGAAAAAAGCCAAACTTCAGGAAGAAAAAAGAGAACGGGCCTTGCGTTGGAAAGCTTTGGTGGCCAAAATGAACGAAAAAAAGAATACGGACGAATCTGATGTCATATAAATCAGATTGTATTTCTTTTCTGTTTTAATTTAACTGAAATTTGCAAATCAATCTCAAAACAAAATCAAAATGGAGGAATTCGGTAGAATAATAGTTTCTGAAACAGCAATGAATAGTGAAAATCTTCATGATGTGATTCATTCTAATATTTCGGTAATCAATTTAATGCGCGAAGAAGGTGTCGATGACGAATTTATTCATCCAGATGCTTTGATGAGTTATTATCTCGATTATTACTGGTCGCAATATGCCGAAGGAAATTTTGCGCAATTTGTCTATAAATCGGGTTGGAATAAAGAATTAAACGAATTAATCGAGGAAGGCCTGGCTTTAATTGGCGCCGAAAAACATTTGGAATTATTTCAACAACAAAGCAAAAAAGTCAAATTAATGAGCAGCGTAAAGCTGAATAAATTTGTGAGCGGAAAATTTGAAGGCGTTAATCCGGTTCGCGATTCTTTGAATAATGATACTTTTTATGAACTCGAAGAAAACTTAGTTACCCTAAATGCTAATTTCCTAAAAAATCACCCTGATTTCGAAGTGCTTTCGGTAGACGATATGTTTGCTACTCTGGAGGAATTTGTGGGGCATGAAATTAAGAGAGCTTAAATCTTTTACCACAGAGATACACAAAGGTTTCACAAAGATTCACAAAGGTTTTTTTAATCTCATAAATTCATGAAAGCGCAAAGTTTAATTTTCTTTGTGCAACTCCGTGAAAAATCTTTGTGTATCTCTGTGGTAGAATAAAATTTTAGACATAAGTACTTCTTTTATATCTATTTAGTTTAATTTTAGTTCCGTATAAATAGTACTATTTATGGAAGAACTAACGCATATCAAATCGATTATCGGGATTATTCTTGGATTGAGTTTAACACATCTTATTAAAGGATCGGTTATTTTTATTCAGCATCCGGGACGAAAGAAAGTCTATTTTGTGCACTCGCTTTGGGTGTTTTATGTTTTTTTGCTGATTATTCATTTTTGGTGGTGGGAGTTTAATCTCAAGTTGATAACCGAATGGTATTTTATAGATTACTTCTTTATCATTTGTTATATCCTGATTTATTATCTGCTCTGTGCGATTCTGTATCCCGATGATTTAGTCGATTATACCGGTTATGAAGATTATTTTTATTCGAGGAAAAACTGGTTTTTCGCAATTTTGGCCATCAGTTTTATTGCCGATATGATTGATACTGCTATCAAAGGCGGGAATTATTTTTTGTACAATCAAACGGAGTATTATGTAAGGATTGCTACACATGTTGCTCTTTGTCTGGTGGCGATTAAAATTCATAATAAAATTTTCCATACCGTTTTAGCGATACTTTTTATAGTTTATGAACTCTCTTATATTCTAAGATTATTTAATGTAGAGTAAAAACAGCGAATTAAAATGTAAACTTCCCATGTAATGGGTCAGTTTTTGATATGTAATTTTCTGTCGAATCCTGAAGTTTTGCTTGTAATGATTTTAGTTATTTAAATAGACTCAAAATGAGATATAAATACGTGCAGATATTGCTTTTTCTTTTTTTTGAAATAGGTTTTTCCCAAAATAAAATCAATCTTTTTTCGGAGATTAATTATAGTTCTATTCCAGCTGTTTCTCTAAATGACTATAAATCGGTTCAGGAACGTAATACTAAATTTCAAAACCCAAATATTGCATTGGGAGTTGCCATTTCGGGTGGTGGTTCAAGAGCGCAATTTTTTAGTATGGGCGTTCTTTTGGGATTAGAAGAAATTCAGGAAAGCGATTCGAAGCGTAACTTTCTTAACCAGATCGATTATTTTTCGACCGTTTCGGGAGGTTGTTATTCGGCCGGTTATTATTTAACTATTCTAAAAAATAAACTCAATCATGACAACTGTTCGTTTAATGAGTTTTATTTTTCTAAGGCTGATGCTTACAAAGATTATGTCGATAAATCGGCAACAATATTGTCGCTTTTAAGCAACGGCCGAAATGAAAGAGGGGATAAAATCTCGATGACACAACGTTTAGATTCGGAGATTCTGCAATACGACAACACGAATCCTGATAATCCGAATAAGTTTTCAAGCCAAATGTTGATGTCTGATTTTTTTGTTCCGAAGGAAAGTAAAAACGCACCCAGTTTACCCATGATGGTTGCCAACGGAACAGCATATAACAACGGAGAACGTATTCCGTTTATGCCTCATATTATTCGTGGTCTGAATTTAAATTCATCTTTAGCACCAAATAGAGCTTCGATTCCGTTAGATCGTAATGAGGTAAATGACGGTTTTAATTTCCCGGTTACTTATGCTATTACGGCGAGCTCAGCTTTTCCGGGAGTTTTGCCAAAAGTAAAATTTGGCGTAAAAAATCAACAGAAAATATTGTGCATTATAGATGGTGGTGCTTCTGATAATATGGGGTACAAAACTCTGGTAGAATTACTAAACAATGATTCTAAAGTAGATAATAAAAACAAAAGAGCACTTTTTATAGATTGTCTGGGACAAGGAAAAAAAGAACCTTATATCAGCGATGAAAAAATTAAGCTGATTTCACTTTTTGAAACAGCATCTTTATACACAGTTCAAACGCGTTACATAACTTTTGACAGAGATGTAGAAAATCTAATGGATCGTTATAAAATTCCGGTTTCGAATTATCAGGTTATTGGTTTTACAACGCTTCGGGATCATTTATTAAAGATGGAGAAAGATCAGAAGTACGAAGATTTGGTAACCGAATTAAAAAATTCAGATGACGATTATTCGACCTGGCTTCGATTTTATACCAATTTCAAAAAAGATTTAATTGATCAGTTTGGAGAACTCAGTTTTACAAAAGATAAAGAAGGTGAAGTGATTCTGGCTACTTTAACCCGCGAAAAGTTCAACGAATTAACTGCCAGCGAAATTCTTATTTTATATGAATTTGCTTCTCATGTGCAAACCAAATTGCGTATCACTCCAGAAGAAAGAGAGGTTTTATTACTTTCCGGTCGTTTGGCAACCTTTCTAAAAACAAATCAACTTAAAGAATTATTAGCCGAGCGTAAATAAGCTTGTTTCAAAGCTTCATTGTGAATCTTTGAGAAACTTTGCATTATTTTATGTGAATATTATGAAATACCTTACGAATTTCTAGAAATTATGTAAATCATCGGGAAATTTATGTAACATGTCGAGAATACTTTAAAATTAATTTAGCATTATTAATATTAAAGAAATCAAACATGAAAACGAAAAGCTTATTACTCGCCTTAATCCTAAGCATTGGCTTATTTACAACATCTTGCAGCAATGATGATAATGAAGGAGAAACATTAGTTCCATTAGAAGGAAAATGGGATCTTAGCAAAAAAGGACTTGTTGTTAACGGAAGTGAACAATTGACAGATGCACCAGAAAATCAAAGTGGATGTAACAAAGATTATTTAGAACTAAAAATAGATAACACAGTAAATGTTGGAGATTATGCTACAACTGCTTGTACATTAACAGTTCAATCAGGAATTTATTCCAGATCACACAATAATATCACTACAGTTATAAATGGTGTAACTAAAACTCAGGACATCGTGAATCTTACACTTAAGGAATTAAAAGTGAAAGATGCAGCTGGTGTTATCACGGTTTATACAAGATAAAATATTATATCTTATTGGCTGAATCTCAATTATTGAGACGAAGTTAAACGGAAACAGCTTGGGGGCTGTTTCCGTTTTTTTGTTTATTTCACAGACATACACCGACAATTCTACAATCCCGAGGCGTCGGGACGCGACGATTAAAAAGGCTTTTTGTATCTCTGTGTAATCTTTGCGTATCTCCGTAGAATAACTTTTTAGACTAAACTTTTGTCGTAATCTTAGCAAACATTTCCTTAAATTTGCTTCCTTTATATAAAAATACTAGTTATAAACACAAAGCTATGTTACAAATCGCATTTATTAGAGAGAATCAGGAGAAAGTAATCAAGGCTTTAGCAAAACGAAATATCGATGCTAAAAGCGTTGTTGAAGAGGTGGTGCAATTAGACGAAAACCGTCGTGCTACACAGGTGGAATTAGACAATACTTTAGCTGAATCTAATAAATTATCCAAAGATATAGGCGAATTAATGAAAGCGGGTGAGAAATCAAAAGCCGCAATCTTAAAAGAAAAAACCGTTTCATTAAAAGAAAAAAGTAAAGAATTAGGCGAAAAAGCAGAAGCTTTAGCAACCGAATTGACGAATAAATTATACACTTTACCAAATCTTCCTGCAGATATTGTTCCTGAAGGAAAAACTCCGGACGACAATTTGAATGTTTTTCAGGAAGGTGATATTCCGGTTTTGCATGAAGGTGCACAGCCTCACTGGGAATTGGTAAAGAAATACGATATCATCGATTTTGAATTAGGTGTAAAAATTACAGGTGCAGGTTTCCCAGTTTATAAAGGAAAAGGTGCTCGTTTGCAACGTGCCTTAATCAATTATTTCTTAGATAAAAATACAGCCGCAGGATATAATGAAGTGCAAGTGCCGCATTTGGTTAACGAAGCTTCAGGTTACGGAACAGGACAATTACCAGATAAAGAAGGACAAATGTATCATTCAACGATTGATGATTTATATTTGATTCCAACGGCTGAAGTTCCAGTTACGAATTTATTCCGTGATGTTATTTTAAACGAAAGCGAATTGCCGGTTTTGCATACTGCATATACGCCATGTTTCCGTCGTGAAGCAGGTTCTTACGGAGCACACGTTCGCGGATTAAACCGTTTACACCAATTTGATAAAGTTGAAATTGTTCGTATCGAACATCCGGATAATTCTTATGCAGCTCTTGACGGAATGGTGGAGCACGTAAAAGATATTTTAAAAGAATTAAAATTGCCATACCGAGTTTTACGCTTATGCGGAGGAGATATGGGTTTCACATCGGCTTTGACTTATGATTTTGAAGTATTTTCTACAGCGCAGGATCGTTGGTTAGAAATTAGTTCAGTTTCTAATTTTGAGACTTTTCAGGCAAATCGTTTAAAATTACGTTTCAAAGACAAAGACGGAAAAAACCAATTGGCACACACATTAAACGGAAGTTCATTGGCTTTGCCTAGAGTTTTAGCCGGAATTTTAGAAAATTACCAAACGCCGGAAGGAATCGTAATTCCAGAAGTTTTACGTCCTTACTGCGGATTTGATATTATAAACTAATTTAGTTTACAGTCTCAGTCTCAGTTTACAGTTTTCTCTGTGACTGAGACTGAATACTCAAACTGACTACGACTAAAAAGAACTGAAATATGAAAAACATCTTTATCTATATCGTTTTGTTGTGGTCCGGTTTTGCATTCTCTCAAAATGAGCAATTGGCTCAATATTACTACGATAAAGGCGATTTCGAAAAAGCTAAAATTAGTTACGAAGAGCTCTTAAACAGTGCGCCATCCAACACCCAATATTTTTTAAGAACAGTCGATTGTTATCAGCAGTTGCAGCAATTTGCTTTAGCTGAAAAAATGATTCAGGATCGTTATAATAAATACAAACAAGGTGTTTTTTTAGTGGAATTGGGTTATAATTTTCAGCTTCAGAAAAATGATTCAAAAGCCAAAAATTACTACGATCAGGCTATCGAAAAAATTAAAACAAATCCGAATGATGTTTACGGAATTGGAAATTCTTTTGAGAAAAAGGTGTTATTGGAATATGCATTGAAGGCGTATCAGGTTGCTATGCAGGTTCAGCCGAATTACAATTTTAATTTTCAAATCGGAATGTTGTACGGTCAATTAGGAAAAACCGATCAAATGATTGACCTCTTGTTGACAGAATCGTATCAAAATCCGCAAAATGCCAATTTAATTCAGACACAATTATCCCGTTTTATGAACGGTGAGACTGATAATACCGCTTTTAAAGATGCAATGCGAAAAGCATTAATTCTGAAAACACAAAAAGATCAGGATGTATTTTGGAATCACTATTTAAGTTGGTTTTATGTGCAGCAAAAAGAATTCGGGAAAGCTTTTATTCAGGAAAAGGCGATTTACAAACGCGAACCTGAATCACTTTCGAGTATTGTCAATTTAAGTCAGTTTGCATTAAATGAAGACGACACGGAAACGGCTGCAGAAATTCTGAATTTTATTCTTCTTAATACCAAAGATTTAGATTTATTGGTGCAGACCAATTACTATTTAATGGAAATTAAAATTGATAAAGCACAGGAAAAAGATTATCCAATAATCGATGCTGAGTTACAACAATTGCTTACAACCTATGAAATAACTCCTTTTACCTTATCTTTGCAATTAATTCAGGCGCATTTTAAGGCTTTTAATTTAAAAAAGCCAGAAGAAGGTATTGCAATTGTCAAACGAGCTTTAACGCTTAATCTGAATGATTATCAGGAAGCAGATGCTAAAATGGAGTTGGGAGATATTTTGCTTTTGCAAGAAAAATTCAATCAGGCGTTAATTTATTATTCGCAGATTCAATTGGATCTAAAGAATGATGTAATGTCGCACGAAGCGAGTTTAAAAGCAGCAAAAACAAGTTATTATAAAACTGACTTTGAATGGGCTTTAAAACAGTTCAAAGAATTAAAGTCGGCAAACACCCAGTTGATTGCGAATGATGCACTGGAATATTTTTTATTGATAAATGACAACACCGTTGCCGATTCGACACAAACGGCATTGAAGCAATTTGCAAAAGGTGATTTTCTAATTTATCAGAATAAAAAACCGGAAGCGATTACGCAGTTTCAGAACATTCTGAAGACTTATAAAGGCCAGGAAATAGAAGCTGTTACAATGTTGCGTTTAGGTAAAATTTACGAAAGTCTGAAGGATTATAATTCGGCTTTAAGCCAATACCAGCAGATCATTGATCATCATAGTGACGGAATTTATGTTGATGAAGCGTTGTTTTTTTCGGCAGAAATTTACAACGACGAATTAAAAGATATTGAAAAGGCAAAACCTTTATATGAGAAGGTAATTTTTAACCATCAGGACAGTATTTACTTTGTTGATGCGAGAAAAAAATACCGGGAGTTGAGAGGAGATAAGAATTTGTAAATTACAAAAACCAAGTTCTAAAATCCAAAAAAGAATTAGTAATATGAAGATTTGTTTTAAGAGTCAAAAAAGTAAAAAACTTAGTCCCTTAGAACCTCAGAATCTCAGAATCTTTAAGAAAAATGATTATTTACAACGTTACCACAAATATACACGAGAGCGTTCACGACCAATGGTTAAAATGGATGCAGGAAAAACACATACCGGAAATTCTGGCTACAAACAAGTTTTCTTCAGCAAGGATTGTCAGGGTTTTAATTGAAGAAGAAATGGGCGGAATTACTTATTCTGTACAATATGTTACCGACAGCAAAGAAACATTAGATAAGTTTTATATCGAAGATGAACCTGAATTTCATAGAGAAGCTTTGGGATTATTTGCTGATAAAATGCTTTCTTTCAGAACTGAATTAGAAGTTATTTCGGAACATTAATTTTTAGTATTCAGTCTCGGTTTTTAGTTTACAGATAAAAATGCGCCAAATATAATTTATGAAAAAACTCTCAGATTACGATATATCTTTAAGAGGACAACTTACAGTTAATTTACCTGTTATTTTAATTATTATTATAGTTGGATTTGGTCTAAGTATGTATTTTGATGTTCATTTTAAAATTGCAATGTTAATAGGTGTAATTTTAGGATGGATTTGTTGGAGTGTTTCTGTTAAAAAATGGATTGAATGGGCAGTTGAAAACGGAGTAGATGAAGATAGATTAGTAAAAGTTGGAAAAAGAGGATTATTAGTTTGGAGTAAAAATACTGTTGAAACAGTTACAAAACATAATAAAAGACCCTTTATATAAATAAAGACTTTGTGTCTTGGTGCCTTTGCGGCAAGGCAAAACAAAACAAGAAATGGAAAAAGTAAAAGCCAAAAAACATTTAGGACAACACTTCTTAAAAGACGAAAGTATTGCAAAAGCAATTGCTGATACCTTAAGCTTAAAAGGATACGATGAGGTTTTAGAAATAGGACCAGGGATGGGTGTGTTGACTAAGTATTTGCTTGACAAACCAATTAATACGCACGTGATCGAGATTGACACCGAATCTGTGACGTATTTGGGTGAAAATTATCCGAAATTAAAAGATCAGATTATCTCTCAGGATTTTCTGAAATACAATATCAATGAGGTTTACAAAGACAAACAATTCGCTATAATTGGGAATTTCCCTTATAATATCTCGACTCAGATTGTTTTTAGAACTTTAGAGTTTAGAGACCAGATTCCGGAATTTTCCGGAATGTTTCAAAAAGAAGTTGCAGAACGAATCTGCGAGAAAAAAGGCTCAAAGGCTTACGGAATCTTATCTGTATTAGCCCAGGCTTTCTATGTTACTGAGTATTTGTTTACTGTTGACGAAAATGTTTTTATTCCTCCGCCCAAGGTGAAATCGGGTGTGATGAAAATGACCCGAAAGGAAGATTATAGTCTTCCATGTGGTGAAAAGTTGTTCTTTACGGTAGTGAAAACTGCTTTTCAGCAAAGACGAAAAACATTACGTAACAGTTTGAAAACATTAAATTTAACTGATAATTTGCGATTAGACACTATCTTTGATAAACGTCCCGAGCAACTTAGTGTAGAAGAATTTATTGAACTGACTCAAAAAATAGAAGCCGATGGAGTTCAAAGTTAGCAAAGAATTAATACACCAATTAGAAGAGCATATTGTTCAGAAAAACGACAAAGAACTTGAAGTTTTATTGAACGATCTGCACCACGCAGATATTGCCGAAATCCTGGATGAACTGGATTTCGACGAAGCAACTTATATTTTCAGGGTTTTAGATAGTGATAAAACAGCAGAAATTCTTCTGGAATTAGAAGATGATTTGCGTGAAAACATCTTAAGCCGACTTTCGCCTAAAGAAATTGCAGAAGAGCTTGATGAGCTTGAAACCAATGACGCGGCCGATATTATTGGTGAACTTTCGCAGGAAATCAAAGCAGAGGTAATCTCGGAAATGATTGATGTCGAGCACGCCAAAGACATTGTCGATTTATTGCGTTACGATGAAAATTCTGCCGGAGGTTTGATGGGAAAAGAGTTAGTAAAAGTCAATGAAAATTGGAATGTATTAACGTGCGTGAAAGAAATGCGTATTCAGGCAGAAAATGTGTCCAGAGTACATTCGATTTATGTGGTGGATGATGAAAATCGCTTAAAAGGAAGATTATCTCTTAAAGATTTATTGACAACTTCGACCAAAACACAAATTGGCGATATTTATATTAGAAAATTAAATTTTGTAAACGTTGATACCGAAGATGTTGAGGTAGCACGTATCATGCAAAAATACGATTTGGAAGCCATTCCGGTAGTGGATGAACTCGGTCGTCTTGTGGGAAGAATTACTATTGATGATATAGTAGACGTAATCAAGGACGAAGCCGATAAAGATTACCAATTAGCGGCGGGTATTACACAAGACGTTGAATCCAACGATAGTGTTTTAGAATTAACCAAAGCGCGTTTACCATGGCTTTTAATCGGGATGGTGATTGAAATTGTAGCTTCTTTTGTGTTGAAAGGAAACGAAGCAACATTCCAAAAATATTCCACTTTAATTATTTTTGTGCCGTTACTTTCGGCTACAGCCGGAAATATTGGGGTTCAGGCTTCGGCGATTGTGGTACAAGGTTTGGCAAACGGAACTTTAAAAGAATTCAGTCGAGGTTATTTTAGCAAAGAGATTTCTGTATCGATGATTTCCGGAAGTATTATTTCATTGCTTCTTTTAGGATATCACTCGATTATGTACCAACAATATTTAGTGGGAATGGCGATTTCAATTTCGATGATTGTGGTGATTTTATTCGCTGCGACTTTAGGAACTTTAGTGCCGCTTTTCCTTCACAAAAATAAAATTGATCCCGCTATTGCTACAGGTCCGTTTATCACAACAACCAATGACGTTTTCGGAATTATGCTCTACTTTGGAGTGGCAAAATTGATTCTTGGATTTTAGATTTTTGCCACAAATTAATAGATTACAGTGATTTAAGATCTTTAAAATCTATGTAATTTGCGAACCGAAAATATGCTATTAACCAGCCAATAAATAAGCAATGAAAGTACATATAATTGGAGGAGGGAATCTGGGGGTTTCTATTGCCCTGGGGATTGCTAAATTCTCCAAAAACAACCAAGTTACAGTAACAAGAAGAAACACGGCCAGTATTCAATATTTAGCTGAATACGGAATTACGGTTTCTAATGATAATAAACACAATATTCAGGAAGCTGATGTGGTGATCTTAACCATAAAACCGTATCAGGTTGATACTGTTTTTGCTGAAATTTTACCGGTAATAAAGGGAAAAACGATTGCTTCTGCGGTAAGTGGTTTGTCTTTGGATATGCTTCAGACTAAAACAAATAACGAATATCCGGTAATTCGAATCATGCCCAATATCGCAGCACAGTTTGGAGAATCGGCGACTTGTATTTCTTTCCCTGAAAAGGACAGAGATAAAGCATTGCCAATTGTAGATTTATTTCAGGATTTAGGAACGGCTCCGGTTATTGACGAAAAATTAATGGATGCAGCAACAGTTCTTGGAGCTTGCGGAACAGCTTACGCTTTAAGATACATTCGTGCGTCAATGCAAGCCGGAATCGAAATTGGATTTGATTCACAAACAGCTTTAGCAATTGCGGCACAAACCGTAAAAGGAGCGGCAAAAATGTTATTAGAAGAAAAAGTACACCCGGAACAATTAATCGACCGCGTAACGACGCCTCAGGGCTGTACAATCGTCGGTTTGAACGAAATGGAGCATAATGGCTTCAGTTCATCTTTAATAAAAGGGATTAAGACTTCTTTGAAACAGATTAAGGGGTAAAATTTAAAATTCCAATATAAAAAAATCCAAATTTCAATTTTCATAATTGGGATTTGGATTTTTTGTTTTTTAAAGAATAGCTTAATGAGTACTGTTTGTCATTCCGATTTCTATTACAATATTGTGAGAAAGTTGGAATACACGATTTTTATTTGCTTTTACAGTATTCTATTAAATTAGCTATTTCTTTTTTATCCAATGTTTTGGAGAACATCAATCTATGATAATCAATTCCCATTTTTTCAACTTTTGTACTATCAATTTTGTACTTATTTTTAGTAAGCCATTTTATAAATACCAAAGAATCAGTTTCAGCAAGTGCCGGTCCAGTTGATCTTGCATTTTTTTTATGACAAGCTGCACAGTTAGAATTAAAAATTTCTCTTCCTTTTGTTTCCTTTTCGGTAAAATTTGGTGTCCCGCACCAAGGAACTGGAATTGCACATACGGCATTTTCAGGAACATATGTTTTTATTTTATATAAAATTACTCCAACAAGCAGAATAATTAATGTTATTGAAATTATAAGTATTTTTTTGATTTTATTCATTTTGGAATTTGGAATTTTTTAATTTGAAAAAACTTCAAAATGCTCTACCTTTTCCTCAAATTCTAAGAGAAAATAATCATCTTCAGGATAGTATTTTGCTTTTTCAAAATCTTCTCCTGCAAAATTTTTAATTACTTCGAGATTCTCCCAATAGGTAATCAAAGTAAAGTGACCTTCGTTGTTTTTGATGTTTCTTAAAAAGGATAATTTTATAAAACCAGCTGTTTTTGAATAATCAGGAATAGCAGTCTTTATGATGAAATCTGTATAAATTTCATAATCCTCAACTTTCGTTTTTCCGTGCCAGATTCTTGCAATCATAATAATAAGTTTTAAAGTTAGTTATGATGTGATGCTAAATTTAATAAAGCATTTCAAGATTTCTATTTCTTAATCAATTGAATATATTTCAAACCACATTCTGAAATCTTAGTGTAAGAATTCATAGAATTACCATAATTCTGAATTGTAAGTGTGTCTTTTACATAGCTTGCGTCAATTCCAACCGGAATTTCTAAATCAGGTTTAGGTTTTGAATCAGCAACAGAATCATTTTCTTCTTCATTGCTAATATCTCCTTCATATTCATCCCATTGTATGCCTTCTAAAACCAAATACTTTTCTCCGGATTCATTTTTAGAAAAAGTAGCCTTGCCTTTCAATTTACGGATATTCGTTTTTAAAAAGTATTGATATCCATCTTTGGTCTTTGTTATTTCTAAAGAAATATCGCATTCGGTCGTTTTATAAATTCCTTCAATTGATTCTTCGTCTTTATTTATTTGAAGGGAAATATCAGTTTGAGGAACGTTTTTGTCTATAACATTTTCAGCTTTTTTATCATTACAGGATAATGTAATTAAAGCTGATAAAATTGGAACTATTATTTTAGATGAGATTTTCATTACTCCAAATTATTTTTCTTAGACAAAACATACTTCAAATAAACAAATCCGAAAATTCCGGAAAGGACAGAAGCAATCAAAATGGCAATTTTAGAAAAAACAATAGTTTCAGGATCTTTGAAAGCCAATATGGTAATGAAAATTGACATTGTAAAACCAATTCCGCCCAACATTCCGGCACCTAAAATATGAGGCCATTTTAGTTTCTTCGGAAGCGCACACAGGCCCGCACTTACTCCTAAAAAAGAAAAAAGAAGAATCCCCAAAGGTTTTCCGATAGTCAGGCCTAAAATAATTCCGAATGTATTGGGATGATCCAAACCCTGATGCCAATCAGATTCTATAGCAATACAGGTATTCGCAATGGCAAATAATGGTAAAATCAGGAAAGCGACGGGTTTGTGTAAAAAGTGTTGTAATTTATAAGAAACTGATTTTTCGCCACCATCTCCAAACGGAATCACAAATGCCAAAATAACTCCGGTAATTGTTGCATGAACGCCAGAATTCAGCATAAAATACCACATAAAAATACCGCCAATCAAATACGGAATAAGATTGTTGACTTTCTTTCTGTTTAAAATAAACAAGAATCCCCAAATGGCTAATGCAATTCCAAGATTAATAAATGAAATCGAAGTGGTGTAAAAGATCGCAATAACAATGATGGCACCCAAATCATCAATAACCGCAAGTGCCGTTAGAAATACTTTTAAAGAAGGTGGAACTTTATTTCCTAACAATGACAGAATTCCAATTGCAAAGGCAATGTCTGTCGCCATCGGAATTCCGGCTCCGTTCTGAGTTGCAGTTCCAAAATTTAAGGCTAAAAATATTCCGGCAGGAACTAGCATTCCGCCCAAAGCGGCCATTAAAGGCAAAGAAGCATTTTTTATACTCGATAATTCGCCATGATAAATTTCACGTTCTAATTCTAAACCAATCAGCAAAAAGAAAATCGCCATCAATCCGTCATTAATCCAGTGTGTGATAGAATGTCCGGCTAAATCTTTTTCCCAAAAAGCAATATATTCAGTTTGAAAAGAGGAATTAGCAAGGTAAAGCGAAATAATAGTAACAAAAAGCAATAAAAGGCCGCCCGATTTTTCGTTTTCAAAAAAAGCATTAAAAGTTTTAGTCAATTTCATGTGAGGGAATTTATGCTGATTTGAAGATGAATATCGGGGAGATTCTCAGCGAAGTTATTTTCAAAGTTAAAAAAAATAGAGCCAATAAAAAATTCTCAGGAAACCTGAAACCTTAAACTTGAAACTTTCTAACATTTAGTAATAAATAATAAGCTGTATTTTTGTGCTTATTAAATCTATTTTATGAGCACAAAAATTCTACATATCGACAGCAACAATCCAATACTTTGGCAACAACTTGAAGAAGCAGGTTTTGAAAACCACGCCGATTTTAAATCTTCGAAAGAAGAAATTGAAGCTAAAATTCAGGATTATAACGGAATCGTAATCAGAAGTCGTTTTAAAATTGATAAAACTTTTTTAGATAAAGGAGCCAATTTACAGTTTATTGCCAGAGTTGGTGCGGGTTTAGAAAGTATCGATTGTGATTACGCCGAAACAAAAGGCATACACTTAATTGCCGCTCCAGAAGGTAATCGCAACGCTGTTGCAGAACATTCTTTGGGTGTAATTTTATCACTTTTCAATAATTTAAATCAGGCTGACACCGAAATAAGAGCCGGACACTGGAATCGTGAAAGCAATCGTGGTCATGAATTGGACGGAAAAACAGTCGGGATTATTGGTTATGGGAATATGGGAAAAGCTTTTGCCAAAAAACTTCGCGGTTTTGAAGTTGATATTTTGTGTTATGATATTCTTGATAATGTAGGCGACGAAAATGCTCAACAAGTTTCTCTGGCTGAATTACAAAAAAGAACAGATGTTTTGAGTTTACATCTTCCGTGGACACCGCAAACGGATAAAATGGTAAATGCCGATTTTATAAACGCATTTGCAAAGCCATTTTGGATTATTAATACTTCGCGTGGCAAAAATATCGTTACAGCAGATTTAGTTGAAGCTATGAAGTCTAAAAAGATTCTGGGAGCAGGTTTGGATGTTTTGGAATATGAGAAATTATCTTTCGAAACACTTTTTCAGGATAAAAATACGCCAGAAGCTTTTCAATACTTATTAGACGCTAAAAATGTTTTGCTGACTCCGCATATTGCAGGATGGACCTTTGAAAGTCATGAACGTTTAGCACAGGTTATTGTAGATAAAATCAAAGCGATTTATGTCTAATGTCCCAATATTGCTAAGGTTTAAAGAGTTATAATTTTTCAGTATCATCAATTTGGTTTTTAATAACAAGTCTTTTCTTTAAAAGTAATATTCGGAATTAGTTTTTAAGATTATTTTTTTCTAATATTGTTCGGAAAATTTTTAACAAAATTTTTAGACAGGAGTAGCCGAAAATCCTAAATAGAGTAGGGTTTAACTAACTAATTTTTTATTAATTATGATTGAATGGTACAAAAAAGCAGTTTTTGAAAACTATGCCGACTTCACTGGAAGAGCTAGAAGAAGTGAATATTGGTATTTTCGTTTAGCTACAACGGTTATTTTTTTCTTGCTTATAATTTTAGGAGTGGTATTGTATGCTATTACATCTAATGGCCCTCTGGCTGTCGGTTTAGCTTGCGGATTGCTTGTGCTTTACTCTCTTGCTACTTTGGTTCCTTCTTTGTCTGTTGCGGTTAGAAGAATGCATGATATTGGTAAAAGTGGATGGACAATTTTTGTTGCTATGATACCATTAGTTGGTCCTATTTGGATACTGGTTTTACTATTCACTGAAGGAGATTCTGGTGAAAACTATTATGGAACAGATCCAAAAAGTGAGATTGAAGAAATCAATGAAATCGGAAACGTTGAATTACAATAATTTATTAACATAATAAAAGATGGAAACTACAAAACCAGAGGCTTGGAATACCCCAGCTGCACCAAAACAAGAAAATAAAAAAGTACTAGCAGGCGTTTTGGCTTTAGTATTTGGATATTTAGGGATTCATAAATTTATACTAGGTTATACTCAGGAAGGAATTATCCAATTAGTAATTAGTATTGTTACTTGTGGACTTGGAGGCATAATTGGATTTATAGAAGGAATTATTTACCTAACCAAAACAGACGAAGATTTTTACCAAACCTATCAGGTTGGAAAAAAAGGCTGGTTCTAAAACATATACGGAAATCCCATTTGCCATTGGCCGATGGGATTTTTTCTTTTTAATAATTTAAAACTAAAATTAAAGCATATGGAAAATACACAATCAGAGTTTGGAGCAGCTAAACTAGAAAATAAAAAAGTTGTATCAGGGATTTTTGCAATTTTATTAGGTTACTTGGGAGTTCATAAATTTTATTTAGGATATACCAAAGAAGGAATTCTTCAGATTCTTTTAACTCTTTTGTGCGGAGTAGGTGCTATAATTGGCCTAATAGAAGGAATTATTTACCTGACAAAAACAGACGAAGAGTTTTACCAAACGTATCAGGTTGGTAGAAAGCCCTGGTTCTAAAACATAAAAAGAATCCCTTTCGAAAGAAGGGGATTTTTTATTTACGGTTTGCTTTGTTCTAAAAATGCCTTTATCTAATATAAAAGTGGCCTTTATGGTTAATTTTTAATTTTTTTAAAATCTAATTTGCGCTTAGAATAAGTTTGTTAAATAGGTGAACTTATTGATGTTAATTAGAAATATTAAATTTTATCAGTTAAGGAAATGGAAAACACTACACCGGAATTAAAAATTGTAAAACCTGAAAATAAAAAAGTTACTGCTGGAATTCTGGCAATTATAATAGGATCGCTTGGGGTTCATAAATTTTATTTGGGTTATACAAAAGAAGGAATTATTCAGATTGTTTTAACTATTGTAACCTGCGGAATTGGAGGCATGATGGGGCTTATAGAAGGAATTATTTACCTGACAAAAACGGATGAAGAATTTTATCGAACTTACCAAGTGGGTAGAAAACCCTGGTTCTAAAACATAAAAAACCCGTTAGTAAATGCTAACGGGTTTTCTTTTATATCAAATTTGCAATCTAATCTTCTTTTTCAGATAATTTGCGCTCTAATTCTATTTGAAATTCTTCAATAACAGGTTTCATTGTGCTCTCCGGAATATCGGCGATTCTGATGTACATTAAGCCGTCAATTGCATTGTTGAATAAAGGATCGACGTTAAAAGCTACAACACGTGCATTTTGCTTGATGTATTTCTTAATTAAAACAGGCAAACGTAAATTCCCAGGCTCTAATTCGTCAATGATTTTATCAAATTTATTTAAGTCTGATTCGGCTTCATCAAAAATAAAGTCTTTATCAGCATCTTTCAATTTTACTTTATAAGCTTTCTTTGGATGAATATATTGCGCAATATAAGGATCGTAATAATTTGATTTCATGAACTCAATCATCAATGATTTAGAGAAATCAGAGAATTGATTACTGATACTTACACCACCTAGCAAGAATTTATGTTCCGGATGACGTAATGTTGTGTGAATAATTCCTTTCCATAATAAGAATAAAGGCATTGGTTTTTGCTGATATTCTTTTACGATAAACGCACGACCCATTTCGATCGATTTATGCATCATATCATGCAATTCAGGTTCGAATCTAAAAAGATCATTCAGGTAAAAACCTTCGATTCCGTATTTAGGATAAATTTCGGCACCCAATCCCATACGGTAGGCACCTGCAATTTTTTTAGTTTCATCATCCCACAAAAACATATGGTGGTAATATTGATCAAATTTATCAATATCAATAGATTCATTGGTTCCTTCACCTACTTCACGAAATGTAATTTCGCGTAAACGACCAATTTCATGCAACACATTCGGAATAGATTTCGCTCTTGCAAAAAAGACTTCGTAATTTTTACTTTGCAGCAAACGGCAATCACTGTTTCTTAAAGCATCGACTTCAGCAATCATTTTTGATTCACTTGCCGGCGTTACAATTTTTTTAGGCGCTTTTGGTATTTTTAAGCTTGCAGTATCAATTAATTTACTATCCTTTTCAAAAGGATTCGCAAGCATATAAGTCTTCTTTCTTAAGAATTCTGAATAGTCTTCAAACGATTCGATTTCGTTTTGTTCGTTTACTGAGATCGGTTTACCAATACGAACTTTAATTACACGATCTTTTTGAGTTAACAATTCAGATGGCAATTTTGCAGTACGCAAAGTATCGTCAATTTTAGAAAGCCAGTAGAATAATTTGCTGTTTTTAGCATGGAAATAAATCGGTACAACCGGAACTTTTGCTTTTCTGATCAACTTCAAAGCGCCTTCTTCCCAAGGTTTGTCGACTACTAATTTTCCGTCTTTATAAGTCGAAACTTCCCCGGCAGGAAAAATCCCTAAAGGTTTTCCGTCACTTAAATGGCGTAAAGTTTCTTTGATTCCCACCACGCTTGATTTTGCATCCTTATGATTTTCAAAAGGATTAACAGGCATAATGTATTTTTTAAGCGGAACAATTCGGTGTAATAAAAAGTTGGCGATAATTTTGAAATTTGGTTCTCTTTCCAACATTAATTTCAAAAGTAAAATACCATCAATTCCTCCAAGCGGATGATTAGAGATTGTAATATATGCGCCATCTTTAGGTAAACGTTTTAAATCTTCTTCAGGAATTTCAAATTTAATTTCCATCTCATCCAAAATCCCGTTTAAAAACGCAACATCCTCTAAATGTTTATTGTGATCGTAAATTTTATTAAGGGTAGAGATCTTAAGAACCTTCATAAGAATCCAGCCAGAAAAAGTACCGAAAACTCCGTACTTATCAACATTTATTGCCTTTGCAACTTCTTTCGCGGTAACTAAACCCATGTACTATTTTTAATTTATTAGAGCAGCGAACAAAGATAACAAAAAACTCTACTTTTCGTTGATTCAAACGCAAACTTTCCACTTTTTTATTACATTTGGAATCCTAAAAAAAATACACTGATGAAAATTATTTCTTATAATGTTAACGGAATTCGTGCAGCAATAACTAAAGGTTTTATTGAATGGCTACAGCAGGCGAACCCTGATGTAATTTGCCTTCAGGAAATAAAAGCGACTCAGGAACAAATTCCGGTCGAAGATATCACGGCTGCCGGCTATCCGTTTCAATATTATTATCCGGCAACCAAAAAAGGGTATAGCGGTGTAGCGATACTTTCTAAAATAAAACCTAATAATATCGTTTTTGGAACCGGAATTCAT
Source organism: Flavobacterium sp. GW821-FHT11G01 (assembly GCF_058808175.1). Classification (NCBI taxonomy): domain Bacteria; kingdom Pseudomonadati; phylum Bacteroidota; class Flavobacteriia; order Flavobacteriales; family Flavobacteriaceae; genus Flavobacterium; species Flavobacterium sp. GW821-FHT11G01. Next base: position 36,217 of record NZ_JBXARK010000011.1, on the reverse strand, counting down.
CATATGGATTTTGAAGGTCGTAACCTTCGCGCCGATTTTGACGATTGTTCTGTAATGAGTTTATATCTTCCATCAGGGACAAATATTGAGAGATTAGACCATAAGTTTATGTTTATGGATGATTTTCAAAACTATATCAATGAATTGAAATTGACCATTCCGAATCTAATTATTTGTGGCGATTATAACATTTGCCACGAAGCAATCGATATTCATGATCCGGTTCGTAATAAAACAGTTTCAGGATTTTTACCGGCAGAACGTGCATGGCTTGACGGTTTTATGAAATCTGGATTTATTGATAGTTTCCGTCATTTCAACAAAGATCCTCACCATTATTCGTGGTGGAGTTATCGTGCCGGAGCCCGCGGAAATAACAAAGGTTGGCGTATCGATTACAATTTGGTAAGCGATTCTATGGAGCATCGATTAAAACGTGCTGTTATTCTGCCAGATGCCATACACTCAGACCATTGTCCGGTTTTAGTTGAAATTGACTAAAATTTGGTATTGTTCTTGTTAAGATTGAATAGCAATTTATGAGGAATTGCTATTAAAGAGTTGTCCTGGAATTTATCCTGACACATTTCGAGATTTGACTTTTAAGGAAACTCTCGTTGAATACAAGAAATTTTGAATTATTAAAACCCTCCAAATAAAACCAAAAAGTAAAATGATTAAAAAGGCCTCAGTCGGATTACTAGTTGTAGCGATGTCTATGACTTCATGTGTATCCAAGAAAATCTACAACGATCTTGAAAGCAAATATTCAGATCTTAAAAAAGAAAATCGTTCCATCACTGATGAAAATGCTGATTTAAAAACAGCTAAAAATCAGTTAGAATTAGATCGTGATAAATTAACCAAGGATTTAGCAAGTACAAAAGACGATCTTGCAAAACAAAAAGCAGATTTAGCTGCCGAGCAAAAAAAATACAAAGTATTACAGGATTCTTATAATGCATTAGAGAAAAACAGTAATGATGCATTAGAAAGCAATATGGCTAAAAACCGCGAATTGCTGGCGCAGTTAGAAGCAAAATCTAAAAAATTAGCCGAAGAACAAGCACGTTTAGATAAAACAGCAAGCCGCTTAAACGAACTTGAAGCCATGATCGCCGCGAAAGAAGCAGCAATGAAAAAATTGAAGGAAACTTTATCTAAAGCCTTAAATGGTTTTGAAGGAAAAGGTTTGACAGTAGAACAAAAAAACGGAAAAGTTTATGTTTCTATGGAAAACAAATTGCTTTTTAATTCAGGAAGCTGGGCTGTTGGTGTTGAAGGAAGAAAAGCGGTCGTAGAATTAGGAAAAGTTTTGGGAGACAATCCGGATCTTTCCGTATTAATTGAAGGACACACAGATGACGATCCGTATGCAGGTTCTGGTCCAATTGCAGACAACTGGGATTTATCGACTAAAAGAGCTACAGCAATTGTAAATATTTTAGGCGAAAACAAAAAAATCAACAAACAGAATTTGACAGCTGCAGGTCGTAGCGAATTTTCTCCGTTGGCAAGTAACACCACTCCGGAAGGAAAAGCAAAAAACCGCAGAATTGAAATCATTCTGACACCAAGATTAGATGAAATCGCTGAGATGCTTAATAGTATAAATTAAGGTACAGAGGTTCAAAGATGCAAAGGCTCAGAGTTTTTAACTTTGGGCCTTTTTTTTGCAAGGTTTCCAAAACCTTATTCTTTTTTTAACTTCTGTAGAATTTTCATTTGAATTTTACCTTTGTACCTTTGAACCTCTGCAACTTTGAACCTTAAAAGAAAAGAATGAAATACACAACTTTACCCAACACCGATATAAAAGTTAGTAAAATATGTCTCGGAACGATGACTTTCGGGCAACAAAATACAGAAGCTGAAGGGCATGCCCAAATGGATTATGCACTTGAAAGAGGCGTAAACTTTTTTGATACTGCCGAAATGTATTCGGTTCCGGCGAGTGAAGCGACTTACGGTAGCACTGAGAAAATCGTTGGAACCTGGTTTAAGAAATCAGGAAACCGTGAAAAAGTAGTTTTGGCATCAAAAATTGCTGGCCCAAATGCTAATTTTGGCTATATGCGCGAAAAACTGGATTTCTCGCCTGCAAGTATTAAATATGCGGTAGAAAATAGCTTAAAACGTCTCCAAACAGATTATATTGACTTGTATCAGATGCATTGGCCGGAACGAAAAACAAATACTTTCGGACAACGTGCTTTTAAAGTTCAGAATGATCCTTGGGAAGATAATTTCAGGGAAGTTTTGGAAACTTTTGATGGTTTAATTAAAGAAGGAAAAATAAAACATATTGGGGTTTCTAATGAAAACGCCTGGGGAATGATGCGCTTTTTAGAAGAAAGCAAATATCAAAACCTGCCAAGAATCAAAACGATTCAAAATCCGTATAATTTATTGAATCGTCTTTTTGAGGTTGGTTCTGCAGAAGTTTCGATGCATGAAAATGTGGGTTTACTGGGATATTCTCCATTAGGATTTGGAACTTTGACGGGTAAATTCTTAACCGGAGAAGAACATCCAAATGCGAGAATTAAACTTTTCCCGCAATATACCCGCTACGCTAGCGAGCAATGTACACAAGCAACTAAATTATATCAGGAAATTGCTAAAAAAAACGGATTAACATTGACAGAATTGGCAATGGGTTTTGTGTTGCAACAGCCGTTTCTAACAAGTGCGATTATCGGCGCTACAACATTAGAACAATTAAAAGAAAATATCGATACGATTGATATCGTTTTATCAAAAGAAATCTTAAACGAGATTGAGAAAGTTCAGGCAATTATTCCTGATCCGGCGCCATAAGAAATTGCCACTAAGGCACTAAGACACAAAGTATTTACTAAGCTTTGTGTCTTAGTGCCTTAGTGGCAAATCATTACAAATCAAATTCATCATCCGTTGCTAGTGAATCAATTTGAACCGCAGTTGAATCAGGTGCTTTTATCTTAATTAAAGATCGGGCATTTCCAGAAATATAAACAGGTAATTGACCAATAGTATCTTCAGGAATTAACAAACCACGACGAAACATTAAATTCTTCAGGAAGTTCTGATTCTTTACGGCGTAATCTCGTAGGTTGCCCTGATCATTAAATTGGTACATGAATTTTCTTGGCTTCGGAATGATTGTAGCCAAATACAAACATTCGTCTACATTTAGGGCTGAGGGAGGTTTTTGGAAATAAAAATGACTTGCTTCTCCAATTCCGTATACATTTGGCCCCCATTCGATAATGTTGAAATAAACTTCCAACATTCTTTCTTTGCTTACAATTCGGTTATTTTCCAAAATATAAACCAATAAAATTTCTTCCAGTTTTCGCGAAACCGTTTTTTCACGAGTCAGAAAAACATTTTTAATCAATTGCATGCTAATCGTGCTGGCGCCGCGCGAGAATTTTTTAGTCCTAATGTTCTTTAAAATCGACTGTTTGAAAGCTTCATTGATAAAACCACGATGCGAAAAGAAAGACGGATCTTCCGTTGTTAAAACCGATTTTCTCAAATAAGGAGAAATCTGGTCTAAAGGCGTGTAATTCGGATTTGCATTTCCAACCAAAATCGGGCGTTGCAATACATTTTGAATAATAGCACGATAGACAAATTCTCCATTTAATTTGTTCAGATTGGCTTCTCCATATTTCGTGATTCGTAAGTCTTCTTTGTTGAGCTTACTGTCAAAAACTAAAGTATTCGGTTTGTTTTTATTGAATTTGAAATCCAGTTTATAATCGAAATTTCCGGTAGCTTCCATTCCCTGAAAGTGGGTAAATAATCCGTCTGGCAAGGAAACAATAAAATCCTGCGCCTTCATTTTCGGAATATTAACTTTCAAAGTATAAACCGTATCTTTTTCAGTATTATACGAAACATAAGGTTTTACTTTTATTTTATTCAACTGCATTGTCGAAGTACTGTCAATTGAAATGAAATCATCTCCCAATAAAAAGCGATAATCAAAGCGGGCGTTTTTGATCACGACGTCTTTGCTGGCAATTTTCGGGTGATTGATTTTTAAATTGGTAATCGAAGTATAGCCGTCAATATGTAATTCGCTTCCATCTTTATCAATGTTTTCAACGTTCAGTCGAATAGAGTCAAAACTTGCTTTTAGATTATAACGCTCGTCCAAATAGGGAACACGAATGGCGCCGGTATCCAGATTAAAAAATCGAATATCTGCTTTTTTGTTTCTTGGATCGGCAAAACCTTTTATGTTCCAGCGCTGATCAAAATCTTTACTTTGCACATGAAGATTGGTTTCGAGCTGTTTGTTGTCTAAAACGAGCTTGCTAATTGAAATTGAGGCTTTTTTGCCGTTATCATCAATTCTGAAATTCAGATTTTCTAAATTCATGTCGGTTGGGACCAAATTCAGTAATTTTGAAATGATTCGATAGGCAAAAGTTGCATATTTACGTTTTTCATTAGTATCTGAATCCGATTTGTCTCTTTTTAGAAAAGCATCAAAATTTCGAACTTTTCCCTTTTTTACAAATTGAATATAACCGTTATTGATTTTTAAAGTTCCAACCTGAACATCACCAATCAATAAGTTGGATAAACTAATGCTGGTTTCTATTTTATGGATGTGAAAAAGCGTGTCTGCATTTTTTGGAACAAGAATAACATCCGTTAATTTAATAGTAGACAAACCATCAAACGAAGCTGATTTTACTGAAAAAGAACTGTTGTAATCGACAGCCATTTTGTGGGTTACTTTGGCAATGGCTTGTTTTAAAAGAGAATCACGAAAAAAGTAAAGTCCTGAAAAAAGCACTGCTAATACCAGGGCAAGTATTAAAAGTGCTTTATATATTTTTTGTTTTGGAAAATTCATAAAGTAGGTTTGTAAAAAATTAACCAAATAAAATACTGGCTACATCTTCAATTTTTGCCACAAGCTCAATTTTGATTCCGGTATTTTTTAAGGCGATTTTATTGTACTTGGACACAAAGATAGTATTGAATCCTAATTTTTCAGCTTCCTGAATACGCTGGTCTACACGATTTACAGGGCGAATTTCACCAGAAAGTCCAACTTCGCCGGCAAAACAGAATCCTTTGGTTACCGGAATATCTTCGTTCGAAGATAAAATTGCGGCAACAACGGCTAAATCAATTGCAGGATCATCAACAGAAATTCCGCCCGTTACATTCAGGAAAACGTCTTTGGCGCCTAAACGAAATCCGGCTCTTTTTTCTAAAACAGCCAAAATCATATTTAGTCTTTTTGCATTATAACCTGTTGTGCTTCGTTGAGGCGTTCCGTAAACGGCAGTGCTTACAAGCGATTGTATTTCGATCATTAACGGACGCATGCCTTCCATTGTAGTGGCAATAGCAGTTCCGGACATTTCTTCATCTTTATGTGAAATCAATATTTCTGACGGATTACTTACTTCTCGTAAACCACTTCCTAACATTTCATAAATTCCCAATTCGGCAGTGGAGCCAAAACGGTTTTTCAACGAACGTAAAATGCGGTAAACATGATTTCGATCGCCTTCAAATTGCAAAACGGTATCGACCATATGTTCCAGAATTTTTGGTCCGGCGATATTTCCATCTTTAGTAATATGTCCGATTAAAATAACCGGAATATTGGTTTCTTTAGCAAATTTGATAAGCTCGGCAGTAGTTTCTCTAATTTGAGAAATACTTCCGGCAGTTGATTCAATATAATCTGTATGTAAAGTCTGAATAGAATCTATAATAACAATTTCGGGCTGAATAGCTTCAATTTGTTTGAAGATATTTTGCGTTTTCGTTTCTGTCAGAATGTAGCAATTGTCGCTGTTTGGCGTAATTCTTTCCGCACGCATTTTTATTTGTTTCTGACTTTCTTCACCAGAAACATATAAAGTTTTATAAGGTAATTTTAATGAAATTTGAAGTAAAAGTGTACTTTTTCCTATTCCCGGTTCACCTCCTAAAAGCGTCAAAGAACCAGGAACAATTCCTCCTCCTAAAACACGATTCAATTCACCATCAGTTGTATCCATTCGGATTTCCTGAGCCGAATCAATTTCGTTAATCTTTAAAGGTCTTGGTGCTTTTGTACTTGAGGTTGGTTCGCTTTTCCAGGCGACTTTTTCCTGCTTTTGAATGATTTCTTCGGCAATAGTATTCCATTCTTTGCAGGCATTGCATTGCCCTTGCCATTTGGCATATTGGGTTCCGCAATTTTGACAAAAAAAGGAAGTTTTAACTTTTGACATTATTTGGTTTTTTTTGCAAGTGTATTCATTTCATCAATTTTCTCATACATCAAATCCTTATTCAAATCGCCAATTGGTTCCATTTGCGAAGCATTTTGATATTTTTTTGAAGCATGTTTCGGATCACCCATTTTTTCATACATCAATCCTAATTCATATTCTCCCAGCATTGCTTTTGGATAGTTTACGTTTCCAATTTCGGCCATTTTTCCTAATTCATCGTAAGCATTTCTTTTTAAGATAAGGTTTTCAATTACTTTGAAATCACTCATTCTAACCGGAATCTGTACGCCTAAAACCTTAGACATAACATTGTATTTATTTTCAAGATAATCGGCATAACCAGATTGTAAAACAGCAATTTTATCATTGAATTCTGTGGTGTTTATTGGTCTGAACACTTCAAATATCTGGTATAAAGCACTCGGAATAGAGTGTAAAACTTCAGTATAATGCGTTGTGTTTTTAAATACATCATATTTATAATTCACTAACGGATTATTAGCGATTTTAATATTGCTGTCCAGTTTTTCTATAGGTTCTTTGATTTTTTTAATATCTCCGTCTGCTGCAGATAAATAATAAAAGAAAGGTTCTGTTACTTTAGCAAATTTCTCCGGAATACGAATTTCCATTTTAGGAGCAAGTTCTGGGCTCAAACAAATATAGCCGTTAAAAAGAGGTTGCTCTTTGTATAAATAAAAATTGATAAAACTGGCTGTAACATCATGACCAGCGATAATTTTGAAAGGAGCGGTACGGTATTTTTTCTCAATGTAAGGAAGTAATTCTCCGCCAATAAATTCGAAGAATTCAGCACCTTTTTCAAAAGGTAATCCTGTATTTTGATCAATTGTAGTGTCATCATAACGTTCTTCATCTTTATTTTGATGAACACCAATTATGATCATTTCCGGTAAATCTCCCCAATACGATCCGTAGCTTACGGCACCAGAGAATGGGTCAAATAAATAGTCGCCGTCTAATAAATAGAGAACAGGATATTTTTTTTCAGGATTAGCTTCGTAAGAAGCGGGAAGTCCGATGGTTATCCTTCTTTCTTCTCCAAGTTTTTCAGATTTAATGTTGTCGAATTTTTTCTGGGCAAATGAAGAAATTGACACTAAAATAAACAGTAGGTAAGCTTTTTTCATGATTTGTGGCATTTCAGTAAATTAAAAAGTATTGAAATAATGTAGCAATATAATACTTTATTTGCTTTTTTCTTACAGTAGAATTTTAAAAAGCAATGACTTTTGGCTCAAAATCTATTTTGATTTTAGACCAAAGAAATACTGTTTGTGCAAAAATAATTTTGACAAATAATTGGGAAGATAAAGTGTAAAAGGAAAACTTAAGTTAACGAATTATCGTTTTCATTAGGGAAAATGATCCATGGTTTGAAGGTTTTGGCTTCTTCAAAATCCAGGGTAGCATATGATATAATGATTATAATGTCGTCTTTTTGAACTTTTCTAGCAGCAGGACCATTCAGCGTAATATCTCCTGAATTTTTTTCTCCTTTAATAGCATAAGTTTCAAAACGTTCGCCATTATTGATATTTACAATAGATACTTTTTCACCTTCAATAATATTTGAGGCTTCCAGTAATGTTTCGTCAATAGTAATACTGCCGATATAATTTAAATCAGCTCCAGTTACTTTTACACGATGAATTTTAGATTTTATAACTTGAATTTGCATGCTGCAAAGGTAAATTAATTTAATGAAATGGTGTCAATCAGTCTTATAGAATTAACAAATACTGCTATAAAGGCACGATAGTTTTTATCTTTAATTTTGTTTTCTATAGGTAATAATGTGGATTCGTCAGCAATGACGAAATATTCAAGTTCAAATTTTGGATTGTCTTCGAAAGAATTTTTAACAAATTCTATCGTTTCTTCAGGACTTTTTGTTTTGAATATTTCTTTGGCCTCCATTAATGTTTTATAAATGATAGAAGCTTCTTTTCGTTCTTCTGTAGTTAAGCGTTCATTGCGGGAGCTCATTGCCAGCTGATTTTCTTCCCTATATATAGGACAGCCAACAACATTTACCGGCATATGATTTTTTTCGACCATCTTTTTAACGATCTGCAGTTGCTGAAAATCTTTTTCACCAAAGTAGGCATTTGTTGGAGTCACGATTTCAAATAATCGTTTTACAATAGTTCCAACTCCGTTAAAATGTCCGGGTCTGAATTTTCCTTCCATTTGATTTTCCAATCCGTCAAAATCAAAATCCTGCGAAATCGTATGTCCTTCATAAATATCTTCTACAGAAGGAGCATATAAAATCATTTTGTCACTTAAACCTCGCATTTTTTTAACATCTTCTTCAAGTGTCCTTGGGTATTTTGCGAGATCTTCAGGATTGTTAAATTGGGTAGGGTTTACGAAAATACTAACAACTGTATCATCGTTTTCTTTAAGAGATCGTTGCATTAAAGCCAGATGCCCTTGGTGTAAAGCGCCCATTGTTGGTACAAATCCGATAGTTGAATTTGTGGTTTTGATAGTTTTTAAATAAGCTATCAAAGCTACTTTACCGTAGAAAATATGCATGGCGGTATTATTAAAATTTAGTGCAAACATAATATATTAGTTATAAACTGCATAAATTTTTGTAATTTTGCAACGTTTTTATTACCAAAAATTAAGTAAAATACTATTATGAAAGATAAGAGGATATTATATGTATCATCTGAAGTCGTGCCTTATTTGGCTGAAAATGAGGTTTCTTTAATGTCTTATGACGTTCCTAAAATGATTAACGATCAAGGAGGTCAGATAAGAATTTTCATGCCTAGATATGGGAATATCAACGAAAGAAGACACCAGTTACACGAAGTGATTAGACTTTCAGGAATGAATTTGGTAGTGAATGACTTAGATATGCCATTGATTATTAAAGTAGCTTCAATTCCGAAAGAAAGAATTCAGGTTTATTTTATCGATAATGATGAATATTTTAAGCGTAAAGCAACTTTTGCTGACGAAGAGGGAGTTTTATATCCTGATAATGACGAAAGAGCAATATTTTTTGCAAAAGGAGTTGTTGAAACAGTGAAAAAATTAAACTGGGTTCCGGATATAATCCATGTTCATGGTTGGTTGGCAGCTATGTTGCCGATTTATATGAAACACTATTATAAAAACGAAGCCTTATTTTCTGAAACTAAAATTGTGACTTCTGTTTACGGTCAGTCTTTTGATGAAAATTTAGATTTAGAAATGATTAACAAGGTGAAATTTGACGGCGTACCACATGAGTCAGTTGCTGATTTAGAAACACCTAATTACGAAAATATCTTAAAGGCCAGCATATTGCATTCTGATGCTGTTATTATAGCGTCTGAAAACGTATCTCCAAGTTTAACAAAATTTATAGAATCTTCAGGAAAACCTTTTTTACCTTTCGCCACGAAAGATGCATTCGCTGAAGCGTATACAAATTTCTATAAAACAATGGGTCTTTAAAAATTAACTTTATTATTAAACATGTATAATACTTCTTTTATTAAGAAAATTCTATTAGTTGCAACGGTTGTTCTTTTATATTCTTGCGATAAAGATTTTAATGCGATTGGTGATGATTTAATCGGAGATAATCATTTTGACCTTCAGGGTGAAAAATATGATGTTTTGGCATATAATCAGGAAGTAACTCCTGTTCAGTCAAATGGATTGGCAATTAATGGATTAGGTATTTATGATAATCCTGTTCTTGGAACTACAAATAGTAATTTTGTTACTCAACTTACTTTGGCAGAATATGCGCCAACAATTGGCGAAGAACCAGAAGTACAAAGTGTGGTGCTTAGCATACCCTATTTCAGTCATATAACAACCACAAATACAGATGGAACACATGTTTATGAGTTAGATTCTATTTATGGAGCAACAAATGGAAAACTGAAATTAAGCGTTTATGAATCAGGAGTTCAGATGCGTAGCACGGTTATTAATAACGGAACGCAATTAGCTCAATTGTATTATACAGATCAAAAAACTGATTTTGAAAATTTTATAAATCCAAATCGTTTGAATGATGCTACTAGTAAATTGCAAAATGATGAATTCTATTTTGCTTCTACTGAGTATAAGGATGTAACGACAGATGCAAATGGGAAAGAGACAACAACTTTGGTTGCACCAGAAATGCGTTTGAATTTGAATACGACTTTTTTTTCGGATAAAATCTTAAAAGCTGCTGCTACAAAACTTGCCAATGCTGATGCTTTTCAGGAGTATTTTAGAGGATTGTATTTTAAAACGGAAAAATCAGCGGCTACTACGGACAGTAATATGGCACTTTTGGATTTTACTAAAGGTAAAATAACGATTAAATACAAAGCTAAAACTGCAATTACAACAGATGGAGATGCTAAAGAAGATAAATCGCTGGTCATTAATTTAGCTGGAGCTACTGCTGGTTTACTTAATGACACTAAAAATGCAAATTATGATACTGCGATAAAGAATCCTGATAACACTAATGGTGATGAAAACCTTTATTTAAAAGGAGGCCAGGGATCACTTGCTGTTATTGATCTTTCTAATTTTGCAACTAAGTTGGCAGAAATTAGAACAAACAAATGGATTGTAAATGAAGCAAATTTGGTGTTTTATGTTGATTCTCAAAAAATGGGAGCTGCTGACGAACCAAAAAGAGTGTATTTGTATGATTTAACAAATAATGTTCCATTAATAGATTATACTGACGGAACTAGTGGATTTGCAGGTACTGATCCTAAAGCAACCAGATATATTTTTGGCGGACTTTTAGAGGTCGATGCAACTACTAAACGTGGAAAATCATATAAGGTTAGAATAACTAATCATATCAGAAATCTGATAAAAGATGCTACTGCTGTAAATGTAAAATTAGGTTTGGTTGTAACAGAAAGTATTGATATTGCAACTTCTAATAAATTAAAATTAAAAAATAGCGTTATTTCAGAAGCGCCAAGAGGTTCGGTTATGAGTCCGTTAGGAACGATATTATACGGAAGTAAAGCGAGTATTCCGGAGGATAAGAGACTGAGACTTGAAGTTTACTACACGAAACCAAATTAATAAATATATATGTGTGGAATTGTTGGATATATCGGCCATCGAGAGGCGTATCCTATTATTATAAAAGGATTAAAGCGACTCGAATACAGAGGATATGATAGTGCAGGTGTTATGTTATATGATAACTCAGGCGTTAAACTTTGTAAAACAAAAGGTAAGGTTTCGGATCTTGAAGCTAAAGCAAAAGACGGTTTTACGACAAACGGAACAATTGGAATTGGACATACACGTTGGGCAACCCACGGAGTTCCAAATGATGTAAATTCACATCCGCATCTTTCTAATTCGGGTGAATTAGTGATTATTCACAACGGAATTATAGAAAATTATGCTCCACTCAAAGAAGAATTAATAAAAAGAGGATATACTTTTAAATCGGATACAGATACTGAAGTTTTAGTGAACTTGATTGAAGAGGTTCAAAAAAATGAAGGTATAAAATTAGGAAAAGCAGTGCAAATTGCTTTGAATCAAGTAGTAGGTGCGTATGCAATTGCTGTATTTGATAAAAAAAATCCTGATGAAATTGTTGCAGCAAGACTAGGAAGCCCTTTGGCTATTGGTGTTGGTGAGGGAGAATATTTTATTGCTTCTGATGCCTCTCCTTTTATTGAATACACTTCAAATGCAATTTATCTTGAAGATGGTGAAATGGCAAACATTAGATTGCATAAGCCTCTTAAAGTTAGAAAAATAAAAGATGACTCTTTAGTAGATCCTTATATTCAGGAGCTTCAAATGAATTTGGAGCAAATTGAAAAAGGAGGTTATGATCATTTTATGCTTAAAGAAATCTATGAGCAGCCTAGTGTTATAAAAGATACTTACAGGGGAAGACTTCATGCAAATGAAGGAATTGTTCAAATGGCTGGTGTAGAAGATAACCTTGAAAAATTCTTAAATGCTAAACGAATTCTGATTGTTGCTTGTGGTACTTCATGGCATGCAGGATTGGTAGCAGAATATATTTTTGAAGAATTCACCCGTATTCCTGTTGAAGTGGAATATGCATCTGAATTTAGATATAGAAACCCAATTATTAATAAGGATGACGTTGTAATTGCAATTTCTCAATCTGGAGAAACGGCAGATACAATGGCAGCTATTAAATTGGCAAAAGAAAATGGTGCTTTTGTATTTGGTGTTTGTAATGTTGTAGGTTCTTCTATTTCAAGAGAAAGTCATGCAGGTGCTTATACACATGCGGGGCCAGAAATTGGAGTTGCATCAACTAAAGCTTTTACTACTCAAATCACAGTTTTAACTATGATTGCTTTAAGATTAGGAAAAGCGAAAGGGACTTTGTCAAATACTGATTTTCATACTTACTTACAAGAATTGGAAATAATTCCTGAGAAAGTAGCTGAAGCTTTAGAAACAAATGATAGAGCGAAAGAAATTGCTGCAGCTTTTAAAGATGCGCCAAATTGTTTGTATTTAGGTCGTGGATATAATTTCCCGGTTGCTCTTGAAGGTGCTTTGAAACTGAAGGAGATCTCCTATATTCATGCTGAAGGGTATCCTGCTGCTGAAATGAAACATGGACCAATTGCATTAATTGATGAACATATGCCAGTTATTGTAATTGCGCCTAAACAAGGTCATTACGATAAAATTGTAAGTAATATTCAGGAAATTAAATCAAGAAGCGGAAAAATCATTGCAGTAGTTACTAAAGGAGATACTCAAGTTCGCGAATTAGCGGATTATGTAATTGAGATTCCTGAAACTTCGGATGCATTGTCACCTTTAATTACTACAATACCATTGCAATTGCTTTCTTATTATATTGCTGTAATGAGAGGTTGTAATGTTGACCAGCCACGTAACTTAGCTAAATCTGTTACTGTAGAATAAGTACATAACTATACAATATGTTAAAAAAGCGAGATTTTTGTCTCGCTTTTTTTTTATTGTCAAATTTTTTTTCTAACCCCTCTATTTTTATTAAATCTTCATTTTTTCTCTTAAATTTTATATGTATGCATACTATTTAAGATTTGAAATGCTTTGTTGTTGCTGTTAATTTAATAAAACTCAATGTGAAAAAGTTAAAATACTAACAAAAAACCTGCGTTATATTAATTTTTTTTAACGTTTTTTTATTAATATCAAAAATATTTGTATTTTGGCTAGATAAACTAACCAAAAACTAACCCACATGAGAGTGTATTTGCTAATTATGTTGTTTTTCTGCGGAGTATCCTTTGCGCAGAATACAATTACTGGTTCTGTTACCGATAGTAACAAACAATCTATTCCTGGTGCCAACGTTAATGTGGTCGGAAGTTCAACTGGAACTTCGACAGACTTTGACGGTACTTTTAAATTAAACACTACTGCAAAACCACCTTTTTCAATTAAAGTATCAGCGGTAGGGTTTGAGACTAAAACAATTAGTGTTACATCACTAAATCAAAAATTTGATGTAGTTCTGAAAGATGAAGAAACTAAGTTGGATGAAATTGTAGTTTCGGCTTCCAGAACCCCTGAAAGAGTAATTGAATCTCCCGTAACTATTGAAAGAATGGGTATTCAGGAAATCAAGAATACAACTGCAGCAACTTTTTATGATGGCTTAGAAAATTTAAAAGAAGTAAATTTTAATACCAGCAGTATTTCTTTTAAATCAATCAATACACGTGGTTTTGCTACTGTGGCTAATACGCGTTTTATGCAATTGGTTGATGGAATGGATAATTCATCACCGGCATTGAACTTTGTATTAGGTAACTTAGTGGGTATCTCTGATATCGATGTGGCAAATGTGGAACTTTTACCCGGTGCATCTTCTGCACTTTATGGAGCAAATGCTTTTAATGGTATTATGTTTATGAATAGTAAAAGCCCTTTTACAAATGAAGGAATTACTATTTATTATAAATATGGTCAAACGAGCCAGGATGCTGCTGGAACAAATGATTATAATGATTTTGGTATTAGAGCTGCAAAAGCTTTCACCGAGCATTTTGCATTAAAAGCAAATTTCACCTATATGGAAGCTTCTGAATGGATTGCTGCTGATAAAAGAAGTATGACTGGAGGTTCTGAGGGTCATGCAATGAATCAAAATTATGACGGATTAAATATTTATGGAGATGAGGTTACTACTTTTATTCCGAACGTAGGACAAGTTAGTAGAACAGGATATCGTGAACAAGATTTAACAGATAATAAAGTTAAAAATATTAAAGCAGATTTCTCTGCACACATCAAACCTTTTAAGGATGATACAGAAGTTATTTTGCAATATAAAATTGGTTTAGGTAGTACAATTTACCAAGGAGCAAATAGATATGCATTGAAGGATTTTATGATGCAACAAGCAAAAATCGAAGTAAAAGGGAAAAACTTTTTTGCAAGAGTATATACAACAGATGAAGATGCAGGAAATTCATATGATATGAGATTTGCTGCCTGGAACGTAAACAGAGCAGCAAAATCAGATCAGGAGTGGTTTACAAATTATGCAACGGCATACCAATATTCTGGGGCTGTTATGGGAACGAATGCAAATGAATCTGCTGCAATAGCAAGAAATTTTGCAGACTATAATGTACTGCCAGCTGCTATTTCGTTTATTCCTAAGCCAACTGGTTCTGCAAGATTCGAACCGGGATCAGCTCAATTTAATAACGCTCTTAAAACAGTAATATCTAATCCTGATTTAACTCAGGGAGCTAAATTTATAGATCATTCTAAATTATATCACTCTGATGTAAATTATAATTTTAGAGATATGATTAAATGGGCAGAAGTTCAGGTGGGAGGTTCTTGGAGAAAATATATAATGGATTCTGAAGGTACAATCTTTACAGATTACGATGGTCCAATTGAATATAAAGAGTATGGTGCATATGCACAATTACAAAAGAAATTCATGGATGATCGTTTGAAATTTACAGGATCATTACGTTATGATAAAAGCCAGAATTTTGACGGTAATCTTTCTCCAAGAGTTTCATTTGTATATTCTGCCGGAGAATCTAAAAGACATAACTTCAGATTGTCTTATCAAACAGGTTTCCGTAACCCAACAACACAAGATCAGTATATCGGTTTAGATCTAGGACCATTTGCGTTAATTGGTTCTGCTGCTGAAAATTTAGATCGTTTTCAGGAAACTGTAAATGTAAGTCCGGCTGGACAAACAATTGCAGGACAGCCAGCAACTATTGGGATGTCAGGTCAAAATGCTTATCATAATGCATATACAGTAGCTTCTGTTCAGGCTTTTGCTGCTTCTGCAAATCCTGGGGATCTTAAAGTTGCTAATATTGGTTTAGTAAAACCTGAGCAGGTTCAGGCTTTTGAGATAGGATACCGTTCAGTAGTTCAAAATGACTTATCGATTGACTTAAATGCTTATTATAATATTTATAATGATTTCATGAATACTGCGAGAGTAATTTCTCCTTATTATGGAACAGTAGGAACAGATCCTTCTAATCCTGCAGTACAACAGACTTATCAGGCATTAGCATTTGGAGACAGAAGAGTTTATCAAGTATATACAAATACAACTGCCGAAGTTTCTTCATTAGGTTTTGGAGTTGGTTTATCTAAAAAAGTATATAAAGATTTTGAATTAGGAGTGAATTACAATTACGCTCAATTTGACTTTGATCAATCAGAAGATCCAAGTTTTATAGCAGGATTTAATACACCAAAGCACAGAATTAAAGCTTCTCTTGGAAATGCGAAAGTGATTGAAAATTTAGGATTTAATGTGAATGTGAGATGGAATACAGAATACTTATGGCAATCTTCTTTCGGAGATGGTATGATTCCTGAAAACACAGTTCTTGACGCTCAGATTAATTATGGTATTCCAAAACTTAAATCAGTTATTAAAGTGGGAGCAACTAACCTTTTCGGAAAAGATTATCTTCAGGTAATTGGTGCTGGAGCAATCGGTCAAATGTGGTTTGCTTCCTGGACAATTAATCCATAATTAAAAGTAGTGAATTAGATGAAGAGGGTTTCTTTCTATTTGTTTCAAAGAAATAAATAGGTAAAGAAGTAATAATTTTAAACTTAAAATGACATGAAAAAAAATATAAAATGGCTTTTATTGGTTTCTTTAACCTTTATGGCGTGTAATAATGATGATAGTGATGCACCTGTAGAAGTGCCAGTAGTTCCAGGGTCTGCAGTTTTTACTAAATATGTAGCTCTCGGAGATTCTTTTGCGGCGGGTTATAGTGATAATGCGCTCTTTAAAAAAGGGCAGGAAGGAGCTTATACGAATATTTTGGCACAACAATTTGTTGCAGCCGGAGGAGGAGCTTTTGCAACACCATATATGAATGATAATATTGGAGGATTGCTTTTAGGAGGAAAAGTTATTGCAGGGACACGTTTATATTTTGTTGGAGAAACTCAGACTCCTGTAAATGTGACGGGAAAACCAACAACTGAAGTTACAGCTCATCTTACAGGTACGTTTGGTAATTTAGGTGTTCCGGGTGCAAAAAGTTTTCATTTACTAGCTGCGGGTTATGGAAATGTTGCAGGTGTAGAGGCAGGATTGGCGAATCCATATTTTGCCAGATTTTCCAGTGCACCGGGGACTTCGGTTTTAGCAGATGCAATTGCTCAAAATCCAACGTTTTTCTCTTTATTTATTGGAGGAAATGACGTTTTGTCCTATGCAACTTCAGGTGGAATAGGAAAAGACCAGACAGGAAATATGAATCCCACGACATATGGAGGAAATGATATTACAGATCCGACTGTATTTGCAAGTGTGTATAATAATTTAGTTACGGGACTTACTGCTAAAGGTGCAAAAGGTGTTGTGGCAAATTTGCCATACATTACGGCATTGCCTTATTTTACAACTGTTCCATATAATCCGCTTACACCAAAAATACTTGGGGGTGGAAATGAAGCTGTTGGTAAAGCAACAATAAAAGCATTGAATACTCAATTATACGGTCCGTTAAAACAAGTATTAACTGCTTTTAACGCGGGAGACAGAATTAATTTGTTGTCTGAAACAGCTACAAATCTTCCACTTTTAATAAAAGATGAGAGTTTGACAAATTTATCAGCACAGTTAACAGCGGCATTTACTCCAACATTAGGGGCGCAGACTGCAGCTTTTTATGGTGCTGTATTTGGACAGGCCCGACAAGCTAAAGCAACAGATTTGGTAGTTTTAACAACAAGACCGGACATTGGCACTGCTCCTACGGCTGTAAATTCTGGTGTAGGAATTGTACCGCCCGCTCCTTTAGATAAATTTGGAATAACTTATCCACTACAAGATAAACATGTATTGATTCCAACTGAAACTGCAGAGGTTAAAAAAGCGACAGATGCTTATAATGTGACAATTGAAGCGGTTGCTAAAGAAAAAGGTTTAGCTTTTGTTGATACAAAAGCAATCTTAACACAATTAGCAAGTGGTGGAATTAGATTTGGAAATTTCACTATGTCGTCTTCATTTGCTACGGGAGGGGCATTCTCTTTAGATGGAGTACATCCAAGTGCAAGAGGTTACGGTTTAATTGCGAATAACTTTATAGACGCAATTAATGCAAAATATGGTTCAACATTGCGTCATGTTGATTTGGCTTTATATCCAATTCAGTTTCCGCAAGTAATTCAATAAAGCCAATTTTTTTTAGTAAGAAAGTCACTCATTTCTAAAATGTAGTGGCTTTTTTTATTTCTAAAAAAATTGCCATTTTAGATATTTGAGGCCTGTCTTTTAGGAATCAAACAAAATCGTAGTATTTTTTATGAAAAAAAAATTGATTTTATATTTTAAAAAATTATCTTTGCGCTCTGAAAAAAGAGGTATTTTCGATAAACCTAAATAGCTATTTAATAAATACATAAGTAATGTCAAAAGTAATAGGAAAAGTTGCTCAAATCATTGGACCAGTAGTTGACGTAGTTTTCAACGGTAAAGATGTTGAACTTCCAAAAATTTATGATTCATTAGAAATCACAAAAAAAGACGGAACATTGTTAGTTCTAGAAGTACAATCTCACATTGGTGAAAACACGGTGCGTACCATTTCGATGGACTCAACTGACGGTTTGAGCAGAGGTTATGAAGTGGTTGGAACAGGAAACCCAATCAAAATGCCAGTTGGAGCAGATGTTTACGGACGTTTGTTTAACGTAATTGGTGATGCTATCGATGGTTTAGGAAACTTACCAAAAGATGGTGACAATGGATTGTCTATCCACAGACCAGCACCAAGATTTGAAGATTTATCAACTTCATCTGAAGTTTTATTCACAGGTATTAAAGTAATCGATTTGATTGAGCCTTATGCAAAAGGAGGTAAAATTGGATTGTTTGGTGGTGCCGGTGTTGGTAAAACAGTATTGATTCAGGAGTTGATCAACAATATCGCAAAAGGTCACGGTGGACTTTCAGTATTCGCAGGAGTAGGTGAAAGAACACGTGAAGGAAATGACTTACTTCGTGAGATGTTAGAGTCAGGAATTATTAAATACGGTGATGATTTCATGCACTCTATGGAAAATGGAGGATGGGATTTATCTAAAGTAGATATGCCAGGAATGAGAGAGTCTAAAGCTACTTTCGTTTTCGGACAAATGAATGAGCCTCCTGGAGCTCGTGCACGTGTGGCACTTTCAGGATTATCTATCGCTGAGTATTTCCGTGATGGAGCTGGAACTGATCAAGGTAAAGATGTATTGTTTTTCGTTGATAACATCTTCCGTTTTACACAAGCAGGTTCTGAGGTATCAGCACTTTTAGGTCGTATGCCTTCTGCAGTAGGATACCAACCAACTTTGGCAACAGAGATGGGAGCTATGCAAGAGCGTATTACTTCTACAAACAAAGGATCTATTACATCTGTACAGGCGGTTTACGTTCCTGCGGATGACTTAACTGACCCGGCACCAGCAACAACATTTGCTCACTTAGATGCTACAACTGTATTGTCTCGTAAAATTGCTGAGTTAGGTATTTATCCTGCGGTTGACCCGTTAGATTCTACTTCAAGAATTTTGACTCCTCAAATTTTAGGAAATGAGCATTACGATTGTGCACAAAGAGTAAAAGAGATTCTTCAAAAATACAAACAATTGCAAGATATTATCGCGATTTTAGGTATGGAAGAGTTATCTGAAGAAGATAAATTATCAGTTTCAAGAGCACGTCGTGTTCAACGTTTCTTATCTCAACCTTTCCACGTAGCGGAGCAATTTACAGGTATTCCTGGAGTTTTGGTTGACATTAAAGATACTATCAAAGGATTCAACATGATTATCGATGGTGAGTTAGATCATCTTCCTGAAGCAGCTTTCAACTTGAAAGGTTCTATTCAGGATGCTATCGAAGCTGGAGAAAAAATGTTGGCTGAAGCTTAATATAATTATGAATTATGAGTTATAAATTATGAGTTTCTGCTCACTTATAACTCATAACTTATAACTCATAACTCAAAAAAAATGATTTTAGAAATAGTATCACCAGAAGCAAAATTATTTTCAGGAGAAGTAACATCAGTTACATTGCCTGGAGTTGATGGAAGCTTTCAAATATTGAATCATCATGCGCCTATTGTTTCTATTCTAGAAAAAGGAACTATTAAAATTGTAGCTTCAGGTTTCAATTTTTCTAAAGAGGTCGCGAGTAAATTCACGAAAGTAAATGACCAAACCTATACATTAGAGATTACGTCAGGTACTATCGAAATGAAAGACAATAAAATTATTGTATTAGTTGACTAAGACAATTTTAAAATAAGTTTAAAAAGCCAAACAGAAATGTTTGGCTTTTTTGTTTTACTAAAATCCGTATATTTGAATTATTAGAATCTCTTTATAAAATATTGATCGTATCATAAAAGCACAGTAAGCTTTTATTATTTCGCTTTATCAGGAAGATAAGGCGTAAAATATTTATGTCAAATTTTATAAAGAATACAAATGAAAAATATAAATAAAGTGGCCGTTTTAGGCGGTGGCGGAAGAACTGGAAATTATCTTGTAAACCAGTTATTGAAAGAAGGATTTAGCATAAAACTTTTGCTTAGAAATCCTGAGAGTTTTACCATTCAAAGTTCACAAATCGAAATTATTCAAGGAGATGCACTTGATCTCAATTCCATCAAGTTATTACTGAAGGATTGTCAGGCCGTTTTAAGTACTGTTGGACAACGCAAAGACGAGTCGCTTGTGGCATGTGCAGCTACAAGGAATATTCTACAAGTAATGAATAAGTACGGAATTCAGCGCTATGTTTTATTAGCCGGACTAAATATTGATACGCCTTTTGATAAAAAAAGCGCTAAAACACAAATGGCAACTAACTGGATGAAAACGAACTTTCCGGTAATTCAGGAAGACCGACAAAAAGCGTATGATTTATTAGAACAAAGCAACGTGAATTGGACACAAATTCGGGTTCCGTTTATTGAGTTTACAGATGAAACGGCTAAAATCGCTGTAAGTTTAGAAGATTGTTTGGGAGATAAAATAAACGCAGATGATATTGCCAGGTTTATGATAAACGAAATGCTGGAATCTAAGTATAGCAGAAAATCACCATTTATAAGCGCAATATAATAATCAAATTAAAAATAGCAGGCGACATAAAGCCTGCTGTTTGTTTAATTTAAGTTCTATTTCATAACTTTGCTTTTATGAAATTACCTGAAAATCTTATTCAAAAGCTTGAAACCCGAAAGCAAAATAACGCGTTAAGACAATTGCCAAGTTTTAATAATCTTGTCGATTTTTCTTCAAACGACTATATTGGATTTTCAAGATCTGAAGCTATTTTCAAATTGGCACATCATTATTTGATCGAAAATGAGATTGTTCAGAATGGAGCAACGGGTTCCCGATTGATTTCTGGAAATCATTCTTTGTATCAAATTACAGAGACTTTCATTGCTGAATTTCAAGACGCTGAATCAGCTTTGATTTTTAATTCGGGTTATGATGTCAATGTTGGTTTTTTTAGCGCTGTACCGCAACGAAATGACGTTATTTTGTATGATGAATTAAGTCATGCTTCAATTCGTGACGGAATAATAATGTCAAATGCGAAATCATATAAATTTAATCATAACGATTTTGAAGATTTAGAGCATCTGATCTTAAAATTTCCTGATACAAATATTTATATAGTTACCGAAACTGTTTTTTCTATGGATGGCGATAGTCCAAATCTGGAAGAATTAGTAATACTTTCAGAGAAGTACAATTGTTATTTAGTTGTGGATGAAGCGCACACTCTGGGCGTTTTTGGCGAAAAAGGTGAAGGCCTGATACAATACCTGAATTTGCATCATAGAATTTTTGCCAGAATCATGACTTTTGGAAAAGGTCTGGGATGCCACGGTGCTGTTGTCTTAGGAAGTCAGGAACTTAAAGAATATTTAGTAAACTTCGCCCGAAGTTTTATTTATACAACAGGATTGTCTCCACATTCTGTCGCGACAATTTTAGTCGCTTATCAACATTTAGAAATTGAAAAGGAAAACATTGAAAGACTGCGCCAAAACATTGTATTCTTCAATCAGCAGAAAAATTTATTAGGCTTAAAGCCAATGTTTGTTAGAAGTAAATCGGCAATTCAGTCGGCGATTGTTCCTGGTAATCAAAAAGTAAAACAATTAGCGCAACAACTGCAAGATAAAGGTTTTGATGTCAAACCAATTCTTTCTCCAACGGTTCCGGAAGGTCAGGAACGTTTGCGTTTTTGTATCCATAGTTACAATTCAGAAGAGGAAATTAATCAGGTTTTAGAACTTCTGAGAGATTTCGTTTTTTAGTTTAAATTATTACACAGAGATACACAAAATTAACACAGAGAGGCGCAAAGTTTTTTGCGAATCTGTGTTTTTTTTATTTGTGAGTCTCTGCGAAACATCCCGTCTTTCCTCACTTTTTTTAAAAAGTTTTAAAAAATTTAATTTTTTTTGTAACGTTTTGATTGTTTGATTACTTACGAGTCGTAATCAAATAAACCAAAATAATTATGAAAACAATAATCACTTTAGTAAAAAACATCATTTGTAATGTGGCACTTTTTTTAACGGCATTGCAGCTAACCTATTTGGTAATAGACCATCAAATGTATGCTAAGCCTTATCCACAACTTTTTATTATTATACTTTGTTTACTGGCGGCAACTTTCACGCCGATACAAAGAAAAAAGTACACAAAATAATAACAGGAGTTTTAATCATCAAATCAATCAACAACTTTAATCAATCAACAAAATGAAAAATGTATTCAAATCAGTAATTACAGCAATTGCAATTGTTTTTAGTTTGTCAACTCAGGCGCAAAATAAATCTCCAAAACTTGAAAATTCACTTTTATGGGAAGTTTCCGGAAACGGATTAGAGAAACCTTCTTATTTATATGGAACCGTTCATATGATTTGTGGAGGAGATTATTTTCTTTCAGAAAAAACAAAAAAGGCATTAGAAGCTTCCAATAAATTAGTTTTAGAAATCAATTTTGCTGACCCGAGTGAAATGACAGACATGCAAAAAATGGCAATGGGAAAAGAGCCTTTAAATAAAAAGTTAAATCCGGAGCAATTGGCTAGATTAGATGCAGTTCTGAAAAAAACAACCGGAATGAATGTTCAACAAGTAGACAGTTTTAGTTTAATGACTGTTATGAGTTTAATTTCGATGAAAAGTTTTGGCTGTACAGATATTAAACTTTACGAAATGGAATTTATAGAGCAGGCCAAAAAGCGAAATATAGAAATTGGAGGATTAGAAACAGTTAAATCTCAATTTGCAATGTTTGAAAATGCCTATTCAAATGATGAAATGATTACTATGTTATCAGAATCAACTTCTGAGGAAACGACTAAATTAGTTTCTTCTTACAAAGCAGAAAATATAGATGCGCTATTTGCAGTTAGTACAGATCCGAAGTTTACAAGTGATAAAACGAAGAAGATTATACTTGATAACAGAAATAGTAATTGGGTAAAAGAAATGCCAGAATTAATGAAAAAAGAAAGTGTTTTTTTTGCAGTTGGTGCGGCACATTTAGGAGGTGAAGAAGGAGTAGTTAATTTGTTGAGAAAAGCGGGATATAGTGTAAAACCAGTAATGAAATAGAGCTGTTTTGAAAGAAAAAGAACAAGAGTTTTTAAGTCGGATAGAAAACCATAAAGGAATATTGTACAAAGTTTCCAAGATGTACATGGACAATTCTGATGATCAGCAAGATCTTTTTCAGGAGATTGTTTGTCAGCTTTGGAAGTCTTATGGTACTTTTCGCAATGAAAGCCAGTTTTCGACCTGGATGTATCGGGTGGCCGTTAATACAGCGATCGTTTTCCTCAGAAAAGAAAAGCGAAAGGTTGACAAATACGAAATTGCATCAGAAAATATTAAAGATGATGAAGGCGATTCACACATTAAAGAAAGTCAACTCGATCATTTTTATAAAGCGGTTCAAAAACTCGAAAAAATTGACAAAGCCATTATTTTCTATCAACTTGAGGGTTTTTCTCATAAAGAAATTGGAGAAAATCTCGGTATTTCTGAAGGAAATGCCAGAGTAAAATTAAACAGAGCAAAAGAAAAATTAAAAGAAATAATTAAAAATCAAGGATATGGATTTTAACGATATACAAAACGCATGGAACAGCGAAAAGACCGATAATGTAGTTCTTCCGGATAATTTAGAAAAAATAAAATCGGCTAACACGCCTTTGGACAAGATTAGAAAGAATTTGAGAAATGAACTTATAGGACAGACGGTTGCTGTATTATTTATTGGGTTAACCCCTTATATCTTTCATTTTCCTGAGAAATGGATTTTGTCTTTTTACTTGTTTTACAGTATAGCTTTTGCTGTGTCGGTTTATTATTTGCTCAAACTTTATTTCTTTTATAAGAGATTGAATAAGATTGCTTTGAAAACAAAAGACAGTTTGTATGAAACGTACTTTGACATACGGCTTAATATGGAGTTGTATAAAACTTTCGGATTTGCTTTAACTCCATTTATGGTGCTGTTTATAATTGGTGTTTGGTACAATAAAATTTCGCAACATCCAGGTTTTGATGTTGCTAACTTTACTAATAGGCAGCTCATAAGTGCTTTTGCAGGTATTGCAACTTCTATATTATTTATGGGGCTGGCAATGGAATGGACGGTTCACTATTCTTATGGAAGATATGCTAAAGAAATCAAGAAAGTAATCGACGAATTAAAAGAAGAATAAAACAGAACCCATCGTAATTGATGGGTTTGTTGTTTTTATTGGTATTTTTGCAGACAATATTACACAGAGATTCACAAAATTATTTATTCTTTATGTCGCTTTGTTGGTTTCTTGGCGAATCTCTGTGAAACAAAAGCTTATGAAAATATTTATAACAGGAATTTCCACCGATGTTGGGAAAACGGTGACTTCAGCAATTGTGGTTGAAGCTTTAGAAGCCGATTATTGGAAACCTATTCAGGCAGGAGATCTGGACAATTCTGATAGTCATAAAGTAAAATCTCAGGTTTCAAATTCTAAATCTCAATTTTACCCGAACGCTTATCAATTAAATACGCCTGCCAGTCCACATTTAGCGGCAGAAATTGATGGAATTACAATTGATTTAAAAGAAATTCAGGAACCAAAAACAGAGAATCATTTGGTTATTGAAGGTGCGGGTGGAATATTTGTTCCGTTGAACGAAAAAGATACAATCGTCGATTTGATCCAACCAGACTATAAAGTAATTGTGGTGTCAAGACATTATTTAGGAAGCATCAATCACACGCTGTTAACTATTGAAGCGATTCAGAATCGAGGTTTTAAAGTGGCGGGAATTATCTTCAGCGGAAGCGAAAATAAATCGACAGAAAGTTTGATTCTGAATAAAACCGGAATAAAATGTATTGGCAGAATTAATGAAGAACCGTATTTTGATCAAAATGTAATTCGTGAATATGCTGATTTGTTTCGGGAAAATCTATTGAATTTATAGAGTAAAGAATATAGAATAAAGAAAATAGACTTTCCTATCTTTGTAAAAACTATGGAGTTTAGTCTTTTTTCTATACTCTATTTTCTATCTTCTAAAAAAATGACATTAACAGAAAAAGACAGCCAATACCTTTGGCATCCTTATACCCAGCACAAAACCTCACAAACGCCAATTGCAATTTCCAGAGGAGAAGGCGCATTGCTTTGGGATGAAAACAATAAAGAATATATTGATGCGATTGCTTCGTGGTGGGTAAACCCGTTTGGGCACAGTAATAAATTTATTGCCGATGCGATTTACAAACAACTGACAACTTTAGAGCACGTATTGTTTGGTGGTTTTACACACGAACCAGCAATAAATGTGGCCGAAAAACTGATGGAAATCCTGCCAAAGAATCAGCAGAAAATCTTTTTTTCAGATAATGGCTCAACTGCAGTTGAAGTGGCGATTAAAGTAGCTTTACAATATTTTTTCAATAAAAATGAAAAGCGAACGACTATAATTGCTTTCGAAAATGCCTTTCACGGAGATACTTTTGCGGCAATGGCGGCAAGTGGAATTTCCTTTTATACGCAGGCTTTTCAGGGAATGTTTATCGATGTAGTTCGGATTCCGGTTCCGGTGAAAGGGCAGGAACAGGAAAGTTTTGATGCACTGAAAAACGTTATTCAAAATCACAATTGCGCCGGATTTATTTTTGAGCCTTTAGTTCAGGGTGCTGCCGGAATGGTGATGTACGAACCCGAAGCATTGGCAAAACTGATTCAGATTTGTGCAGCAAATAAGGTTTTGACAATTGCCGATGAAGTAATGACGGGCTTTGGTAAAACCGGAAAAACCTTCGCAATGGATTATGTTTCGGAAGACCCTGATATGATTTGTTTGTCGAAAGCCTTAACGGGAGGAACAATTCCGATGGCAATTACCACTTTTACACAAGATGTTTTTGATGCTTTTTATGATGATGATATCAATAAAGCTTTATTTCACGGACATACCTTTACGGCTAATCCAACAGGTTGCGCAGCAGCTTTAGCCAGTATCGATTTGTTGCAGACTGATGAAATGCAGACAAATATTGAGAGAATTAACAAAAGTCATTTAGCCTTTCAAAAGAAAATTGAAAATCATTCAAAAGTAATTACAGCCAGAACGCTGGGCGTTATTTTTGCTGTTGAAATTAAATCAGATGCAGAAGAAAGTTACTACGGATCGATGCGTACTAAATTGTATAATTTCTTTATTGATAAAGGAGTTATTTTGAGACCAGTTGGAAACATCGTTTACGTTCTTCCTCCATACATAATGACAGACGAACAGCTTCAAAAAGTCTACAAAACGATTGAAGAAGCTATAGAAATGGTATAATTTGCCCACAGATTGTACGGATTAAACCGATTTACACAGATTAATAATTTGAAATCCGTTTAATCCATGACTCATTTTTCACAAAACTTCGTGAACTTTGCAATTAATTGATTCAAACATTTACAAAGTTTTGCGACCTTTGCGTAACCCTTTGCGATCTTTGCGGTTAAAAAAACAACCAGCATAAAAAAACTATTTTGAACACACAAAAAATCTCCATAACAGCTTTTTCTTCTATTTCCCCTTTAGGAAATAATACAGATAAAGTTTGGAAAAAATATCTCGATAATAAACATTGTTTTTCGAAACAATTTTTAGATCAGCAGGAAACTTCAATTGCGGCTCTAAGTGCTGAATCAAAGCAAATTGTTGCTGAAATTCGGGAATCAGATCCGAAATATAAATTTTTAGATGATTCTGTTTTATTTGCTTTGGCAGCTTCGCGAAAAGCAGTTGAAGAAGCAGGTTGGAAATCAGATGATATCTTCGGAATCAATATCGGGTCTTCTCGTGGTGCTACCGATTTATTTGAAAAACACTATAAGGAATACATTGATACTGGAAAAGCACAAACTTTGGCTTCTCCAACAACCACTTTAGGAAATATTTCGTCGTGGATTGCTCACGATTTGCAAAGTGTTGGTCCTGAAATTTCGCATTCAATAACATGTTCAACAGCGCTTCATGCTTTGTTAAATGGAGTAGCCTGGTTGAAATCTGGAATGGCGGATAAGTTTTTAGTTGGTGGAAGCGAAGCACCATTAACAGATTTTACCATTGCTCAGATGAGAGCATTAAAAATTTATTCCCGTATTAATCAGGAAGAAGAGAGTTGGCCAAATCTGGCTTTTGACTTTGAGAAAAAGCAGAACACTATGATTCTTGGTGAAGGTGCTGCCGTTTGTTGTTTAGAAGCTGGTGATAGTGAAAACGCAATCGCTTATGTTACAGGTGTAGGTTATGCAACAGAAATCTTAGAACATAATATTTCGATTTCTGCGGAAGCAGACTGTTTTCAGAAATCGATGAAGATGGCATTAAAAGATGAAAACTTAGAAGATATTGATGTTATAGTAATGCATGCTCCCGGAACCATAAAAGGAGATTTAACCGAATTGCGTGCTATTGAAAAAGTATTCGGCTCAAAGGTGCCTTTACTGACCACAAACAAATGGAAAATTGGGCATACGTTTGGAGCATCTGGAATTTTAAGCTTAGAATTAGCTCTTTTAATGATGCAAAATGATATGTTTATTGGAGTGCCATTTGGCGAAAAGCAAACTCAAACTAAATCAATTAAAAAGGTTTTAATTAATGCGGTTGGTTTTGGAGGAAATGCTGTTAGTATTTTGATTGAAAAGAGATAATATAGTTTTCGAAAATGAATTATAAATAAAAAATCCATTCGCCGCAGCGAATGGATTTTTTTATATTTCTGGTTTGTTATTATTGAAATACAACTTTCTTCGTTACGACAAAATCATTTTCCAAAGTCACTTTTACTAATAGAACCTGATTTCCAGATTGTAAATTTGATATCTGAAGCTCGTTTGAATTTACCTTCGTTTTAGTATAAATCATTTTTCCGGTGATATCAAAAATCGTAACTTCTTTGATGCTTTCTTTTGCTGAAGTTACTTTTATGGTTTTATCTTTTACAGCAACCAAAAGTCCGTTTTCGATGTTTTCAAAATCACCAGTTCCTAGTGTTTTGTTGGTATAGCGCAATACGAAACGATCTGTAAAAGTTCCGATTGCAGTTGTAAAGGTATAATTTGCTGCTTGTAGATTCTGAATCTTACCAGTTGTTTTGTCTTCCAGATAGATTGGCTGAGTATTAAAAAATCCATCAACCTGATCAATAGAGATCGTAAAATCTCCTGCAATACTAGTCTTATATCCTAAGGGAACTATATCGGTATCAACAAAAGGCAATGCACGTCCCTGAATTACAAATTTTCTCGTACCTTCTATACTATAAAAGTCAATGTATTTGTTTCCGTCAAATGAAGTTCCATCGTATCCTCTGTCATAATCGTTGGTAGCTCCTTCGATATATCCAACAAGCATTTGTTTAAAAGCACCTTCCTCGTTGGTCATGTTTAACCATAAACGATTTTTTTCTATACCTGTTGTTTTGGAAGTTTTACCAGGTTTGAAAAACTGAGCGTTTTTATCAGCTCCAATACGCATTGAATTGGTAAATTGGATCTCTCCGGGATAACTAAATCCTGCCATAAACGACTGCCCCGCTGCTATATATCCCTGTGGCGCGCTATCAATATTTCCGGGTGCATCATTTGCAGTTTTTGCTGCTTTCATTGTTTTGGTACCTCCACTCAAATTGTAACTTGCATAATCATCGGCATTATATCTATAATAACCTCCAAGTGTTACCGGTGTATTGTGTGTCCAGAAATACAATGTTCCCTGCAGTAACCCTTTATTATTAAGATCAGTAAGAAATTTATCGGCATCAATAGCAGACGGATAAGGATTTCCAAGCAAATAGTATTTTCCTGAATTATAGGTTTCACTAGTAATGGTTCCGTTGTTAGGTATCCCTGTAAAAGTACCTGTATACGGTACTCTTACAGTGTTTGACGTTCCTTCCGGACCACGAATGATGTATCCCTTACCAACAGTCATAACTGTGCTCTTAGGAGTTACAACCCAGCCTGTGCCGTTAAAAGCTAAATATTTATCACTAGCAGTAAGAGAAGAAAGGGCTGCGAGGGTTTGTCCCTTAACAGGCGAAGACCAATAAACATAATCCGCCTGACGGATCGGAAGAGTAGTACGTATATAATTAATAGTTCCTGTATTGATATTTGGGTCTGTGCTCGTTTGTATTAAACTAGCACTGTTCTCAAAGGTTAATAATGAGCCAGAATCAATAGTAATAAAATTGTTAATGGTCATTGTTTTGCCAGCTTTTATAGTAACTTTTGCATTGTTGGTTACAGTACATGAACATCCACTTATATCGTTAGTTGCAGTATAATCTGCTGTAAATACGAGTAAATCATTTGATGTTGGGCCTGCGTTTCCACCTGACCATATAGTACCATTCCAAGTATTACCAGACAGGTTTGCTTCAGCTGAATATAAAGATGTTCCGCATGGATTATCAATAGCAAATTTGTATTTGCCAGGACTTAAACCAGAAATTGTCATTGTTGTCCCGTTAATGGCATAAGTTGCAGTTGTAGAATTTCCTGCTAAGGAACGTAATGTTCCAGTGCCTGGTAAATTATTTAAGGTTATACTTCCCGTTGGCGTAGTACATGTTGGTACTACTATTGTTCCTAATGTTGGCGCTGTTGGCACTGGATAAACAGTAGTAGTGGAAGATGTTGGTGTAATTGCTGAGCAATTATTAGGATTACCATTACTATAATTTACTGTTACTGTTTTACTTCCGACAGTTAACCATTTTATAGTTATTGTGTTGGTTGATAAATTTCCGCCATTAATTTTATAATCAGTATTTAAAGCTCCAGTTATTGTCCAGACATAATTTGTTTGATTAGGCTGCGTTGCATATATTACGTCAGTTTCGATACATGAATCTGTTCCGGCTTGTGAAGTAAATGTAACTGTTGGTACTGGTTTAAGTTGTACGCCAGTTTCAATGGCATAGAATTCTGTTGCTGTACACCCAGGAGTTTGTGTTACGGCTCTAAAAGTAGTATTAACTGTTAAAATATACAAAGGATCAGTCGATGCTGGCTGATACTCTATTAATCCTTGAGTTCCAGGGATAGGAGTCCATGTCACATTACCATCAGTGCTATATTCCCATCTTAAAACTTTTGAAGAATAGGAATATGGGGAACCTTGGCCAGGATTATCAAAATTAACCAATTTAAATTTTGGAGTTACAGTTCCTTTACAAATTTGTCCACCGCCCTGTGTTCTTCCACGATCTGTTGTAATTACAGTAAAGGATATTGTGTTAGAAGATACTGCTGCTGTTGTTGATAAACATGGAGTTGCATTAGAAGTCATTTCAACTCTAATCGCATCTGTGTTTGTAACATTATAAAGTAAATAGGAGTTGGAGGTTTCTGTAAGTACTGTTGATCCATTGTACCATTTGTATGTTGGGTTAGTACCTCCATTTGTAGGTTGTGCAGTAAATCTAACGTGAGTACCCTGACAAATTGTTAGACTTGATTGATCATGGGTGATTGTTACGCTCGCATTTTTGTTTGGGTTCACAACTGTTGTTATGCTATTTGATGTAGCCGGACTACCTGCTAAGCAAGGAGAAGCATTAGATGTCATAATAACTAAAACAACATCATTGTTTGCAAGAGTTGTAGAGGTAAAGGTTGCAGAATTAGTCCCTACATTATTGTTATTTAATTTCCATTGATATGAAGGTGTGCCTCCATTAGTAGGAGTTGCAGTAAAAGTTACCGAAGTTCCAGGACAAATTGCCCCAGTAGCTGAAGAAGTTATACTTACGCTTGCATTTAAAATTGGGTTTACTCTAATTGTACCAGTTGCATTTGCATTTCCACAGCTTCCATTTAATTGGATGCTATAATTATAAGTTCCTGTAGCAGTAGGTGTTCCGCTAAGAGTCAGGGTATTATTGCTAAAGTTTGCATTGACTCCTGGAGGCAAATTAGTAGACGATGATATTGTTGTAAATCCTGTGGTTGCGTGTGTAATTGCTGTTAAAGGTGAATTGATACAAACTGTTGGAGTTGATGATGCAGCAGAAATCGAATTACTGACCGTTATTAAAACTGGTGTTGAATAACCCCTGCAATAATTTGTCCCTGTTTGTAAAATTACTGCTCTAAAATAGGTGCTTTGATTCAAATTACCAATTGTAGTGCTAGATAACGTAGAGGTATTTACACCGATATATTGAACATTTGTTGTAAAATTAATATCGCTAGCAGATTGCCAATACTCAACGGGACTTGAATTTCCTGTCAAAGTTAGATCTGTTGTGGGTTTTGTTCCAGCACATATACTTTGAGCTGGAGATACATCTCCTGCTACAGGTCCCTTAGTTGCAAAACTTATTACATTTGAATAAGCTGTAAGATTGCCACAATTATCGACCGTTCTAACTCTAAAATACAATGTACCACCAGGTATGTTGCTTACATAATAACCATTATATGAAATATAAAAATTGTTGTAATTAGGCAAAATGTTTGTAAAATTAACATCTTTTGCAATGTCAAAGTAGTATCCTGCAGCGTTTGTAACTGCATTCCAATTCATTTGTCCAGCATTACAATCAAAATTTGTTGCTGCTGAAGCGACAGGCGGAACGATAGCTAATGTTTTGAATGTGCCAACAGGTGAATTTCCGCTTAAACCACAAGCTTCTAAACGTCTAAGTCTAAAATAATAGTTTGTATTGGGAGATAATCCTGATAACGTTATATTGTTTGCTGTACCAACATCTTTATTGTTATAGGCAGGGACAATAGTGCCTGGATCAAATGTATTTGTAGTTGCAACATCAATATAAAAATTTGTAGCTGATCCGTCCCATCTTGCAATGTAACCACCACAGCTAACATTGTCTCCTCTAATGCTTCTAGGGGTTTCTATGGGCAAAGTTGTGAAATTAGCTACTGTTGAACTAATGCTTGTGCAGGTTGAACTCGAAGCCCTAACTCTAAAATAATATTTAGTACTTGGATTTAATCCCGTTAAAGTTATATTGTTCACGTTTCCAACATTTTTATTGTTATATGTTGAAACAATAGTACCTGAATCAAATGTGATTGTTGTTGCAACATCTATATAAAAAGCTGTACCAGCAGATCCATTCCATCTTGCAATATAACCATTACAACTTTCGTTATCTCCTCCAATGCCAGTTGGAGTGGCACATTGAGCATTCGCAATATTAATGCTAAATCCTAGCAAAATCGAAACAAAAGCAATTTTAAAATTAAATTTTTGAGAACGTATTTTAAAAAAGTGTGAAATGATAAAAAATAAAAAACTTAAAAGTAATTTTCGAATCATATTAAATCGTGGCATTTAATTTAAAAAATGTTTTTTTATTTTGTTTAACGATCCTATGCTTTAAAATATTTAAAAACACACCCAAAAAAGAAGCTGTCTAGTCATGTTAAACGGTTTCAATCAGGATGTTATGCTAGCATAAGATTTAACTAAGCAAAGATATATACATCTACGAGTTTGCAATAATCACGGTTTTATAATAGCCAATTAATCGATGAAGTGATTGGATTAATCGTTGAAATACATATTAAAAAGTGTGATTCTGTGGATTTTCTTATAAATCTTTAAATTTAAACATAAGAAAAATCGCAAATTATTAGATAAAATGAATTGATTTTTACAATTTTAAGCTAAAAAAAGCGAGATAAGATGAATAATTCGCAAGAAAGCAACATTTGTATAGGAAGGTATTTTCTGATAAAACGATGTTGTTAGTAGAAATTTATGAAGGGAACTTTGTAAGAAAAACGGAAATTACTTTTTTTCCATCTCTTTTGCTTTATCATAAACAAAATTACTTTCATAACCACGACGCAGGAGATAGTCGCAGAACTTTTTTCTTTTTTTTAGGATATTTTTTTCCTGAATACTGTTCCAGCATCTTTCAGCAAGATTTTCGAAAGTAGATTCGTACTCTTCTGAAGAAATCTCTTTCAGCGCCAGTGAAATATTAGTCGATGAAATTTGTCTGGCTTTAAGTTCATTTGTAATCCTAATTTTTCCCCATTGCTTAATTCGGTGTTTACCTCTTGCAAAGCTACAGGCAAATCGGGTCTCATTTAAAAAATTATTTTCAATTAGCTGAACCACAATAAAATCAACTTCTTCCGAGGACATTTTGAGACTGTATAATTTCGAAATCACTTCGGCATGACAGCGTTCCTGGTACGCACAAAAGTGTTCTAATTTCAGTAAGGCTTCTTTTATTGTAGGAATTGTATTCATAGCTTTTTTCTTTCTTTTTAACTATTATTGCTAAAAATAGTCATTTTGTTGTTAAATTTTATGATAATTTTTTATCATTTCTCAAAAATAAAATTGCTAAAATGTTGTGTGTGTGCGGAATTATAATATTTTTGTGCGATAAAATCACAAGTTTAGTTCTGTTTGAAAAACAGGATTTTAGCTTGATTTTTTATTAGTTTAAAAGCCAAAATTAAAGTATTGCCCCAAAAAATGCTATACCATTTAGTTTTCTTTTAACGCCAAAAACAAATTTAATACCACGCCTATGCTTCGAAAACTACTTTATTTCGTTCGTTCTTTATTTTTAAATTTTTCTAATTCTTCTAAAGAAAGATGTTTTACGATCAGTTTGCGGTTACTTTGTTTGGGAATGTTTTTTGTACATTCGAATAATTATGGACAATGTCCTACATATCCAACAACTTCAACTTCCGCAGGAACTTATACTTTTACCGTCGACAATAGCAATACAATAACAACAGCAAGTTTAAATGCTGGGAGACATGTAGTATTGAATGTTGTTAAGGGTTTTACTTATAGTTTTACCGTAGGAAATGTATTTAGTGGTAGTGATGAAAATTTAAGTATTTATAATGCATCTGGAGATGTTTATATAACAGGTAATAAAAATAATAACGGTTTAACTCTCACCTACACGGCAGGTTTTTCTGGTCAAATAAAAATTTTATTGACTAAAGGAAATTGTCTTACTGATGGGTCAACGGGAGGCAGTTTAACGTTAACATTAACGGGGGTTAATAATACCGAAGACAATCAGTTATCTTATGGAACAAATTCTTGGATTGGCCATGTGTATAATATAGCTACTGCGCCGCCTACAACTAATGCTTATAATGCAGCCTTAATAAATCCTACTGGTTTATATGGTTACGTTGGATATGTAACTATGCCAGAGACGTTTTCAATCTTTAACTTTGGTGGTAATACAGTTAATTACCAAACATTGTCCAATGGAGTGAATAGAGCTAATATTTATACTGAAAGTTTTGGCGTTAGATACAGAATGCGCTCAACAAAAGCTGGATGTTATCTGGTTACTGTTAGTGGTGATGATGGCGTAAGACTTTATGTAGATGGTGTTAAAGTTTTTGATGCTTATGGTGATCACGCAACTGAAACATATGGAAATGTTTTAGTAAATTTATCAGGAAGTAGTGATTTAGTTCTTGATTATTATGAAAATGGGACAGTAAACGAAGTAAGTTTTAGTATGACTCCTTTTGTGTCATCTTCTAATTCCGTAACAGTTCCAACAAATACAAATATTTGTAATGGAACTTCTCCTGGTACTTTTGATGGATCATCTTATTTATATAACGGATCATCAGTAAATCCATCAATTAATTACCAATGGCAATCAGCTCCTGATGTTTCAGGCGCTCCTGGAACATGGTCGAATGTAACTACAGGAACCGGGATGACTTTAGAAGATTACACACCAGTTACTATTACTGGGAATACTACTCCTAATATTACCTGGTATAGGCGTAATATTACGGCTGCAGCTTCAAACGCAACGGCTTGTACTTTTAATAGTAATGCGTTTTCAATCACGACAAACCCAACAAGTGTTGGCGGTACACCAACTCCTACACAAACTATATGTTCAGGAACACAACCAGGAAATATTTCATTGAGTGGGAATGTAGGTGCAGTTACAAAATGGCAAAAAACTACTGATGCAACTTTTACTACTGGAATTGTTGATATTCTAATAGCATCAACCACATTAACAGGAGCTAATATAGGCAGTTTAACTACTACAACTTATTTTAGAGCAGTAGTTCAAAGCGGAAGTTGTGGGACAGTAAATTCTAGTTCTGCAACAGTAAAAGTAAATTCAACACCAACAATTACATTAAATAAAACAGATGAAACTTGTGCTGCATCTAATAATGGAACTATTACACCAGTTCTTTCAGGAGGATTAACCAATGTTAGATATATTAAATTAACACAAAAGTATGTTAATGCAGATGCTTATCAGCAAGTTGGAGAAATTGAAGCTTTTGAAGTTTTTACAGGTACAAATGTCGCACTATCTTCAAATGGGGCAACAGCTTCAGCTACTTCAACTTGGTCGTCTTCATATCCAGCATCAAGTGCTATCGATGGTACTAATGATGGCAACAATAATTTTTGGCATAGTACGACAACAAATATTAATGAATATATTTTAGTTGATTTACATTCAGGTAAAAATATTGATTATTTAAAAATTTATAATCGTACAGATTGTTGTGCAGAAAGAGGGCAAAATATGTTGCTTGAACTTTTTGATACATCCAATACTTTGGTTTATTCTAAAACTGTAGATTTATATCAATCTAATACAGTTAGAAATGTTACAGTGAATGTATTGGATGTTTCTTGGGCTGATAGCGCAACTACCTTGAATAGAACTGGTTTAGACTCTGGAACTTATACATTGAACTATTCAGATGGTGCAGGTTGTTCAACAAGTCCTCAAGCTAATATCGGTACAACTAATCCAAATGCAAGTATTGCTTCTGTTACCGGTGCCAATACAGTTTGTATAACAGGGACTACAACCTATACAGCCAA
>NZ_JBXARK010000010.1:0-206678 GCF_058808175.1 Flavobacterium sp. GW821-FHT11G01 | reverse complement strand
ATTGATTTGTTTGAGGATCAGGTATCTAAAACCCCTGATAACGTGGCTGTGGTTTTTGAGGATACCCAGTTGAGCTACCAGGAGTTAAATGCGAAGTCGAACCAGCTGGCGCATTATTTAAGATCCCAGTATGGTATAGTTGCTGATGATCTTGTGGGTATTAAGCTTGAGCGCAGCGAGCTTATGATTGTTGTTATTTTGGGTATATTAAAATCGGGAGCAGCTTATGTTCCTATTGATTTGAACTACCCAGCCCAGAGGATTTCTTATATAGAGCAGGACAGCAAGAGCAAGATTGTTCTTGATGAACAGGCCCTTGCAGATTTTGTATTGGTTCAGGATAATTATTCTACCGATAATATTGTGAAGATCAACAAGCCGGATGATTTGGCTTATGTGATCTACACCTCTGGAACTACAGGTAATCCAAAAGGAGTGATGGTGGAACACAGAAATGTAGCCAATTTGATTATTGCTCAGACAAATATGTTCGATATAGAAGAAACCGAAAATATTCTGCAATTTTCTAATATATCCTTCGATGCTTCGGTGGAGCAAATATTCTTAGCGTTGTTAAATGGAGCTCGTTTAAGCATTATTAATAGAGAGACAATATTAGATAATGAAAAATTAGAAGAATTTCTAGTTCAAAAACAGATTACTCATTTCCATACAGTTCCATCTGTCTTAGAAAATATTACCTTACAAGATTACTCTTTTTTAAAACGTGTTATATCTGGGGGTGATATTTGCTCTATTGAATTATCTGATAAATGGAATAAATACTGTAAATTTTATAATGAATATGGTCCCACAGAAACTACAGTAACATCGACTGAACTATTATGTAATAAAAAAATATCAATTGGTAGTCCTATATCGAATACCCAGGTTTACATTTTGGATGATTCCCTTGGAGTTGTTCCTGTTGGAGTAGGCGGCAAGCTTTATATATCGGGTGCTGGTCTTGCCAGAGGTTATCTGAACAGGGCAGAGCTTACCCAGGAGAAATTCATCGCTAATCCTTTTATAGCCGGAGCACGCATGTATGATACCGGTGATTTGTGCCGTTGGCTTTCCGATGGTACTATAGAGTATCTAGGCAGGAAGGATGACCAGGTTAAGATTAGAGGTTTTCGAATCGAGCTTGGAGAGATTGAAAGTGCTGTTTTGGAATATTCATCATCAGTAAAACAGGTTGTTGTAGCAGTTAAGGCTAGCGGGGATGACAAGGTGCTTGTGGCCTATGTGGTTGGAGATGTTGATAAATCGGATTTGAGAAGTTTCCTTGAGAAGAAGCTTCCTGATTATATGGTACCGGGTTTTTATGTTGAGCTTGACGCGATTCCCCTGACCCCTAATGGAAAGATTGACCGTAAGG
This sequence comes from Flavobacterium sp. GW821-FHT11G01, assembly GCF_058808175.1. Classification (NCBI taxonomy): domain Bacteria; kingdom Pseudomonadati; phylum Bacteroidota; class Flavobacteriia; order Flavobacteriales; family Flavobacteriaceae; genus Flavobacterium; species Flavobacterium sp. GW821-FHT11G01. Next base: position 205,297 of record NZ_JBXARK010000010.1, on the reverse strand, counting down.
GCCTTCCTGATGTTTCGGGAGGGGATTTGATCCGCAAGGAATACATAGCCCCCCGCAGCAGGGAAGAGAAGGTTCTGGCTGGTGTCTGGCAGGATGTCCTGAAAAGGGATTCGATCAGCATCAGGGACAGTTTTTACAATTTAGGAGGGGATTCAATAAAGACGATCCAGATTGTTTCGCGTTTGAAACAACAGGGTTATAGCCTTAAGATCAAACAGATTCTTCGTATTCCTGTTCTGGAAGATCTTGCCCAGTATATGGAGCTTAGTACGCGTGATGCTGATCAGTCTTTGGTTTTAGGAGAAGTTTTACTGACTCCTGTTCAACATTATTTTTTCAGTGACGCTTCTTTTAAGGCTCACAATCATTTTAACCAGTCAGTTGTTTTAAGAAGCGTTGGTGTTCTTGATACAGAAATTATAGCTAAAAGTCTTGGATATCTTATAGGTCATCATGATGCGCTTCGCATGGTTTATAGATTGGATGACGGGTTATGGAGGCAGTTTAGTGAAGGATTGCCTGAAGATACTCTTTCTGTAGATTTTTATGATTTTCAGCATGAGTCTGATGCTCTTGCATTGATGTCAAAAAAAGGGGATGAGCTTCAGTCAGGTTTTGATCTTGGGAAGGGACCTTTAATTAAGGCGGCGCATTTTCGACTTCAGGACGGAGACCGTTTGGTGCTAATTATTCATCATTTGGTTGTAGATGGTGTTTCATGGCGTATTTTACTGGAAGATTTCTCTACTCTTTATGGGCAGTACAATGCAGGATTTACGGCGACACTTCCTTTAAAGACAGATTCTTTCCAACATTGGTCACAATTGCAGAACCAGTATGCTTTAAGCGGGATGCTTGAAGCTCAGAAGCCTTACTGGGAATCCTTAGAGCACGAGTTGTTGCCTGTGTTACCTTTAGACAAGGAAATGACAGGCAGTACTATAAAGCTGGACCGCAGTATTTCTTTTAGCCTGGATCGGGATATTACAGAAACCTTACAGACACAGATTCATGATATTTACAATACAGAGATTAATGACATTCTTCTTACCGGTCTTGGTCTTGCCTTAAAAGAAGTTTTTGGTTTGAACCAAAGTGTCATTAAGATTGAAGGACATGGACGTGAGGATCTTTTCGAAGATACCGATATTAGTAGAACTGTTGGCTGGTTTACTACGGTTTACCCATTTGTTCTGAGTGTCTTACAACCGGAATCACTGCTGAATCTTGTAAATGTAAAAGAGTCTTTGAGAAAAATTCCTCAAAAAGGAATCGGTTATGGTATGTTAAAATATCTAAGGCCAGATTTTCAGAGTACTTTGGTTCCAAACATAGAGTTTAATTACCTTGGAGATTTTGGAGATAATGTAAGCAATAGTGAGGATTCTTTGTTTTCCTACGGTTCGGAGAATGTAGGTTCGTCGAATTCAGACTTGAATCAGAGCGGTGTATTATTAGGAATCTCCGGCATGCTTGTTTCAGGACAGCTTTCAATGTCTTTGGCTTTTAGCAGCAGTTTACATGATTCTTCCACGATGGAAGCGCTTTCAGGCTCCTATCAAAGAAACCTTGTAGGGCTTATAGAGGAGCTTAGCGCCGTGAAGCAAACCCGTATTACGTCTTCAGATCTGAGCAATAGAACTCTCTCTACAAGAGAAACCAACGATTTAGTGAATGAAAATGTCACCAAGACTGCATTAACTAAAAATTTTAATAAAATTTTAGAATGGGCTGTTTTTTCTAACTATAGTTTTATAGATGAACAAAAACCGAACCTTGTCGTTATTCATGAAGGACAGGGATCTGTTTTGGGCTATAGAAATCTTCTTGATGGATTAAGAAACTACTATAATATTTGGACTTTCGAGTTTGAAAAAAATATTTTTTCACCTACATCAATTTCTCCAAATCAGATTCCCTTTGATTATGCAGAAGAAGTCAGAACTTTATTTGAAGGATATAATAATGTCACAATTTTAGGTTGGAGTTATGGAGGATACCTCGGATATTTAATGACAAATTATCTAGAAGAAAAAGGCTATATGGTCAATAGGTTATATATGATTGATACAGATAGTTATGTAAATCCTGAATATGAAATAAATAATAATAAGGAATATTTTACAGAAGACAGAAAATTATCAATAAAGAATGAAAAAAGATTATTAAGCGATATGTGCCCTAGTATTGATTTGTCTGAGTTCTCACAAATAAATGATATTGATATATTTTGGAGCACTGTAAAGCAAAAGATTAAAGCAGATCAATACAGTTATAAAGTTCCTGAAATATGGAATACATTTTTTACGAAATATTATTCTGAAATGGATCTTCACCAGTGTATTGAAAAAATTAATCAAATCAGAACAATAGGACTAGATTTGCCTCAAAAGCATAAAATTCCGGCTTGCAAAACTGAGGTAGTATATTTTAAAGCTAAAGAATCTGATGCTCAGCTTAATCAATTTTGGTCTGATTTAACTACATCTTCTTTTGAAACTTTTGAGATATCGGGAACACATAAGACTATAATGCAGAAGCCTAATGTGAATTATATAATCGAAATAATAAAAAAATCTTTTAAAAAATAAGAAGAGCAAAAAGTATTATCTCATTTAAAAAACATATCAAATGAGATAATATTGATTTGCACTAAAAAGTACAACATGAATAAATTAAATAATGTAAAAGTAATAGCATTTCCCTTTGCAGGAGGCAGTAAATATTCTTTCCATAATATTTTTAAAGATCTTCCCCAGGTTAATGTTATAGAATATCCAGGCAGAGGCAGGAGAATGAACGAAAAATTAATGGATAACATTGACCTTTTAATAGAAGATTTGCTTCCAGCAGTTAAGGACCAGATTAATAACTGTGAAGAATATATAATTTATGGACATAGTATGGGAGCTTTAATTGGTTATCTGATTTGCCATAAAATAAGGGACTTAGGAATGACACCTCCAGTAAAACTAGTGGTAAGTGGAAGAAAACCTCCATTAATTGCAAAGAAAAAAGATTTATCTCATTTACCAGACAATTTATTTTGGGAAGAAGTTATAAAATTGGGAGGTATTCCGGACGAACTGCAGAATCACCCTGAATTGATGGAGTTTTACATCCCTATTTTAAAATCTGATTTTAAAATAATTGAGAACTATAATCATGTCGAAATCGAGAAACTTAACTTGCCAATAGATGTGTTTTATGGGACAGAAGAAGATATTACAGAAGAAGAAATAATTCAATGGCAAAATGAAAGTACAAAAAAAGTAACTATAAAATCATTGGAAGGAAACCATTTTTTCATATTTAATAATGAAAACTATTTTACTAACTATTTTAATGATCTGAATAAGAAATTAAATTTATCAATAAACTAATGCTTAAAATATCTATTAAAAATTTTATTTATTTGATATTATACTCTATCCCTAATACTATTTTCAGTTTTGGAATAATTTATATAATTAATAATGTGATTTCAAACGGGAAGAATTTTCTAACTGATTATATGGGAATCGTTTTTGTATCAATTGTTATATATACTTACCTGCTGAATATAATATTTCAGAAAAATTTAAATAAATATTCATTTGAAATACTTTGTGAAAACGAAAACAAGCTGTTTGACAAAGTTTTGACAGCCAATATGATTACGATAGAAAAATTTGGTTTTAAGAGATTTTATACAGTAATTGAAGATTTGCGAACCTTCTCTGCTTTTCCTCAGGTGTTAACACATACCGTCAATTCCTTATTAATGCTTCTTTTATGCATGATTTATTTGTTTACACTCTCAACGTATGCGGCTACAGCAATAATATTCTTAATAATATTAATTGCAGCGGTATATTTTTTTGTCATAAAACTGATGTCCGAAAAAGTAAGTGTCCTGAGAAAATACAATGAGCACTATTATAATTATGTCAATGACCTGATTAAAGGTTTCAAAGATTTTAAAATGAGTTCACAGCGAAGGGAGAATTTAAGAAATAAGTATTTGTATCCCAATAGAGAGCATGTGAAAAAATTGGATTTTGAGATAAACTATGTTTTTTTATCGATCAATATGATAAGTCAGTATGGCTTATATATAGTAATAGGGGTAATACTTTTTCTTTTGCCGGAATTAGGATTACTTGCTGAACAGGATGTTATATCCTATGTTGTCATCTTATTGTTTGTTTCAGGGCCTATAAATAATCTAATTAATATGCAGAACATTTATACCAGACTTAATGTGGCAAATAAAAGAGTTAAAGAATTTTTATTGGATTTCGACGGCCCTGAAAAGGAATCTGTATATGATGAAAATATTACAGAGGAGTTCAAGTCTTTAGCTTTTGATCAAGTTTTTTTTAAGTATGAAAATTACGATAAAGACAGCAGTTTTGTATTAGGACCACTTAATATTACAATAGAAAAAGGCGAAACCATATTTATAGTCGGTGGAAATGGGAGTGGTAAAAGCACTTTTATAAATCTCCTGACAGGCTTATATGAGCCATCTGAGGGAAAAATCATTTTGAACGATAGTGTAAGAATTCAAAACCAGCAAAGTATACAGAATATGACCGCAGCTGTTTTTACAGATAATCATATTTTCTCTAATAATTATGACGAGTACTTATTGGAAAAAAATTCTAAATATAAAGAATTATTAAGATTAATGGAACTTGACAAAGTTGTAATGGATGATAGGGAAGAATCAGCTAGAAGGCCATTTTCAAAGGGTCAAAGCAAAAGAATGTCATTAATTTTTGCTCTTTTGGAGAATAAACCAATTTTAGTTTTAGATGAATGGGCGGCGGATCAGGATCCTTATTTTAGAAAATACTTTTATGAACATCTGGTTCCCAAATTAAAAAAGGAAGGAAAAACTATTATTGCCGTAACTCATGATGATGCTTATTTTAGCTACGCAGACAGGATTATTAAGTTTGATTACGGATCAGTAACAAAAGATTTCAAGACGAAAGATCAAGCTCTTTCAGGGAAAAACTTATGGTATGATAATTAAAGCACAAGAAAAAAAATGAAACTAACTTTACCACAACAGGATATATATTTTGAACAATTACTATATCCAAGTGATCCAATTTATAACATCGGGGCAAAAATTGAAATTAAAGGTAATCTTGATCTTTTGATTCTAAGAAGTGCTTATAATGCCATGATAAACCAACATGAGACTTACCGAAGCGTCTTTATTAAAACGGATGACGAAGTGGAAATGGAGTTTGTAAATGAACACAACTCCGAGCTAGGTTACAGTGATTTTAGCACTTTTGAAAATCCAATTGAGATGGCAGATGATTATATGAATAAAAAATTCTCAATTCCGTTTAATTTATTTAGCAAGGAAATGCTGCATTCTTTTGTATTAATCAAACTGAGAGATAATCATTATTATCTTTTTTCAATGTATCATCATATAATTACAGATGGGTGGGGAACTTCACTTATGTTTCAGAGGCTGGTGCAAAATTATAATGAATTATTGGCTTATGATGGTATTAAAACTTATTATCCTTTTACTTATCAAGACTTTATGGAAGATGATCGACAGTATCAAAACTCTTCGGTCTATTATGAAAATAAAGATTACTGGAAGCAGAAGTTCAGGATACTTCCAGAAAATTTATTTGAAAAAATCGATAAATCATCAAAAATATTTAAAAGTGAAAGAAAAGAATTAATAATTAAAAGAGAGGTATATGATGAACTAAATGCTTTAGCATCCCAACTAAACAGCTCAACATTTAATTTGATTTTATCTGTTTTTTATATTTATTTCGGACGAAAAAACCAAAATAATGATTTTGCAATCGGATTACCTGTTCTAAATAGGAGTAAAGCTAAATATAAAAAAACAGTTGGACTGTTTATGGGAATCTCACCCTTAAGAATGCAATTCAGTTTTAGTGATACTGTGGTCGATTTTTTGGAAGAATTAAAAAAACAGCTTCGTCTTGATTATCGTCATCAAAGATTTCCATTAGGAAAATTAATTAAAGAACTCGAATTGTTTGCGCAAAAAGAACGACTATTTAATATTGTTCTATCCTATGAAAAGCAGGATTATTCGGTTAATTTTCTCAATACTAAAACTAGCGTAATTCCATTAACTCATAAATCTGAAAGAGCTGCCTTATCAATATATATTAGGGAATTTGATCAGTTTGAAGATGTTAAAATTGATTTTGACTATAATACTAGCTATTTCAATAGTTCTATGATTGAAGAAACAATTAATCAGTTTGAAGTTTTAATTGCAGATATCTTAACGAATCCTCATAAAAAAATTTGTGACTTGAATTTTCTATCGGAAATTGAAAAAAATAAAGTATTATTTGAATTCAATCAGACTGAAAAAGAAGGCTCTTCAGTTAACACAATTTTGAACCTGATCAGTTCACAGGCAAAGATGGTGACTGGAAAGATAGCTGTATTTGATGATCATAAATCTTATTCATACTCTGAGATTGAAAATTTGTCTAATAATATTGCATCATATATTTTAAATCTCTGCGGAGATGAGGATAGACTGCCTATTGCTGTTCTTATAAGCAGATCTGCCGATATCATTCCAGTTCTTTTAGGAATATTAAAGACAGGAAGGCCTTACATTCCTCTTGATCCTGCATTTCCTGAAAATAGATTGAGACATATTATAAGTGACAGCAAAGCAAAATTAATGATTTCAGACAACACTTTTGAAATCAAAAACTTTGTAGCGACTGAAATAGTATCGATTGAAAACCTTTTCCGATTAAATGAAAAGGTTGAACAAAGAAAGAGTTCTACCGAAATTCTTCCACAAGATTCAGCGTACATCATTTATACTTCAGGTACAACAGGTTTGCCTAAAGGAGTGGAAATTTCGCATGGCTCATTGCTTAATTTTTTAATAAGCATGCAGCATGAACCTGGTATTGAATCAGATGATCTTATTTTTGCTGTAACTACGTATTCATTTGATATTTCAATTTTAGAATTTTTTGGGCCCTTAATCAGTGGTGCATCCTTGTTTATTGCGCACCAAAATCTTTTGTCTGATCCAGATGCTATTATTGAAAAAATAACTATTCTTAAGCCATCGATCATTCAGGCTACACCTAGTTTTTATCAAATGTTGCTCAACGCGGATTGGAAAGGCGGTAAAAAAATAAAGATTTTATGTGGAGGAGATTCACTGAAGGAGTCTTTGGCTGAGAAACTTTTGCTCTCATGTGCAGAGCTCTGGAACATGTATGGTCCAACGGAGACTACAATCTGGTCAAGCATTAAAAAAATTAGCCATTATAAAGAATCATCAAATATCGGCAAGCCAATAAAAAATACCCAAATCTATATTTTGGATGAGTTTTTAAAACCTGTTGCAATTGGAACTTATGGATTTCTTTACATTGGAGGTCAAGGTATAGCAAAAGGATATTATAATAATGAAAATTTGACGGCTGAAAAGTTTATTGTTAATCCATTTTTAAATAATGATATTATTTATTCTACAGGCGATATTGGAAAATGGAATTCAACGGGAGAAATTGAGTTTTTGGGCAGAAGTGATAATCAGTTCAAAATAAGGGGCTTTAGAATTGAAACCGGAGATATTGAAAATCATCTCAATAGTATAGATGAGATTAAAGATTCCGCTGTTATAGCTAAAAAAGAAAGTGTAGGAGATTATTTTCTGATCGCTTATGTCCAAAAAGCCGTTGACTTAATAAATGAAGAAGAAATTTTAAAAAAGTTGAGCAGGGAACTGCCGTATTACATGATACCCCAGATAATAATTTTAGTTGATGAATTTCCTCTTACTCCTAACAAAAAAGTAGACAAAAAGAGATTGTCGGAAATGGATATTTCTAAAAAATCAAATGATTATATAATTCCAGAAACTTTTATGGAAAAAGAACTGGCAAAATTGTGGGGGCAAGTTTTAAATTATGATGGAGAAATAGGCTTAAATTCTAATTTTTTCGCTCTGGGTGGTCATTCATTAAGCGCAGTCAGATTAAGCAGATTGATTTCCGAGCATCTTTCGTACTATTTCTCACTAAAGGAAATTTTAGATAATCCCACAATAGGGCTTATGGCAAATAAAATGAAGGAAATAGGTGAATCGAAGCAAGATATTCTGCCGATTTGTGGTTTTAAAGAATTTTATAATTTAACTCCTTCGCAAACTAATATCTGGATTGGGTCTTTAAGGCATAATACTTCAGTTGCATATAATATGGTATCAGCATATTATATTGAAGGCAATGCCGATTACAGCAGACTTGAAGAATCAGTTAATTTTATAATTAACAAGTTCGAAATTTTAAGAACAAACTTTGTAGAGATTAATGGAACTCCTTACCAGAAAATTAACGCATCTGATAAAGCAAATTTTAAAATTTCAGTAAGTGCTCAAAATATTGCAACGCTGCAGGAAGCTATGGATCAATTTGCATATTCAAGATTTGATCTGGAAAACGATTTATTGATTAGAGGAAAAGTTTTTAAGCTTGAAGAAAATAAAAATATACTACTTTTTGCTACACATCACATCATAATGGATGCACTGTCTCTTGAGGTTTTTATAAGAAATTGGACGAAAAATTACAATAGAATATATACTCCAACATTTTTGGATGAAGAAATTCTAGAAAATCAATTTAAGGATTATTCAGAGGAATTAGGCAAAAGAATACAGGATAGAAGTTTATTCACTGAGAATTGGTGGAAACATATTATGGATAACTTCAAGCCTAAAAGATCTTTTGAAAAAGATTTTGAAAACAGTGAGAGCAAGCAGGATGGAGGACAGTTTAAATTTGAACTGGATTCTGATCAGACAGCACTATTAAAAAAAATAGCTTTTGATCAGCAGACTACAATTTTTACTGTTTTAATAAGCATTTTAAATCTATTGATTTATAAAGAATCTCATCATAATGATATCTGTATCGGGATCATTGATTCGGGAAGAGATATTTTTGATTTAGACCATCAAATTGGAATGTTTGCCAAAACTATTCCTTTAAGAACAAAAATTAGTGGTGATAAAAACTTTTCTGAATTGCTAAAAAATATACAGAATAACCTGCTTGAACTTAAAAATTATGACGATTTTCCATTTAATCAATATCCTCAGACTTTATTTGATGCTCTTCTGGTATATCAGAATCCCGATTTTTCATATGAAGTAATTGAAGAGTTTAATGACTTTAAATTGAAATCTTACCAGATCCCACCTAAGTATTCCAGAGTACCGTTAGTTTTTAATTTTTATGAGCATTCAGGAAGTCTGAAGTGTATTATAGACTATAATGCAAGTGAGTATGGCCAGCAGACTATTAACTTTTTGGCTGTTAAATACTTCAAGATTTTAGATGAAATTTTAAAAAATCCATTATTAAGTATAGACATGATTGATTTGAGATTAGAATACGAAAAAAAATCCAATTTAGATTTTGAGTTTAACTTTTAACTTATTTAAATATTTTGATATACATCTATTATGCACAGATATGCGAGAAAAGACATGAAGATTTATTACATTTTGTGTTGCCAAAACTTCCAGTAGAATTTCAGGAGAAAATAAAAAGATTTAGAAGATGGCAGGATGCTCAGGTTTCCATACTTGGCAGAATTTTGTTATTAGAGGGAATGAGAGAAATTTACAGTTGTAATACTGAGGATCTTTCAATCAAATACACAGCACATAATAAGCCCTTTTTCGAAAACAGTTTAATAAAATTCAATATCTCTCATTCTGGGGAGATTGCAGTGTGTGCTTTCAGTGCTGATTTAGATTTGGGTATTGATATTGAATTTTTAGCTGATATTCAAATTGAAGATTTCTACTCTCAGATGACAGAAAATGAGATGGAAGTTATACGATCTTCGAATGATGCTAAAATTGCTTTTTTTGATTATTGGACACAAAAAGAGGCCGTGATAAAAGCGCATGGAAATGGACTGTCTGTTCCACTTCAATCTTTTGAGATTTTAGAAAAGCATACAAATATAAATGGTCAGAATTATTTTCTGCAGGAAGTCCATATTGAGAAAAACTATAAATGTTATATTTCTCAAAAAACACCTATTAATGACTTTTCAATAAAAAAAATAAAAAAATAAAAAAATAAAAAAAATGAAAAATAGATTACTTATTATTCTTTTGCTATCTCTTCTGTCTAACTATTTGTTTTGTCAAACAAAAATAATCCGTTTTGATAAATCAGCATCTTTTTTTCCTGACGAAGAAATTCTAATTAAAGAGGATATTGAATGGGGTTATCTGTCAGTACCTGAAAATTGGAATAAATTAAATGGTAAAACAATAAAAATTGCAGTAGCTGTTTTAAAATGCAGATCAAAAAATAAGAACCCCGATCCGGTAGTTTACATTCCTGGAGGACCAGGTGCTGGTGGAATAGATGGTATTTTGGGTTGGATCAATCATCCTTTGAGGATGGATTCAGACATTATATTATTGGACCCAAGGGGAACTGGGTTTTCCCTACCAAGATTTTGTCCTGTTTTGGGAAGAGCATTTTTAGAAATACTGGCAAAAAACCAGAATAGTAGTGAAGACGAAAAACAAAAGGCGATGGTAGCTATGGAGTGCCGACAGGAATTAATAAATAAGGATATAGATTTAGAATCCTATAACAGTGACGCTATTTCTAAGGATTTAAACGCATTAAAAAATGTTTTACATTATAAATCTTGGAATGTTTACGGAGTATCTTATGGGACATATATAGCCCAAGTATATGTGAATAATTTCCCTGCTGACATTAAATCATTAGTACTAGATTCACCGGTATCAGACATTACCAAATACTACAATGAAAATACAAGTAATTATATGTCAAGTCTTTCTAAAGTTTTTTCAGAATGCAGAAATAATCCGAAATGTGACAAAGAATATCCAGATTTAGAAAATATTTATTATAAAACAATTAAGGAGTTGTCTAGAAATCCTCTTACTGTGAAAGTAAATAAAAAAATAATTTCAACTGGAAAATTTACCTATAATTCAGAAGATTTTAAAATTGCTGTGCATCAGTCATTGTACAATAAAAATTTAATTGAACTTCTACCTTTGCTAATTAATGAGTTTTATAAAAGAAATACAAATACATTAAGTTCTTTGGTTGAATCTTTTTCAAGATCGCTCAGCCTTGATTATGGATTATACTACTGTGTTACATGCAATGAAGTAATACCGTTTAATTCTTTATCACAATTTAATAATGATGCAAAGCAATTTAAAAAAATAGATGGGGGGCTTTCCTTTTACAAGTCGGATTTTTTAGTTTGTGAAAAATGGAATATTAACCTTAGTACACCTGCAAGCCATCCATATGACTTATCAAATCTATCTGCAATAAAAAGTCCTGTCATGATATTTTCAGGAGAATTTGATCCGATTACGCCAATTTCAAATGGGAGATCTGCAAAAAACAAGTTTAAAAATGGAAGACTTATAGTGGCACCTGCTTTTGGTCACGCTCCAGGGTTTTCAGATGTAGGAAAAAGTATCGTGGCAAATTTTGAAAGAAAAAATGACAGAAAAACAACTGTAAGTGAATTCAATATTAAGAACAAAGTTAATTTTCTATCCAATATAAAAATTAATGGAGGAGTATCTAATTTTGCAAAAAGCATAAAGGAAATCAATATATTTTTCGCTGCACCAATAGTTACGGCGTTACTAATAATTTTATTATCTTTTTTTTATGACATTTATTTGTTGTTAAAAAGAAAATCACTCCTCAGAGCAGAAATCATTATGAAAATATTACTGAGTTTAGCAACATTATTTGGGGTGTTTTTTATTTCAGGTCTTATTATGGCATTAGTGGATGCTTTCAAAATAAATTTTTACATATTGGCCTTTGGGGTCACAAATCAGTTTGAAAATCTATTTTTTATCCAATGGATTTTTCTTTTTTTTACTTTTATTTCGTTACTATTTTTTGTTTTAAAAGCAACAAAAATTTCAAATGGAACTGTTGTATTTACTGTGTTGTTTTCCTTAATTATTCTAAATATATATATTCAATATTGGGGCTTTTTATTTTAAAAATTAGTAGACAAATAGATTTATAGAGTAATGAAATTGTCAGCTAAATAATAAAAACGGAGTTTATTTTAATTTGATGGTATTCCACTATCAAATTAAGTATTACTTCTCGATAGACTTGATCCTAATGAAATAGTGAATCAAAATTTATAATTAATGAACTCAATTACAATTGAATGAATAAATGTTGATTTTTAAATATTTTAATAGGTAATATGCTGAATTTTAAGTGTTAGCACAAGAGTGGTGTAAAATCGGTTTGCAGTAAATTATAATTAAAAAATGTTATAAACAATGCTAATGTAAAAAAAAAGAATGAAAATAGTTCAGAGCTTATGGGTAAAACCCAGCCTTAAAAAAGAAAATTTTAATATTTCAGATCGAAATAAAGGAGGCTGGGTAGATAAAAAATATAATTATATGAGCTGGGCACTAAGTTGTCTCCAGTTTAAAAAATATTATAATAAAGTTGAACTAGTAACAGATTCTATTGGTTATGAGTTGCTTATAGAGAAATTAGGACTTCCTTATTCTAAAGTAGATATTGCCCTTGACCAACTTAACAATTATCATCCTGATTTATGGGCCTTGGGTAAAATACAAGCATACAGTATTCAAAATGAACCTTTTATTCATGCTGATGGAGATGTCTTTATTTTTAAAAAATTTGAAGAAAGTTTTGAAAAATCTCCGTTAATAGCTCAGAATCTGGAGACTGAATTTGGTTATTATTATGAAATATTTAAAAATATTGAAGAGAATTTTGATTATGTCCCTCAAGTTCTTATAGAATCTAAAACTATAAATGGTGGAATTATTGGAGTAAATGCTGGACTGTTAGGCGGTTCAGATTTTTGTTTTTTTAAAGAATATACGGATGAAGTTTTTAAATTCGTGGATCGTAATTCTTCAAAATTAGGTATGATAAATATAGGAATGTTTAATACAGTTTTTGAACAGTATTTATTTAAAGCGATTGCTGAGAAAAGAGAGATTGATATCTCTTTTTATCTATCTAATGTAAATCATGCTTTTGATGGCTTAGCAGATTTTACAGGACTGCCTAGCAAAACTAATTATATTCATACTGTGGGTGTATATAAAAGAATGAAATACATTGGTGATTTATTAGCTATGAGACTGCAGTTAGATTACCCGGAGTATTATTATAGAATTTTAAATCTTATACGTACACATCAAATTTAATAGCGATGAAATTAGATATAATTAAAAAGACTGGTGTTTTGTCAGAAGCAGAAGAATTTTCAAAAGTGCTTTTGAATCTGAGCTTAGAAGAACTAATTGAAATTGCGACGTCAAATTTAAAGAATTCAAAAGAACGTTTAGCGTATAGGAATGTTGAAAATATTGAAAATGGTATTTCTGGCTATTTATTATTTTTATTGGAGTTTTATAAATATTCAAAGCAAGATGTTTATTTAAGCAAAGCAGAATCTTTTGCGAATTGTTTGCTGATTTATTGTTCTAAAAATCCAACTAATAATTATTCATTCTACTGCGGAAGATCAGGTTTTATTTATTTTTTACTCCAGCTTTACGAAATAAATAAAAATGAGTTATTGATTGAGAAATGTGAACAATTACTTATTTCGTGTGAAGACGATTATCTCGAGTCTACTTATACTTCAGATTATCTTTATAATGGAAGAGCCGGAACATTAATAGTTTTAACTGAATTGTTTAAGAAATCGCAATCCGAGAAAACATTGCAAATGATAAACAAGTTTGTCAATAAAATAATTGAAAATGCGATATTAACAGAGACTGGTATTTCTTGGAAAGCAAAAGAAGAATTGAATCTGAAAAATTCATGTGGCTTTGCAATGGGGGCATCTGGAATTCAGTATGTTTTAAAAAATCTCAGTTCTGTGATACCACATCAGTCATTAAACTATATTATAGATGAAATTGACAAGTATAAAGAGTCTTGCTGGGATGAAAAAAAACAAAATTGGTCAAATTTCGAAAAAGACATCTTCAACAGTGCGCAATTAGCTAAATATAAAAACGAACATTTAAATAATGAATTTTCTATTTACACACCTTCAACTGGCTTGTTTTGGCATAGTGGAGCTGTTGGCATTTTGCAGTCATGTAGTGATGATCAAAAGTATAATTTCAATTTTAATATTGAGGCATTGAATGATTTGCCAAGGAATATTTTTGAAGGATTATCTGGTATTGGTCTTTATTTATTACAGAATAATGATTCCGAATCTCAGAGATTAAATTTGAAAATTATTGTAGATCAAATTTTAGCAAGAAAGACGACCATACCTTTAACTGGTGGTTTCTTATTTGGGGAAATGGGAGTCAATTATTTTTTGTTAAAATGTTACACAATGGAGGAATTTCCTCAAAGTATTATAAATCCAATGTTCAATAAGGTTATAGATAAAGTTAACTATATCTTAGAAATTGATATAAAGAGTGTGAAAAAACAGTTACTTTCAAAAACTTATGGCAGAACTATAGAAGTTTTAGATAAAATTTTTCAGGAGAATTTAACAAATTATTTGAGCGATGAGAATTGTAAAACGGACCTATCGGAAATTGAAAGATTTGAAAATTTTATGGATCAAAATTTTCTACTAACTAATACTCCAATTCATAATGTTATTCAAGACATTTTCAACTTAGAAAAAGAAAAAAAAAACTTTTTATATATGGAGCCCAGAAGTTCGCTCAATCTATACATAGAAAAATTAATATACAATAATAAAATTATTAAACTTTTAAATCATAAAGATGAATTTATTTTAGATCAAAAAGTAAAAATCATAGAGAATTTAAAAAGCGTAGTGACCAAATGGGATTGGGATTCAGATCCTAGATTTAATTTGATACAAAATTTTTATAACGATCCATCACACTATGAATTTCTCCTACTGCCTTCGTATGAGTACGGACTAAATGAGTATGCATTAAAAATTGATGGTTTGATTTTGCATCGTTTTGACTCTCCAAAAAAAATTTCAGAAGCATTAAATGAAATTAAATTTTTTTGTAAATCTCAACCTGAAAATGTTGTAAAGGCATTTTTAACTGACACGGGATCAACAAATGTAGAAGACTTTATAGAAAGATTAGATTTTTTAGTTCTGCATAAAGTGAAACAACTTATTTATGATGGGATTTTAGAAATTATTTAAAAAAAAATGTCACTGTAATAGTCATTTTTAATAAGATTAGAAAATTGTATGAAAATAAGTAGTAATAATAAAATAAAAATAATAAAGTAATAAAATATATAATGATAAAAATAAGGTTAAGTAAATCAATATTTCAGATCCAAAATTTTGCTCTAAATAGTCTAAGTGGTATAGCTAAAATTATTCATGCAAAAAAACGCAAAAAATCTATTAATGAGCTTAAAAAAGTGAATTTTGTTGAGGTTCCGGATAATAAAAGTGAAATAAGACTATTTGCAATAATGAGAAATGAATCTTTAAGATTACCTTATTTTTTTGAATATTATAAAAATATAGGTGTAGACAGATTTTTTATAATTGATAATAATTCTACAGATGATTCTGCCTTGATTGCATCTCAAGAGGATAATGTCCATATTTATTCAACAAAAGACAGTTTTAAAAATTTTTGGTTCTGGATGGAGTATTTATTGAAAGAATTTGGCTCCGAGCAATGGTGTTTGGTTGTTGATATTGATGAGTTATTTTCTTATCCTTATTCTGAAAAATTAAACCTAGGAGAGCTAATTCATTTTCTAGAAGAGGAAAAAAGTACTTCTGTATTAAGTCTTTTATTAGATATGTATTCTGATAAAAGCATAAGATCAACACATTATAGTAAAGGAGAAAATCCATTATCAAAAATTCCATTCTTTGATAAGAGTTATGAAATCAGAAACTTTAGATTTATAGATAAAAATTCTTATTCATTTTTTTATTCTAAATCATTTACAGGAGGAATGCGTAAAAGAGTTTTTGGAAACATTTCGACACCACATGTTTTATCGAAAATTTCATTATTCAAAAATAATCAAAATAATTATCTCACAGATGGTATGCATGCTATAAATAACTCAAAAATAAGTACTGTACAAGGGGCTGTTTTTCATACAAAATTTTTATTCGATTTTATAGATGAGGTCAATGAAGAAATTAAACGTGAACAACATTTTGGAAATGCGTTTTATTATAAACATTATGAAAAAAAAATAGGGAAACAAGAAGACTTAAATCTACATTGTGAATCTTCAGTGAGATATTTGAATACTAAGCAGTTATTGGATTTGGGAATTATGTTTACGAATCCTGCTTTTGATAGATATGTAGAATTTAAAAGTAGAAAAATTAACATATAATCTTAAGTGTTACAAAACCTAACAAAACTCGAACTAAATTTCCTTGAATAAAGGCGTTTAAATTCTTAAGAAAATAAGGCAAAATTATCGAACTTTAAAATGCAGGATAAATCTAGATTTAGCTGCATTACTTTAAAATGGTAGCGGGAATAGGACTCTAACAGTTAATGAAAAAAACAACTAAAAAATATGCAGCGTAATACATATTAGAACCTTAAATTTTTAGCCCTTGATTTTGCAAACTTCTAGTTTTTTAAACAATATGTGTCACGATTTTGTTACAAAATTCAAGCAATAATTTTGTGAAGTTAAATATATAATGTATGTTTTTTGGTTATTAGATTATGCTGAACTTCGGAGGTAAAAATCTTTGAAGAATGATGCGATTTGCAGATCAATTTACAGATAAGGAAATTTTCGTGACACTGTGACGAAAATTAAGCTATCAATTATTTTATTATTCTGTTTTTGTAGAGATCATAGCCTGTATAGTACTCTTAATTTTTTTTTACTTTGCTAAACAAACCTAATTCTCTCATATGTTTATGGACAGTGGTGCATGATATTTGAAATCCTTTCTTTTGCAATTCTATTGTAATTCGTGGAGATCCATAGCGCTGTTCAAAATCAAAAAATATGATTGTTATTTCGTTCTGTATTAAGATTTTGCTTTTTTGTTTTTCAGTAACATGCTGATTCGTCCATGCTCGATAAGTGCCTCTGTTTAAACCTAAGACTTCGCACATTAGTCTAATAGAGTATATCTTTTCATTGCTTGCCATAAAATTAAAAATTGCCGGTCTGCCTTGATTGAGATATTTACCAGCATTTTTTAAAATTTCAAATTTTAAATTTGACTTTAAAGTTTTTTTTTCAAGCTCTTGAATTCTTTGTCTTTCAATATTTAATTTTAAATAGTCATTTCCTAAGGAATCTTCTGTATTAAATTTTTCATAATCCCGACGCCATGTACTTAATGCAGCTTTATATAAGTCAAGTTCTTTTTCTAGTTTTGCTAAGCTAGTGGTACGTCGCTCGTAACTAAGTAAGACTGCTTTTTCTTTGAATTCAAAATCAAATTTCCTTCTATTTACTTTCATGTAATGGGATTAAGATTTATAAATTTCCTTTTCCAACACCCAATTTTTTCATTAATATAACTTATATATTTTATCAAAAATTAAATTATCTTCTTCAAATGTTGATCTTATTAAACTCCTCTATAGTTTTGTAGTTCAAAGCTGAATGGATTCTTTTCTTATTATAATAGTTTTCAATAAATTCAAATATTTCCGCTTTCATAAGTTTTTGAGTAATTAGTTCACTTTTCCTATATATCAGTTCTCTTTTTAATGAATTAAAAAAGCTTTCAGCAACAGCATTGTCAATACTGTTTCCCTTACCACTCATACTTCTTATACACCCATAAGAATTCAGTTTATTAACAAAGACTTTATTGGCATATTGAACTCCTCTATCAGAGTGAAATAGTAATCCTTCTGTAACCGGGCGATTTATTACCGCCATTTCCCAAGCAGCTAAAGTAGTTTTCAATGTGGAGAGCCTGGTACCTAAACTCCATCCAATTATCTTTCTGTCATATAAATCCATAATTATGGTAAGATACAAAAAGCCCTTTTTTGTCTGAATGTAGGTAATGTCAGATACCCAGACTTTTGAGGGTGTATTTATTGTAAATTCTCGATTCAAAACATTAGGAGAAATATAATAACAATGTTTAGAATCGGTTGTTACTTTAAATTTCTTTTTGAGAACTCGCCGTAAGCCTAATTGTTTCATGTAGAACGATACTTGCCTTTCGACAAGTTTATAACCTAGTTTATTGAGTTCTATGGTAATTTGTCTTTTTCCACAGTGTCTTTTAAAACTGAAAAATATTGTTGTAATATCTTTTTTAAGTAAAAGCATATATTGTTGCTTTTTTGAAACCCCGTTATATTTCCATGTTATGTATCCTCCGTTTCCTACTTCCAATATTCTGCACATTTGCGCTATTGAGTATTTTTTTTCGTTGTTTCTTATGAATTGATAAACAGCTAATTTTCCTTGATTTAAATAAGGAGATGCTTTTTTTAAAATCTCAAATCTAAGTTCTGATTCTTTAGATTTCTTTTCAAGGTCGAAGGTAAATCTATTGTCAGGATGTACTCTTACATAACCTGATCCGTGAAAACTTCCCGTTCCAAATTTCTGATACTCCTTGCGCCACCGAGTCAGTAAGCAGGGCAATATTCCGAGTTCATCTGCAAATTCTTTAAGGCTGCTTTTTTCATAACTAAGCTTTACTGCATTTTCTTTGAAAATGCGATCGTATTTTTTTCGCTTTTCTACCATAAGACGATTCTTTAAGTTTTGGTTAACTATTTGAATTACAATTTTATAAATAGTTTTATTTTGAGCATATTTGAAAAGAAGCTGCAGGGTTTTGGCCACTAAAATATTTGATTCTTACACGTCAAGCTTTATTTTGCTGAATTTATACTTGTTCAAAATGATTAGTGCCACGATTCTGCTAAAAACTTAGAGTGATGAATATCTTTAAAAAATGTCCTAAATTTTAATGAAAATAGGGCAATTCCAATTATCGCATATGATTGAGATAAACTGAAACCAAACATTTTCAGGGTTTGAGTTTATACTTTTTTACCGAAACACGCAGATCTAATTCGCGCATATACCTAAGCACTGTATCAGAAGATAATTGGTATCCCGATCTTTGCAGTTCTGCCGTTATGCGCTTTGATCCGTAACGTTTTTGCGATGATATAAATATATATACTATTTCTTCCTTAATCATATTTTTCCATTTCTGTCTTTCAGAAACATATTCATTTTTCCATTTGTTGTAGCTTCCCAGATTTATTCCAAGAATTTTGCACATCATGTAACTTGAATAATTTTGTTCATTTTTAGCTATATATTGAAATATAAAAGGAGGTCCTTTTTGGAGGTAATCTTCTGCTCCTTTAATAATTTTAAATTCAATATCTGTCTTTCTAATTTTTATTTCAAGATCATATATTTTTTTTTCCCGGACATTTAATTTTGATTTTCCTGTAAGAGAGAAATTTTCTTCCCCGTTTATAATGTAGATTTGTCGCCAGTTCCACAACGTTCTGTATGTTATGTTGAATTCTCGAGCGATATCTTCCAGTTTAACTTTTTCAAAACTTAATTTGACAATTTTGAGTTTAAAATTCCGGTTGTAATGTTTTTTAACTGCTTCCATAAATGTAATTAACCATTTTATTTTTATATTATATCTCAGCATTGAACTCTTCAATTGTTTTATATTTAAGGGCTGAATGTCTCCTTTTTTTGTTGTACCAGTTTTCTATATAATCGAATACCTCTGCTCTCATGTTTTTTGGAGTTAATAATGTTTTCTGACTGTATATTAATTCTCTTTTTAATGAATTAAAAAAGCTTTCGGAAACAGCGTTATCGATGCTATTTCCTTTTCCGCTCATGCTTTGTACACAATTATGTTGGTTAAGAATAGTGGTAAAGAGTCTGTTTGCATACTGTGTTCCGCGATCGGAGTGAAATATTAAGCCGTCTTGTATTTTGCGATTGCTTATAGCCATATTCCATGCAGGAAGAATAGTTGTATTTGTTGAAAGCATAGAACTAAGGTTCCAGCCAACTATTTTCCGGTCAAATAAGTCTATGATGACCGTAAGGTATAAAAAACGTTTTTCGATCTGTAGATAGGTGATGTCGGAAACCCAAACCTTTGAAGGTTTGTTTGTCGTAAACTGCCTGTTAAGTATATTTGGCGATATATATAGAGTGTGCTTGGAATCTGTGGTTGCTTTGTATTTCTTTTTGACTTTACGTTTAAGACCAAGCTGCTTCATGAAAAATGTAACCTGGTCTTCTGATATATGTACTCCTCTTTTGCAAAGCTCTCTGGCAATTAAGACACAGCCATGATATTGTTTAAATTCATAAAATACCGCAGTTATTGCATCTTTGAACAGGCTGACCTGCATTTCTCTTTTTGAGAGAGGATGCTGTATCTTTAAATTATACATTGAAGTCGAAACCCCTAAGACCTGACACATTATACCAATGGGGTATTTCTTTTTATTTTGATGAATAAAATTGTACAGAGCCAGTTTGTTCTGAGTTTTTAATTTTATACCTTCTCTGAGTATCACTAATCTTAATTGCGATTCTGCAAGTTTCTTTTCTGATTCAAAAATCTTTAAATCCTCATAATAAATTCTTTTTTTGCCTTCTCCTGGAAAGCTACCCTCTTTATATTTGCAGTAGATCATCCTCCATTTAGAAAGCAATTTGGGTGATATATTAAGTTCTTTGGCTGTGTTAACAACATTTTTTCTTTCATAACTCAGCAGAATTGCATTCTTTTTAAATTCAGGTGTGTGACGTCGTGGTATTTTTTCCATTTTAATATTCTGAATTTGTATATCTGAGATAAATTATTAAAAATAAGATCAAAAGTTACTTTTGTAGCGGATTAAAATTATGTCATTTTGTTCAAGTTTCTGTATTGTAGCGATTTAATATGGATCTAATGAAAGTTTATTAAATTGTGACAGTAGAGTAGACGCTCTACCATTCGAATCTCAGTAGAGAAGAGTGTGATTTTAATGATTTAAGAAGCATTTGAAAAGTTATGCGCCACGAGTATGCCACAAAACTATTTTATGGAAATATCCTTAAAAAACCGCCTTAACTTTTTGTGGTAAAAAAAGTATCCTCTCCATGGATTTTTTGCCACGATTTTGCCATAAAGATTTTGGGCGGTTTTAAAAAATTTGAAAAGCAGTATAAAAGAAAAAAACCTGCGAATCCTAGGATTTGCAGGTTTTACCACGTTTTTTTTGCGGGTTTTTGAAAAGATTGAAAAAGTGACCTTTTTACTTCTTTTACCCTTTTTGTGGGGAGAGCAGGATTCGAACCTGCGAAGTTCACACAGCAGATTTACAGTCTGCCCTCGTTGGCCGCTTGAGTATCTCCCCGAAGCTTGTATTGATGCGCTTTGTTGTGCTAAGCGGTTGCAAATATAGGAACGTTTTTCATGTTTACAAACAAAAATCGAACTTAATTTTAAGTTATTTTAAAGTTATTTTTTAATTCACTGGGATTGAATAAAATAAAAAAATCTCCACAAGGGAGATTTTTTTGTTTTATTCAAAAAGTAGGATTATTTTGCTAATAATTCTACGATTTTTGCTTTTAATTCTGGACCTCTTAAGTCTTGAGCAACTACTTTTCCTGATGAATCAAGGATAAAAGTTGCCGGAATTGATTCAACGTGATATTGAGCCGCAATTGGTTCGTCCCAAAATTTTAAGTTCGAAACGTGTGTCCAGGTTAAGCCATCTTTTGCGATAGCTTCTTTCCACTTGCTAGCTTCTTTATCTAAAGAAACTCCAATTATATTTAATCCTTTAGCATGTAATTCTTTGTAAAGAGCTACAACATTCGGATTTTCTTTTCTGCATGGTCCACACCATGAAGCCCAGAAATCAACTATAGTTACTTTTCCTAAACTTTCTTTAAGGGAAACTACTTTGCCTTCAGGATTTGGAGCAGAAAAGTCTGATCTTCATTTAGCGCTACCAACAGGAGGAGCTGTTGCACCAACTGCAGGTAATTTTACTTGACCAATTTTTGTTTTAGCTTCTTTTCCTGGAGTAGTATTTTTTACAGACTCATCTAAAGAGTTGTATAAAGCTTCAGCTTTTTTAATATCTGTACTTGGATCATTTAACATACCTTGAATGATCAAAACAGAAATAAATGATTTCGGGTGACTTTCAGCATAAGTAAGATATTTCTTTTTAGAATCTGTCTGAACTTCTGTTTGAATTGCCATGTATTGTTTCATCAAGCCATTGATTGTTGCTGTATCTTGAGCTTGTTGAGCTTGTTGCATTTTCTGAGTGTTGTTTTTCTGAAAATCAATCAATCTCTTTTGAGTTTTATTTAATTCATCTTGAAATTTTACAAACTCTTCGTTATTGTAAGTTCCAGTTACTTTAGATTTATGAATGCTGTCTTTATCAATTGCAATATTGATTTCTCCTGTTTCAAGAATAAATTGTACTGGTTGATTTGCATCCTGAAGAATTAAAGCGTGGAAAGCTGGTTCAGCTACTTTTCCTTTTATTTCAAATTTTTCGTTTTCAACTTTTACTGTATCAAGAGCAACTGTCATTTTTGTTGTTGGATCCTGACCTTGAAGAATGATAGTTTTCCCGTTTGCGATTCCTTTTGCTGTTCCTGTAATAAGGTATTCTCCGTCTTTAACTTTGCTGCATGACATTATCGCAACCGAAGCGGTAAGTAAAAAAAGTATTTTTTTCATTATAAAATTAATTAGTTAATTGATTTGTGCAACAAAAGTATCTAAAAATATAAAACATAAAGAATTTTGTAACCTAAAATTTTGTTATAGTTTTTTTAGTTTCAACTGCCATGTTTTCAGGGTGTTTGCTGGGATTATTTGATTTAAACTCTTAATTATATACTTATTTAAACTCAAACTAAGCATTTTTTTGATTTTTAAGCATAAAAAAAGCACTCTGTTTTGAGAGTGCTTTTAGGTATATTTTTAGTGTAAAACTATTCTTGATTTGTTTTCTTTCTCCATGTGAAAGAGTTCAAAATATGTCTTTTTGCGAATCTTCCTGGAGAATCAGCATTAACCATTTTTACATAAGTTGCTTTAGGAACACTAATGTATTCGTAAACACTTCCGTTAGAGAAATCGATAATTAAACGACCTTCAACAAATTTATAATCTGTAATTGAACAAGTTGAAATCGTTTCTGTATATTCTGGTAAATTTGCTTTAATCGTTTCAGGATTAATACTTACCAAAAAGTGATAAGCTTCAATAATCGCTTTACTTTTTTCTTCTGCCGCTTTCAAACCAGCATCATCACCTTGAAATTTATCAGGATGAGATTCTTTCATCGCATTACGGTAAATGGTTTTTAAATCTTTTAACTCAGCAGTTTTGTCTACGTTTAGTAACTTGCGGTATTCAACTATTTTTTTCATAAATAAAAGGTAACTTATTGTCTATTAGTTTGAAATGAGTGTTTTTTACTTCAAAACGACAAATTTTTTGCAAAGGTACACTTTTTTTTAACTTTTTAGTTTTAAGGTAAAAAATATTCGAAAAAATAAAGAATGTACGTTGATTTAACCGCAAAGTGAGCAAAGTTTTTTAACTAATCGGTATCTAAATAAACACAAAGTTCGCAAAGCTGGATATTAGCTCTGCGAACTTTGCGGTAAAGTTTTTTCTTATTTCAAACTTGAAACATGAAACAAAGAAAACCTGAAACAATTTTTATTTATTCTCAGGCTTATGATTTGCCTTATCAAAGTTTTTAGATTTTTTTGGATATTTATCGTAACTGATATCACTTGGATTTTCGATTACAGACTTAATGGTAACCCAATCTCCAAGATTAAAATTTGAATGCGCGATTTTATAATCTAAAAGATATTCACCACAAAAATAATTGTTGTTTTCATCTTTTTCGATGATACCGGTGTAAACTCCTTTTTGAGGCATTTTTTCTTGTGAATCTTTAGACATGACTTTTAAATTTAAAATTGATGCAGCAAAGTTAAGCATTTAATGTTTGTTTTAGGGAGTTCGCGACAATCTGAGTATATTTGCATATGCAAAAAAACTTCAAGCCACATCCAAATTCCTTCAAAAACACCTTTTGTGTTTTTCATGAAGTGCTTCCAGATGCAATTGAAGGCTTAAAAAAACAATTCGAAAGTAAGGCCGGAAGTACCTATTATTATAGTGAAAAAGGAATGTACAGAGTTTCGAATCATTGGGGAAGATTAGCCAACAGTAAATGGCGTTTGATTGCAATGGAACCGGAAACTCTTTCAAAAACTAAAATTGGTTTTGCGGCCTGGAGCGAATTTCATCCAGATAATGCCGAAGAAAAACTATATTATATTGAAGCTGATTTTGATAGAAATACGGTACTCTATCAGCATAAGAATAATCCGGAATATGATAAAAAAGCGATTCTGCGAACGAGTTTTGAAACTACAAAACGTATCAAACAAATCAGAAATCTGCAGCAGCTAACTTCCTGGGCAAAACATTTTGATGAAGATATTGATGTTTTGAGAGAAAGGATTATAAAAGAATTGATTTATACCGAAAAAACTTTAGAAGAAATTAAAAGAGCAATATAATGGGACGCAACAACGAAAGAAATATTAAAAAGCATAATGACAAATTGCACAAAGCCCAAAACAAAGTAAAACAGGCTGAAATTGCACGTAAAGAAAAGCTAAAAGAAATCATTAAAAAGTTCAACGAAAACAAAGCTGAAGAGTAGAAAGTTTCAAGTTTTTTTAGTTTCAGGTTTCAAGTTGCGTAACGCAACCTGAAACCTGAAACCTGAAACAAAAAATAACAAAACAATATTATGAACACAAAATTCGACGATTTAAAAGTAAGTGTGCAGGAAATCATTGATTTAATTGCTGCAAAAAATGACAGAGAAGCAAATAATAAATTGCTTGATGTAAGTGATGTTTTAGATGAAATGCTGGATCATGCTGAAGAAGATGAAGAATTAAGAGAAATTAGCAGGTATCAGGTTTTACTGAATCAGTTGCATGTTAAGCTAAATGGAGAAGAGCAGGTTGATGGAGAATAAAAAGTGTTTTTGCAATACTGGTTTATTATTTAATGATTGTTATGGATTGTATCTTGAAAATAATCAAAAAGCCCCAACTGCATTAGCTTTAATGCGATCTCGTTATTCTGCTTATGCCACTCATAATGCGGACTATCTTCTGGAAACAACCCATTTTTCAGAAAGACAATATTATTCAAAAGCAGAAATCTTAAAATGGGCAACATCAAATAAATGGCAAAAATTAGAAATTCTAAGTTTTACTGAGAATACAGTTGAGTTTAAAGCTTATTTTTTAGATTCAAATAGAAAACCTCAAACGCATTACGAATTTTCGACTTTTAAATTAGAGAATAATGCATGGTATTATGTTGACGGAAAGTTTGAATAATTGACAGAATTTGCCTCGGTTTCAACTACTTTTGCTTCAATATTTTAACTAAAAATTAATAAACGTTTCTTTTTTCGTAATTCTAAAATAGTGTAATTTTAGAATTATGAAAAACGAATTTAAAAAAGGTTTTTATTTTAAGTCGTACGAAGCCCCATTTCAGTCTCCGTTTGAAAAACTTTTTGGCATTTTCAAAGAGCTTATCACCCATACTTCGGGCGATTTTGATGAAGCTATAGACTGGCTTCGGGAGTTAGATAAAGAATATAAACTGACGGATGAGAACTACACTATCGATGATTTTATCGAAGATTTAAAAAAGAAAGGTTACATAAAAGACGAAGCAAAACCTGATGGTACGTCTGGCTTTGGAATTACGGCTAAAACAGAAAGGGCAATCAGACAACAAGCCTTAGATCAAATTTTTGGAAATCTAAAACGTTCCGGAAACGGAAATCATAAAACCAAACACGCCGGAAATGGCGATGAACATACAGGCGAATTTCGTGAGTTTAATTTTGGAGACGGTTTAGAACGTATTGCGTTAACCGAAAGTTTACGTAATGCACAAATCAACAATGGTGTAGAAAGTTTCATGCTGACCGAAAATGATTTGGTTGTCGAAGAAACACAATACAAAGCCCAAATGAGTACGGTTTTGATGATTGATATTAGCCACAGTATGATTTTGTATGGAGAGGACCGAATTACGCCTGCCAAAAAAGTGGCAATGGCGTTGGCCGAATTAATCACAACGCGTTATCCTAAAGATACATTGGATATTTTGGTTTTTGGAAATGATGCCTGGACAATTCCTATAAAGGATTTGCCCTATTTGCAAGTTGGGCCTTATCATACCAATACGGTTGCAGGACTTCAATTGGCAATGGATATTTTGCGAAGAAAACGAAATACCAACAAACAAATTTTTATGATTACCGACGGAAAACCAAGCTGTGTTCGCGAGCGGGATGGTTCCTATTATATGAACAGTAATGGACTTGACGAGTATATAGTCGATAAATGTTACACACAAGCACAACAAGCCAGAAAACTTCATATTCCGATTACAACTTTTATGATTGCGAACGATCCTTATTTACAGCGTTTTGTGAATCATTTTACAGAAGCAAATCAGGGAAAAGCATTTTATACCGGATTAAAAGGTTTGGGTGAAATGATTTTTGAAGATTATGAAACGAACAGGAAGAAAAGGGTTAGGTAATTAGGTTCAAAGTTCCAAAGGTTCAGAGAAACAAAGGATTCTATATACAATGCATATCGTAGAGGCGCACAGCAGTGCGTCTCCACACAGTAATGACACAAAGGTGTGTTTTTTACATAAAAATAAAATAAACAACAAACTGATATTTCAAAAATGGAAATAAACAACATAATTACATTAGGCCAATTAAAGGCTTCAGGATATAAGAGCATCAGTATTAAAGATGAATTACGAAATAATCTTCGTGAGAAAATCAAATCAGGAACACCGGTTTTTGAAGGTGTTCATGGTTTCGAAAACACGGTAATTCCAGAGTTGGAACGTGCTATTTTATCCCGACATAATATCAATTTATTGGGACTTCGTGGTCAGGCTAAAACCCGTTTGGCCCGCAAAATGATCGAATTATTAGACGAATATATTCCGTTTGTTTCAGGTTCTGAAATTAATGATGATCCGTTAAATCCAATTTCACGTTTTGCAAAAGATTTAATTGCCGAAAAAGGAGATGAAACTCCAATTTCATGGTTGCACAGAAGCGAACGTTTCTTCGAAAAATTGGCAACACCAGATGTAACCGTAGCCGATTTAATTGGAGATGTGGATCCGATAAAAGCAGCAAATTTGAAATTATCATATGCGGATGATCGTGTAATCCATTTCGGAATGATTCCGAGAGCGAATCGTTCTATTTTTGTTATCAACGAATTGCCCGATTTACAAGCCAGAATTCAGGTTGCTTTATTCAATATTTTGCAGGAAGGCGATATCCAGATTAGAGGTTTTAAATTGAGAATGCCATTGGATATGCAGTTTGTATTTACAGCAAATCCGGAAGATTATACCAATAGAGGAAGTATCGTAACACCTCTTAAAGATAGAATTGGTTCTCAAATCCTGACACATTATCCTGAAAGTGTTGCTATTGCCAGAACAATTACAGAACAAGAAGCCAAATTAGATGAAACACAAAACGAAATCGTATATGTACCAAGCCTGGCTAAAGATATTTTAGAACAAATTAGTTTTGAGGCTCGAGATAGTGAATACATCGATAATAAAAGTGGTGTAAGTGCAAGAATGAGTATCACGGCTTTTGAAAATTTAATAAGTACAGCTGAGCGTCGTGCCTTAAAAGCCGGAGTAGATCATACGATTTTACGTCTGTCAGATTTCATAGGAATCATTCCTGCGATTACCGGAAAAGTCGAATTGGTTTACGAAGGAGAGCAGGAGGGAGCGGCTGCAGTAGCTCAGAATTTAATTGGTTCGGCTATTCGAACTTTGTTTCCTGATTTCTTTCCAAAAATTGAAAAATTAGAAAAACCGGGAGAGAAAACCCCGTATTCTGATTTGATTGAATGGTTTTTTGCTGAAAGTGGTTTCGAATTATTAGATGATGCCTCAGATGCAGAATACCAAAGCATTTTGGATGCAGTTTCACCTTTAGATATTTTATTGAAGAAATATCAACCTCAATTAGATAAAAAAGACCACTATTTCATGAAAGAATTTATTTTATGGGCTTTGGTCGAATATAAAAAATTAAGCAAAGATCGTTTTGCACAAGGACATCAATTTAAGGATATGTACGGAAGTTATATTAGTAAATTATAAATTGTGAATTGTTAATTATGAATTATAACTTTGCGTAGAAATAAACCCGACAGCTTTTAAAAAGTTGTCGGATTTTTTATTTATTGAAAATAAAGCTATTACCAGTTTTAATTAGTCTACCTTGCTCCGTTGGCTGCATTTGCAGTCTTTCCCAAAATAAAAATGGAAGAAGGTTTTGAAGATTTGATTGCAAGTTATATTGAAAATAAAGTTGGTATTTCGGAGCATTTTTTAAGCAAGGAATTAGCAGATAATCTCAAACAAAATCTACTCGATTTAAATCAAAGGAGTTTGTTGTCAGAAGCCGGAATTGGCAATTCAGAGAAACTCTCTTATGATGGCGCAATCAGAAGCGATTCAATTTATTGGCTGGATAAAAAGCATAATAATGTTTTCGAAAATGAATTTTTTGCTCAAATTGACGCCTTCATTATTTATTTAAATGAAAGTTGTTACGCCGGAATTACCGGTTATGAATTTCATTATTCGTTATATGAAAAGGGTGATTTCTATCTGAAGCATTTAGATCAATTCAAAAACAATCCAAGTAGAAAGTATTCTATGATCAGCTATCTTAATAGCAATTGGATAGAAAGCGATGGCGGTGAATTAATGATTCATCAGGAAAATAACAATCAAAAAATTTCGCCTACTCAGGGCAAAACCATTTTCTTTAAAAGTAATGAATTAGTACATGAAGTTTTGGTTACACAAAATACCCGAATGAGTATTACAGGTTGGCTGAAAAGTGATTAATTTGAAAATTGTATGCGAGATAAACCTTATTTTTGCATTCAAAATTTGAACCTATGTTATTCCTTATTTTAAGTATTCTGTGCAGTGTAATAGTTGGTGTTATATTCAAAATCACCCGAAAATATAATGCTAATCCCATTCAGATTATAGCTTTCAATTACGTATTTGCGCTAATACTTTGTTATTTTACTTTTAGGCCTGATCTTACTATTGTCGATGCAAATGCACCTTGGAATATCTATCTTGTTATTGGTGTTTTATTACCCATAGTTTTCCTTTTTTTAGTAGCTTCCATCAAACACATGGGAATCGTAAAAACAGATGCCGCTCAGAGATTATCGCTTTTTATTCCGATACTGGCTGCCTGGTTTATTTTCAAAGAAGAATTTAATTCCTATAAGGTAATCGGACTTGTGATTGGCTTTTTGGCTCTTTTATTCATTTTAAGAAAACAATCCGAAAACACAGAAAACAAGTGGATTTATCCAACGGTTGTTTTACTAGGTTTTGGTGTGATTGATATTCTTTTTAAGCAAATTGCACTTTACACCACTTTGCCTTATACAACGTCTTTATTTGTAGTTTTTGATATTTCTTTGGCAATTTCTTTATTGGTAGTTGTTTATGAAACCGTTTTGAAAAAGGTAAAATTAGAGACTAAAAATATTCTTTTTGGAGGTTTAGTTGGACTGTTTAATTTCGGAAATATTTTGTTTTACTTAAAAGCGCATAAAGCATTTTCAGAAAATCCGTCAACTGTTTTTGCTGGAATGAATATGGGCGTTATTATTTTAGGAAGCCTTGTTGGACTGCTTTTTTTCAAGGAAAAATTATCCAAAATTAACTTCATAGGCATCTTTTTAGCCTTAATTGCGATTGTTTTTATCGTAATATCTCAATTTAAGTAAAAAAATTATGTAGTCTAATTCGTTAATTTACAGCTCTTTTAAAGTTAAGTTTTAAATTATTTAAAAATAAACTCTACTAATTCTATAGAATTTAAGAAATATTTATAAATTTGTCCCAACAATGAAATACTCTAGTCAAAATATCATTCAGGTCATGTGCACCACCACGTTGTGTTGCATGGTAACCTATGCAATGAAATGGCGTTAATAGAAAATCACTTGTTAGTTATTTTTTTTTTTAGCCTTTCATGCACCATGAAAGGCTTTTTTTAGAACTATTAAAAAATAGGATATGAGATCAAATAGAAATACGAATATTATGATGCAGTGTTGTCTGATAAAAATTCCATGTTGTCGAATGCGATGTCAGGATAAAAATAAACGTTTTCCTTATCATAAGTAAAAACGTTTTAAATGATAAAGAAAAATACAAATCAAATATTCAAATTTAAAAGATATAAAAATATGAGCGCAGAAATAATTAAACAGAACCCCTTTCAATCTATGATTGATCGTTTTAATATCGCAGCCGATATTCTTAATTTAGATGAATCAATCAGGCAAAAACTGCAACGTCCGGAAAAACAAATCGTGGTTAATTTTTCGATTGTGTTAGATAACGGAACCGTTCAAAATTTTGAAGGATATCGTGTAATTCACAATACAGCTTTAGGTCCATCAAAAGGTGGAATTCGTTATGATACAGCCGTAAACCTTGATGAGGTCAAAGCGCTTGCAGCCTGGATGACCTGGAAATCTGCCGTAACCGGAATTCCTTTTGGAGGAGCAAAAGGCGGCATTATTTGTGATCCGAGAAAACATTCTAAAGCAGAATTAGAGAAAATTACAAGAGCATATACAAAAACTTTATCAGATATCTTTGGACCTGACAAAGATGTGCCAGCACCAGACATGGGAACTGGACCTGACGAAATGGGCTGGTTAATGGATGAATTTTCAATAGTTCACGGTAAACCAATTCATGCCGTAGTAACTGGAAAACATCTGCATTCCGGAGGTTCTTTAGGAAGAGTAGAAGCAACAGGAAGAGGTGTAAGTATTATTACATTATTAGCACTTCAAAAATTAAAATTGCGACCAGCAAGATCTACAGTTGCTATTCAGGGATTTGGGAATGTCGGATTGCATTCGGCTTTGTTTTTATATGAAAAAGGATTGAAAATTGTGGCGGTTAGTGATGTTTCAGAAGCTTTTTACAATCCGGAAGGGCTTAATATTCCAGAGTTAATTTTGTATTATAATCTGAACAATAAGAATATTAAAGGTTATCCAAATTCCGTTGCCATTAAACACGAGGATTTATTGCTTTTAGATGTTGATGTATTAATTCCGGCAGCCAAGGAAGATGTTATTACACAGAAAAATGCCGCTGCTATTAAAGCTAAAATCATTGTTGAAGGTGCTAATGGCCCTGTTTCTTCTGATGCAGATAAAATATTACATGATAATAATGTTTTGGTTGTTCCTGATATTTTAGCGAATGCAGGTGGTGTAACGGTTTCTTATTTTGAATGGCTTCAGAATTCACTTTTAGAATCCTGGAGAATTCATCAGATAAATACGCGTTTGGAAGATATTTTGGAAAAAGGTTTTGAAACTGTTTTCAGAATCGCCTTAAAACATAATGTGACGCCTAGAATTGCAGCCTATATTATTGCTTTGAAAAAGGTGGCTGATACACAAGCTGTAAAAGAGGTAGCATTAGATGCGCCGAAATTCAAACAGAATTAAATATTGGTTTGAGAGAAAGATTTTTTATTTATTGAAATCGTTTTTGGTTAGTAAACGAAATTAATTAGTAAAAATATCTTTCTCTTTTGGTTTATAAATGGCTTTCTCATCTATTAAAAAGTAATTTTTAAAAATGAAACATATTAATTTTCTTGCCTTTGCAATGCCTGCTTTTTTTCTTTTTTTATTTCTGGAATATAAGCTGGCACAACGAAAAAAAAGACCTGAGATTTTCAATTATGAAAGCTCAGTTTCAAACATTAGCATTGGTATAGCCGAGAGATTAATTAATCTTTTTATTGCAGCAAGTTTTTATCAACTTTATTATTTGATTTATGATAATTACAGGCTTTTTGATATTCCGGCTACTATTTTCGTTTGGTTTGCACTAATTCTGGCTACCGATTTTGTTTGGTATTGGTATCACAGATTAGGTCACGAAGTCAATTTTTTCTGGGCAGCGCATATTGTGCATCATCATAGTGAAGAATTTAATTTTACGGCTGCGGCCAGAATTACCACTTTTCAGGCTGTGATTAGAACTGGATTTTGGTGTGTGTTGCCTTTTGTAGGTTTTCATCCAACAATGGTAATTACCATGTTGATTGTTCACGGTGCGTATTCCTTTTTTACGCACACGCAACTTATTGGCAGAATAAAATGGCTGGAATATGTTTTTGTAACGCCTTCTGTTCATGGTATTCATCATGCTTCTGATGAAAAATATCTGGATAAAAATTACGGAGATATGTTTACTTTTTGGGATCGTCTTTTTGGAACTTTTCAGGAAGAGCAGGAAAAACCAAAATATGGATTAACACATCCCTTAAAAAGCTACAGTTTCTTGTGGCAGCATTTTCATTATTATTTTGAAATTTATGAACTATGGAAACGTTCAAAAGGTTTTAAAGCCAGATGGAAAGCCGTTTTTGGAAGTCCAGCGCATATGGATCAGGATATTCGGCCAATATTAGAAAAGCGTTTTCTGCAAGATAAAGAGAATCCACATCAGCGGTTGCGATTCAGAAACTATCTTTATATTCAATTGGGAGTTTGTACTTTGTTTTTAACCGTTTTTACGTATTACTTCGAGTATTTAGATGCTTTTGATAAAGTTTTTGTTTTGTGTTTTATACTTATTACGCTAATCAATTGCGGGGCTTTATTAGAACAGCGAAAATGGATTTATTATCTGGAATACGGAAGGATTTTTATCATAACAACATACTTTTTGTATGAGGAAGATTTAACTTCATTATTTTTTATTCCGTTAGCAATTATGATTTTTGCCGAGCAGTTGTTTTCGTTGAGCCGAAGATATCAAAATGTGGTTTTGCAATTAGAAGTATCAGAATAAATAAGAAAAAATAGCCACGAATTCACGAATTTTTTGCCAATCTGTGCGCAATCATTCGTGAATTCGTGGCTATTTTTTTGCCACAGATTAAAAGAAAATCTGTGTCAATCCGTTTAATCTGACTTCATCCGTGGGTAAAAAATCATATCGTCTTAATCGCCATAATCTTCTCCTCAAAAGTATCTTTAAAATCAGATTTACTTTTAATTCTTGTTTTGTACGTATAAATGGTAGCTACAGAAAGTTCCAGGAATTCTGCCATTTGATTGCTGTCCTGAATTCCTAATCGGTACAAAGCAAAAATCCTTAATTCTGTATTTAGAAGTTCTCCTTTTTTAACGATGCATTTATGATCATTCGGAAATAAATGATTAAAATCAGTCACAAAAGTGGGGAACAATTTCAGGAAGATTTCATCAAATTGATGGAAAAGATTTTCACGTTCTTCCTTCACATTATAGCGTTTCAAACTCGCAATAACTTCATCCGTTTTTTTAGTAATAATTTTATGAAGCGTACTTTTCTGAATATGATCAATTTTATTAATGAACGCTGAGGTTGCTTTAATAAAATAGGTAATATATTCTTCTTTGATTGCATTGGCTTCACTCAAACTAATATTCATTTCCTGAAGTTGCGCATACGAAGAAGCCATTATTTTTCGGGCTTTGTTTCTTTCTTTTAATTGTTTGAAGATGATAATCAGAAACAAAACAATAATCACGGTAAGAATTGTCAATAGAATAATGATTCTTTCGAGTTTATCATTTTTGTCTTTTACGTTATTTAATTGCGCTTTTTCGATAATAGGCAAGATGGACGAAATCTCAATTTTTCGATGTCTGGCATTATAAAAAGTAGCGTCATCCATCGCAATATTGATGTATTCGTTGGCTTTATCCAAATAACCCATTTTAAATAGTTCATTGGCTAAATTTCGAAGGGCAACGGTTTCTTTAGTCGCATTTTTAACATCGGCAATAGCGGCAAGTGCCAGATAATAAATGGCTTTTTTAGTATAACCTCTTTCCGAATAAATATAACCAAGGCTCGACGTTGCTATTCCGTAATAATCCGGAGGCAATTTATAATTGTTGATCCAGTAACTAAACGCAAATTCGGCACCGCGCCAATCTTGCTGTTTTAATCTTTTTAGACTTTCGGCGGCCCAATATTCATTGGTGTTGGTTCCAATCAACTCTAAAGCTTTTTTCAGGAAATGATTCCCTTGCTGTACATAATGAATATTAAAACGCTGATCTTTATTATAATCGGCTAAATCATAATATGCACGGGCTTTTATGGAATAATATTCGAATTTATTTTTTTGATCAAGTTTTTGGGCATCAATAACATTTAAAGTATCGATCGCTTCTTTAAAAAGTCCGGAAGAGAGTAACACGAAACCTTCTTTAATTCGGCTTTTAGCTAAATATTTAGGATCTTTTAAAACAATGGCCTTAACTTTTGCTTCTTCTAAATAATAATAAGCGGAGTCGTATTTGAAGGATTTGTATTCATCAAACAACGACATATAAGTATTATAAAGTTGTTCATTGTTTTGACTTACAGTAAATTTTGATACGTCTTTTTTTAAAG
Source organism: Flavobacterium sp. GW821-FHT11G01 (assembly GCF_058808175.1). Classification (NCBI taxonomy): domain Bacteria; kingdom Pseudomonadati; phylum Bacteroidota; class Flavobacteriia; order Flavobacteriales; family Flavobacteriaceae; genus Flavobacterium; species Flavobacterium sp. GW821-FHT11G01. The sequence goes on along the minus strand of NZ_JBXARK010000010.1, from coordinate 170,572 downwards.
CTTCAATTTTATGATATTTCTTTTTTAAGTAAACATCTTTTTTAAGAAGTGTTTTATCTAATTCTTCCAGAACAGGATTTGTCTCTTTCGCAGTTAGAGTCAAACCTGCAATAAAAAAAAACAGAATGTATATTCTTTGCATGGTTTTGGTTTGGTTAAGGGTAAAATTCTTTTTGGTTTGTTTGAGTTAATTCGTTTTTTAATTCAGGACAAAATCTTCAGAGTGATGATTTAATAGCTTTTGGAACTTAGTAATTCTCTTAATAACAAAGCTATAAAAATTGGATCATCAAACAAAAATAAGATCTAAATGTTAAAAGTAGTCTAATAATTTGCAATTATACAATAAAAAGCAATAATATATATGTATAGTGAAAAAAATATCGACTTTAATTTACATATTGTCATAAATGCTATTATTTATATGCTATTTTTCATCTAAACAACGTCTTGATTTTTGTAAACACAAAAATATTGTAAAATATTGATTTTTAATTGTTTAAGTTAAAATTTATTTGAATTCCATCTTGATTTTTATCAGATATTTTTTTTTAGGTTTTTTTAACATCTAGCTTCGCTCTGTCCTTTTAAGGGATAAAAAAACTAACAAACAAACCACAAATTTATGAGATGTAAAAGTATTTATTGGTTAGCTGTTATTATGTGTCTATTTGCCATTGGCTGTGACAATATTGATGACGGAAGCTATGTTGATCCGATTACCATTTATGAGAAAGTAAATGGAGATTGGGGATTAACAAATTTGAAAATGGTAGATGAATCTGCGAAAGCAAATAAGATCGAACCAAGTGAAGAAAACTTGAGTACCTATTTCAACTACGAAGATTTTAAAATCAATTTTAGCGTAGACGAAAAGAACAATCCAACAAGTTACGAAGTTACGGGCAATGTTCCTCCTTTATTTGCTCCAAAGGGATATTGGAAATTAAGCTCCGATTTTCAACAGACTAATGCCAGTGCAGTAAGGATTTATCTGTACAGCGATGCTCAAAAAACACAAAAAACAGATGAACTTCGGTTAACATCAGTTCCGGGAAGTAATGACGAAATGGAATTTCAGTTGGTGCATTCTTCTAACGGAACTCCTTTTGTGTCTTATGTATTCAAATTAAATGCTATTAATTAAAAAGTAATATGAAATCGCCATGATTCCAAATACAAATTGGAACAAAGAATGGCGATACCATATTCCGATAAAAATCAAATATTAAATACATATGAAAAAGTTTATATATACAATTTTACTTGCCCTTTTGATGGCTCCTAATTTTATGCAGGCTCAGGAAGAAGCCGGAGCTGTAGGCAGTATAACATCATTTCCGGTAGTATACAAATATGATGAAAAAGTAACCTGGTATTTTGATCTTTCAGAAACCACATTTGCTGAAAATGAAGATCTTTATATCTGGATTTGGTCACCATCAGAACCGGATGCCGGGCATTGGGAAAACTCCTCAGATTTTGCGAAACTTACGCATGTAAAAGATAAAATCTGGAGTTTTACTTTAACTCCAACAGTTTATTTTTCTAAAACTCCAGCTGAAATTGCAGCAAGTGCAGGATTTTGGTTTCGTTTAAAAAACAAAACCGGATCGAAGCAAAGTGGAGTAGCTAATGTGCCGTATACAGATTTCTCTTCATTTTATACCGCTAATGAGTTAATCAGAGCCTATCCGACAAAACCAACAATCGACAAAGGAGTTAGTATTTTGTTTAATGCCAACTTAGCTCCGGGATTTGCAGGGGCAACAAGTGTACACATACACAGTGGTTTGAACAACTGGGATATTAAACAAGAATACCAGTCATGGCTTCCGGATATCGTTGAAAAAACAAAATTGAAAGATTTAGGAAATGGTTTTTATAAAATGGATTTGGTTCCTAAAGACTATTATAATGCTCCCGACGGTTATGTAATGGAAAATTTAGTTTTTTTGATGGTAAAAGATGATTGGGCTGGAACTATTCCGGATCAGGTTTTGTACGCTGGAGAATATATTCCGCCACCGCCACCAGTATTCGGGTTCTTTCCTTTACAAATCAGTCAAAAAGATTTTCTTGGAATGTCTCGTAAAAATAATGAACCCGGCGTAAACAAATTAATTTACAAGATTAACGCGGGTAGTAAAGTAATTTCAGGTGAATTTGCCGGAGGAACGGCCGAGATAAAAGGTTTTGTCAATTTGGTTTCTGAACTTAACGGAATTCCTGGCTTAACTGAAATTCATGTTTTGGTAAAAGATAATAAAGACAAAACAATTTCGGATACCACAATTCCTCTTAAAACTTTAGACAAATAATTCACTATCAAATTAAAACATCAATTCTAATGAATAGTAAAAATAAAAAAATAGTCCTGCATCATATGTGGACTACTAAAACTGTGGTATTCATGATTTTCATGCTTTTTCTTTCGGCAGGAATGTTTGCTCAGGAAAAAAAGCAGGTATCAGGTACCGTTTATGACAATACAGGAACTGTATTACCGGGTGCATCGGTAATTGAGGTTGGTACTAAAAATGCCACTACAACAGATTTTGACGGAAAATTTACTTTGTCTGTAGCCGTAGGAGGTTCGATTGAAGTTTCGTTTATAGGATCAACAACTCAAAAAGTACAGATTACATCGGCAACCAAAGCCAATATTGATGTCCGTTTACAAAACGATGGTTATCAGTTGGCAGAAGTTCAGGTTGTTGCTGTTGGTTACGGAACTCAAAGAAAATCAGATTTAACCGGAGCTATTTCAACAGTTAAAGCAGACGATTTAGTAAAAGGAACAATCTCTTCGACAGAACAGGTTTTACAAGGAAAAGTGGCCGGATTAAATGTTATTCGCCCTTCAGGAGATCCTGCAGCGGGTTCTACTTTACGTTTGCGTGGAGGTACTTCGTTAACAGCAAGTAACAGCCCGCTTATTGTGGTTGATGGAATTGCGGGTGTTGATATCAATGTTGTTCAGCCTTCTGATATTAAATCAGTAGACGTTTTGAAAGATGCTTCGGCGACAGCCATATATGGTTCGAGAGGAGCAAATGGAGTTATTATTATTACAACAAAATCGGGTACAAAAGGTGTTTCGGTTACGTACAGCGGATTATCAAGCATTGGTTATGTAAATGATAATTTAGATCTTTTATCAGCAAATCAATGGAGAGGATATGTTCGTTCAAGTGGAAATAAAGATGCTATCGATTATGGTGGAAATACAGATTGGCAAAAAGCAATCGAGCAAACGGCTATTTCGCAATCGCATACTTTAAGTATCAATTCTGGTAAAGCAGATAGCGGTTTCAGAGCTTCACTTTCTTACTTGAATAATGAAGGCGTTATCAAATCGACGGGTTTGGAAAGATTGAGCGGAAACGTTAGTGGATATCAATATCTTGGAGATAATAAAGATGTAAAATTTGATATGGGTTTATTTGCCAATATCGACAAATGGCATCCGTTAGATTACAGAATTTTTGAGCGTTCTTATAACTTAAATCCAACAATTCCGGTATACGATGCTAACGGCGAATTTACATCGGTTGGAGGAACAATTTATGAAAACCCTGTTGAAATTTTAACCAACAGAACAACAGATAATGAAAGACACAGACTTTTAGGTTATTTTAAAACTGAAGTTAAGTTTTTAAATGATTTTACTGCTGTTGCTAATATTTCATTAGAACATAATGCTGTTCAGGGAAATACTTACAAACCAAGTTACGCGGTTATGGAGGGAAGAACAGAAGGGGGTTATGCTCAAAAAACATATGATGAATATACAAATGCGCAAGGCGAACTTTATGTAAATTACAATAAAACTTTTGGAAAACATACTGTTAGTGCTTTAGGTGGATATTCTTATTTAGAAAATATTTATGAAGGTTTTGGCGCTCAAAGAAGTGGTTTTGTAACCGATGCTTTTAGTTATAACAATTTAGGAGCCGGATATAATTATCGTTTGGGCGATGTTTATTCTTATAAAGGAAAATCAAATTTGGTGTCTTTTTATGCTCGTGCCAATTATAGTTTTGATAGTAAATATTTGTTTACTGCAACAGTAAGAAGAGATGGTTCAAGCCGTTTTGGAGAAAACAATAAATGGGGAACTTTTCCATCAGCTTCTGCAGCATGGAGAATTTCTAACGAAGATTTTATGAGTAGTACAAAAGGCTGGTTAGGCAATTTAAAACTAAGAGTTGGTTATGGAGTTACAGGTAATCAGGACGGAATTGGCGAATATAAATCGCTTTCAATCTTAGGTGTTGGAAATGATAGTTATTATGATCCGGTTACGCAAACCTGGAGTTTGGCTTATTCTCCAAAACAAAACCCAAATCCTGACTTAAAATGGGAATCTACAAAACAATTGAATATTGGTGTTGACTTTACGTTATTTGACAGAATCACAGGATCATTCGAATATTATTCAAAAAATACAGAAGATTTATTATACACTTATGAAGTGCCTCAGCCTCCATATTTGGTAGGGAATATGTTGGCTAACGTTGGTGAAATGTCAAATAAAGGAGTTGAGCTTACGCTAAATGCTGACATTATCAAAGGAGATAAATTTTCATGGAATGCTAATTTAACTTTAGGACACAACGTTCAGAAAATTGAAAAACTGTCTAATACAACGTATGAAACGGATGTAATTTATAGTGGATCTTTACACGGATTATCTGGAATGTCAGGACAATATTCTCAAATTATTGCCGAAGGATATCCTGTTGGAACTTTCTGGGGATTCAAAAATGCAGGACTTGACGAAAATGGTAAAATTCAATACTACAATGCAGCTGGAGCTGTTGTGGCAGAAAGCGCTTTAGTAGATGCTGATAAAGGTGATTTAGGAAATATTCAGCCAGATTTGACTTTAGGAATCGGAATGAATTTTACTTACGGAAATTTTGATTTAGGTATTTCAGGTTACGGAATGTTTGGTCAAAAAGCGTTAAACGCGACGAATATGATGTTGAACGATCCTAACAGATTACCAGCGTACAATGTTCCGGATGATTTTTTAAACAGCGGTATTACTTCAGCTCCAAAATATTCAGATTATTGGATAGAGGATGCTTCTTTCTTCAGACTTCAGACTCTTTCAGTTGGCTATACTTTGCCTTTGAAATCTAAATCTTCAAAATTCAGAGTTTATGCTATGGGAGAGAATCTGTTTGTAATTACAGGTTATAAAGGTGTTGACCCTGAAATTGGTTTAAATGCACAGGATGGAATAAATCAGACAGGAGTAATGGATAAGACCGGGTTAGTAGCCCCTGGAATCGACAGATACAATAATTATCCGCGACCAACAACGATTTCTGTTGGATTAAATTTTACGTTTAATAATTAAGCGATTAACTCAAAAATAGAACAAATGAAAATCAAAATAACAGCAGCACTATTAATTAGCATGCTTTTTACGATATCATGTACCAATTTGGATGAACAATTATATGATAGAGTAGAAGATGGGAATTTTGGAAATACTCCCAAAGAAATTGATGCATTAGTTGGAGGCGCGTATTCATCATTAAGAGGGTTTGCAGATGCGATATCCAATAATTATCCAACGTGCGAGTATGTATTCTTTTTAAATGAAACGGTTTCTGATGAAGCTACAATTCCGACCAGAGGAACAAACTGGTACGATGGCGGGCAATATCAGGATGCACAAAAACATACCTGGAAAGCAGACAATCGTATGATTCTTTCGGCTTGGCGTTACAATTACACAGGAATTGCGAAGATCAATTCGATCATTTATCAAATCGATAAATCGTCTTTGACTGATGCAGCAAAAGCGCCAATTTATGCCGAATTAAAAGCTTTAAGAGCGTATTACTATTATAATCTTTTAGATTTATTCGGAAATGTGCCAATTGTAACCAATTTTGAGGATACTGCATTGCCATCAAATTCTACTCGTAAACAAGTTTATGATTTTGTGGAGAAAGAATTATTAGATGCTATTCCGCATTTAACTGCAAATGTGGTGTATTCTAAATTCACAAAAAATGTTGCCTATTCTCTTTTGGCGAGATTGTATCTAAATTCTCAGGCTTTCATAGGAACGGCTCGTTGGCAGGATTGTATCAATATGTGTCAGAAAGTAACAGGATATACTTTAGCACCTGATTTCTTTGCCAATTTTGCAACAGAAAACCAAAAGTCACCTGAAATCATTTTTGCAATTCCATACGATTCAAAAGCAGGAACGGTAGGAAACTATATGTCATCGATGTCTTGTCATTACTTGCATAAATTAACGCTTTCGCCAGTTGGAGATTATCCTTGGAGCGCCAACGGAATGTGTGCTCAGCCAGGCGTTTATTCTGCTTTTGCAGATACAGACAAAAGAAGGAAATGTATGGTTGCAGGAGATCAGATCAATTTAGCAACCGGTACAGTAATTATTATGGATAACGGAGAACCTTTGACATATACAGAAGAAGTAACCAGTGTTGCTGATGCTAAAGAAAATCAGGGAGTTCGTTTGGGTAAATATGAAATGAAAGCAGGAGAACAATGGGAACGCGATCATGACTTAGTTGTAATTCGTTATGCCGAAATTTTAATGATGCAGGCAGAATGTTACGTTCGTTTAGGATCTGTAGATTTAGCAAAACCATTTGTACAACAGATTACAGCTCGCGCCGGAGAAGAAATGCCAGCAACTATCGATCTTAATTTTATTGATAAAGAATTGCTAAAGGAATTTACTTTTGAAGGAAGAAGAAGAACGGATAATATTCGTTTTGGAACATTCTTCCTGCCATGGTGGGAAAAAGGCGCAACAGAAAAATACAGAGCAATTTTTCCTATTCCAAGCAGTGTGTTAACTACAAATAAAAACCTGGTACAGAATCCTGGGTATTAGGTTATTGAATGTCAGTCTTCCATGTTGGTTAGTCGTGGAAGGCTGACATATTTTTTAAACATATTTAATTTAATAGAACTGCATTTGTAAAAAATATTTAACACATAGAAACATAGAATTTTTATGTGCAAAATAGAATAAAAAAAGAAACTCGTTTCTCACACATAGCTATGTTTGTTAATGCAAGTGAAACGCCTTTTTTCTGAGTTTGAAAAGCTATGTATCTATGTGTTAAAATGTTTAAAAGCAATTTTATTATAAAAGCAAATAATCACTTAATATGAAGAGATCTATCACATTATTGTTTTTTGGTGTCATGAACATTTTAGTCGCCGCTGGATGTAGCAGTGATGACAAAGGTTCAGATAAACCCACAGAACCGGAAACAATTCAGCCTGTTGCGATTGAAAAAACAAATAGCACCAAAATTTATGTGCATTACATGCCTTGGTTTGAAACCAATGAAAGTAGTGCCGATAAAAAATGGGGATATCACTGGACAATGGCAAACAAAAATCCGAACACAATAGGAGCAAACAATCGTAGAGAAATTGCATCCTATTATTATCCGCTAATTGGTCCCTATCATTCAGGCGATAAAAATGTGATTGAAAATCATTTGTTATTGATGAAATATTCAGGAATTGATGGTGTTTTGATTGATTGGTACGGCACTTATGATGTTAACGATTACAGAATGGTCAAAGAAAATACAGAGCAATTAATTGCCATGTTAGACAAAGTGGGACTTGAATATGCGATTGTTTACGAAGACAGAGTAACAACAAATGTTGTCAATGCCGGAAAAGCCATTTCGATTACGAGCGCAGCTAAAACCGATTTAGCTTATATGGAGAAAAATTATTTTGATGATGCCAATTATATCAAAATAAACGGAAAACCTTTGTTGCTTAACTTCGGACCAATTGTATTGCAAACACCAGCTGAATGGAGCAACGTTTTTGGTAGCTTGACTACAAAACCTACTTTTTTGACCCTTTGGGATCAATCGGTTGAAGCGGGTACAAATGCTTCAGGTGAATATGCGTGGGTATATAAAAACAGTACCTATTTGACTAATTTTTACACCAATACAAAACCTAAACTGTCAGTTGCAATAGGAAGTGCTTATCCAGGTTTTAAAGATTTTTATGCCGAAGGAGGTGGCGGTTCTGCCATCGGTTGGACAATTGAACATAATAATGGAGCAACATTGGATGAAACACTTGCATTGGCCAAAAATGCCAATTTAAATTACCTGCAACTGATCACATGGAATGACTTTGGTGAAGGAACAATGTTCGAACCAACAGTAGAATTTGGATATACTTACATCGAAAAAGTGAAAACCTTTGCCGGTGTAAAAAATACCGAATCTGTTTTTCCGGAGATTAGCAAAATGTACAATCTGCGAGTAGAAAAGAAAGGCAATACCGATGCCCAGCAAAAATTAGATCAGGCTTTTAATTATTTTGTTTCTATGCAGCCTGCAAAAGCAAAACAAGTAATAAGCGAAATAAAATAAGAGTTGTAATTAATACAATTAAATAATGAAAAACATAAAATATAGATACTGTCTGATTCTTTTTGCGTCGATTTTAATTTACGCCTGCAGTGCCAGTACTAAAAAAACATACAAAATCAGCTCTCCGGGAAAAAACACCGAATTAGTTTTTGAATTAACAGCTTCAGGTCAGCCGCAATACAGTTTTACATCAAATGGAAAATCGGTTATTGAAACTTCTTTAATGGGATTTGAATTTCAGGGAATCCAAAAAATGACAGAAGGTTTTGAAGTGGTTTCCACCGAAGAAAAAACTTCAGATGAAACCTGGGAACAGCCTTGGGGAGAATTCAAAAAAGTTCGTGATCATCACAACGAATTGATTGTTCATTTGAAAGAGTCAAAAGGAGAAGAACGTTTGCTTGATATTATTTTCAAGGTTTTTGATGATGGAGTAGGTTTTAGGTATTCTTTCCCAAAACAGCCTCATTTAGGCAAAGTGAAAATTTCAAATGAAGTTACAGAATTCACTTTTAAGTCTGATAATGATGTTTGGTGGATTCCGGTGCATCGTGAAAATAGTTATTACGAAAGTACCTATCGCAAAACGCCAATCAGCAAAACGGATACGATTAATACTCCGGCAACTTTCGAAACCAAAGAAAAATTGTTTGTAGCCATTCATGAAGCCAATTTGACTGATTTTGCGTCAATGACACTATTAAAAACAAGTGACAAACAATACAAAAGTGATTTGGTGCCGTGGGCAGATGGCGTAAAGGTATATGCTGAAACACCTTTTCAAACACCTTGGAGAACGATTGTGGTTGGAAAAACGCCAGGCGATGTTGCTACTTCGACTATTATGCTGAATCTGAACGATCCGTCAAAAATTGAAGATCTTTCCTGGATTACGCCTTCTAAATACATCGGAATTTGGTGGGGAATGCATTTAGAGAAATTCACCTGGGGACAAGGACCAAAACACGGAGCTACAACTAAGAATACAAAAGAATACATTGATTTTGCTGCGAAAAACAATTTTGACGGCGTTCTGGTAGAAGGTTGGAACGAGGGCTGGGATGGCGACTGGACCGCTGATGGATCTGCGTTTAGCTTTGTAAAAGCATATCCCGATTTTAATTTGGAAGAAATTACCAAATATGCGGCTATTAAAAATGTTCGACTTATTGGACATCATGAAACGGCCGGTGCCACAAAAAACTACGAAAGCCAATTGGAAGATGCTTTTAAATTGTATCAGAAAATGGGTGTGAATTCGGTTAAAACAGGTTATGTAAATAAATATTTAGACAAAAAAGAATGGCACGACAGCCAGTACGGAGCACGTCATTATAGAAAAGTAATCGAAACGGCAGCCAAATATCATATTATGATTGACAATCACGAACCAATGAAAGGAACCGGGATTCAGCGTACGTATCCAAATTTTATGTCTCAGGAAGGCGGTCGCGGCCAAGAATATAATGCATGGTCTGTTGATGGCGGAAATACTCCTGAACATTTAACGACTTTACCTTTTACCAGAATGCTTTCAGGTCCTTTTGATTATACACCGGGGAATTTCAATTTTGATTATAAAACGCCTTCAGGAGCAAGAGTACAAACTACTTTAGCGAATCAATTGGCATTGTATGTTGTTATTTTCAGTCCGTTGCAAATGGCTTCAGATTTACCTGAAAATTATATTGGAAAACCAGAATTTCAATTCATAAAAGATGTTCCGTGTACTTGGTCGTCTACCAAAGTTTTGGATTCTAAAATTGGAGAATACACCACAATTGTCCGTAAAGACTGGGACGAAAAAAACTGGTATTTAGGCTCTATTACAAATAAAGATGCCAGAGATCTTAAAGTTCAATTGTCATTTTTAGATGCAGGAAAAGAATACGAAGCCGAAATTTATGCTGATGGAGCAGGGGCGAATTACAAAACAAATCCGTATCCGGTAACCATTTCTAAGCAAAAAGTAAACAGTAAAACAGTTTTAGATATTAAACTAGCAGCTGGCGGAGGAACAGCTATAAAATTTTCTCCAATACAGAAATAATGGAATTAGTTGAAGTTTATTTTAGTTAAGTTTGGACTGATGAGCCCGATAGCCGTAAAAGTTATCGGGCTTGTTTTATTTATTGTTTCAGGTTTAAAGTTTCAGGTTGCAATCTCCATGGGTAATTTAACCGCAAAGTTCGCTAAGTTTTTTTACCTAACAGTATGTTTAGAAAACACAAAGTTCGCAAAGCTTTGAGTTGATCTAGCCTTGCGAACTTTGCGTAAACCCTTTGTGAACTTTGCGGTTAAAATTTATGTTCAAAGTCAAGCAACTTGAAAATTGTAACCTGAAACCTGAAACAAAAAATTAATGTTTATAAAACTTAACATGGTTTCCAAAAGAATAGTTAAGTGTAATTGTTGGTCCATTATAACCCCATTTTAAGTAGCCATTTAGACGTTCTTTCTCAACATCTACTCTCATGTTTAAGCCTGTATATCCACCTGTAATACTGAAATTTTTATAAAGGTTGTATAATACATTTAAGTTATAACTCAATATTCGACCATCAACATTATCAACTTTGATAGCAAAATAGTTGAAATTAGCAAATAGTCCCACTTTTTTTCCTAATACAAATTCGCCATAAACACCAAGATCAGGCAGCGGTGCTGTAAAATCAAAATTATCTTTAAATTCGACTTGCTGAGTGGTACCTTCTAAACGCAAACCAACATCTCCCAATAAAACGTGTGCTCCAATAAGCGCTCCAATTTCGTATGTTGGTTTCGATATAAAAGAGTAACCATAATATATTCTGACAATGTGATTATCCATAAAAGCAGAAACGGTTGCGTTTACAGGATAAGTATGATCGCCAAATTCGATATCTCTTTGCAAAGTTTTGGTTGAGGTTCTGTTTAAGTAAAAATATTCGGAACCAAGTCTTGATCTTCTTGAAATTCGCCATTCAAATGCGCCGGCAAACGATTCGCTACTTTTATTAAATCCGAGATCTTTTTCAAAGTCAATTATATCTCCAAAATTACCGTTATTACTTCCTACTTTCACTTCGGTGTTGTTTACAGGAAAAAAAACACCAGCTGTAAATTTAAAACGTCTTCCGTGCCACGGCAAATCTTCAGGATCATAATTCTGAGGTGTATCAAGATCATTTTGCAAGGTAGGTAAAGTCTCCGTAGAGATTTCAGCAGTATTTTGTGCATTTGCTGAAAACCAAAAAAGGGAAATAATCAAAAAAGAAAATAATTTTTTCATGAGATTTATTTTTAAATTTTGGTGGATAATTTTGACAATTAAAGTTAACAAAAAAAATCATTCATTTCTTTTTTTTCTCCTTTTATTATTAATAAATATTCTGGTTATCAGGTAAGTATGTGTTTTTTGTTAAAATTAGTTGACATGTCACTCTTTTTTGTAATTTTGCATCATGACAGATACAAATACAAATTCAGAACCATTTAGTAAAGCTTTTAGTGCTGAAATTGCAGACAGTTTCTTATTTCAGATACACCGAATTAAAAAGGCTCTTTTTCGTCGTACCAATGCTTTAATGAGCGAAGCCGGAATTACTTTGCAGTTAGAGCAATTGCCCCTAATCATGATTTTGCAGCACAAAGACTTGTCTCAAAGAGAACTTTCAGATAAAACGATGCGTGACAAATCTTCTATTTTGAGAAGTATAAATGCGTTAGAAAAAAAGAGTTTGCTTGTGGTTAGAAAAGATAAAACAGACAAGCGAAAAAATGTAGTAAGTCTTACTGAAGAAGGAATTGCATTGGCAAAAAATATTCGGTCTTTAATGAAAAAATCTGAAGACGAGGTACTTTCTGTTTTTACACCAAAAGAAAGAATCGAAGCTTTGGAAACTATAAAAAGTTATGCCGATAAACTAGATCAATCTTAATTTTTTTGACAATTAAAAGTTGACATATCAACGTTTAAAGTAAGTGAGTAAAAAAAATAATGCCACAGATTACTAAATCTAAAAATCATTTAAATCTGAGTATCCCGATAGCTATCGGGAGTGGCAAAAACAAAAATTTGAAAATATAAAAAATGAATAAAAAAGAATTATTAGAAGGACCAATACTTTCTTCATTGTTAAAATTGGCGGTGCCTATTATGATCGCCAATCTTTTGCAGGCTGCATATCAATTAGTAGATGCTTTTTGGGTAGGACGTTTGGGAGGAGATGCTGTTGCAGCAGTCTCTGTTAGTACGCCGGTTATATTTTTAACGATTGCTTTAGGAACGGGTCTTGCCATTGCCGGATCAATTTTAATTGCACAATATTTTGGTGCCGGCCAACAGGAAATGGTCAATCATGTGGCAGCACAAACCTTACTTATGGTTATTAGTGTCTCGATTGTTTTATCTATTATTGGATATTGGCTGAGTCCGTATTTTTTGCATGTACTAAATGTAACGCCTCAAGTTTATAAGGATGCATTAGGTTTTATGCGCGTCGCTTTTATTGGTCTGGTATTTAGTTTTAGTTTTATGATTTTCCAATCGGTGATGCGTGGTGTGGGTCGTGTGACTTTGCCGGTTTATATTGTTTTGGGAACGGTGATTCTAAATTTTGCACTTGATCCGTTGTTTATTTTTGGATGGAATTTTATTCCGGCAATGGGTGTAAAAGGTGCCGCTCTGGCAACTTTATCGACTCAGAGTTTGGCCATTGTAATTGGCTTTTTCATTTTGTTCAGAGGGAAACACGGAATTCATTTACAGTTGAAAGATTTTAAACCAGATTTTAAACATATTAAAAGAGCTTTTAAAATTGGTTTTCCGTCGTCAATCGAGCAATCTATGCGCGCGATTGGTATGATGGCAATTACTTTTTTGATTGTGCATTTTGGAACCACAACCGTTGCTTCGTATGGAGCGGGTTCTAATTTAATTCAGCTGATTCTGATTCCGGCTTTAGGACTTTCTATGGCCATTGCAACTTTAGTGGGGCAGAATATTGGAGCCGGAAATATTGCCCGTGCGGCGCAAATTGGAAAATTAGGTGGTTATTTAGGTTTTGGTTTGTTAAGCGGACTTGGGATTATCGCTTACACTTTTGCACCGTATTTAATCGCATTTTTTGTTCCGAATGATCCTGCGGTTATCGAAGGAGGAACTCAGCTATTAAGAATTACTTGTCTTTCCTGGGGATTTCTTGGTTTACAGCTTTGTTTAACCGGAGTTTTCAGAGCGGTTGGAAATACTACGCTTCCGATGATTTTGACTTTGGTTTCGCAATGGGTAATTCAGTTTCCGTTGGCTTATATTTTATCGCACAATACTTCGCTGGGGAAAATTGGTATTTGGTGGGCTTTTCCTATTTCATCTGTTGTTACGGGATTGATCACTTTAATTATTTATGCTAAAGGCGATTGGAAAAAAGAGCGCTTAACCGGAAAAACGAATAAACTTATTGATAAGGTGGAGAAGGAGATTGTTAAGGAGGGGTTTGAGAGTGTTAAGTAGGAAGGGTTTAAGGTTTTTTTCGTGAAGGCTCAAAGGTGCAAGGGGACAAAGGTTCAGAGGTTTTTTAAAGGTTCAAAGTTACAAAGGGGCAAAGGCTCAGAGGCTTTTTGAATTGTCTCCAGCTTTAGCTGGAGTTTGAAAGAAAGTATGCCAAAGGCTTTAGCCGAATTATCCACAATATTTATCGTAGAGGCGCACAGCAGTGCGTCTCTTTTTTGTTATTTAAAATGCCTTGAAATTTTATAAATCCATAATTCTTCTTATGAAAACCGGACTGCGTGAGGGATAGAAGCAGTCCGCCGCAGCGGAGCGGATAGCCCGACAGCTTTTAAGAAAAGGCCCAATGAACGCAAAGTTGATTGGGCCTTTTTTTAAAAGGTGGCACGCCCTTATTAAAATTATGAGTTATGAATTATAAGTTAACAATAAAACTAAAAACTCATAATTCATAACTCATAACTTTTTAAACTCTATTATAATCTGCTTTCCAGTGGACTATGGCTTTTTTTATGGCGTCGCCGGTTAGGCTATTTTTTAGGGTGTCTTCTATAAGAGGGAGTAATTCGTTATCTGGTGCGAATCTTAGGGCAAATATTTGATCGTCGGTTAATTTGTATTCGAACTCTTCCAGTCTTTTTCCGGTTAGGGTGAAATATCGATAGCGAAGTTCTAATCTTACGATTCGGTTTTGCAAAATTAACGCGTAATGCTGGCGCAACATAAAAGCGAGACAAAACAGGAATATAAAACCGACACTTATAAAGGCCCAAATTAACGGCTGATCTGTCGTAAATGCAAAGTAAATACTGGCAAGAAGAAAGATTGTTAGAACTGGATAATAAACAAAATGATGAGGAGTGTAAAAACGTATGTGGTTGTAATAGGTTTGAATTTTCATAGTTTTTGTATTTAGGCTTAAAGTTAAAAAAAGAAAAGCTACCCTATGAATAGAATAGCTTTTTTTTCAAAATAAACTAACATAACCAATGTTTCTTATATATAAACCCGAAAGATTGTCTTTGGGTTTTCTTAGTGATATCTATATTTTAAAAAAAGCCTCAATTGCATGTAAATCAGTTTCAAATGGCTTTATTTCTTTAAAGTAAAATTAGATTTATTGGTGCTGTTTCTTGTTATATTTTAATTTGATAATGTTATATGATTTCAATATTTTTTTTTTGAGAATGGAATATAGAGTATAGAAAATAGATTTTAGAACCAAGATGCAAGATGCAAGATGCAAGAGTAGGGCTTATTGCCTAAAGCTTATTGCTTACAGCTTACAGCTTA
The DNA here is from genome assembly GCF_058808175.1 of Flavobacterium sp. GW821-FHT11G01. Lineage (NCBI taxonomy): Bacteria > Pseudomonadati > Bacteroidota > Flavobacteriia > Flavobacteriales > Flavobacteriaceae > Flavobacterium > Flavobacterium sp. GW821-FHT11G01. The sequence continues at coordinate 155,365 of NZ_JBXARK010000010.1, read as the reverse complement.
TTGCTTACAGCTTTTTCCCATTCTTCAAGTTTTGATTGGAAAGGTTTTCCTGCGTTTGCGGGGCTTGTTGATGGTAATGTTATCAGGTGATATTCTTTTTTTAGATGCACATATTTTTTGAAAAATGCAGCTGCTTTTTGACCGTTGAAAAGAATGGTTTTTATGTTTGGATGTTCTTCTAAGAATGTTTCAAAATCATTGGCTATTTCATTTTTTATGGCGCTGTCCAGACTTCCTATGCGATCGCAGAATTGTAGTACATCCCATAATGCAATGTTATTTTTTTTCAAAAGTGCTTTTCTGGTTTGGTAATCATTCGAGAAATTTTCTTTGAGAATAAGGAACATAAACTTCCAGAAATTATTCTGATTGTGTCCGTAATATTGATTCAGTTCTAATGATTTTGTTCCGGGCATTGTGCCTAAAATCAAAATGTTAGCGTTTTGTGAAGCGATTGGAGCGAATGAAAAGCTTTTCATATTTTTTACTTAGATATTCTCAGAATTAATAAGTGTTAAAATAATCATTTATAAGTAATTATAAAACAAATTAGAAAAATTATATAACATTTTTAAAGCGTCACTAAACGAACTTTGAAGTTCTAGATTTTGTAGTATTCAGCCACTTTTATGAATCTCTTTTAATCGAAATCTATAAATATAGAATCTCAATTTTAATTACAGGCAAAATGAAAACAGTTACTATTAATACAGAAAAAATTAGCACTATTTTTGAACAGTTACACTCTAATTTTGGAGGAAAAGTGACTTCTGATTTAGATGAATTTACTTTAGAAGTTAATAATAGTACGGTAAGAGGATCAATTATTGGCGCCTCTTTTAATGACAATATTTCGTACGTGCAATTCGACATGAATTTTGCTGTTGATGTTCGAATTGATATTACCAATGTACAATCGTCGCCTATTTATTTTGCGTATTGTTCTCAGGGAAGCCTGTCACACAGTTTTGGTGTTTTGGGTGAAGAAAGAAAGTTTAAAACTTTTCAGACTGCCATTGCGACTTCAAAAGTAAGTCAGGATACTATTTTGTTTTTTGAGAAAGACAAGAATACAAAATTTACCTTAATCATTGTTGGAACTCAGGTTGCTGATAACCAACTTTATGCTTTGGATAATTCTTTGAGCGATAAAGTAAAAGAAACCTTTTTTGAAAATAACAATGCCGAAGATTTCTTTTATCTAGGTTCTTACAATCTTCAAATTGCTGAAAAAATAGAACAATTAAATGCGGTATCTCAAACCGGAATTGTTAGAAAACTGCTTAAAGAAGGTATCTTGAGAATTATTTTGGCAATGGAAATTCAACAACATTCTGACGATTTAAATGCTTTTTCAAAAGATGCAAATTGTTTGACTTTAAGAGAAATGGAAGAAATAAAAGAACTTTCAGAATTCATCAAAAATTCTCCAGAAGAACCTTTTACCATTAAATCATTGAGCAAAAAATCAGGTTTGTCTCCAAATAAATTACAAGAAGGTTTCAAAATGATTCACAATCGCACCGTAAACGATTATATCACCCATATGAGAGTTTTAAAAGCAGAATTGTTAATTAGAACTTCAGACTTAAATATCTCAGAAATAGTATACTGCATTGGTTTTACAAGCAGAAGTTACTTTTCAAAAATCTTCAAACAAAAATTCAATTGTAGTCCAAAAGAATATAAATTTAATTTGAATCCTTTGGCGATTACTGCGTAATTGCAGGCTCAAAGCGGCAAAGGTTCAAAGGGACAGAGGTTTATTTATTCGGTTTTAATTTTTAGGAGCTATTTCCTGCTGTCCTTCCAAATCTTTTGTGTCGAACCCCGGCACAAAAGGATTTTCCCTCCCATCAGGGCTAGGGCATTCGTTTTCATAAGAATGAGCAAAGCGAAAAAAAACCTTTGTCCCTTTGAAGCTTTGCATCTAATTTACCTCCCAAACTTATAATACTCCAAATCCTTATTTTTCTTATTATTAATTGAATCTAAAATTGAATTCATTCCCAAAACACTAAAGGTGATTCCGTTTCCTCCAAAACCTAAAACGTAATGTTCATTTTTGTCCGGATTTGGTTTTCCGAAATAGGGAAGTCCGTCTTGTGTTTCTCCGAAAGTTCCTGCCCAGGAATAGTCAATTTTAAAATTGATATCAGGAAATTTTTTCTGGAATTGCCTTAAAAGCATTTGTTCTTTTTTAGGCAATAATTTATCTCTTCTTTTAGGATCTTTAAATTCCTCGTCGCCACCTCCCATAATAATTCGGTTATCTGAGGTTGCTCTAAAATAAAAGTAAGGTGAGCCTGTATCCCAAAAAATAGCATTTTTAAAAGAATTTGGAATTTCCGGTAAAGCTTCAGAAGCGATGACATACGTACTTTTAAGATCTACTACTTTTTCTGTAAGTGTTTCAGTACTTTCATAACCGCTGCAATGTATAATATGATTTGCGGTAATAAGATGCCTGTTTTCGGTATGGGCAATTAATTTTCTTTTTTGATTTTGGATGGAGGTAATATTGGTTCGATCAAAAACCTGCATTCCTTTTTGCTGGCAATAATGCAATAAGTCATGCGCCAGACGATACGGATCCATAACGGCAGCGGTATTCGATTCTATGGCCGCCATAGCATTTAATCCCATTTGTTTTAAGTCAGATTTTTCGAGCCAGTTGACATTAAATCCGTATTGTTTTCGGGTTTTGAATTCGTGTTTTAAATACGGAATATCCTTTTTAAAAGAACAATAATAAATACTCTTTTTGAATTCGAACTGACAATCGCTTTTTATAGTTTCGATGATGGTTCGCAAATCAAAAATGGCTTGTTTGCCATTTTTATAACTGTCAACAGCACATTCCAAACCTCTTAATTTTATGAGATCATGCAATGAAACATCAATTTCGTATTGAAGTAAAGCTGTACTCGCAGCCGTACTACCGTTGCAAATGTCACGCCGATCTACAAGTACTACTTTTTTTCCTTCGTTGATTAATTTATAAGCAATAAGAGCACCTGTTATTCCGCCGCCAATAATTAAAACTTCAGTGTTTAAATCCTGATCAATCGACGGATAACTGTATCTCATGGCACTTTTTAAAGGCCAGAAAGTTTCTGTTGACCGAAGTTTCATTTCTTAGTTGGTTTTTTTGCAACTTTAGCAGGTTTTGTAGGTTCGGCAGTTTTTTTGGCAGATTTTAGTTGGTTTCTGCTTTTATCTTTTCTTTCGTGTTGATCATGAGCTTCACCAATAGAATGCGAAGTTCTAATGCTTTCGTCTTTCTTAGCCAATTCACTAAGTCTTTGATAATATTTTTGAACGATAATCATTTCCTCTTCTGTCATGCTTTCAATGTCAACCAAACTGTTGCTGGAATATTCGCTTGATGCGACTAGTTCATTTAATTTTAATTGAATGGCAAGCGAGTCTTTATTTTGTGCTTTCTGAATTAAAAAAACCATCAAAAAGGTAATAATAGTTGTTCCGGTATTAATTACCAATTGCCAGGTTTCAGAATAATTGAAAATAGGGCCTGAAACTGCCCAGGCAACAACAATTAAAAAAGCGCCAATAAAGGCAGTTGTACTACCTGCAGCTTTTGAAACTTTGGTTGCAAATTCTTCGAAGGCACTATTGCCTTTTGGTTTTTTCTTTTCCATTCTCTTTTCCATTTTATTTTAACTTTTTCGTTTGCTTACTTTTTCTTCCCGAATAACTTTATTGTTTTTTTCGTCATAAACGGCATCATATATTTTTTGTCCGGTTTTACTGAAAATTTTAATTTTTGGATCATCATGTGTTCCCGTTATCACAATCGGAAAACCCACAAGTCCGCCCGGAGGTAATCCTAATCGCATTCTTAAATCTAATAATCCGTCAAAGCTCGTTGTACCTTTTATAGTTGGTCTAAAACTCGCTACACTAAACGTAAAGGGCTCAATATGAATTAAATTATTATCAATTGTTGATATGATTTCAATTCCTTTCATATCAGGATTATTTAAACCTTTTTGCCCTGTTTGCGAACTAATTCCGTCAAATAATTTAAGACCCTTAACTTGTACATCGCGTAAATTAATTGTTCCTCCACCTTCAAGAGATTCGTAAATTGGCCCCATATTTCCGTTTAAATCTCCTTTAACAGTATAATCAACAGAAATAATTCCCTGTGCTTTTTCGGCTGCGGTCACCATATCATGAAACATGGGAATTTCTTTGTAAGCTCTTTGAACACTAAAATCTTTGGCTGTAAAATGCGCAGCAAAATGGGCAGAAGTTGGTGTTTCATCTTTATAAGAAGCATTAACTCCTAAAATACAATCGATGATATTAAAAGTCGTGTTTTCTAGAAAGAAACCGCCTTTAGCAATTCCGACTTTACCGGAAAGTTTGTTTAAAACGAGTCCGTTATATTCTATTTTATCTGCATTTGTGCTAAGTGAGACATTTAAGTTTTTTGGAATAATGACAACGCCGCTCATTTTTGGATGATCTTCTTTGGCATATTCCACTTCAAGGTTTCGGTCTTTATTTTCTCCTTTTTCAAGTGCCATAAATTCATCCACATTAATCAATTTAGATTTCATGTTGAAACTTCCGTTTAAAGTACCGTGCGATTCGAGGAAATAATTTATTGTATTCAGAAGATATCCGTTAATATCAAAATCAGATTTTCCATAAGAAGCGTAGAATTTTTCAAACCACATCTTCTCATTCTGAAAACGAAAATTTCCTTGTTTGATAAAGAAAGCTTTCGGAAATAATTCTGATGTTGCTTTAATATTTCTCAACAAAAGAGTTCCCCGATTATCGAGTTTATCATATTGTCCGGTAGTAGCATAACTTTGTTTTCCTTTAAGTGAAAGATCAGCTTTTGCATATCCGGTCACGTCAAGGCCTTTTTGAGAAAAGACCTGATAAATTCGGCCCACATTCAATTCACCTTTTATTTTGGCATTATAAGCTAAATCGCTAAAATCAGAAAGTGTTGCATTTACATACATCGGATTTCCCTCAAAAACAAAAGAAGCAGGCGCCACGGCAATAATTAAATCCTGAAAGGTTCCGGCTTTATTCAACACATTGGCTACAAAAGTAATATCAGTAATGGGGTTAGGATAGGATTCTGTTTTAAGCCAGCCCTGACGCAAAGAAATTCCGCCAATGGTTTTAGGAAATAGTTTTTTTGACGTACTAAAAAGACCTTTGGCTTTGATATCCGTTTTTAAAATTCCTCTTAAATCTATTGTGTTTAAACCGATAGCGGCATCAACTACAGCGAGATCTAAAGCACCTTTAACACTGGCGTCGACAGTCATTTCACTAAGCCCTTTACTTCTTAAATAAGCATTGAAATAATCTTTTTCGCCTACTTTAAATTTTAAGGTTCTTAAATTTATAATTAATTTTTCAGGGTCCAGTTCTGGTAACAAAGCATTCAAATCCATGTTGAAATCCGTCAACGGAACGGGCGCATTTTGATAATTAATGGCACCGTTATCAATTTTAAGATTGAAAGCTAAATTTGGTTTTTGTTTTTTAGCGACATTATAATTTCCTTTAAGGGTAAAAAGCAAATCACTTCGGCCTGAAATTTCTGTTTCTTCCAGCCAGGTCAAATATTCCGGAGGCATAACCGATAATAAATCTTTTACAGTTGTATTTTCTGAAGCGGCTTTGATATTAATTTTATAACCATCTCTCAAAATGGTAAACAAACCTGTAAATTTTAAAGGTAATTTATTGATTTGCAATTCATTTTTTTGAAGAATAAACGAAAGTGCATGCGTATTGATTCGGGTAATTAAATCGGCATGAACTTTTTTTCGTCTGACATAACCGGTTCGGTCATAATAAAAATCGAGTTTATCAATATCGGCATCGGTGCTTAAATCGAATATGTCTTCACTTAGATTTCCTTTTCCAACATAATTGAAACCATTGGCATCAACCAAAATTTTTGCTGAACGATCATTGTATTTAACGTGACAATCTTCAAGATCGATGCGTTCTAATCGAATAGCCGTTCCTTCATCTGGTTTGTCTTCGTTTTTAATATTTTTATCTTTTGGGTCAGAAATATAAATGTTATAATTGGCTTCTCCTTTTTGATTGACCATTATATTGATCATTGCTTTAGAAACGTATAGTTTGTTGATTTTTACTTCATTGTCAAAAATCAATCTTTTCAAATTAATTCCAAAAGCGACTTGTTCTGCTTTTATTAAAGTATCGTTTCTAAAAGGCGCTGAACCTGTCATAGACAAATTATCCAGCGAAACCGTTAGTGATGGAAAATGAGTAAAAAAGGACAATCTGGATTTCGAAAAATCCATTTTAGTATCTAAACGTTCGTTTGCAATTTTCTTTACTTCGGATGCGACTGTTCCTGGGAATAGCAACGGAATTAAAAACAATAATAGCAAGATACTTGCTATTACAATTCCTGTCACTTTCAGGATTTTTAGGCTTATATTTTTATAGGAGGCTTTCATAAATGTCTTTTTAAATTTCTAATAGTTATGTTTCTGTGTATTGTATTAATACACAGAAACATAGTTTTTGGAACAGAAAGCAATCGTTTTATTTCTATAGGTAGAAAAGGATTTTCAAATTAAGATTTTGCTTTTTCAGCCTGCGCTTTTTTGGCATCTTGTTCTTTCTGTTTTTCTTCTTTAGCTTTTTCTTCTTTGGCCTTCTCGTCTTTTTCTTTCTCTTCTTTAGCCTTTTGTTCTTTTTCTTTCGCGTCTTTTTCAGCCTGATCTTCTTTTTTCTCTTTGGCTTCTTCAGCTTGTTTTTCTTTTTGTTTCTCTTTTTTCTTGAAGTAGCCTCTAAATAAGAAATTGCTTTTTGCGGCTTCCATATTTTCACTAAATCCTTTTGTACCGGATTCTAAATTAGAGAGTGTATTCGAAACGCTGTTGGCCATTTTATCATCACGAACCAATCTTGCTAATGCACCGTTTCCGTTATTCATACTATGGCTGAAAATGGCTAATTCTTCAGAAATGACTCCAACGTTATCCATGCTTTTTTTAACGCTTTTCATAATATCGTTCATTTCGATTCCTTTAAGGGAGGCTAATTGTCCGCCATTTTCAATTATTTTCGTTGATTTTACTCCCGGAGAAATGGTTAAAACTTTATCGCCCATTAATCCGTCAGAACCAATGCTGGTACGCGCATCTGTTTTAATAAATTCTCGCACTTCATCTTTTATGACCATTGAAACCACAACCGAAGAATCGTTTATTAACCTAATTTCTTCGACCGTTCCGATATTAATTCCCGAAAAACGAACATTGTTTCCGACTTCTAAACCACTTACGGTTTTAAATTGTGATGTAATATTGAATGTCGAGCCAAAAAGGTTTTTTTGTTTTCCAATGAAGTAAACTGCCAGTATAAATAGCAATAAACCTATTGTTACAAACATTCCTAATTTCCAAGTATATCCAGATTGCTTCTCCATGATTTCTAATAATTTATTTTTTGGTTTATTCGAAAAAAGAACGAACCCATTCGTCTTCGTCTTTTTCTAGTTCTTCGTATGTTCCTTCAGCGTGTATTGCGCCATCTTTCAAAACCATAATTCGGTCGGCTGTAAGCTTTGCGCAAGCCATATCGTGTGTAATGATGATAGAAGTCGTTTTTTGCTTGTGTTTGATATCTAATATTAATTCGCTGATTTCTCTCGATGTTATCGTGTCTAAACCTGTTGTAGGTTCATCGTATAAAATAATTTCCGGTTTTAAGATTAAAGTTCTGGCCAGGCCAATTCTTTTTTGCATTCCTCCGGATAATTCAGAGGGCATTTTGTCAATGGCATCGCCTAAACCAACACTGTCTAACGCTTCCATTACTTCACTTTCGATTTGTTCAGCTGTCAATTCTTTTTTGTGTTTTCTTAAAGTAAAAGCCAAATTTTCTCTAACCGACATCGAATCGTATAAAGCGCCGCTTTGAAACAAAAAACCAATGCGGACTCTGATTTCGTTTAGCTCTCGTTTACTTAGATTTAGTACATTTTCATCAAATACTTTTATCTCTCCTTTATCAGGTTCAATCAATCCTACGATACATTTGATCGTAACTGATTTTCCAGAACCGGAGCGTCCCAAAATCACTAAATCTTCACCTTTATTTACGGTTAGATTTACGCCTTGTAAGACCTTGTTGTCTTTACCAAAAGTTTTATGCAAGTCCTTGATCTCAATCATAGGAGTTTTTTCCTTTTCTTTTGTCTTTGTTTCTATATTTTCTTTCTCTTTAATCATTGTACAAAGAATAAATCGGTTATTTGAACTGCGACCATATCAAGAATAAAAATGGCTAAAGATGCCGTTACCACTGCAGAATTTGCTGCTCTACCAACACTTTCGGTTCCGTTTGCTGCATTAAAGCCTTTATAACATCCAATCATTCCGATAAAAAATCCGAAGAAAAATGTTTTGATTGTAGCTGGAAAAAGATCTAAAAATTCTAGTGATTGAAAAATTTGAGTCATATAACGGTATAGATTCACATCACCATGAATATTAACCCCAATATAACCTCCCAAAATCCCAATAGCATCTGCAAAAAATACTAGCAAAGGAACCATTAAGGTACACGCTAAAATTCTCGTTACTACTAAATAATTATAAGGATTAATTGCTGCAACTTCCATTGCGTCAATTTGTTCTGTTACTTTCATAGAACCTAGCTCGGCACCAATTCCGGAGGAGATTTTTCCTGCACAAATCAAAGCGGTAATTACCGGAGCGATTTCTCTTATCAGCGAAAGCGCGACCATTCCGGGTAACCAGGATTCTGCTCCAAATTTGACTAATGTTGGTCTGGATTGCAGCGTAAGTACTAAACCCATAATAAAACCGGTTATCGCAACTAAAGGCAATGATTTATAGCCAATAACATAACATTGTTTCAAGAACTCTTTGGCTTCATAAGGAGGAACAAAAACCTCCTTAAAAAACTGTTTTGCAAACAAAGTTGCATTTCCAATTTCGGTGAATGTATTTTTTAAAGTGAGAATCATATTATGTTTTAGTTTTTGTTTGAAAACCTTTATATATCAACTGCTTATAGAATTGACTATGCCTTGATTATCAAGGATTAAAGTTATCTTATAACTAAAGAAAATACATTACAGAACTTTGTAGGAACTTTATATAATTAACATTGAGGAAAACAATAATAGTAAAGAAACGACGTTAAGAGACCTTTACAAAAACAAAAAATCCCTTCTTCGAAAAAAAGGGATTTCCTGGGTTTATAGCGTTTTGGCCAGTCTTATTATCGCTATAGTATTAAGAGTTAATCGCTACACCTGAATTTGATTTCATTAACGGAATAACTTTAGTATCAGATAATTTAAGGTTTTCCATTATTAATCGGGATGTTAAATAACATACTGTTGATTCTGCCCCCTGGTTTAGGTTAACGTTTTCTTTTTCTAGTCCGTCATAACCACCACCGCTTACAGGATTATACATAATTTGATTCAAATGATTTTTTCCTAAAAACCAGTTGAAGGCCATTTTCATTTTATGTTTATATTCCGGTGTTCCAAAAGCATCGTAAAATGAATTTAATGTATGAATGGTGTAAGCAACATCAATTGGTTGTTCGCCGTATTCTTTTGGCTCTTCACCTTTGTGCAGCCATCCGTTGTTCGAAATAACTTTGAAATTTTTATTGATAAACATTTTCGACATTAAGAAATCTAATGAATCCATTGCTACTTTTTTGTAGATTGGTTTATTGGTTACCAAATGTGCATATAACATTGATTCTGGTAAAATTCCATTTCCGTAAGTCATATAATTTTCAAACCATTTCCAATCGCTTGAAGCGTGAATTTCGTAGTTAGAAAGTAGTTTTGCATTCAGTTTATTGATAATTGCTGCAACGTATAAATTGGGAACAGCAGTATGGTATAAATAAAGTCCTTTTGTTGCAAAACCAATTGAACGTGGCGACTGAATCGTTTCTGCCCATTTTAAAGAATTCAATAACACTTTTGACGCTTTTTTAGAAATAGATTCCGGTAAAATGTCAGACATTGAAACCACAGTTCCTAATGCCCATAGACCCCTTGCATTTGAATCTTCTAAATTAACTTCGGCATTTTGTTCAATATGTTCTCTGTTTTCTTTATCGACATAATTGATAAAATTCCCTTTCGGTTTTTGACAACGCTCAATAAAATCCAAATAAATTAAAATATAAGGTAAATCATCTTTGTCTTTTGTTAGTTTGTAATGCATACAAAAAGCAATAAGAGCACGTGCATTATCATCTAAAGTATATCCTGATTCAAGATCAGGAATCGAGATTTTACTGAATTGTATAATTCCCAAATCTGTAGTTAATTTTTTAATATGTCTCAACTGGATTGAAGGATAACTAAATTTAATTTCAGAAGAATCCTCCATTAGAGTTTTATACGTATTCATGTGCGTAATCGCTACATTTTCCCAAGAAGAAGCTCTTGTTTTTGTGAAAGCGTTAATACCCATTTCTGTTCTCAAATTATCATCTGAAAGCAATTTGATAGTTGCTTCTGAAAATTGATCTACGTTTCCGATATCAACCAGAATTCCACAATCAGAAGTTAAAACTTCTAAAGTATGCGGGATTTTTGAAGCCACCATTGGACAAGCACAACTCATTGCATAAGAAAATGTGCCGCTTACTGCCTGATTTGGATCTTTTGAAGTAAACAAATAAACATCAGTCGCTTTCAAATAATCTAATAATTCGTTTGTATCCAGATATTGATTGATAAAGCGTACGTTGTCTTTTAAATTTAAATCTTCAACAATACCTTCTAATTTATCGCGGTATTCATCAACGCCGTCTTTAATTAAATTTGGATGTGTTTTTCCAATAATTAGATATAAGACATTTGGTTCTTTTTCGATAATTTTTGGTAAAGCCTGAAGTCCTGTTTCAATATTTTTTCCTTCACCCAAAAGGCCAAAAGTAGAAAGTACTTTTCTGTCCTGAATGTCGAATTTCTCTTTTGCCTGATCAGGAGTTTCATAAATTACAATATGAGTTCCGTGCGGTACACAAGTAATTATTTCTTCACTGATGTCATAATCTTTCATCAAAATTTCTTTTGACTGATTGGTCATAACAAAAACTGAATTGCTGTAACTCAACAACAATTTTACAAAGGTTTTCAATTCGTTATTCGGGTTTTGAATAACAGAATGAAAAGTATAAGTAAGGGGTTTTTTGTTTACGTTTAAAAAGTCTAGCAAATAATCGCCATAGTTTCCTCCAAATAAACCAAATTCATGTTGAATATGAACCAATTTTACCGATTTGTCATTATTGATTTGTTCGGCAACTTTAGCATATTCGGCTTTATCTTTTGTGTTTAAGGTAAACGCCTGCGTTGGTTTTGCTTTTGGTTCATTCACCAATTCACAAATTTCACAAGTTACTGATTTACCAAAAACATCTGTAATTCCTTTAATGGTATCCTGCGTGTAAGTAGCGATTCCACATTGCGTTGGTGGAAACGTTGATAGAAAAACTATTTTCGATTTATTTGATATCGTTTTCATTGGGATTCTGTTTTAATTCCGTTAATAAGTCGTTTAGGTTCAAAGAAGCCACCGCAATTTTGTCATCGGCGGCACCGTAATAAATATATAATTGGTCATCAAAAATGGCTGTTCCGGTTGGAAAAACCACATAATTTACATAACCGTGTCGTTCATAATGTTCTGCCGGCGTAATAATTGGTTTTGGCAATCGGGCCAAAACTTTTTGTGGATTTTCGAGGTCTAATAATGCTGCCGAAGCATGATAAACCAATCCTTTTTCTCTTTTTTCTGCTGAATGGTAAATTAATAACCAGCCATCTTTTGTTTCGATAGGAGGTGCGCCCGGACCAATATGGCTTGTTTCATGATCGTATTTTGGCTCCATCACAATATGATCTGGTAAGTTTTTTAAATACGCTTTCCAATATTCCGGCGTCAATTCACTTTTTTTCTCATAAGAGAAAATTTGAATGGAGGGAAATAATCGGTGTAACCCCACAAATTTTCCGTTTATTTTCTTTGGAAACAGTACTACATTTTTATCCCAAACCAATAAATGTTCTTTCATCGTTTCCGTTAAGGGATAATTTCTAGCGGTATTAAAAGCCAGTATTTTTGCAACACTGGGATTCAATAAATGATTTCTAATAAAGTTTGTAAATTCATGTAATATGAACTTTGGCGTTATAATTCCTTTCTTTTTAAACTTAATAAGGTCTTTTGATGTGGCCAAAGCTCCACTAGCATTTATACCATCATAAGTAACATAAGTCATATAAAAAGTATCATCAATTTTTGTGATACGAGGATCTTCAACTCCGTGAATTTCATAAATATATTCAGGTACAAAAAAGGGCTCTTTATGTCTTTCAACTAAAGTTGTCGGACCTTCAAATCGACAATACCCGATGGTCGAAAAATTTCCTCTTTTAGCAGCTCTGTAAAACATGTGTACTGTATTCCCATCCTGATAAATTGCTGGATTTAAAACCCCTAATTCTTCAAAAGCACGATCTGTCTTTTCTAAAATTACGCCATGTTTTGTAGCGATTAAAGTTTCCGTTGCTGCTAATTCCATATGTTTCCTTATTATTAGATAAAATTAGTTTGCGAATACAGGCTCAATTGATCCAATCGATCAAAAAATTGACTCAAAAGGATTGGTGTGGGAATTATGTAATAAGAAGAGGGGGATTATAAAATTAATGTAAAAAACTGATTAATAAGGTATTGTAATGAGAAATTAATGTTAAGATTAAACCGTTTTAAGCTATTCATAAAAAAAGCGAAACCAGATTATTAGTTTCGCTTTTTTTAGGTATTAAAAATTTTATTTGCGCAAATTTCCGATTTATGATTGTTAACTAATTAAACCGTAAACCGTTTTAATAAGCTATGAACGCAAGGAATAATGTTTCTTAGTAATAAAGGCAATCGGAATTCCAATGCAGAATATTAAAATCAAGATGGATAAAATCAAAGGAAAATCGAGATGTTTTTGCGGAAGCACTGGAAATACTGTTGGCAAAACCACGAGATTCATTATGATCCAGACAAAAATTCCGTACAAAACACCAGATAGTAATGTATTCTTTTTTAGAAAAGTGAAGTACGGATAAATGGTGAAGTAAAACCAGGCAAAGATAAGGGCAATAAAATAATGTAGCAATAAACCATATAATGCCATTTGTGAGCCACCGGAATAAGCGTCTTTTTTAAATATTCCTGAAGCAATGGATTGCAGGATTTTGATTGAAGTTGTTTTTTGCAAAATAGCATCATAAATAATAAGAGCTGCAAGTATATCGAGTGTGCCGGCAATTAAACCGGATAGAAATATGGTTCCGCTTTTTGATTTCATATGGTTTTGAGGTTTGGTTTAGGAAAATTCAGGGTACTAAATTACACTTTGGTTAACATTTTAAAGATGTCATTTAGCTGTTTTGTATGTCGTTGTGTATGAATAAGGGCGAAAGAAATCCATTCTAAAATGGTGAATTTTTCAAATCCGGGAACTTGAAAATCAAGACAAGTCAATGTTAAATCATGAATTTCTGATAAAGTCAATAAATCAGATTCCTTGTTGAGCAGTTCTAAAGTTTGCTCATTTTTATTGTAGTCAATGATTTCGGGTCTCAGATAATCCGGAGAATTCATTTTTATATTGAAATTTAAAAAAAGAGCTTCAATATCTTTAATGTAAAGATCTGATTTTCTATCTGTTTTTTCTGTTTTGCCCAAAAATAATGCAGCATAACCGGAACATGCCTTAAGAATATGTTGCGTTGTTTGTCCCGCCGTCCAGCTTCCTTGATAAGGAACCGTATTTAATTCTGTTTCAGAAAACTTAGAGTGGATTTCGTTTAATTTTTTGAATGTTTCGACAATGTTCGTTTGAAGAGTTGTTTTCATCTTTTTGATTTAAATTGTGAATTCATTTACTGATGTGATCCACCAGACATTTCCAAAAGGATCCGTTACGCCACAAGTTCGGCCATATTCCTGATCGCTTAATCCCATCAATTCTGTTGCACCTTCTTCCAGTGCCTTTTTGAAACTTTCGTCGGCATTGGGAACATAAACAAATAAGTTTGCCGTTTGTGGTTTCCAGTCTTTCGTTGCGTCTGTTACCATAATAGTACTGGTATGAATGGTAATTTCGGCATGCTGTGCCGTTCCGTCGTCCCGCAAGTGAGGGGCGTGTAAAACAGTGGCGTTGAAAACGTTTTTTGTGAAGTCGATAAACTTTAATGCACCGTTTAAAATTAAATACGGCATTACGATTTGATGATTTTTGGGAATATTCATTTTGTATGATTTGATGATTAACGATTATCCAAATTTACAATTTTAAATTAAATATTTAAAAATCAAATGATTATGTTTTTATCTATTGGATTTAAAACGTAGAAAAAATATTTAAACATATAGAAACATAAATTTTATAAAAAAAAGGCAACAAAAAAAAAACTAGTTTTTAACACATAGCTAATGTGTCTATATACTAGTGAAACGACTTTTTAAGATTCCTAAAAGCCATGTATCTATGTGTTAAAAAAAAATAATCAAATGATTATGTTTTTGTCACAAAAGTACTTCGCAATGAAATCCGTACGAATCAAGAAGTTCGATAATTTTTTTATGTGAAATGGAAGCACCATGAATTCGCAGAATTTTATCACAATCTTCCAAATCAAAATTGATAGCACTATTGGGAAAATGCTCAAGAAGTTTCCCCACAATCAAAATAGATTGCTCGACTTCCTGAACATTTGTTTTGAAAACTTCTATCATCGTTTTAAAAGTTTATAACGCGATATTTTTATAGCGTTCGATTTTATGATAATAATGATAGGATATAGCCATAATCACTAAAAAAATTAGTGGGAAAAAGGATTGGAAATTAACTCCGTCAACTGCAAAATGACTTATGGATGCAAATATAAAATCGAAACCAAATCCGGCATAAGCCCATTCTTTTACATTCTTCGGAATTTGTGGAATTACCAATACCAAAACACCTAAGATTTTAAATACGACTAAAGCATTTCCAAAATATTCAGGATAACCCAAATGTCTAATTCCTTCTTTAGCCATTTCAGATTGTGAAGTCAACGCTGGCATAACGCCTTCAAACAAAAAAATAATAATTGTAGTAATCCAAAAAATAATCTTTGCTTTTTTCATGTGGTTTTTGTTTTAAATAGTTATCGGTTAATTATTTAATACAAATCTACTAATGTTATTTTTCTTACGGAACAGTTATTTACGACTATTTTGGGGTCATTTGGGACATTTTGTTATTTTAGATTTTAGAGTTTAGATTTTAGAGTTTTGATTTTAGATTGAAGATTGAAGATTGAAGAGGGAAGAGGGAAGATGCAAGAAAATAGAAAATAGAGTATAGAAGATAGAATGTAGAGGCAAGAAGAAAGAAATCTGCGGGATCTGCAGAATCTGCGGGAGGCTTTTTTAATAAGTAGCCACAAAGTTTTGTCATTCTGAGGACCGAAGGGCTACACTAATAACTCGACAAAGATTGGCTAATTTCTGGATTGACAAAACATTGACGAATTTCTATGCGGAGTTTCTTGTGTGACCCTTCGTTCCTCAGGGTGACAAAAATGCGGATAGAAAAATCCATAAGAAAATACAAAAATCCACGGTAATCCGTGTTTTCGCTTGCGAATCGGGTCATCCGCGTTCAAAAACTTCGTGCCTTAGCGCCTTCGTGGCAAAACAACAAAAAAAACGCTGCAAAACCGAAGTCTCACAGCGTCATCTCAAATAAATAATTAAAACGGGTATTATCTCCAACCGCCGCCCAATGCACGATACAACTCGGTATTGGCAGAAAGTTGTGCTCTTTTTATGTCTGCTAATTCTAATTCGCTTTGCAATAAACTGGCTTGCGCAGAAAGTACTTCCAGATATTCCGCCATTCCGTTTTTGAATAACAAATTGGCATTTTTTATGGCTTGTTGTAATGTCTTTACACGTTCTTGAAGAAAAGCTTCCTGTTGTTGTAATTTTTCAACTGCAACCAGGGCATCAGCAACTTCACTAACGGCTAATAAAACAGATTGTCTGAAAATGATAACGGCCTTTTCTCTTTCCGCGACAGCGATATTATATTGTGTTCTTATTTTTTTATTATTCAATAAAGGTTGTGTTAAACCTCCTGCAACTGTTCCGAATAAAGAAGCCGGAATATTAAACCAATTGCTGGTTTCGAATGAATTCACACCACCTTGCGCTGTAATTCTAAGTGCAGGATAGAAATCTGCTTTTGTGATTCCGACATTTGCGTTAGCTATTTTTAAAGCCAATTCAGCACTTTTTACATCAGGTCTTCTACTTACTAATGAAGACGGAATTCCGATTGCGGCATTGTTTTTAACTGCAATTGAGCTCAAACGAATGGTTCTTTCTTTTGAATCCGGAAAAGATCCTGTCAATACACTCAAAGCATTTTCCTGAATGGCAATGTTTTGTTCCAATAACGGAATCAATTGTGCTGAGTTTAATTTTTGCGCTTCAGATTGCTGAATCGCCAATGAAGTAACTTGTCCGGCATCATATTTTAGTTTGATGATACTTGTTGTACTATCATTCAGTTTCAGGGTTTGTCTGGCAATTTCCAATTGTGCATCCAACATCAAAAGATTGTAATATCCTTTAGAAACATTGGCAACAATAGTGGTTTGCAATGCTTTTTTTACCTCTTCAGATTGAAGATAACCAGCATAAGCTCCTTTTTTCTGATTTTTGATTTTCCCCCAAATATCAGCTTCCCATGAAAGTGTTGCTCCGGCTGTGAAATCATTAATATGATTTTGACCCAAAGCCTGACCAAGGTTTTTTCCTGTAAAACTATTGTCTGACGGATTGCTTGTGCTGGCATTAACACCCAAATTCACCTGAGGAACATTATTCCATTTTGATTGTGTAAATCGGTATTGCGCAATTTCGATGTTTTTAGTGGCGATTTGTAAATCGTTATTTCGAACTACTGCGCTATCGATAAGCTTGATAATATCTTTTTCTGTAAAGAAGTTTTTCCACTCCAAATCGGCAATACTCGTCGTATCTTTTGAAACCGATGCATTCCTGAAATTCTCAGGAAGTGCATCTTTTGGAGTTTCAATATCCTTCGAAACAGAACAGGATATCAATGTGGTGATCAAAATAGCGACCATCACGATTTTGGTTATATACTTTTTCATTTTATAAGTTGTCATTAAATTTCTGTACAAGTATCTTTTTTAGTTTCAAGATCTTTTGAGATTCTGTACGATATATAGCCGATGCCGAATATAATGGCCACCAGAATTGTCGTTATATAATTTTCCATATTTATTTTTCTTCTTCGTTATGAACTACAGCTACGGGTTTTCCGGTAACTTTTTCTTGTAAATGTTGGAATACGATGAATAAAACCGGAATGATTAACAATCCAAGAATTACTCCCGAAACCATACCTCCGGCAGCACCAATACTAATAGAGTGGTTACCTTGTGCCGATGGTCCTTTTGCACTCATCATCGGAATTAATCCTACTACGAAAGCCAGCGATGTCATGATAATTGGACGCAAACGTAATTTGGCTGCATCAATTGATGCTTTAACCAATGCCTGTCCGGATTTTCGTTTTTGAACGGCGAACTCGACAATCAAAATGGCGTTCTTGGCGAGCAATCCAATTAACATTACCAATGCAACTTGTACATAAATGTTGTTTTCAATTCCTGTTAAACCAATGGCAACGAATACTCCAAAAATTCCTGCTGGTATAGATAAGATTACTGCTAAAGGCAAAATGTAACTTTCATACTGTGCGGCAAGTAAGAAATAGACGAATATCAAACACAGTAAGAAAATTGTTGCCGATTGACCTCCGGAAGATATTTCTTCACGGGTTTGTCCTGACCATTCATAACTATATCCTGCAGGTAATTGTTGAGCTGCTACTTCCTCTATAGCTTTAATAGCATCTCCGGAACTAAATCCTGGTTTCGGAATCGCATTAATCGAAATAGAATTAAACAAGTTGTATCTCGAAGCGGTTTCAGAACCATAAATACGGGTTAGTTTCACTAAAGTATTTATCGGAACCATTTCGCCATTTTTGTTTTTTACAAAAACTCTGTCAATTGCTGACGGATCTGCTCTGTCGGCAATATCAGCCTGAACAACCACTCGGTAATATTTACCAAATCGGTTAAAGTCGGATGCTTGTGCACTACCAAAATAAGCCTGCATCGTTTGCAGAATATCTTTTACTTTAACACCTAACTGATCTGCTTTTTCATCATTAATATCCAATTGTAATTGAGGATAATCGGCTTTGAAACTCGTGAACGCTACTGCAATTTCTGGGCGTTTCATTACTTCACCAATAAAGTTTTGAGATATTCCACTAAACTTATCCAGTTTACCACCGGTTTTATCCTGAAGCACTAAATCCAATGCCTCAACGTTACTAAATCCGGGAACGGTTGGGAAACTAAACACGAAGAAACTTCCTCCTGAAATCGCACCCAATTGGCCACGAACCTGATTCATTATTTCCTCAATATTTTTAACCTCTCCACGTTCTTCATTTGGTTTAAGCAATACAAATACTACTGCTGATGATGGGCTTGTAGAATTCGTCAATAAGTTGAAACCTGAAATAGCGGTTACAAATCGTGATGCATCCAATTTTTTTAAAGTGTTTTCTGCTTCGGTCATTACTTTCTGAGTTCCGTCTAAAGAGGTTCCAGAAGGCGTATTAACAGCAATCGCGATAAAACCTTGATCTTCTGTCGGGATAAATCCGGCAGGAGTTGTTTTTACCATCACAATTGTAGCGAAAGTAATTAAAGCCAATCCACCTAAACTAACCCATTTGTTACGAATTAAGAATTTTAATCCCCCAACATAACGGTTGGTCAAGGATTCAAAACTATTGTTGAATCCGTTAAAGAATTTTTCTTTAAATCCTTGTTTTTTGTATGGAGCATCTCCTTCGTGTACAGCATGATTATCTTTTAAAAATAAAGCAGCAAGGGCAGGGGACAATGTTAAAGCGTTTACTGCTGAAATTACAATTGCAATCGCCATCGTAAAGGCAAACTGACGATAGAAAACCCCGGTTGAACCTTCCATAAAACCGACCGGCAGGAATACAGCAGCCATTACCAGCGTAATCGAGATAATAGCACCCGTAATTTCGTGCATTGCTTCATGTGTGGCTACTTTTGGAGACAAATGTTTGTGCTCCATTTTCGCATGCACGGCTTCGACGACGACAATCGCATCATCCACCACAATACCAATCGCCAGAATTAAAGCGAAAAGCGTTAAAAGGTTGATCGAAAATCCGAATAACTGCATGAAGAAGAACGTTCCTAAAATTGCTACAGGTACAGCAATGGCCGGAATTAATGTTGATCTGAAATCCTGCAAGAAGATGAAAACCACAATAAATACCAGAATAAAAGCTTCAATCAAAGTATGTTCAACCTGTTCGATCGATTGATCAAGAGATACTTTTGTACTGTAGAAAATATTGTGTTTTATTCCCGCTGGGAAATCTTTAGAGGCTTTCACCATCAATTTGTTAATCGCAATCTGAATGTCATTTGAGTTAGAACCTGCTAATTGAATAACACCAATTACAACTCCTTTTTTACCATTCAAACGAGTTAAACTGTTATAAGAATAAGCACCAAGCTCAACTCTGGCAACATCTTTTAAACGAAGAATAGAACCATCTGCATTCGAACGAATGGCAATGTTTTGATAATCCTCCGGTTTAGTAAGTTTCCCTTTGTATTTAATTACGTATTCAAAAACTTCTTTACTTCTTTCTCCAAATTTACCCGGAGCAGCTTCTAAACTTTTGTCCTGAATAGCTGCCATAACTTCATTTGGTGTAACATTGTAAGTTGACATTTGAGTTGGATTTAACCAAACTCGCATTGAGTAATCTTTAACTCCACCAAAAATACTGGCAGCACCTACACCCGGAATACGTTTAATTTCCGGAATAATATTAATTTGAGCATAATTGGCCACAAAAGTCTGATCGTATTTCGATTCGTCTTCTGTATACATACCAATCGCCATGATGAAACTATTTTGTTGTTTCGCGGTAATTACACCTTGCTGAACAACTTCGGCAGGCAACTGACTTGTCGCCTGAGCAACTCTGTTCTGAACGTTAACTGCGGCCTGATCGGCATCTGTTCCTAATTTAAAGAAAACAGTAATCGCTAATGTACCATCGTTACTCGCTGTTGAACTCATGTACGTCATGTTTTCAACCCCATTTATAGATTCTTCCAGAGATGGTGCAACCGAACGTAAAACTGTTTCGGCATTCGCTCCCGGATAAACCGCCGTTACCAAAACCGAGGGAGGCGCAATATCAGGAAACTGTTGTAAAGGCAATTTTGTAAGTCCAAGTACACCCAGGATCACCAATAAAATGGAGATTACGGTTGCCAGTACAGGTCTTTGTATAAATATTTTGAACATTGTCGTAAAAATTATTTTTTGTTAATTATTTGGGCAACTTCAGCAGTCGATTTTTGAGGCTGGATCACTTGTCCTTCCTGAAGTTTGTCGATTCCGCTTAAAACAATTTGGTCGCCAGATTTTACACCTTCTCCAATAAGATAGTTAGTTCCGCTTTTACCAATAATGGTGATAGGCATTTTGTTTACTTTATTTCCTTTGTTTAGGGTATAAACAAATACTTTATCCTGCATTTCTATTGTAGCCGATTGTGGTACCAGAATCGCATCATCATGATTGATTCCTAAACGAATTTTTCCTGTATTTCCAGAACGTAGCGTTCCGTTTGCATTTGGGAAAGTCGCTCTTAAAGTAATCGCACCTGTATTTTTATCAAATTGACCATCTACCATATCAATTTTTCCTGATTGCGCGTACGCATTATTATCAGCCAAAATTAAAGTTACAGGAGGTAATTTTTTGATCTTATCACCAAGCGTATTTCCCGCATATTGTGTTTTGAATTTAATGAAATCAGTTTCACCAAGAGAGAAGTAAACAAAAACTTCGTGTACATCTGAAAGTTTGGTTAACGGTTCAATATCAGTAGCCGAAACTAAACTTCCTTGTTTTTTAGGCAATCTTCCAATGTAACCACTAACAGGGGCTGTTACATTAGTATATCCTAAATTAATTTTAGCCGATTCTACCATAGCTCTTGCTTGCTCGATATTGGCGGAAGCAATTTTTTGAGAAGCTTTAGCTGTTTTCAATTGATAATCAGAAACTACTTTATTTTGTACTAAAGGAGTTAATTTATCAACTTCTAACTGAGCGTTAATTAAAGCCGCTTCAGAAGCATGAAGACTAGCCAAAGCATTGTTTAATTGCTCACGGAAAGGGCGTTCGTTTATTTTGAATAAAGTTTGACCTTTACTTACATAAGCTCCTTCGTCTACTAAAACGCGATCAAGGTTTCCGCTTACTTGTGGGCGAATCTCTACGTCTACAGTTCCTTGTATCGAAGCCGGATATTCAGCATCCGTAACAGCATCAGAATTTTGAATCGCTAAAACAGGCAGGAGTGGGGCTGCCGGAGCAGGTGCCTGCGCTTTATCTGCACAACTACTTAGTACAAGTGCCAGAATAAAACTGGTTATAATTACATTTTTCATTTTCGTATTGGTTTTAATTTGTTGGACATTCATTTGAGTTAAAATCTTTTGTATTCTGGCATTCCCGGTATTCATAATTAATTGAATTAAATTATCTAACGTTGTTAAGTTAAAAGGCGCAAAATTCCGTATAGTGAGCCCATTCCGATTCTATAAAAAATCGGTATTAAATTATTTATCACTGTTAAGTAAATAGTAAAAAAAGGTTACTAAATTACTCTAATTAAATTTTCTAACACTGTTAAGTAGAATGGAAAATTTTTTTACTGTATTGATTTGATGATACCACTAATGGCATCTTTTAAAATTTGAGCATTTATGGTTGCCATGACGTCACTTTTATTAATGATATTGATGGCAATTAAACCGTGAATAACAGAAAAGAAAGTAAAATACTTCTGTTTAATAATATCCTCACTCGGATTGCTGTTTTTCATAATTTCCGCAATAACCGCGGTAAATAATTTATAAGGCGCTTCTGCAGCCGAACATTGCTGTGAACAACAATTCATTTGTACACCAAACATTACCTGATACATTTCAGTATCGGTGAAAGCAAAATCCCAATAGGCCATCCACATGGCTTCTAATTGATCTTCCGGTTTATCAAATTTTGCTCTTGCTTCCTGAAGTTCTTTCGATAACTTAATGAAACCTTTGCCTGTCAATTCTGTTAATATGGCATCTTTATTAGAAAAATACTCATAGATAATCGGAGCAGTATATTCAATCTTATCTGCAATCTTACGCATACTCAAACCATTCCAGCCTTCTTCTTTTACGATATCATAAGCAGCGCCAAGAATATTATTTCTTGTCTCTTCTTTTTGTCTTAAAATACGATCTTTACTTGCCATTTTGATGAGTATTAAATAATCTAACACTGTTAAGCAAATGTAGAGCAAAATTTAAATATAGTGCAACACCTTTATCATTTTTTTTTATAGTAATATAGAGAAAATCAAAAATGCCTTTAAAAATAAGCGTTCCAAAGGCTTTTTAGAACATTTCCTTATTTAACGAAAACCATTTCGACGTGTTCAATACCCGCATCCAGGAAATAATTTTCAGTTGGTTTGAAACCGTTTTTGGTGTAAAAAGCGCTGGCATTTACCTGTGCGTACAAATATATGTTCTTTTCGCTATTCAAATCCTCTAATATTTTTTTCAGAATTGCTTCTCCAATTTTCTTTCCTCGATAAGAATTCAAAACCGCAATGCGTTCAATTTTAGCTCCTTTTACCATAATTCTGTATCGAGCCGCTCCGGCAGGCAAATCGTTTACAGTTGCCAGATAATGAATTGCCTCCGCATCATCCATAGATTCGCGCTCCTGCGATACATTTTGCTCTTCAACAAAAACTTGTCTTCTAATAGCAAATGCGATTGATTCTAATTTTGAATCTTCAATTTTTTCTACTTTAATATTGTTTTCTACTGTTTTTTCAGGAGTATTAAGGTTCATTTCTTTAATTGTTGTCATTCGGTCAAAAAGATTTTTCGTTTTCAGATTTTGATTTACTTCGCCTATGGCTTTGTACAAATTATTTTCAGTATCAGTCAATTCCACTAAAGCCTGCGTCATAATTGCCCACAGCGGTTGCAGTTGTTGTATGAGTTCATTTGCTTTTTCTGTAAGTGTGATCAGACGCTTTCTTTCGTCTTTCGCATCTTTGGCAGAACCAATCAGTTCTTTCTTTTCTAATTCTTTCAAAAGAGAAATCGTAGTAGGGTGAGAGTAACCAATTTCCTGAGAAAGTTCCACCACACTAATAGCTTTTCTTTGCGAAAGCACATAAATCACCGGGAACCATTTCGGTTCAAAATCAATATTCTGACTCTTGTAGAAAAGTTGCGCTTCTTTTCGAAGGTTCTCCGTCAAACGCTGTAAAAGATTCCCTAATACTAATGATTTTGATTTTTCTAATACCATAACAAATAATTTATATGCAAATTTACGTAGTTAGCTACATATATTCAAAATCAAAATTCAAATTTAGGTTTTATCTATAATATTCATTGTTTATTTCATTCCCCGAATGTTCATTTCTATCGTATAAACACTTTTGCTGGCAGTAATAAATAATGTTTTAAATTTTTTCCCTCCAAAACAAACATTGGCTGTCCAAGGTTCAGGAACATCAATATGAGCTATTTTTTCTCCCTTTGGATTGAATATGGTAACTCCTTTTCCGGTTAAGTAAATGTTTCCGAACTCGTCTATTGTCATTCCATCTGAACCTGATTCAGTAAACAGTGTTTTTTTTCCTAAAGAACCATTATTTTCAATTGTATAAGAGTACGTTTTATTGGCTGCTATATCCGCTACGAATAACGTTTTTCCGTCCAAAGTTCCAACAATGCCATTTGGTTTTACAACTTCATCGTCAACGTTGATAATTTTGGATTTATCCGGAGATAAATAATAAACACATTCTTTCTCTATTTCCTTGGAGGTATGTTTCCAGTACTCTCTTTTGTAAAAAGGATCTGTAAAATAGATACCGCCTTTTGGATCAACCCAGAGATCATTAGGACCATTCAGCCTTTTTCCTTCAAAGTTGTTTAGTATTACAGTATAATTTTTGTTCTTATCTATTTTCCAAATTTCATTTTTTTCATCGGCACAAGCCAAAAGGTTGCCTGCGTGATCAAAATACAAACCGTTAGCTCTTCCTGCATTTTCCATAAAAACAGAAAGTTCACCATTAACCGACCATTTCATGATTCTATTATTAGGCTGATCCGTAAAATAAATATTTCCTTTTTTATCTGCCGCAGGTCCTTCTGTAAAACTGAATTGATCTGATAATTTTGTGAGAACTGCACCTTTTGCAATTAAATTATGGTTTTCTTCTGATAGCTGAGAGTATATAAAATTTGTAAAAGTTAGAGTAATAACAAATAGGAGATTTGATTTGATTTTAAGTAGGAATTGATTCATAATAAAAAGGTTTAAAGGTTGCTTTTGAAGCGTTTTTAAAAGTAGTTTTTATTTCTGATATTCTGCATATTCTTTTTTAGGAGCAGAAGAATTATGTTTTTTAAGACGACTTGTCCCGCTATCCACTTGTATCTTTTATGGCGAACCCCGCCATAAAAGTATACCTCTTCTATCGGGGCTAGGCTAGAGGTTTAGTTTTTATAATTCTCTGCAATAGGTTTAAGATCAAACACTATTTTACGGGATATTTTTCAGGATCTTGAGAAGTATGAAAAACTGCATTTAGAAAAACAGTTTTTGATAGTTCGTCAACAATGAAAAAAGCAATGTATGGGAATTTTTCAAAAGGCAGAAAACGATAATTCGTGTCGTGAAATTGATAAAACGGATTTATCTGTAAAGTTTTATAGATCTTTTTATAATCATTAAGAAAGTCCAAAG
The DNA here is from genome assembly GCF_058808175.1 of Flavobacterium sp. GW821-FHT11G01. Taxonomy (NCBI): domain Bacteria; kingdom Pseudomonadati; phylum Bacteroidota; class Flavobacteriia; order Flavobacteriales; family Flavobacteriaceae; genus Flavobacterium; species Flavobacterium sp. GW821-FHT11G01. The sequence continues at coordinate 130,238 of NZ_JBXARK010000010.1, read as the reverse complement.
CTACTTTTTTACTGGCTTTAAAAATATAATATTCAACGGCTTCTTCAATATTTTTTAATGCAATAGGAGAAACAATAATCTTATAAATCATACTTGTTTTTCATATCAGTATAAATTGTTTCAGCATCTTTGTATAGATTTTTGTCCAAATTAATCTGACTATCTAAAACTTGTTGTTGCTCAGCAGTTAGCTCATAAGATTTTATATTTGCTATCTCAAATTTTATCTTTAGTGCTTTCATAAAAGCTTTTACAGCTTCAATTTGAGAAGCATCTTCTGTATACGCTGTGATGTTAATTGCCTGCATGATTTAAAGTTTACTAAAGTTGATAAACAAAGTTAAGACAAAAGTGTAATTTTTATGTTAATCCTCATAGTTTTTTTAGCAATAGAATTTTCAACTTTTGTAATTCTAAAGAAACAATTAATCAAAAAGACAAACATGTACAAATTCATAGTGTATTTGTACAATTCCCAAATCCTTCTTTGTGAGTATCTTTGTGTTATTAGTTTAAATCAAAAGATATAAAGATGAAAGCAATAGGATTTAAAACCTCATTACCAATAGAAAATGAAGATAGTTTTGTTGAGTTTGAAACACCAAAACCAATTCCGGGAGCGCATGATTTATTAGTTAAAATTGATGCCGTTTCGGTTAATCCGGTCGATTTTAAGATTCGCCAGAATAGTGCCAAAGAAACGGTTTTAGAAACCCCAAAAATCATTGGCTGGGACGCTGTCGGAATTGTTGAAGCTATTGGAGATCAGGTGAATTTGTTTAAAGTGGGAGACGAAGTTTTCTATGCAGGCGATCTTACGAAACAAGGCAGCAATGCAGAATATCAAATTATTGATGAACGTATTGTGGGTAGAAAACCGAAATCACTTTCAGCAGAACAGGCTGCCGCAATGCCGTTGACAGGTTTAACAGCCTGGGAAATATTATTTGACCGAATTCGGATCCATCCTGAAAAAGATAAAGGCAAAAGCATTTTAATTATTGGAGGAGCTGGTGGAGTAGGTTCAGTTGCTATTCAATTGGCCAAAAAAGTGGCAGGATTAACTATAATTGCTACAGCATCGCGTCCTGAATCGATAGAATGGTGCAAAAAACAAGGCGCCGACTTTGTAGTAAATCATAAAAATTTGATTGAAGAAGTGCGTAACGCAGGTTTTCAGCAAGTCGATTTTATTTTAGATTTTGTTGATGTTAACCAATATTGGAATGCATTCGTAGAACTGATAAAACCTCAGGGACATATTGGTTCTATTAGTGATCCGGTTGATAATGTGAATCTTCGCCAGTTGAAAGGTAAAAGCGCCAGTTTTCACTGGGAGTTAATGTTTACACGTTCTATGTTTCAAACAGAAGATATGATAGAACAACATCATATTTTAAACCAATTGGCCGATTTATTGGATAAAGGTACAATTCAGTCGACCTTAAAAACTACGCTGAACGGCCTGACTGCTTCCAATTTTAAAGAAGCCCATCAGTTACTGGAATCAGGAAGTACTATCGGAAAAATTGCGATTAAATTTTAAAAAAATTATAAAACAGAAGGCAAGCTAATAACGCTTGCTTTTTGCTTTTAATCGCCATATGTAAAAGCATTTTTTCGTATTATTACAAAAAAAATCATGAAACTAGCTTCAACCATAACCATTGCAATTCTTGCGTTATTCGCGCAACAATCTGCACAAGCACAAGAAGCAAAAAAAGAAACCGCTTCAACAGAACCAAAATATACGATAGAAAATTGTGTCAACCATTTTGAGTTAGACAAAGCCACTAAAACAAAAGTGGGGTATCAATATTGGTTTGCTGATAAAAACTTCACTCAGGAAAACACGCTCAAAATGAGTATCGTTGAACCTGGAAAATCAACGCACGCACCACATCATCACATAGAAGAAGAATTCTTTTTCATTCTGGAAGGTACGGCTCAATTCTACCTTGACGGAAAAACGGTAACTGCTGGTCCGAATACCAGTTTTTATTGCCCATCCAATATGGAACACGGCATTAGCAACGTTGGAAAAACGGATTTGAAATATTTAGTAATAAAGAAGGATTTGAAGTAATACTCCGCAGTAAATTTTATTCAAGTATTATTTCAGATACCTTTACCTAACGGTTATGGAAACAATAAACGTATTGATACGAAATATCGGAATCAAATAAAAAATATGGAATCATTTTATATCGGAATCGACATTGGAACCACGGCGACAAAAGCGATTTGTTTTGATATACACGGAAATGTAATCAGACAAGTTTCCAATACCTATCCGATGTTCCATCCAAAACCGGACTGGAGTGTTCAAAATCCACAGGAAATTTTACAAACGGTTTTAAATTGCATTGCAGAAATTTCAAACGGAATTCAGCCACAGTTTATTAGCTTCAGCTCAGCCATGCAAAGTATTATGGCTATTGATGAAACAGGCAAACCCTTAACGGATGCTATTTTATGGGCTGATAACAGAGCCAATACCATTGCCGAAAAACTTAAGAATTCTGAAAAAGGAAAACATTTTTATCAAAAAACCGGAATCCCAATTCATCCCTTTTCACCTATGACCAAAATTGCATGGTTTAAAGAATTTGATTCCGATATTTTTTCCAAAACCTATAAATTTATTAGTATTAAAGAATACGTATGGAATCATCTTACGAATGAATATTGTACAGACACTTCAATGGCATCCGGAACCGGATTATTAAATATTCATACTTTACAATGGGATCCCGAAATTTTAGATTTTTTAAACCTGAAACCGGAGCAATTATCTACAGTTTGTGAAGTGACGCATCAATGCAAAGGAGTTTCAGATGATTATCTGTATGTAATAGGCGGCGGCGATGGCGCTTTGGCCAATCTGGGAACAGGGGCTATGAATAAAGACTGTATTGCCTTGACCATTGGTACCAGTGGAGCCGTACGTCTACCAATTGATAAACCGTATCTCGACGAACAAATGCGAACCCAGTGTTACCACTTGATGGAAGATCAATATCTTGTTTTAGGAGCTGTTAATAATGGCGCTATTGTTTTACAATGGCTTAGGGAAACTTTATTGAAAACCGATAAATCTTTTGAAGTTCTTTTTGAAGAAGCAGAAAAAATACCGGCTGGTTCTGAAGGTTTGCTTTTTGTGCCGTATTTACTAGGCGAAAGAGCGCCAATTTGGGATGCAGCAGCACAAGGATCGCTTTTGGGAATGCAGATTACGCACACTCAGGCACATTTGGTAAGAGCAACTTTAGAAGGCATTTTATTTGGACTTTTTCAGATCGCAGAAATTTTGCTTCCGGATTCTGAAAAAAGAAAACAAACCAAAGTAATGGCCAGCGGCGGATTTGGTAAAAGTGAACTTTGGCTTCAAATGGTTGCCAATATTTTTCAGATGCAAGTAGAAACTTCAAAAACTATTGAAGGATCTGCCTGGGGCGCTGTCCTGATAGGAATAAAATCTACAGGGAAGGATATCACGTATGAAAACAAAACCGGAAAGACTTTTTATCCTAATGAAGCCTATAAAAGTGTTTATGAAACTGCTTTTACTAAGTTTAAAAAAGTGTATCCGATATTGAAAGATTTTTAGAAGCCTGAACAATTTTGAAGTTATCGAAATCATTCAGGCTTTAGAATAAATGTTTTACGGAGTACTATTTTTATTGAACAGTAATAGCGTACGTTAAAAATTCTCCATTTGGCTGTAAAAATTTTATAGTGTGGGTTCCAGTTGTTGTGGGAGTAAAATTATAAGTTGTTTGAACCTTTCCAAGAACGCTAGTGCAGAAACAGCCTTCATACTTCGCTTTTACTGTTATTGTTTTTGTATTTCCTGAATTTGTTTCGGTAATAGATCCAAAATCACCACATCCGTTAAGTATTCCAAAAGATATGATAATTGGGATTTTAGTATTTACATTTCCGCTAGTAGGGACATTGGCCGAAATTACATTAGTATGTTGATAAGATACACAAACCTGATCAAATGTTTCGGTCCATTTTACAAATGAATATTTCTTAATTTCAGTTTTCCAATATGTTTCTGATCCTTCAGGAATGCTTAAGCTGATACTTTTATAGTCATTTAATCTGTCTTGCCATTGTTTTGAAGAAATCAAATTGAGAAGATCAATTTGGTTGGCAACATTCATTTCGAAAAAACTATTTATAATAAAAGTCTTCTTTTCTGTCTGATGGAAAAAAACGCTGGAAGTTGTGGCACTCCAGGCACCAGTTTTTATATAGGGTTTTTTATTTAATTCATCCCTTAAATTAGTAAGGCCATTTTCAGGAGTATCGGAAGTATAAACAAAGCCATCCATTTGCCTGATATTAAATTTTAATTCATTCAATGTTTTAAAAACTAAACTTAAATCGGAGTCTTTATTGATTCCGATAGCAAAATTTACTTTCGATGAATTTTCGCCAGTAGGAGGTTGAGCATCTAAATTTGAATTCTCCGAAGAACAGCTAAAAAATAAAACTGCTATAATACTTATAGTTAAAATTTTTTTCATTTTGCATTGATTTTACTATAAAGATGCATTTTTAATTAAATGGTTGCGTTTGTTTAATAAATATATATGCTTTTTGTGAAAATTTATATTGAATATCACAATGCAATCTTATAGCTTTCCGCTGAATTTTGGATTATAATTTACCATCCACTGAACGGCAAATTTATCTGCAAACATTCCAAAGTAATTTCCTGAAGGACCATCAATTAACGGCATTTCAATTTTACCGCCTGCTGAAAGTCCGTTGAAAAGCTTATTGGCTTCTTCCTTGCTTTCCGCAATAATGGAAACAGTGTATCTGTTATCGGTTTCGTTGACTTTTCCCATAGCCTGCATGACGTCGCTTGCCATTAATACACCGGTTTTACCAATACGCAAAGCAATGTGCATAATGCTGTTTTGATCATTCTCCGGTATTTGATATTGATCATTCGAGATGTCCCGATACCGACTGATATTGACAAACTCGCCGCCAAAAACAGATTTGTAAAACGTAAAAGCTTCTTCGGCATTTCCGTTGAAATGTATGTAAGGATTGATCGCTGCCATAATTTTTATTTTTGAGATAATGTTTCCAATAACTTTTCTAAGTTATCAATAGACATTTTAAAGCCTTCTGAAAAGCCCATTTCAATCATTTTTTCTAAACGCTCAAGAGATTCATTAAAAATGCTAATATTCACTTTTGTGATGCCATCGTGTTCGCTGAAAGTATAATCCCAATCAGAACCAGGTAATTCGCGGTTTTCATTCTCGTCTGAAAAAGTGTTGTACATTTTGAAATTGGTTTTCGGACTAATCGAAGTAAATTCCTGAACTGCCCAGCGTTCCATGCCTTCCGGACTTACCATAGCATAAAATCTTCGTCCGCCAACTTCAAAATTCATATGTTTTGTTCTGGCTGACCAGGGTTTTGGTGCAACCCATTGGTCTAAAAGTTCTGCCTTGGTAAAAGCATCCCAAACCAAAGGCAGTTCTGCTGCAAATTCTCTTGTTATATATACCGTTTTGGATGGTTTATCAACGGTAAAATCAAATAGCAAATCGTTTTTCATTTTTTCTGGTTTTTTAATGTTATTAATAGTTCATCAAGCTGATTAAACTTGGTTTCCCAAATTTCTCTGAATTGTTTTATCCATTTATCAACCTCTTTCATTTTTTCGATTTCAAGTGAATAGTAAATTTCCCTGCCTCGCTGTTCCTGTTTTACCAGTTCGCATTCGGTAAGTATGCGAAGGTGTTTAGAAACAGATTGGCGTGTAGTATTGAAGTTCTCCGCAATGGCATTTGGCGTCATTGCCTGTAGTGCGATTAAGGTTAGAATAGACCTTCTTGTCGGATCGGCTATTGCCTGAAAAATGTCTCGTCTCATAGTATTCCAATTTAATTAAGAAGCCAATCGGTTGCAAATATAGGTGCAACTATTCGGTTTCACAAGTTTTTTTTGATTATTTTTTTTTAAAGAGAATATTTTGTGATGATATAAGTAGTTTTGTTTCAAAAAGTTACACTAAGGTAACACAGAGATTCGCTAAGTTTTTTGTTTAAAACAGGTGAAATAATCTCGCAAAGTCGCAAAGTTTTTTACTCATTTTTGTCATCCTGAGGAACGAAGGATCACACTCCAAACTCGACAAAGATTGGTTATTCTCAATCTGAGCGAAGTCGAAGGCTTTTGAAATCGAACAATGATTATTTTGTCAATCGTTTTATCCCGATAATCAATGATTTATCCTAAATTAGTTATCTTTAAAAATCAAAAAAAAAACTTTATGAACCAGAAAACCACAACCAAATCATTCGCCAATTTCTTTAGCAAGAATAAGGTAATGAGCTTATTATTTATTGTTTTTATAACGATAATCAGCAATAATCTTTATGCAGTCGAAAAAGATACACTAAAAGGCTGCTGGGACATAACAATTGATGTCGACGGAAAACCTGCGCCAGCCTGGCTGGAAATCAGACGTTCAGGTCGAACAACGCTTGTAGGACAATTTATGTGCGTAGTAGGCAGTGCCCGCCCAATATCCGAAATCCATTTGAAAGATGGAAAATTTAGTTTTGCAATACCGCATCAATGGGAGCAGGGAAGCAATGATCTTCGTGTGGAAGGTAAAATTGAAGGTGAAAAAATATTCGGAACTCTCCAGACTGTTGACGGTAAAACTCAAACCTGGACAGGTGTTCGTGCGCCAATCCTTCGTCGTACTGCTGCGCCCGTTTGGGGCAAACCAATTCATCTTCTCAAGGACAATTCTATCAAAGACTGGCATACAGAAGGCACTAGTCAATGGATTGTAGAAAAGGGTATTTTACGTAGTCCAAAATCAGGTGTCAATCTGGTGACCAACGAGAAATTTAATGATTTTAAACTTCATATAGAATTTCGTATTCCAAAAGGCAGTAATAGCGGAGTCTACCTTCGCGGTCGCTATGAAGTACAGGTAACCGACGGTAAAGGAATGGAACCTGCTTTAGATCAAATGGGAGCGATTTATGGACTACTGGTTCCAAATGAAATGGTTGCCAAAGAAGCCGGTGAATGGAATACGTACGATATTACCCTGATCGGAAGAATGGTAACTGTTGTTGCTAATGGTAAAACAGTAATCAGCAATCAGAATATTCCGGGAATTACTGGTGGAGCTGTAGACAGCAATGAAAGCGAACCCGGACCTATATTCCTTCAGGGTGATCACGGACCTGTGGAGTATCGCAATATTATTATAACACCAGCCAAATAAGTTTTATTGTTTAACAGCAAGGGGAAATAATCTCGCAAAGACATTAATGCACAAAGTTTTATTATTGTTTTCTAAGATTTTATTTCCTCAGCGTTTATCTACTTAACATAGTTTGGAGAAACACAAGCCTCCCAATAACTTACAATAGTTTTAATTGTTTGTTTGATTTCATTATAACCTGTAGGTTTCACAAAAAATCCCTGAATCGATTTTGAATAAGCATCTACAACATGTCTTTGTTCTGCACTGGTAGAAAAGAACAAATACGGAATCGACTTCAATCGTAAATCTTCGTTTTGATGGATTTTTTCGCGCAGTTCGATGCCGCTTAATTTGGGCATATTGATATCAGAAAAAATGATAAAAGGTTCCACTTCTGTTGACGTTAAATATTCTAAAGCTTTTTCGCCTTCTGCAAAAAATATGATTTCATTTTTATAATCCAGTTCTTTAAAAATATCAGTTAAAATATCCTGATCGTCTAAATCATCTTCAATAATAATGATGGGTCCGCCTTTGTTCATTTTGTGTTTTTTGTGAAGGTAGTTTATTTGTGCTGGTATTCAATTTTTATGATTTTTATTTGTGTTTTCTATTGTAGGATTTAGGAAAAAGTCGTGAGATTTTTATTGCGTTGAGGTTTTTTAAGAACATCTAAAAAAAACGCAAAGTTGGGAGACTTTGCGGAGCGGGTTGAAATAATCTCATCACTGAAAATTATTTCCCAATATTTTAAAATCCTAAAAACAGGAATTTATTTAAAAACATATCGTTTGTTTTAATTATTTTAATGTGTTTTTCTTATATTTATAAAAAGAAATCCTCTTATATATAATTAGATTTATGAAAAAGAAGTATCTAAACAATTGTCAGATAAATTCAAAAAACTATGATCAAGATTAATTATAAAATTCAATTTGGTTTATTTGTTATTTGCTTATTCTTTATTGGTCTTGGTATATTTGAGACTCTGAACGAAGGATTGAAAACGGGTATAGATCTTTTTTGGCAGATTTCTAATTTTGTTCCGTTTGTAATGGGAGCAATTATATTTGGTAATAATTTATATTCAAAACGAGTTGAAAATTTCAAAAATTAAATAATAAACTTAAAAATATAATCCATTTAAAAATCCATTTTTTATAAAAATGGATTTTTTTATTTGTATAGCTATATAATACTTTTCTTAATGAACGAAACGCTCGCGTCAATAGTGAATTTTGAATTTATCTACTATAAACTTTATTTATTCTATACTAATTTTTAGTTCCTCCGTTTTCTTTTTAATTTCTTTAGCAAAGTATTTTTTCAAGTCATTCAAATCCACATAGGTATCATCACTAAGAGCGGGATTAATTCTAAGAACGTTCACCTCTTTTGCACTACTACTTTGCGAAAGAAACAAAAAGCCATCCAATTCCATTTGGTTTCCAAGTACAACACCACCAGTCGATTCTAAAATTTTATCATTTGAAGTAAATATGGGTATAAACTCAACATTTTTATCATCAATATAGGTTTGAAAACTGACATCATTACTTTTGAGATTAGTTCCTTTTTCGTTTAATAACACAACAATCTTATTTTCAAAAATTGTTCTGAATTTCTCTAATTCATTTACTTTTTTTTCTTTATTCACTTTGCTTACTTCTGTTTCTTGGTTATTGGAGTTTGCAGGTTCTTTTTTGTTGTCTGCGCAGGATAGGATAAAGATTGAAGTTAATACTAATAGTGATTTTTTCATTTGATTTTTTTTGGTTTTTATTTTTGGTCTAAAATTTCACTTCTATTGGTATAAGCGTTTCGCTCATACATTCAAAGAAAGCATTTTTTTAGTAAACTTTGGTTAGATTATATTTTTAGAATTTTAATTAGGAGCTATTTCCTGCTGTTCCTTCCAATCTTTTGTGGTGAACCCCACCACAAAAGGATTTTCCCTCCCATCAGGGCTAGGGACTTGGTTTCATAAGAAGGTTTAATTTTTTATCCTTGCCACACGCTTATTTCAGAGACAATTCCATTATCGAACGTTAAAACTAGTGAGCCAGTATTTATTCCCGTATGAGTATAACCCAGATAATATTTAAAAGTACTTTGTGTTGTTAAACTTCCGTCTGGTTCTCCTAACAAAGTAATGATTTCACTTTTAGACATTCCAATTAAGTTATTATTGTTTCGTAAACTATTCATCATATCCCAGCGTAATGACCAATTGTCTTCTAAATCTAAATCAGCAGTTTTCCATTTTTCAGAATCGAACTTTTCGCCAGATATTTTTCCGCTTAGTCCAAAACCACAAATGATTATTACAATTGCAATTAGAGTGATTTGATTTATTTTCTTCATGTTTTTTAATTAGATTGTTGTCATCCTCTAAAGTGTTCTTATTTACGCTCCGCAATCCCGAAAGCTTTCGGGACTGATTTGCGTCATATCCAAACAAATATAATTGAAAAATCGAAACCTCATAAAGTCTCTGAATTTAAAACTAATTTTCATAGTGGTATTTGTCGTTTTCGTAAAATATCATTTTATTTCGTACTCATTTATACAATTATTTTCTTAGCTTTCATCCTATAAAATAGTAAACTAAATTCACATCAATTTTATATAATTTCAATTTAATTTTTAATAATAATTTGAATGTCAATTAATTAACTTTTATTAAAGAAAGGTTTAACATGCTCTGTTTTCGCTGGCTGTCTGAAATAACTAATTTTAGCTAAATCAAATTAATAACGTTTTAAATATTTAAAATTATGAAAAAGAATATAGCCATATTAGCAACAAACGGTTTTGAAGAATCAGAATTATCATCACCTAAAGCCTATCTGGAAGAGCAAGGTTGGAATGCAGATATTATCAGTTTGAAATCTGGAACTATCAAAGCCTGGAAAGACGGTAATTGGAGCAAGGAATATAATGTTGATGTAGTATTAGATCAGGCAAGCGAAGCAGATTACGATGCTTTGGTTCTGCCTGGAGGAGTTATAAACCCTGATTTATTGAGAAGAGAAGAGGCTGCAGTAAATTTTGTGCGTTCCTTTTTTGAAAGTAAAAAACCAGTAGCGGCTATTTGTCATGGTCCTCAAATTCTCGTAGATGCCGATGTTTTAGAAGGTCGAAAAGTAACTTCGTTCTTCTCTATTAAAAACGATCTAAAAAATGCCGGAGCACAATGGGAAGACTCAGAAGTAGTCGTAGACAATGGTTTAGTGACCAGCCGAAACCCGAATGATTTGCCCGCTTTTAATAAAAAAATGGTAGAAGAAATTAAAGAAGGAAAACACGAGCGTCAGACAGTGTAAAAAGATATTTTTATTTATCAAGTTGCAAAAAATGCAAGATCAATTTTGGTCTTGCATTTTTTTTATTTTCAGTTTAATTACTCATAATTAAATATCCATAGAATCATTACTTTTTTGCTTGCGTGCACTAGCGGGACGCTCGCGATAGCAGGGGTTTAATAAACAAATTTTTAGGCTCTGGCATGAAGTGTTTCGGTAGTTAGGTAAAACGTTTAGGTTCGAAGGGAGAGAATTTAGGCTATCAAGTTAAATTTTTAGCTCTCCATGCTAAAGTTTTACCCCAACAGAGCTAAAGTTTTAGGTTCACGACCTAAAAACTTCACGACAGCGGCTAAACACTTCATGAAAGAACCTAAATAAAGGGCTTAAAGCAGGTAATATGAGGTATTTTATGTCATCGTTGAGGTTTTATCCTGCGTAGATGAGGTTGTCTGGCTCAAAATTGCCGTAGGTTTGGGCAAATTTGACCTCAGGAACCCCAAATTTGCGATCTGGAACTTCAAATTTGACGTTCTCAACCTCAAATTTGGGAATCATAAGGTCAAAACTTGATGATAGAACCTCAAGTTTGAGGTTCGCAACGTCATTTCTTTTCAGAATAATTTTGTTTTTTATTTGTTTAGACAATTACTATTCTTTACGTTCACGAGCGAGATGCTCGCGCTAGCGGGAGATTTGATATAGTGAAATAATTATTAGATTTCATTGACTGTTTTTCTAACTTCATCATATCTAAATGTTATATGATGTTTTTTTACATTCAATATTGTATCATTATTTTCATCAATTGATCCATATACAAAAACGTACAATCCTACATTAGTGTCATTTAATTGATTTTTAAAATCTGTAAATGCTTTGTTAAATAGTGTATTGTAGTTGTTTTTTAATCTCGATAAAGCCCTTTTGAATATTGATTTTTTATCAATTTTTATTGAATAATTTGAGTAACTCTGCATTGCGTTTTTAGATTCATCATTATCTTTAAATCCAAGTAGAGTAAAAAAAACGCTTTCGGAATATTTATCAAAAACATCTTGATTTACTTCTGATAATCTTATTCTGCCATAAAATATTCGATTATTTTGCAAACTTGATGGGTCAGTATGATTTTCTATACGTTTGAAAAAATATCTGTATTGGATTTTATTACCATTTATTTCTATTTCAACATCCCTATTGTATGGGAATCCTAAATACCAATCTACTATTCGATCGATGCTTTGAACTCTGTTTTTTTTATCAAATGTAAGGTTCTCACCATCAAATTCATAGACTTTAGTTATCCCTCCAATACCAGTTACTCCTTCATCGTCATTATTTCTTGCTTGAGATATTTTTTTTCCCATTGTTTCGCCATCATCTTCATTAAAATTAAAAACTGAAGGATAACCAATTTTAGTAATTTGTGTTTTATTTAATTTTCCACCTTTTCCTTTTTGGTACAATTCATTTAAGGTTGCGTATTCACATGTTTCGATGTGTTCTTGAGTTCTATATTTTTTAAAATGAGGCTTTCTATGATTTCTTTTTTTTATACAACTTGGTGCCATTCGTACAGAACATTTTTCGTCAATACAAACAAATTCAAGCTCTTTATAGTTTGGATAAAGTTTAAGTAAAGCATCAGCCTTTACAATTTCATCAGTACTAACAATTCTTGCTCTATTCATAATTCAAAATTTAATTGTTTTAATTAAATCTAATATGTAAACTTGATGGTGGTAGTTTGTATGTATTGGAAATTAATATTACTCATCATTTTAAATACTTATAATTGAATTAGCTATCCTTTTCTCTCCTCCTATAGGCGTCGTGTAAAATCTCTGCTCAATCCCCCAAAGAACAAATTTCAAATTATCATCATTGTCTATTTGAAATTTTCCATCTTGATAATTAACTTGCCCATATTGATTTGTATAATCATAAATAGTTTGTTTTTCTTCATCTGATAGGTTGTTTAATGTTTCAGAAACAAGGGCTATGCGTTTTCTGTTTGGAACGGTAACATTTCTAGCTACAAAATCAGCATTCACATTAAGAAAATCACTATCCAAAAATGCTTGTGTCTCACCTTCTGTAGCTTCTTTATAAAGTTGATCCATTCCCTTAAAAATTTTTTGTGCAGCTGTTAATTTTTTAAAATACAGTGTATCATTCTCTTTATTATAAATTGCATCCGCAAAAGGATTAATTGTTATGATTGGTTTATCAGTTTCTAATGATAATTCATCAATTGAAAACCATTTTTTACTAATAAAAAAGCTGGAATTTATAATTTGAAAAAAAAATAAATCATCTTGTACCGTACAAATGAAAGATAATTTCTTTAAATCAGCTTTCGTTATTTGATTATGATTGACTGTATCTATTTCATTTGTTAGAAAATCTAAAATAAATTCTGTAGTTGAGAAATTTGTAAGTTGATATAATTCTTCATTTCCAATAAGAGTCGATGGACTATATTCTACACCATTTAAAACGAGTAGGTCTGTATTGTAAACCTTATTTTCTGTTTCGATTACTCTAAACATATTTTGTTTTCTTTTGACCTTACCGAAAATATAATTTGCCATATTAAAAGTTAATTAGAGTTCTATAAAAGTATAATTGTTGATTCTTCTTAATTTTTCAAAACCATTTTCACCTGGTGTTTTCAATTGTTTTCTAGTTATTAAAAATATTTTTATGTTTCTAGATGTTTTAATAAAGTAGAAGTGATAACCAAAAAGCAAAAAAATGGGGTTGAAATAAAGAGTTTGTGATAGAAATGTGAAAACGTATATAATAGTAAAGACTACGATTAAGGTAGGAATATCTGCTATTCCAAGTGATACAAAAAAATATCCTAAATATGTTGGTAGAAAATTATTATTAGCTAATTCAATTTCTATAACTGAGTCTTGATGTAATGTATCCTTTGGTAAATTCATTGCAATTAGAAAACTTAAAGCACTTAAAACAATTGGAATAAGTAAGAAAAGTAACCAAGAGTAGTAGGGTGAGTATTCATGTAAAAAAATGAAATTATATTTTTCTTTAACTAAAAAAACAACAACTATTAACCAAGTTGAATTGAATGCTAAAAATAATTGATATAAAAATTTCATAATTTTTCTAGTTTACTATTATATGCTGAATTTTTTAAATACTAAACAAATATCAATACTTTGATATTATGTTTTTTACGGAAAACCATATTGCATTAAATTTATCCGAAACAAGTTTAGCAATAAATAATACAAAAAGAGCAAGTACTTATACCTGATTCTTCTTTATGAAAACTAAACCCCTAGCCCCGATGGGAGGGAAAATCCTTTTGTGTCTCGTTTCTTTAACGAGACACAAAAGATTGGAAGGAACAGCGGGAAATAGCTTCTAATTAAAATTCAAAACTCAAAATCTAAATTCCAATCTTTGTCGAGTTACTTGCGGGGATTTCTCCTTCGTCGAAATGACAAACTGTACGGTTAGATAATGCTTGTTGAATTTTTTGCGATCAGTTTCGAAGGAACGAAAGATATTGTAGGATGGATTTAATCCATTCTACGTATAGTAATTTGCCAATCTTTGTCGAGCTTCTAGTGTGATTTCTCCTTCGTCGAAATGACAAAAATGAGAATACTTTGTACACTTAATTCACAAGCCTGAGAGAAAAAAACTTTGCGACTCTGCGTCTTTGCGAGATTAATTCACAAGCCTAAAACAAAAAACTTCGCGAATCTCCGTGCAATCTTAGCGAATCTCTGCGAAACCTCCCAAGCCTCCCAAAAACAAAAAAAGGGCGGTACCGATAGCACCGCCCTCTTAGGCAAATTTTAATTTACATTCTAAAACCAAATCAAATTTTAGAATGCCGCATTCAAGATGCGTACAGTTTTTGGTAATCACTAAACAGAAAGCAAAACGCAGGTTATTCGTTTATGATATCGCCTTCCTTAGTTTCTTCGCTGGCAATTTTTACCAGTTTGTCTTTGCGATTTAAGTCGCCAAATATTTCAATTTTATCGTCGATTTCTCTTCCTCTTTTTACATTGACTCTTGTGGCTTTATGATCGATTACTTTAATGACAAAAGTACCTTCAGCCGCATTCACCAAAGCCGATTTCGGGATTACAAAAGTGCTGTCTTTTGCGTTAAGCGGTAACAAAACTTCGGCTACCATTCCGGGTAATAAATCTTTTTTAGTATTGTGAACATCCATTTCTACACGTTCCGAACGTAGTTTTAAATCTAAAGCACCAGACATTCTCGTGATGGTTGCTTTAAAAGTTTCCGGTAATGATTTTACATTAAAACTCATTTCGTCGCCGGTGTGTAAATATCCGGTGTACAATTCCGGAACAGAAACCGCCAAACGCAATTTATCTTGTTGCTGAATCGTCAATAAAGGCAAATCTGAACCTTTTCCTGCCGGACCAACAAATGTTCCTAAATTCACGTTTCTTGCTGCCACAACACCATCAAACGGAGCACGAATTTCAAGATAACCTCTCATAATCGAAACTTCTTTGTGTCCTGCAACGGCAGCCTGATATTGTGCGTAATCAGAGTTTTTCTTTCCGCTGGCCATTTCTAAATCATTTTTAGAAATCGTTCCTTCAACCTTGCTCGTTTCATACAAACGGTTGTAAGTACTTTTACTGGTCGCGTAAATGGCTTCCATCGATTTTAATCTTGATTCGGCTGCAGCCAGTTGCGAGCTGATTTCAGGTGCTTCTAAAACAATCAAAAGTTGTCCTTTTTTTACTTTTGAACCAATATCAACTTTTAAGACTTTTACGAAACTGCTCACTTTAGCATACAAATCGACTTGTTGAAAACCGGTTAATTCGGCAGGCAAACGCAATTCGGTTGTTAGTTTTTCTTTCTCTAACAGAAACGTTTCTGTTTTAGGTTCTAATTCTGCAACAGGAGCTTCTTCTTTTTTGGAATTACAGCTGTTCAGGAAAAATAGTGCTGTAAAAAACAGCGCGCTATATTTTATAATTTTAGTGTTCATTTTTTGGTTTTATATGATAAATATGTTTTAAACCGTTGAGTGTAATTTTTTTAACACATAGATACATAGTTGTTTAAGCTTTAAAAAAGGCGTTTCACTAATTTAAATGCACATAGTTTAGCTATGTGTGGAAACTTGTTTCTTCTTCTCTCTTTTTTGACATACAATTCTATGTTTCTATGTGTTTATTTTTTAGTTACACTACGATTGGACTTTCAACTTTATGACTTTTAAACTTTCGACTTATTTAATGATGAGATATAATGGATGCTTTCTTCGTCTTCAGGATCTAAAGAAACCGATTGTGTCGTTGTATGTTCTTGCGCCCACGCAAAGATAAGCGGCAGGATTAGCAATACGGCAAAGGTCGAGAATAATAATCCGCCAATAACCGCTCTTCCTAACGGAGAAACCTGATCGCCACCTTCGCCATGACCAATTGCCATTGGCAACATTCCGGCAATCATCGCTACCGAAGTCATGATAATCGGACGAAGACGCAGCGCTGCAGCTTCACGAGCCGACTCTAAGGCGTTTCCGTTTATTTTACGCAATTGCTCGGCATTGGTAACCAATAAAACGGCATTCGCGATCGAAACTCCAACCGACATGATGATTCCCATATACGATTGTAAATTTAAGGTTGAACCGGTAATCGTCAGCATTAATAACGCTCCTAAAACCACCGCCGGAACGGTTGTTAAAATTACCAGCGAAACTTTGAATGACTGGAAATTAGCGGCTAACATTAAGAAGATTACAAAAATGGCAACCAATAATCCTACTTGTAAACTACTTAATGTTTCCTCCAATACTTTACTTAAACCGATTGGGTTGATGAATAAACCGCGTGGTAATTCGCCCAATGAATTTATTGTTGCAGCTACATCTTTAGTGGCCGTCCCCAAATCGGTCTGGTTGATGTTTGCTGTAACGGTAATGTATGGCATAGCCCCTAAATTGTCATTTTCACCGCTTACAAAGCCGGGTGTAATTTTAGCCACGTCACTTAAAACCGGACGAAGCGAGTTTTTCAATACCGGAATTTCTCCAATATCGGTTTTGCTTTTCATTTGGTTTAACGGAACCTGAACCTGAACGTTGTACGACAATCCGGCTCTTTCGTCAATCCATGTATTTTTCTCCGTGTATCTTGATGATGAGGTTGATGCTACAAGCGATCTCGAAATATCATTCATATCAACGCCTAATTCGGCAGCACGTGTTCTGTCAATGTCAATATTCATAGCTGGATAATGAATGGGCTGACCAATTTGTACGTCTCTGAAATACGCTATTTTTTGTAGTTTTTCTACAATTTTATTGGCGTATAACTCATTTCGTTTTTTGTCTTTTCCTGCAATACGAACTTCAATTGGAGTAGGAGAACCCTGGCTCAATACTTTATCGGTCAATTCGATTGGCTCAAAAGAAAGTTTTACATCGGGTAATACTTTTTTAATTCGGGCTCTGAAATCGTCTTTAAAGTCGTCCATATCGGTGTGATATTCTTTCAAACTCACCTGAAATACGGCTTCATGCGAACCTGCCATGAACAAATAAATCGGGTTGATAGAGAATAACGAAGGGTGTTGTCCAACATAAACAGAAGATATTCCGATATGTTCTTTTCCTACCATTTTTTGCAATTCTTTCAATACAATAACGGCTTTTTCTTCGGTACGTTCTAAACGGGTTCCGTCGGGAGCACGCATTCTCAGCTGAAACTGACTTGAATTTACTTTCGGGAAAACATCTTTTCCAATAAATGTAATAAACGTAACAGCAAGAAGGGTAGCGCAAACAAGATACACCAAAGCAGCGGTTTTTTTGAATGGAAACAATCGATCTAATGTTCGCATAAAACGGATCCTGAAGCGCTCAAAAGCTCCAATTTTTCCGTTTCCATCAGTGTCATGTCTTTCAACGTAACCTTTTTTCTGTGTGATTAATTGTTTCTCCGATTCTGGTGTTAATCCGCAGGCGTTAAATTCTGCTTCGTCGTCTGTGATTGTTGGTTCATGTTCTATTTTTGCATGTCCTTTCATTAACCAGTTTGCCATTACAGGAACAAATGTCTGCGAAAGCAAAAATGAAATTACCATCGAGAATCCAATTGCTAAAGCCAAAGGCAAGAATAACGCTCCCGGAATTCCGACCATCGTAAATGCCGGAGCAAATACAGCCAGGATACAAAGTAAGATCAATAATTTAGGCAACGCAATTTCCTGACAGGCATCCCAAATGGCGAGCGCCTTGGGTTTTCCCATGTCGAGATGCTGGTGAATATTTTCAATCGTTACGGTACTTTCATCTACCAAAATTCCAATTGCCAACGCCAGTCCGCTTAAAGACATTAAGTTGATGGTTTGTCCGAATAATTTCAGGAATAAAACTCCGGAAATAATCGAAATTGGAATCGTTAAGATTACGATCAAAGCCGCACGTCTGTCTCCAAGGAAAAGTAAAACCATTAATCCGGTTAAAACCGCACCAATAATTCCCTCTGTAATTAAACTTTTAACCGAATTGATTACATAAACCGACTGGTCAAATTCGTATGATAATTTTACATCTTCCGGAAGTGTACTCTGAATTTTAGGCAATTCTGCTTTCAATTTCTGAACCACATCCCAGGTCGAAGCATCTCCGGCTTTTGCAATACTAATGTAAACCGAACGTTTTCCGTTTACCAAAGCATAACCCTGCGTAATATCGGCACCGTCTTTTACAGTCGCTACATCGCCTAATTTTAAGTTTTGAACACTTCCTTTAAACAACGGAATGTTTTCAAAATCTTTAACTTCTTTAATCGTATTATTTGTTGGCGTAATATAATTGGTATTACCCATTCTCACGTTTCCGGAAGGAGCCGTCTGATTGTTGATACGAATCGCTTCAACAATTTGATCTGGTGTCATATTATGTGAACGCAATAAATCAGGATCTACGTTAACCTCGATTGTTCTTGGGCTTCCGCCGAAAGGTGCCGGAGAAAGTAATCCCGGAATCGAAGTAAAGGAAGCACGAACATAAACGTTGGCTAAATCCTGTAATTCATTATTGGATCTTATTTTACTACTCAAAACCAATTGCCCGATTGGCAAAGAAGAAGCATCAAAACGAATGATAAACGGAGGCTGTGTTCCCGGAGGAAAAGCCGCCTGAATTCTGTTCGAAAGTGAACTTAACTCGGCAGCAGCCTGCGCCATATTTGTGTTTTCATAATAGGTTAATTTCATGATCATTAACCCCTGAATATTTTTGGTTTCAACCGATTTTACACCATTGGCAAAGGGTAAAATGTTGACATAAGTCTTAGCAAAATAAGCCTCCATCTGGTCTGGCGTATAACCTCCAAATGGGTGCGCGATATAAATTACCGGCAAATTCATTTTTGGTAAAATATCTACCTTAATGTCCTTGATGGCACCAATTCCGAAGAAAAATAAACCAGCTACCATTACTAATATGGAGATGGGTTTGCGGAGTGCAAAACGTATTAAATTCATTAGGCTTTAATTAAAATTCATTTATAAATAAGTCGAAATTGCCACTTGCGGCTACTTTTAGCAAATACGATTGCCATACATTGTTATTGACGATATCACGGTCAATTTCGGCGCGGTTTAACGTAAACATGGTTTGTGTTAAATCGGTTAAATCGGTTAATCCGTTTTTGTATAAAGTCGATTTTTGCAAATAGGCTTTTTGAGCTGCGTTCACCTGAATTGGTGCTTCTGCAAAATTCTCCAGCGTAATTTTTATTTTATCTTCGGCAAAACTCATTTGTGATTTTAATTCTCTGTCCGCCTGATTGTATTCTTCTTTCAAAGCCTGAGAAACAAATTTCTGAGCGCTTACTTGTCTGCTCATTCTGAATGGAGTGGTCAAATTCCAGCTAATTCCAATTCCGACTAAATAATTAGAACGATCCGGATTTACGCCATCCCAATAATTTCTGGTAAAAGCCGTCTGATCCTGAACATAATTAGTGTCAAAACCAGAGGCACGGGTTTGGACAACACCAAATGCACTCATGGTTGGGTAATAAAAACGCTTGTATAATTTTGTTTGCTGATCGCTGTAATCAATTCTTGTTTTATAATATTGAAGTAACGGGTGTAAACTATCAGTTGTTTTTTCGGCAACTAAAATGGCTTTCGGAATCTGATTCACAAACAAAGTATCTGTTTTGAAATCCTGAGGCGCAACGCCCATCAAATCAACTAATTTATTATTTTGTTCCTTAACGAAATTACGAGCCAGATTCAAAGCAATTTTAGCTTTTGAAACTTCGGCTGTAGCCAATGTAGAATCGACTCCTGCTAATAATCCGTTTTTAACACGGGCAACAGCGGTCTTTTTGAAAACTTCTGCGCGGCTTAAATTCTTTTGTTGAGAAATCAGTAATCTTTGGCTTGCCAGTAAATTCAAATAAGCAGCAGAAATCTTGATTTGCTGTTGAAACATTTCCTGTTGCAAATCGCGTTCTTTGGCCTGAACATCAACTTTAGCCAAATTGATTTTTTCCTTTGCTTTTCCGAAAGTGAAAAAATCCCAGTTCATATTGACTAAATAAAGGGCACCAAAAGCGGAGTTCCAGTTTTGGTTTGGTAAAGCGGGACCTGAAGAAGCGGCGGCCAAACCATTTAATCCGTAAAGAGCACCATTTTGCCCGTTGATGGTTCCGTAATCTTGTTGAGCTGATAAGTTCAGATTCGGTAAGTAATCGCGTTTGGATTGTTTTAGCGTCTCACGCGAGGCATTGGTGTAATTGCTTTTTGCCCGGATAGAACCGTAGTTTTCAAGACCTGTTTTTATCGCTTCTTTTAAAGACAAGGTTTGTGAATAACCAATTGAGGCAAAAATCAAGAAAAATAATAAAGTAATTTTTTTGAAATACATAAAACTCAAAGTGTGAAATTATCTCCCAAAATTATTCCTCTTATGCCGATATAAGCCTTCTTAAATGATGTAATGCGATTAAAAATGACCAATTGAATTTGTCATTTATTGGGAATAATAATTAAATATTTGTGCTTAATTTGTAAACTATTTAAATATTAAAATGAATAAAAAGTTTGATAACATATTGGATAACAAATGGTGGCAGGAGATTGCCGTCGTCGGATTTTCCTTTACCATATATACACTGAAAAATGACTGGATGCTCTTTAGTTCTGTAGCTTCTATCTTAATGGGCATATTTTTCTACTTCATATTATACATGCACGCCCAGTTCAATCGCTTTTTCCTTCTTCCTATATTATTCAAAACGCAACGCCCTTTAACTTATATTTTTCTAACACTTTTTGGAGTGTTCGTTTTTTCGGTCATTTTGTACGAGATTACAACGCTCGATATGTTCAGCAATTTTCGTCTGTATCAAAACTCGCATCAAAGAAGCTATATCTATCAATTGGCGAGTGTTTTAGGAACTTTGGTTTGTATTTTGAGTCCGATTATTGTTTTTAAATTTTACAGAATTCACAGAAAACAAACGGATGAAACTTTGTTGTTTAACCAAATGCAATTGAATTCCTTAAAAGGACAATTGAATCCACATTTTTTATTCAATACTTTCAATACGCTTTACGGAATCAGTTTAGAATTTCCGGAAAGAACGCCGGATTTGATTATGAAAGTTTCGCAATTAATGCGTTATCAGCTGGAAAGTAACAACAAACAATGCGTATCTTTAGAAGACGAACTGGAATTTATAAACAGTTATGTACAACTTGAAAAAGAAAGAGTAGGATATCGTTGTGACATAACCTACGATTGTAAAATTGACAATGAAAATGCCTATAAAGTATCACCAATGTTGTTGATTGCTTTTATAGAAAATGCTTTTAAACACGGAACCTGCGCGATTGAAAAATGTTTTGTGAGAATCATTGTTACGGTCGAAAACGGATTGCTGCATTTGCATGTTGTGAATTCAATTCCGAATAAAAAAGCGGATGTTGTTTCGACTAAAATCGGCTTAAAAAACACCATTGAACGTTTGAATTTAATTTATGGGAAAGATTATAAATTAGATATTCAGGATGATAAAAATACCTATATCGTTGATTTGAAATTGCAACTCAAAAAGTTTCTGTAATGAAAGAACCAAAAAAATGTATAATTGTGGATGATGAGCCGGCAGCGCATTATGTGCTGGCGAATTACATCAAACAAAACCCGCAATTAGAATTGGTTTTCCAAGGATATAATGGCATTGAAGCGATGGATTATTTACGCGAAAATCACGTCGATTTGATGTTTTTGGATATCAATATGCCGGAGATTTCAGGAATGGAATTGCTAAAGATTATTCCAACACATCCCAAAACAATCCTGACGACAGCTTATTCTGAATTTGCCTTGGAAAGTTACGATTACGGTGTAATTGATTATTTGCTGAAACCCATTTATTTTCCGAGATTTTTGAAAGCAGTTGACCGTTTTTTTTCGACAGAAAATGCAAAAGCCAAAGAAGAGGAAGCAACCGTAAATTCGATCAGCGTAAAAGTAGATGGTTATTTTATGGATATTGAACTGGACCAGCTTTTGTTTGCACAGAGTTTTGGAAATTATGTGAAACTGCACACGATAAAAAGAACGTATCTGGCCTCAATAACCACAAGTGAATTAGAAAAATGCCTTCCTGAAAAGAGTTTTATGCGCATTCACAAATCGTATATCGTGGCTTTGGATAAAATTGATATTACCGAAAAAGATTTCGTGATTATAAAAAATGAAAAACTCCCAATTGGAATTACTTATAAAAGAGAACTCTCTGACCGACTTAAAAAGTAGTGAAATGTTAGATGTAAGAAGCAAGATTTCAGATGCAAGATTGATGGTGTAAAATTTAAGATTTAAAAAGAAATTAAATTAGACTTGCACAATTCACAACTCACAATTCATAATTCACAATTCAAAAATACTGCTTACTAATTCAGTTATTTAAGAAAAAGCCTGTAGAAGATTAATTCTTCGCAGGCTTTTTTGATTTGTATATTTTTTACACCGAATATTTTAGCATTTTTTGTTTCCAAAAAGTCAGGTTTACTCCCTTAAAAATAAACCAAAGACTCAGCGATAATTCTGCAATAAAACAAGGTAATAACAAGGCAAGATTAGAAAATTCTGGTGCAAGAATTAAGGCAAAACTGTTTGTTACATAACACAAGCCTGCAATAGCCATCATAACTCCCAAAGCTTTTGGTAAATAACCCGATTTGAAAATCAAATAACCTTCGATAAGGCAAACAAATGCAAAAAAGATCAATCCGATGGCAAATCCAAAATCGTGTAATTTAATAGACAGATAAGCTAAAGTATTCAGTTGATCGTGGCTAAAAGATTTTAAATATTCAGAATCGCCCAGAAAAAATAAAGCAGCCAGAAGATTTAGTTTATTGAGTGCCAGTACCGCAGTTTGAATTAAATTGAAAGATAAATTAAGCAACGCCAATTTTTTATTTACGGGTCTCAAGAGATAGTATAAAAGTACCATAATAGGCAAATCGAAAATGTGCATGATGAGATCGCCGGCAATGCCCATTCGCCACAGCAATTCAGAATGTATGATATTATTGGCAGTTGTCGTTGGGTCTCCATAAATCAATAATTTATTTCGAACTAAAAGTTGCCCGAATATGCCGGCAATTATGATACTGAGGTAGAGTATTCCACCTATCCGGATATAAAGCTGGGGCGAATCTTCAAATTTTTTAAGATTAAATTTCATAGTGGTTGGTAGTTTTACAGTAAGACGTATTAGATCTCAGTTTGTTACTTATTTTTTAACATTTTTTTAAAAGTGTATTTATACTTTTTAAAAATAAGCTCCTGTGCGAAAAATATCTTTACAATCTATTTTTTCTTACAAAAAAAGTAGTAATTTTAATACGCTGATTTGAGTGATAAATTTTAAAAATTGAAATCATGAAAAACGTGTTTGTAGCTGTTTTCTTTTTATGTAGTGGTTTTTTGATCGCACAGGAAGGCGTTAATATGAAGGAGAAAATTACACCACCTGAGAAAGTTTTGTTTACTTTTCAGAAGGAGTATCCAAATAAAATACCTGTTTGGGCTGTGGAATATGTTGGTGATGACAATGATGAAATTCGCTATGAAGCCAAATTCAAAACCGATACAAATGCTGAAGCACTTGCAGTTTATGATAATTTGGGCGTTTTAAAAGCCTATGAATTACAGATTCCGTTAAGTCAATTGCCACCGAGAGCACAGGCTTACCTAAAGAAAAATTATGCACCAAATGCCATTCGTGAAGTTGCCGTTGTGGTAGATTATAAAAGTAAAACAACGTACGAAGTTGGGGTACAAAAAAATTCCAGATTTTATGATGTTGTTTTTGATCAGAATGGAGGATTTGATGTTATCATCGAGAAAAATTAAAATACGCTTGCTTACTAATTCAAATATAATGAAACGACAAACCCGATAGACTTAAATCTATCGGGTTTTGTTTTTAAAGCGATAAAATAAATTGTGAATTGTGAATTGTGAAAAATGAAATGACAATTCGCAATTAACAATTCACAATTATTAAAGGTTCATTCCACCAGAAACTTCAATACGTTGTGCGTTTACCCAACGTGCCTCTTCGGTACATAAAAAGGCAACAACTCCGCCAATATCATCAGGTAAACCAACTCTTCCTAAAGCAGTTACTGACGCAATTTGTTGGTTCATTTGTTCGTTGTCGCGAACAACACCTCCGCCAAAATCTGTTTCGATGGCACCCGGAGCTACAACATTGGCTCTGATTTTTCTTCCACCTAATTCTTTTGCCTGATATTTTGTCAAAGTTTCGATTGCGCCTTTCATTGAAGCGTAAGCCGCGTAACCCGGAAAAGAAAATCGGGCTAATCCTGTTGAAATATTTACGATTCCGCCACCGTCATTCATTACGTTTAATGCTTTTTGAGTTAAGAAAAACGGACCTTTAAACTGAATATTAGTCAATTGATCAAATTCGGCTTCAGTTGTTCCGATGAATGAATTATGAATTCCGATTCCGGCATTGTTTACCAGAAAATCGAATTTATCTGTTTTAAAAGTAGCTTTTAGAATTTCTGAAACACTTCCGAAAAAAGAATCAAAAGTACCTGAATCAGCAACATTTAATTGAAGTGAAGCTGCTTTTTGACCTAAGTTTTCGATTTCTTTTACAACCAAATCAGCTTCTTCTTTTTTACTGTTGTAAGTAATGATTACGTCAATTCCTTTTTTTGCAATTGCGATTGCCATATTTTTCCCTAAACCTCTGCTTCCTCCTGTAACCAGAGCTATTTTTGTATTTACTGCCATATTTTATAATTGTTAATTGTGAATGGTTAATTGTGAATTGTTTTAAACACATAGAAACATAGATTTTTCCTTTGAAAAGGGTATAAAAAGAAACTAGTTTCTCACACATAGCCTATATAGAGGCAACATACTGTTTGTTTTATCTGCATTTCTATGTTTGTTTAAATAAATGAAATGCCTTCTATACGTTTACAATATCTATGTTTCTATCTGTTTAAATTATTAGTTCCCGTGTAACGCCTCAAACGACGCTTTTAATTCAGGAACACTTGCGTTTAATCTTGTTTCGCTGGTTCCAAAAGTTAATTCGTTTTTTCCTTGTTTTAGTTGTTCAAAAATTGATTCAATAAAACTGCTCACGCTTGGATGCGCGTCGTGAAGTCCAACTCCGCCCAAATCAGTATTCAATGCTGGTGGAATAATTTCAATCACTTCAATATTTTTTGTTTTCAAAATATGACGAAGTGAAATTGTAAACGAACGAAAGAAAGCTTTTGTAGCCGAATAAACCGGAACTTTTGCGAAAGGTGAAAAGGCCAATCCGGAAGTTACATTCATTACCGTTGTAAGTGATTCTAATTGAATAAATAAAGAAGTTAGGTGTAAAGGCGCTTCGATATTGGTGCTAAGTTCTGTTTTCATGCTTTCGTAAAAATCAGCATCGGTTACAGAAATCCATTTTTGAATTCCGGCGTTGTTGATTAATACATTTAAATCAGGGTGATTTTCTGCAATCCATTTGTAAAGTGATATGCGCTCTTTTTCATCTGATAAGTCGCATACTTTTGTAATTACGGTTGGGAATTTTGCTTTTACTTCGTTTAAAACAGTTTCTCTTCTTCCACAGATAATAACAGCATTATTTTCCTGAATAAAACGTTCGGTCAGGCCAAGTCCAATACCGCTTGCACCGCCTGTTATTAAAATTTTGTTGTTTGCTAAGTTCATCTTTTTGATCTTTTAAATTGATAAGACAAAGGTAGGAGCAAAGCAGAGCTGGGGAATTGTAAATTTCAAACCGAAGTTTGCGAAATTCAAATCAGGGCAATAATAAATTCCAAATAATAAATTCAAAATTCCAATTTTAGAATCTAAAATCTACATTCTAAAATCTAAAATTAATTTCGGAAAGCCAAAGGTGTAAAAGATGTTTGTTTTTTAAAAAAATTAGAAAAATGCGCCAATTCTTCAAAACCTAAAGAAAAAGCTATTTCAGAAATGTTCCAATCCGTTTGTTTCAAAAGGATTTTGGCTTCGTTTATGAGACGTGTGCTGATTAATTCGGTTGTGGTTTTTCCGGTATTTTCTTTTAAAACCTTATTTAAATGATTTACGTGAACCGATAATCTTTCAGCGAAATCCTTCGCAGTTCGCAGTTCTAATCGCTGATGTGGTGATTCAATTGGGAATTGTCTTTCCAATAATTCAGCAAATAAAGAGGAAACCCTTGCAGCCGAATTATGTTTAGAATAAAGTGCCGTAATAGGCTGTAATTTTTGTCCAAAGTGAATTAATTCCGCAACATAATTTCGGATTAAATCGTATTTATAGATATAATCAGAGTTAATTTCTTTTTGTATTTTGTTGAAAATCAATTCTACTTCAGTTACTTCTTCATCAGTAAGCTGAAAAATTGGATAACCGTCAGAAGCAAAAATAGGAAGGTCATCCAAATCAATTCCGCTTTTGTTTTTGGATAAAAATTCACTTGTAAAAACGCAAAATTGCCCGGATTGATTCGTGTCTTGAGGTAAATAATTATAAGGAATTTTTGGCGTGGCAAATAAAAGTCCTTGTTTCTCGATTTCGATTATTTTATCGGCATATTCGGCTCTGTTTTTACCCCGAATCAAACTGATTTTATAGTAAGCCCTTCTGTCATAAGGCATAGAAGGCTTGTCTTTCAGTCTTTCATAAAGTTCTTTGATGTCAAAAACATTAAAATGACCAATTTCTTTTTTAATGTCGTTGGGTAATAAGGAATTTGGTTCTACAGAAGAACCTTCGGTAATATCCTGGTAAAATGAATCTAGGGATTTCATAAGAGTGAATTGTAAAATTCAAATATACGAAAAATTGGTTTTAGTTTCAGATTCTTTGCTTTGTGTGAATTTAACCGCAAGGTTCGCAAGGATTTTACGCAAAGGGCGCTAGTAATTTCACGCAAAGACGCAAAGTCGCAAAGAAAATAAACTTTGCGACTTTGCGTCTTTGCGAGATTAAATAAGTCAGCTTTGCGAACCTTGCGTAAAATCCTTGCGAACCTTGCGGTTAAAAAAGGCTACCCTGAATTAATTCCGGTTGAGGATTACTGCCAAATGGAATAGTTTCAATTACAAAAAATTGTTTTTTAATTGGATCCAATTCTCGTAAGACAATTTCGCAGCATAAAAAATCAATATCAATTGTAGTAAAAAGTTGTGAAGCAATTTTAAGATTTTCCGGAGTTAATCGTCTTGCAATGGACATATGCGGATCGTCGCTTTTTTTGAGATTTAAAGCTTTCAAAACTTCCTGAGTTTTTTTCAGAATTGGTTTTAGTTTTACTTTCGAATCTTCATTTGGGGCAATAAAAAAGGCACCGCTATTTTCATAAGATCCAAAATGATCTAAATAAACGGGAAAAGGAATAAATGTATCACAGATTTTAAAAAGCTTTTGTTTGATTTTTTCGATTTCCGATTCTGCAATTGTAAATTCACAGATTGTAATATGGGCGACAGAATTACAACTGTTATACCAATCGATTTTGCTTTTTAAATAATCCTTCATTGTTTTTGCCGAAGCAATAACATCTTGAGAAGGATAAATGGCAACCGAATATTTCTTTTCCATTTTAAGATCTGGTTTTATGCAAATTTAAAATTTAAATTGTGCCGTCAAAGCCGCATAAAAATAATCTTTTCCTGTTCCGACTTCTTTTAAAAAAGAGCCCGCATTAAACCAGCCGGTTTCTAGTGTAAAGGCCAGAAAATCATTTGCAGTATAATCTAAATTAGAGATCAATTGAGAACCTATAAAACGTTCGGTTGTATCTTTTCCTGAATACAAAAGCTGCATATTGGGTGCGTATAAACCATCACTTAACGTTTGTCTCCAGAAAATATCATAATCAAATCCGAGGTTAAATTTTTGACTTAATTCCAAATTAATGGAAGGATGAATATCAATTAAATTCGATGGACCAATTAAAGCTACTAACCCAAAATAAGCGCCTCTTGGATACAATGGATTAAAAGTTTGCAAATGATTGTCGTCTGAATGTTTATCTCCTGAAATAATCTCTGTTTTTAAACCAATTTCGGGCTTGAATTTTACTTCTGAAAAAGTATAACAGGCAAAAGAGGAAATCGTCCAGGCCGAGATGGATTGCTGATTTATTGTTCCGAATTGATATAATCCTTCAAAATCATATTTCCAGTTTCCTTTATTTTTCCAGATTCGGGTTCCAATTGACTGACGATTTTCTTCTCCGATGGCATCGTCAAAAACAGCTCTCTTTTTCCACAATCCTAAATAATAGAAATCAATGTTCTGAATAAAAGGCACTTTATGAATCACGGTGTAACTTCCCCAAAATTGCGCATTTTCGTTGAAATCATCATTAAAAGTCCCAGGTTTATTAGCTACAGGATGTGTGTAAAAAGCATCAGTTTGCCAATTGTCTTTTTTATAAAATAATTTGACTGCATCAAAAGCAAGTCGGCTGTTTGGGCCTTCACGAACGGCAATTAAACGCTGTGAACCATACGACATTTCCTGTCTTCCGGAACGCAATGTCAATCGTTCGTTTTCACTTCTTATAAAATCAATATCCAGAAAAGCCTGATGAAAATCTAATTCATTTTCATCAACCGGACTGGGATCGATTTTGCTGTTGGCTAAACTGCTTTGTAGCTCCACAAAAGTTCTGAAAGCTCCCAAATGAACATCGGCATGAAGCAAATAACGAGAGAGTAAATAACCGTCGCCTTCATCAGATTCATCGCCCCATTTGTCGTTTACAGTATAGGTGTATTGCAATCTCGCTTCGCCACCAATGGTTGCATAATATTTGCTGTTTTGGCCAAGTGGAATGTATTTGATTTTTTCATACCAGTTTCTGGTTGAATCTTTTAAATAAGTCAAATCATCGTCATATCGCAGCTTTTGGAATGTCATTTTTTGTTGTGCATTTGAGGTGTAAAAGAAACCCAAAAGCAACAATAATCGGAATATAGTCTTCATAACTTAGTTTTTTTGATATCCTCCAAAATAATTTACCGGGCTCCATTCCGGAATCGCTTTCGGAATTGGATTCGCATACGTTCTAAATTCGTTATCGGCATAGACAACTTTGCCGTTTACGACAGTCAGTTTTGATTCTATGTTTAGAATTTTCTCTTCTGAAGTAGTAAAATAATCATCAGACAGCATCACGAAATCGGCCAAATTATTTGCTTTTAATATTCCGCGATCTTTTTCTAAATTAATCAATTGTGCACTTCCGTAAGTGAATAATTTTAAAGCAGTTGTTCTGTCCTGAATATTTTCATCCAGCATGTATTTTGTGCCTCCCAAGGTTTTTCCTGTTGTTAGCCAATATAATCCAACCCACGGATTGTAGCTGGCAACACGGGTTCCATCGGTCCCCATTCCGACTTTGATTCCCATTTCAAGGATCTTTTTGAGCGGAACCGTGTTTGCAGTAGCCGTTTTTCCATATCTTTTTATAAAACTTTCACCTTGATACGCCATTCTGTGCTGAATAGACAAACCTCCGTTTAACGCTTTGATTCTTTTTAGATTTTCAACGGAAACGGTTTCTCCGTGATCGAAAAACCACAATAAGCCATTTAAAGGTGTTTCTTTGTCAATCTCTTCAATGACATTTAAAAAACGGGTAATACTTTCGTTATAAGTCGCGTGAATTCTAAACGGCCATCTGTTTTTAATCAATAATGACAAAACCGATTTTAATTGTCCCTCCATTGCCGGACTTAATTCAGGTCTTGGTTTATCGAAATTTTCAAAATCTCCGGCACTCATTACTAAATTTTCTCCTGCACCTTGCGCGTGATATTCTACTTTATCTTCATCATGATCATCACATCCTTCGCCAATTTCAACGGTGCTGACCCATTTTGTGTAATCGTTAAGTTCACTTCCTGCTTTTTGGGCAAATAAGTAATAAGGCATTCTGACAGTTAAGTCGCTGTCTTTACATAAACCATTTGTTACGCCGTAATCATCAGGAAAGTTTTGGAATCCGCCTCCGGCATCAATAATAGCCGTTACACCAAGACGATTCATTTCAGACATAAATTGTTTGGTCGAATTTATTTTTTCTTCAGGAGTTAATTCAGGAAGTTTAGAAAGGGTAGAGTATAAGATGAATGCATTTGGTTCTGCCACTAATAATCCGGTTGGATTTCCTGAGGCATCTTTTTCAACCAGTCCGCCATTTGGATTTGGTGTATTGGCATCAATTTTTAAAGCTTCTAAGCCTGCTTTATTCAAATAAGCATGTCCGTATAAATGCAAAACGAAAGTAGGGACATCGCCGGTTGCTTCGTTTATTTCTTCTAAAGTAGGTAATCTTTTTTCTTCAAACTGATAAGCATTCCAACCACCAACAACACGAACCCATTGACCTTTTGGTGTTCTTTGTGCCTGCTCTTTTAGCATAGTCAAAGCTCTTTTTAGGGAACGAACGCCGTCCCAGCGTAATTCGGTATTAAAGAATCTTCCTCCGCGAATAATGTGCATATGAGAATCAAATATTCCGGGAATAATTACTTTTCCCTTAGCATCAATTATCGTGGTATTTTTGTTCTTTAATTTTAAGATTTCATTATTTTTTCCTGTTTTCAGGATTTTTCCATCGGCGACAGCCATAGCTTCAACAATCTTGTTTTTATTGTCTAAAGTATGAATTACTGCATGATGAACAATAAGTGTGGCACTTTTGCCCTGAGCGAAAATTGGTAGGGAAAGAATTAAAAGTAAGGCTGACAGTAAGGTTTTTGGTTTCATAATAGTAGTTTTTTATTTGAAGCTTTGGAGGAAAAAAAGGCTGTAACTTAAAACAGCCTTTTTTTAGATAACCAATCAAGAACAATTTATGAATTAGTGTTTTAGCATTTCATGTGCATATTGAACACCAACACCGTAAGCACCGCCATATTTTTTAACCAAATCAGTAACAGCTACATAAGTTTCCTGACGAGCCCAGTCGCGTTGTAACTCTAGTAAATATTGTAATGAAGTAATTGGGTGAGCGCCAGCCTGAACCATGCGGGTTACAGCCATTTCGTGTGCTTCTTTAGAAACATCTCCACTTGCATCTGTTATTACGTAAACATCGTAACCATCGTTAATTGCTGATAATGTTGGTCCTACGATACAAACACTTGTCCATAAACCACCAAAAACAATTTTCTTTTTGCCTTTTCCGATGATAGCTTTATAAGCTGGACCATCTTCCCAGGTATTCATTGAAGTACGATCGATATAATTTGAGGTTTTTTGTGGATAGAATTCTTCGATTTCACGGAAAACAGGTCCACTGAATGATTTTTCTGCTACCGTTGTTACAACAGTTGGAACATTGAATATTTTTGAAGCTCCGGCAACCAGAGCAGTATTGTTGCGTAATTGATCAATAGGAATGTTTCCTACAGCAAAGGCCATTTGGCTTTCATAATCAACAAGCACCAAAGTGTGATTTGTTGGATTTAATAATGCAGGACTTGGTTTTTGTGCAAATCCAATGAATGTTACGAATAATAAAACTGTTGTTGAGATTAATTTTTTCATGGTAATGTTATTTTGTGTGTTAATAAAAAAGTTTTTAAAATTTATATTCAGTTTGATTTTCAGTTTATTGCGTTCAAAAGCAGTGCCTTGTTTGTAAGGCGTTGATTTATAACGAATTTTTGAAAAAAGGCAATAATGATTTTAACGATATATCGTCAATGGTTAGGCGATCTTCGTAAAAGTTTTAATAAAAAGGCATTGATGTGAAAAATTCTGGTACCTAAATTTTTCCTTTAAGATGTAATCTGTGTTGTATTTCTGATTTTAACAAGCCACTTCCTCCGCCAAAATGTTCAATTACTTCGACATCGGGTTGTTGTTTTAAACAAAAAGAAGTAAATTCTTTTTCGACATGATCTTCGATTCCGGAACTCAGCAGAACGATGTCTATTTTGTGATTTAGAAAATATTCCTGAGCCGACTTTTCATCGCTGAAGCCTACCGCATTCCAGTTTTCGTAAGCATTCACCAATCGAAGTAAAATCTCCAATATTGGTTCGTTTTTTCCGAGTATTAAGAATTCAAATATTTTCATGATTCAGTGTTTTAAGATTCTGGTATTTTTAATACGCTAAGATTCTAAGTTTTTTTCTTTTTAGCTGTTGATAA
Organism: Flavobacterium sp. GW821-FHT11G01; assembly: GCF_058808175.1. Taxonomy (NCBI): domain Bacteria; kingdom Pseudomonadati; phylum Bacteroidota; class Flavobacteriia; order Flavobacteriales; family Flavobacteriaceae; genus Flavobacterium; species Flavobacterium sp. GW821-FHT11G01. Next base: position 97,906 of record NZ_JBXARK010000010.1, on the reverse strand, counting down.
AGCTTCTAATTTACTTTACAAATGTATTTCATAAATTCTTTTTTGAACTTAATCTAGAACAAGAAAGAAATCTTAGCAATTTAGCCTTTCAGAAACTTTAAAGAAATAATTTACTTTACAAATGTATTTCTTAAATTCTGAGTTCAACTTAATCTAGAACAAGAAACAAATTTTAGAAACTTAGCTTCTGAGCAACCGTAAAGAACTAATTTACTTTACAAATGTATTTCATAAATGCTCAGTTCAACTTAATCTAGAATAAGAAAGAAATTTTAATGACTTAGCCCGAAACCTCGGGAGATAACAACTTTTCAAAATGAAATTTCTTAGTAATTTACAAGGAGATATATGTTTGCATAGTATTTTTCTCAGCAATGTTGTTTTTATTGAAAAGAGTTAACTAAAACGAATACAATAAATTGAAAAAAATGAAATGTTAAAAGTGAAAAAAATGCGCAAAAATGAGGAAAACCGTAAGTTTTTCTTAAAAGTTGCTTGTAGTTTTGTGTTGTAGAAGATCAAAAGTTATACTGTTTTGCCTTTTTTAACAGTATAATGTTCTTCTTAAAACAGTTTTTGGAGAAACGTTTTTTTAATGAAAATTTGACGAATTCATTTGATCGTGATCATTGTATAAGTTTGCAAGACATACAAGAGAGTCTAATTTTTATAGGGTTTTTAGATTTGGTTACACGTTAACTAAATTTAAAAACCCTTTTTTATGAAATCTGATATTTAGTAATATTATAGAATATGGCCTACGGTTTAAACCGTGGAACAATATATTATGGATCAATCCTAACTTATGTAGAGAAAAAAATACCACAGAGAACGCAAAGTTTTTAATTATGCTAAGTCTAGTGAAAATACAAAATTCACAAAGCTTTGCGGACTCACATTGTGAAAATACAACTTAAATCTTAGTGGACTCTGCGAAAAACCTTTGTGTTCTCTGCGTTAAGACATGATCCAGGGAGTATGAAATTTTAATATTTCTCCAGAACATCTGGTTTTGATTCTATATTATCCGAAAACATTCATCACGATGTGTTCAAAAGATTAAAACCGTGGGTGTTTGAAACAGATTAGTTGAAAAGTATTAATTCGAAAATCCATGAGCTTTAAGCCATTCTTCACAATCTCTGGTCCAGAATTTACTGGTGTCTTTTACGCCAAGACCAAAACCATGACCACCACTTTCATATAAATGTAACTCAGATGTAACTCCGTTTTTTTTGAGTGCTAAATAATAATTTACACTATTTTCTGGTAAAACTGCCGTATCATCTGTGGCATGTACGATAAAAGTAGTTGGCGTTTGCGCTGTTACTTTTTTCTCATTCGAAAAAGAATCGATTAAGTCTTTTGATGGAGTATTGCCTAATAAACTAGTTTGTGATCCTTTATGTGTTATGTCGTTTTCCATAGACACAACAGGGTAAATTAGAAGCGAGAAATCAGGACGTGCGCTTATTTTTGAAGAAGTTTCATATACTCTTTCATCATAATGAGTTGATAACGTCGATGCTAAATGTCCGCCTGCAGAAAATCCCATAATACCAATCTTATTCGGATCAATATTCCATTTTGCAGCATTTAAACGTACAATACGCATAGCTTCCTGCGCATCCTGCAGCGGACCTACGGTTTTGTTTGTCATGATTAAATCGCTCGGCAGTCTGTATTTTAAAACAAAAGCTACAATTCCTAAACTATTAAGCCATTCTGCAACTTTAGTTCCTTCTTTATCAATAGCCAAATGCGAATATCCACCACCCGGAAGAATAATTACAGCCGTTTGATTTTGCTTTACTTCTTTTGTGAAAAAAATACTTAACGTTGGTATTGAAACCTGACTTGTACTTTGTACTTTTCCATCTTTTATGATTTCTTTTTCTTGATAATCAGAAGCTTTAATTTCTTGTGGAATGGTTTTCCACAATGGAATTACCTGATTTTGAGCTTGTAGCTGACTTGTGATTCCGAAGAATAAAATCAGGTTTAAAAGAGATTTTCCAGTAATGAAGTGTTTTGAGTTTTCCAATTTTATAAGCTTTAGTTTTTAATTAATTTGACAGGAGGATATTCAAATTTATATTTTTTTATTGATTTCTCAACTTTACCGTAATATAAGAACTTTAAATTTAGGATAAGAATACTCTTTATAAATAGATTTAAAAAGATTGATCTCAGTACAATTGTGACATACAAAACGGACAAATTTCACATGTTCACATTTAACATATATATTGTTTAATGTGTAATTTTGTGTTCTTTTTTTTATGTGAAATGTTAATTTAAAGTAGTAAAATAATTTTTTATACAATTTATTTGTATTATTAAGATTTAAAAGTATATTTGTGCAATCGATTACATTAATTGTTTTTTGTTACACTAATCCCTTGATTTTGAAGTTCTGACTTAAAAATAAATGGATTGTCCAAAACACCAAAAATTATAAATTTAGAATAAAACCGTTACCATGAATCAAACAAATGAAATTTCTATTAGTAAAACTAATAAATCAACAGGAAGATATCGTTGGAGTATATGTGCATTGTTGTTTTTTGCAACTACTATCAACTACTTAGACAGACAGGTTCTTTCTTTGACATGGAGCGATTTTATAGCTCCGGAATTTCATTGGACTAATAATGATTATGGAAATATTACTGCTTTATTTTCCATTTTTTATGCAGTATCATTACTTTTTGCAGGAAGATTTGTGGATTGGCTGGATACCAAAAAAGGGTTTTTATGGGCAATCGGAATATGGTCTATCGGGGCTTGTTTACATGCCTTTTGTGGGATAGCAACTTCAGGAATAATTACAGGAAACTGGTTCGTAGGTTTTGAAGGAGCAAAAGATGCCATTCGCGCGGTTAACGATACCGGAATGGTAATTAATGTGAGTGTGAGTTTGTTTATTTTTGCCCGTTTTGTTTTGGCAATAGGTGAGGCAGGAAACTTTCCTGCAGCGATTAAAACTACTGCTGAATATTTTCCTAAAAAAGACAGAGCATTTTCTACCAGTATTTTTAATGCGGGTGCAACTGTTGGTGCATTAGCAGCACCAATTTCTATTCCGTTTATTGCAAAATCTTTCGGTTGGGAAATGTCATTTATCATTATTGGTGCTTTAGGTTTTGTATGGATGGGATTTTGGGTTTTTATGTATGATAAACCAGAGAGACACCCAAAAGTTAGTGCTGAAGAATTAGCATACATTCAACAAGATGATATTGCAGACAGTAAATTAGTTGGATATGTTCTTGATACCAGAACAAAGGTTTCATTTATAGATTGTTTTAAATACAAACAAACATGGGCTTTTGCTTTCGGAAAATTTATGACTGATGGTGTTTGGTGGTTCTTTTTATTCTGGACACCAGCATATTTAAGTTCAGTTTACGGAATGGATTCTACCGAAGCAGCTTTGCCGTTATTTGTTTTATACATGATTACTTTACTTTCTATCATTGGGGGTTGGTTGCCAACTTACTTTGTAGAAAAGAAAGGAATGAACCCGTATGAAGGTAGAATGAGAGCGATGTTAATTTTTGCATTTTTCCCATTATTGGCTTTAATCGCGCAACCCTTAGGTTATATTAGTTATTGGTTGCCAGTTATCATCATTGGTATTGCAGGTGCTGCACATCAATCATGGTCAGCAAATATTTTTACAACAGTTGGAGATATGTTTCCTAAAAAAGCAATTGCAACCATTACAGGTATTGGTGGCTTGGCAGGAGGTGTTGGTTCGACTTTAATTAATAAAGGATCAGGAATGTTATTCGATCATGCAAAAGAAACTAATATGGCTTTTATGGGCTTTAAAGGAATTGAAGCCGGCTACTTTATCATCTTTTCGATTTGTGCAGTTTGTTATTTGACAGGTTGGATTGTAATGAAAAGTTTAGTTCCAAAGTATAGCCCGATTACAGATCTTTAATAGATTCTGATCAACCAAACTAACTAACCAACCAAACCATAAAACTATGAATGAAGCCAATGCAGCGATAGGAAAGTATCGTTGGACAATATGTAGTTTAGTCTTTTTTGCTACGACAGTAAATTATTTAGATAGAAATGTAATTAGTTACCTCCGACCCTTTTTAGCAGAAGCTTTTCATTGGACACCGGAACAAGAAGTAATAGATTATTCGAATATAGAACTGGCTTTTAAAATTGCATATGCACTTGGAATGCTGGTTGCGGGAGGAATTATAGATAAATTAGGGACTAAAATTGGTTATGCCATTGCAACTGGTTTGTGGAGTTTGGCGGCAATTGGTCACGCATTAGCAACAGGAACACCAGGTTTTTTAATTGCACGTGTATTTTTGGGAATTACAGAAGCTGGAAATTTTCCTGCGGCGATAAAAGCTACGGCTGAATGGTTTCCGCAAAAAGAAAGAGCTTTAGCAACCGGTATTTTTAATTCAGGAAGTAATATCGGGGCTATTATTGTGCCATTATCTGTGCCTTTTATTGCAGAAAATTATGGCTGGCAATGGGCTTTTATCTTAACCGGAATTGTTGGTTTTGTCTGGCTTGCATTATGGTTTGTTTTGTATGAAGTACCAGAGAAACAAAAAAGGTTATCTCAGGCTGAATTAGAATATATCAATTCAGATAAAATAGTAACAACTGAAGTTGAAGATACAGAAAAAGTATCATGGTTTAAATTACTTAGTTTTCGTCAGACCTGGGCTTTCGCTATCGGAAAATTACTTACAGATCCGGTTTGGTGGTTTTATCTATTCTGGTTGCCTGACTTCTTAATGAAACAATACAAACTTTCGGCTACGGGAATTATTTGGCCTTGTGCTTTAGTTTATGTTATTGGAAGTGTTGGAAGTATTGGAGGCGGATGGTTACCATTGAAATTAATTAATAAAAACTGGCCAGCATATAAAGCACGTAAAACAAGTATGTTGATTTATGCCTTTGCTGTTTTACCAGTATTGTTTTCTCAGTATTTGGGAGCTATAAACATGTGGTGGGCAATTTTAGTAATTGGTTTAGCTGTTTCTGCACATCAGGCGTGGAGCGCTAATATCTTTACAACAGTTTCAGATATGTTTCCAAAAAAGACAACTGCTTCAGTAACAGGAATTGGTGGTATGTTCGGAGCACTTGGTGGAATTTTACTAACTTTAGTGGTTCAAAAAAACATGTTTGTTTATTATACTAAAATAGGAAAAATCGAAACAGGGTATTTTATCATGTTTTGTATCTGTGGAGCCTCATATTTAGTGGCTTGGCTGATTATGCATATTTTAGTTCCCCGAATGAAAAAAGTAGAAGTGTAAAATTTACACAAATAAATTTTCATTTGTATTATGATATTTGAAGATAAAAATATAATTTTGTGCAATCGATTACATTAAAATAAAAATTATGACAAAATATAGTTCAAGATACGCGTCAAGCCCTGAAGCAGTAAAACAATATGACACACAACAGTTAAGAAATGAATTCTTAATTGATGATTTAATGCAGGAGAATGAAATCGTATTGACATATTCTCATTATGATCGATATATTGCTGGTTCTGCTGTTCCTGTAAAAGATCTTACTCTGGAAACTATTGATCCTCTAAAAGCGGGTTATTTTTTAGAAAGAAGAGAGATGGGGATCATTAATGTTGGCGGTAACGGTTCTGTTGTTGTTGAAGGAACATCTTATGAATTAGGATTTAAAGATGCTTTATATATCGGAAGCGGAAATAAAGAAGTCATTTTTAAAAGCGCTGACAGCAAAAATCCGGCTAAATTTTACATAAACTCTGCACCAGCCCATACTCATTATCCAACTGTAAAAGTTAGTTTAGAACAAGCTAATAAATTGCAGTTAGGCACAATGGAAACGGCAAATCACCGTACAGTAAACCAAATGATTATTGGTAGTGTGGTTACAACTTGTCAGTTACAAATGGGAATGACGGAGTTACGACCAGGAAGTGTTTGGAATACTATGCCAGCACACGTACATGATCGTAGAATGGAAGTTTATTTTTACTTAGATATACCAGAAAATCAGGCTGTTTGCCATTTTATGGGACAACCACAAGAAACAAGACATATCTGGATGAACAATCATCAGGCAGTTATTTCCCCACCATGGTCTATACATTCAGGTTCAGGAACTAGTAATTATACTTTTATCTGGGGAATGGCCGGTGAAAATTTAGATTATGGAGATATGGATGTTTGTAAAATAACTGACTTAAGATAAGAACATGACAAACTTATTTGATATAAAAGGAAAAGTTGCCCTGATTACAGGAAGTACGCACGGACTTGGAATGGCGATGGCAAAAGGATTGGGTGAGGCAGGAGCTACAATTGTAGTAAACGGAAATTCTTCTCAACAAAAAATTAATGATGCTGTTGCAGTGCTTAAAAGTGAAGGCATAAATGCTGTGGGTTATAAATTTAATGTAACCGATGAGCAGGAAGTTAAAACTGCTGTTGCAAAAATAGAAAGTGAAGTTGGGCCAATTGCTATTCTGATTAATAATGCGGGAATCATTAAAAGAATTCCGTTGATCGATATGGAAGTTGCCGATTTTAAAGAAGTTATTGATATTGATTTAGTTTCTCCTTTTATCGTTTCAAAACACGTTGCGAAAGGAATGATTGAAAGAAGGCAAGGAAAAATAATAAACATTTGTTCCATGATGAGCGAATTAGGCCGTAATACTGTTGGGGCTTATGCTGCTGCAAAAGGCGGACTTAAAATGCTGACTAAGAACATGGCGACAGAATGGGCAAAATACAATGTTCAAATCAACGGAATTGGGCCTGGTTATTTTGCTACTGAACAAACAAAACCAATCAGAGTTGACGGGCATCCGTTTAATGATTTTATTATTAGCCGTACTCCGGCTGCAAAATGGGGAGATCCGGGCGATTTAGCCGGAGCTGCAATATTCTTATCTTCTAAAGCAAGTGATTTTGTCAATGGTCATATTTTATATGTTGATGGCGGAATTTTAGCAACTATCGGTAAACCATCAAACGAAGAATAATTCTCAATTATAAAAAAAATGAGCTCAAATAAAACATTCATAAACGACAATTTTTTACTTGAAAATAAATACGCTGAAGAGTTATATCATAATTACTCAAAAAATCAGCCTATCATAGATTATCACAATCACCTGAATCCACAGTTTATTGCTGAAGATAAAATTTTTGATAATATCACACAGGTTTGGATTAATGGCGATCACTACAAATGGCGTGCAATGCGTACATTGGGAATAAACGAACAATTTGTAACCGGAAATGGTTCTGATAAAGATAAGTTCTTAAACTGGGGAAAAACGGTTCCATATACTATGCGTAACCCATTATACCACTGGACACATTTAGAATTGGCTCGTTATTTTGATATCTATGATTTATTGAATGAAAAATCAGCTGAGAAAATATATATCGAAACTTCTGAAAAAATAAAATCAGAAGCTTACAGCACACAAAACTTACTTAAAAAAGTAAATGCAGAATTAGTTTGTACTACTGAGGATCCGATTGATAGTTTAGAGTTTCATCAAAAACTAACAAAAAATCCAATTGGAACAAAAATGAGTACTGCTTTTAGACCTGACAAAGCAATCTTAATTTCTAATGATGGCTATAACGCATACCTGGATACATTGGGGGATGTATCCGGTGTTGCGATTAACACTTACGCTGATTTACGAGATGCTTTGAGAAAAAGAATTGAATTCTTTAATCAAAACGGCTGTAAATTAAGTGATCACGGTTTAGATCAAATTTATTTTGAAGAATTTACAGAGGCTGAAGTAGCTTCTATTTTCAAAAAGAAAAGAGAGAACAGAATCGTAACTCCAGAAGAAGCATTGAAATTCCAAAGTGCAATCTTGTTATTCTTAACAGAAACATACCATGAATTTGGTTGGGTACAGCAATTTCACTTAGGTGCATTAAGAAATAATAATGCCCGTATGCACAGAATTTTAGGACCTGATACAGGTTGGGATTCTATTGGAGATTATTCACAGGCACAAAAACTATCTTCTTTCTTAAATGCATTAGATAGCAAAGATAAATTGACAAAAACAATTATTTACAACCTGAATCCGGCTGATAATGAAGTTGTGGCTACGATGATTGGAAACTTTAATGACGGAAGCGTTAGAGGGAAAGTACAATTTGGTTCAGGATGGTGGTTTTTAGATCAGAAAGACGGAATGACAAAACAATTGAATGCCCTTTCAAACATGGGATTAATTAGTTGTTTCGTGGGAATGTTGACAGATTCAAGAAGCTTTTTATCTTTCCCAAGACATGAATATTTCAGACGTATTCTTTGTAATCTTTTAGGAGATGAAATTCAAAGAGGAGAACTTCCTGCTGATATGGAATGGATTGGAAAACTGGTTTCTGATATTTCATACAATAATGCAAAAGAATATTTCAAATTTTAATTTTTTTGAACCATTAAGATATTAAGGTTCATTAAGAAAAAAGTAAATAAAAAATAACCATAAGAAATTAAGTTCATTAAGAGATAACTTAATTTTTCTTAATCTCTTAATGGTAAAAAATAAAAGCCTTTTACTGGTAAACAATAAAACAATATGAGTAAAATAGTTGCATTCGGCGAAATTATGTTGCGTCTTTCTACAGAGAGACATCTGCGTTTTTCACAATCTACAGCATTTGGTGCTACTTATGGAGGTGGTGAATTCAATGTTTGTGTGTCTTTGGCAAATTATGGTTTAAATGCAGAGTTTGTAACAAGATTGCCTGAGAATGAAATTGGTGGATCTGCGTTGAAAGAAATACGAAAAATGAACGTGGAATCTAAAAATATCATTTTTGGAGGAGAGCGTTTAGGAATCTATTTTCTTGAAACAGGTGCGGGAACCAGAGGAAGTAATGTGGTCTATGATCGTGCGCACAGCTCGATGGCAACTATTGAAAAAGGACTTATTAACTGGGAAAAAGTATTAGAAGGTGCTACCTGGTTTCACTGGAGTGGAATTACACCTGCAATTTCTCAAAGCGCTGCAGAAGCTTGTTTAGAAGCTATTAAAGTAGCGCACAAAATGGGAATTACTATTTCTTGCGATTTAAATTACAGATCGAAATTATGGCAATATGGTAAGACGCCAAGTGAGGTTATGCCAGAAATGTTGCAATACAGCAACGTTATTTTAGGAGATATTGATACAGCTTATTTTATGTTGGGAATACCTAAAGTAAATCCAAATTATCAGGATGAAAAATCACTTCCGGTTTTATACACGAAGTTATTTGATTTGATTCCGAATTTAAAAACTGTAGCGACAACTTTACGTTATTCTGTAAGTGCTTCACACCAACGAATTGGAGGTGTTTTATTTGACGGAAAAGCAATTTATCAGGCAGCAGTAAAAGAAGTAACACCTGTTGTTGACAGAGTAGGAAGCGGAGATGCCTTCATGGGAGGCTTGATTTACGGATTGTCGCAATATCAAAATGATAATCAAAAAGCATTAGATTTTGCCGTGGCTGCTTGTTGCTTAAAACATACCATTGCAGGAGATTATAATTTAGTGACCTTAAAAGAAGTTGAAAATATGCTTGGTGGTAATTCAGCCGGATTAGTATCAAGATAAAAAATAAAAAAATGGCAAAATATTCAAGAATTGAAGTAGCGCAGCAAATGAAAGAAAACGGAATGGTACCGTTGTTTTTTCATTCAGATATAGAAATAAGTAAAAAAGTTTTAAAAGCTTGTTATGATGGTGGTTCACGACTAATGGAGTTTACCAGCAGAGGCGATTTTGCTCATGAAGTTTTTGGAGCTTTGAACAAATATGCTTTGGCTGAATTGCCAGGGATGATGTTAGGTGTTGGTTCTATAACAGATGCCGCTTCAGCATCTTTATATATGAGTTTGGGTGCTAATTTTATTGTTACACCGGTTTTTAGAGAAGATATTGCAATTGCCTGTAATCGTCGTAAAGTATTGTGGTCACCAGGCTGCGGAACACTTTCTGAGATTGCGAGAGCTGAAGAATTAGGTTGCGAAATTGTAAAATTATTTCCTGCCGATATTTACGGACCAGAGTTTATTAAAGCAATAAAAGGACCTTGCCCTTGGACGAATATTATGCCAACCGGAGGTGTTTACCCAACAGTAGAAAGCTTGTCTTCATGGTTAAATGCAGGTGCAACTTGTGTGGGTCTTGGATCACAATTAATTTCAAAAGATATATTAGATAAAAATGATTTTGACGGCTTAAAAAATAAAGTAAGTCAGGTTTTGGATATCATTAAAAATATTAGAAAATAAATAAGGAGTAATCATACCGATTCCTTATTTAGATTGCAGTTTTTTTTAGATTTTAACGTTTTGTAATAGAGCATTACGCTTGCTAAATATAATTTGTCACTCCTCACAGCAAATTGTATTTTACTCTTACAAGTGTAATGTTTCTTTTACAATTAAAAAAAGAACTTCTTATAAAGTAATAAGGTATTTATCGTGGTTATTTATAACACTTTAATGAATTAAAATGAAACAGTTAAACAGAAAAAATACAGGATTAGAAAAGTTACAGCCAATTAAAGTAGTTCAGTTTGGAGAAGGAAATTTCTTAAGAGCTTTTGTTGATTACGCTTTTCATAAACTAAATAAAGAAGTTGATTTTAATGCTGGTATTGCAATGGTTCAGCCTTTGAAAGACGGTATGGTGCACCTGATTAATGATCAGGAAGGTCTTTATACTTTGTTTATGAACGGTATTAAAAAAGGCGAAAAAATACAAGATATTGAGTTAATTACTAACATTGTAAAAGCTATAAATCCCTATACTGAATTTGCAGATTATTTAGCTTTAGCCAAAGAAGAAGAACTTCAATTTATTGTTTCAAATACTACTGAAGCAGGAATTGAATTCATTGAAAGTGATACTCCGGATATGCAACCTCCAGTTTCATTTCCTGCAAAGTTGACTGTTTTATTATATGAAAGATTTAAACATTTCAATGGAGATGCTTCTAAAGCAGTAACGATTATTCCTTGTGAATTGATTGATTACAATTCAGAGACGTTGAAAAAATATATTTTACAATATTGCGATACATGGAAGTTAGAAGATGCTTTTAAAACTTGGGTATCAGATGCTTGTACATATCACAGTACTTTGGTTGACAGAATTGTTCCTGGATATCCAAGAGCTGAAATTGAAGAATACAATAATAAATTAGATTACCAGGACAATTTAATTGTTGCTGCTGAACCTTTCTTTCTTTGGGCTATTGAAGGTGGCGATGCTTTAAAAGCAAAATTACCTTTTCATAAAACAGATTTGAATGTAAAAATCGTTGATGATATACGCCCTTTTAAAATGATTAAAGTTCGTATTCTAAACGGTGCACACACGGCAATGGTTCCTTTTTCACTTTTGTACGGTAACAAATTAGTAATGGAAACTGTTGATGGAGACTTTACCGGAAAATTTGTAAATGGCGTTATTGGTGAAATTAGTGAAACGCTTGATATGGACAAAAATGAAATTACGGCTTATTCTGAAGAGGTAATGGACCGATTTAAAAATCCATTTATCAAACATGCATTGGCTGATATTGCATTAAATTCTATCTCAAAATTCAAAGTAAGGGTTTTACCTAGTTTATTAGGATACTATAATGCTAACAAAAAATTGCCTGTTAATTTGACTTTTTCATTAGCGAGTTTAATTCAGTTCTACAAAGGAACCTGGAACAACGAAGCATTACCTGTAAAGGATTCTCCAGAGATAGTTGAAGCATTTAAAAACGCCTGGGAATTAGGATCTGCAGATTTAGTTGTAGCTAAAGTATTAGCTAACACTGACTTCTGGGGTGAAGATTTAACTAAAGTAAATGGCTTATCAGAAGCTTTAGTATTGGCCTTAAATGAAATTGAAGAAAACGGAATAGAAAAAGGATTTGCTAATTTCAGCAAACAATATTAATTAGATTACATACTTTTTAAAAATTACGATCATGCAAAAAAAATTAATAAAAGTAAACCCTTCAGATAACGTTGCTGTAGCATTAGTTAATCTGGTTGCTGGCGAGGTAATCAACTTTGAAGGACAAGATATTACGATCGAATCTGATGTGAAAATGAAACATAAAATTGCGATGGTTCCTTTTAATGTAGGAGATCGTATTATTATGTATGGTGTTTTGGTTGGTAAAGCAAGTGCCAGAATTGAAAAAGGAGGATTGCTTTCTACTGCAAACGTAAAACACGAAAGTGACAAAGTAACGGGTAAAACTGAAACTATTGGCTGGAATTCTCCAAATATTGATAAATGGAAAGATAGAACGTGGCAGGGCTATCATAGAGAAGACGGGCAAGTTGGAACTGAAAATGTTTGGTTGTTTTTTCCTTTGGTTTTTTGTGAAAACAGAAACATTGAAATCTTAAAAGATATTTTTGAGAAAGAATTGATGAAACCAAAAGAGAACGATTATCAATTGTTACTTCGTTCCTTGGTAAAAACCGAAACAGGCGGAGCTGGTAATGAAGCAGCTTCTAACGATGCTAATTTATTCAATAATATTGAAGTAAAATTCATTACGCACCAAGGTGGATGTGGGGGAATTCGTCAGGATTCGCACAGTTTAGCTAAGTTATTGGCTGGTTATGTAAATAATCCAAACGTTGCAGGAGCTACCGTTTTGAGTTTAGGATGTCAAAATCTTCAAATTCAGATTTTCAAAGATGCTTTAGATGCAATTAATCCAAACAGTAAAAAACCTGTTTTAATCTACGATCAACAACAAATCGGAACTATTGAAACGATGTTGAGCAGTGTTGTAAAAGATACTTTTGAGGCGATTAAAAAAGCAAATGATATAAAAAGAGAGCCTGCTCCTTTATCTAAATTAAGAATTGGTTTAGAGTGTGGTGGTTCTGATGGATTCTCCGGAATTTCAGCTAATCCAACATTGGGAGTGTTATCTGATAATTTAGTAGCATTAGGAGGAACTACAATTCTTTCTGAATTCCCTGAATTATGTGGAGTAGAGCAGGAATTGGTAAACCGTTGTGTAGATGATAAAGACGGAAAACGTTTCTTGGAATTAATGCAATGGTATGAAAAAACAGTTGTAGATGCAGGTTCAGGCTTTGACATGAATCCATCTCCGGGTAACATTAAGGACGGTTTGATTACAGATGCAATGAAATCGGCTGGTGCTGCTAAAAAAGGAGGGACTTCACCAATTGTAGGTGTTTACGATTATGGAGAATATATTAATGAACCAGGCTTTACATTGTTATGTACACCAGGAAATGATGTGGAATGTACAACCGCAATGGTAGGTTCAGGAGCCAATATGGTTTTATTTACAACAGGTTTAGGAACTCCAACAGGAAACCCAATTGCACCAGTAGTGAAAATTTCATCTAATACGGAATTGGCTAGAAAGATGTCTGATATCATTGATATTGATACCGGCGGAATTATCACAGGAGAAAAATCAATCAATGATATGGCTGATGAAATGCTGGAATTTATTATTGATGTTGCAAGTGGAACAATCAAAACTAAAGCTGCAATTTTAAATCAAAACGACTTTATTCCTTGGAAAAGAGGGGTTTCGCTTTAATAAAAAAAGATAATTATAAAATAAGCTCACTATGTAGTGAGCTTATTTTGTTTTTCACCATTAAGATATTAAGTTTCATTAAGCCCAAAAGCTTTATTTTCTTAATATCTTAATGGTAAAAAACATATTAGAAACTAGTTCTTGACGAAGATTTACGAATGTGTAATTCTGGCGCAAGAACTACCTTTTTTTCGATTTTAATAGTATCTGTTTTGTCTACCTGTTCTAGAAAAACGCGTGCTGACATTTTTCCCATTTCGAGTGGAGACTGATCTACAGAAGTAATTGATAATTCCATGAATTTGGTAAAAGGTTCGTTACTAAAGCCTGCCACACAAAATTCTTTAGGAATACTAATGTTTCTTTCTTTTAATTCCTGAATGGCTCCTAAAGCAGCAAAATCACTCGAAGAGAATATCGCATCTGGCGGAGTTTCCAGCTGTAATAAAATATCAACTGCATCTTTTCCGGCTTCAACACTACTTTTAACAGAAACAACATATTCTTCTTTAAATGTCATTCCGCTATCTAATAACGCTTGTTTATAACCTAAAAACCTGTTTTTAAAAATTTCAAGAGACTGATCTCCTGATAAATGCGCAATGCATTTGCAACCTTCACTTATTAAGTGTTTTGTAGCAATGTATCCTCCTTTAAAGTCATTGATTGTTACAGAGCTAACGCCATCAATATGTTTACTACGGTCAAAAAAGATTAGCGGAACATTTTTTTCTAATACATTACGAAAAGCAGTATCATTTTCAGTACTTACAGCAGTAACAGACATTAGGATTCCGTCTACCTGAGCGTCTATTAAAGTATATAGATTTTCACTTTCTCGTTTAAGGTCTTCATGAGTCTGACAAATAATAACCTGATAACCATGAGGCTGCAGTTCTTCTTCAATACCACGGATTACCGAAGCGAAAAAGTTACTGTCAATACGAGGAACAATAACACCTATATTATTACTTCTACCACTTTTTAAAGCTAAAGCAAGTTTGTTTTGCTTGTAGTTCATCGAAGCAGCGGTTTTAATTACCAATTCACGTGTGCTCTCTTTTATCTTAGGATTGTTATTCAATGCCCTAGAAACAGTAGCTGCGGTGATATTTAATTTTTTGGCAATATCATAGATGGTTATTTTTTCGCTCATTCAAAAATAGTTTTTGATTAATTTACAGACAAAAATACATTTTTTTTATATAATCTAACACATAATGTTATCGATTACCATAATTTATAATTAAATCGTTTTCGGTTCTACAATGATAATAAATTATATGTTTTTTTACACAAAGTGTAAATAAAATTACTAATAAAAATTAAATATATAAATTATTTCTAAATTAATTTGGTGCATCCAATGTATTTTTCTATTTTCGTGTAATCGATTACATAGAATTGATTTTTATTTCTAAAATTCTAAATACCAACGTAAATGATTACAAGTAAAGCTTTAATGTTAAAATCAATTGTGTTTTTTAGTGTTATAACTACGCTGATTTTATCTTGTGGTAAACAAGTTTCTGCTGTAACCGAAATTAATCCGTGGAATAAAATGAATTTAATCATAAAAAGTATTCCGCAAACTCACTTTTTGAATAAGGATTATAACATAAATGATTTTGGTGCTGTAGCCGATGGAAAAACAATGAATACTACGGCTTTTCAAAAAGCAATCAAAACGTGCGCTGAAAATGGTGGAGGGAAAATAATTGTTCCAAATGGAAAATATCTTACTGGTGCAATTCATTTAGAAAGCAATGTGAATTTGCATTTAGAAGACAAAGCTGAGATCCTTTTTAGTATAAATCCAAAAGATTATCCAATTGTTCATACTTCCTGGGAAGGAACAGAAGTAATGAATTATTCTCCTCTTATATACGCTAAAAATAAAACTAATGTTGCCATAACCGGAAAAGGAACTCTTAATGGTCAGGCGAACAGCACGAATTGGTGGGTTTGGTCTGGTGGTAAAAATTATGGATGGCAAAAAGGAATTCCATCACAAAATGATCCGACGAACAGAGAGGTTTTAGTTGATATGGCCGAAAAAAATGTCCCGGTTTCAGAAAGAGTTTTTGGCGAAGGACGCTATTTACGACCAAGTTTTGTTGAATTCTTTGAATGTAATACGGTTTTAATCAAAGACGTAACCATAATAAATGCTCCGTTTTGGATTCTACATCCTTTAAAAACAAATAATATAATTATTGACGGAGTTACCGTAAACAGTCATGGTCCTAACAATGATGGCTGTGATCCTGAATACTCTCAAAACATTATTATTAAAAATTGCACTTTTAATACCGGTGATGACTGTATTGCAATTAAATCAGGAAGAGATGCTGATGGAAGAAGAGTAGCAATACCAAGTAAAAATATCATTGTTCAGAATTGCAAAATGATTGATGGACACGGAGGTGTTGTTATTGGTAGCGAAATTTCTGCTGGTGTAAATAATGTTTTTGTAGAAAAGTGTGTGATGGATAGTCCGAATCTGGACAGGGCAATTCGCATTAAAACGAATTCAAAAAGAGGAGGTGTTATCGAAGATGTGTATGTTAGAAATCTTGAAGTGGGTACTGTTAAAGAATGCGTTTTGCTGGCAACGATGTATTACAATGTATACGGATCTCAAACAGGGAATTTCATTCCGGTAATAAGAAATATAAATCTGGAAAACATCAATGTGAAAAATGCTGGAAAATATGGTGTTTTGGCAGAAGGTTACAAAGAATCCCCTGTAGAAAATATTACACTAAAAAATGTAGTAATTCATAAAGCAGATTCTATTTATAAATTAAAAAATGTAAAAAATATAAAGTTCATCGATACTTATATCAATGATAAAAAAGTAGAACCTGTCAAAAATTAAGCTGATGATTTTGTAGAGATTGATTAAAAAAACTACCTCGATCGACACGAAAAATAAGCTTAAATTTGAATAATATATTTTACTCAAAATTCTGGTTATTAGTAATTTGTTAGCTTTTTGAGAAATTGTTTTTTGAAGAAGTTAAGAAGGAGTTTGACAAAGTAATTAAACTCCTCTCTTAACTAAATTTTTTTTTAAAGATGAAAAAGATATTTTTTATACTGTTGATGATTTCAAATACTATTCTTGCCCAAAGCAATTATGGCGTTGATACTTCGTATACGATAAAAAGTACTTATAATAAATTAATCAAAAAATACCCTTTTATAACGATTCCGCAAAAGCCAATCAATACTGCAGTTACTGAAATCAAAGAGGTAATTTATCAAGAGGATAAAGACAGAGCATTGCATTTTGATGCTTTTTTCAATAATAAACAAAAATTAAACCCGGCAGTAATCATGATTCATGGCGGCGGCTGGAGGTCAGGAAATAAAAATCAAATGCAGGACTTGGCCAAAGAAATTGCTACAAAAGGCTATTCTTGTTTTGCAATTGAATACAGATTATCTTTAGAAGCAAAATATCCCGAAGGAATTTACGATATAAAAAATGCAATAAAATTTATAAAAGATAATGCCAAAAAATTCAATGTAGATCCAAATAAAATTGCCATTTTAGGTTGCTCTTCAGGAGGACAAATGGCAGCTTTGATTGGTACAACAAATGATATTTTAGATTTTGAAGATAAAACATTTAAAAGTAAATCTTCTTCAAAAGTACAGGCTATTATTGACATTGATGGAGTTTTAGCATTTAAGCATCCGGAATCTTCAGAAGGAGAAATGGCTTCTTTTTGGCTTGGGGGAAATTATGATGAAAAGCCAGAAAACTGGAAAAATGCTTCGGCTTTAAGCCATACAAATAGAGGCTCGCCTCCAATACTTTTTATAAACAGTAGCGTTGCCAGGTTTCATGCCGGAAGAGATGATATGATTGCCATTTTAAATCAATACAAAATTTATAACGAAGTAAAAACAATTCCAGATTCACCTCATTCCTTTTGGTTTTTCGAACCATGGTTTACAGAGACAGTTGTTTACACCACACAATTCTTAGATAAAATATTTAAATAATTCGCATACAAGATGAAAACAAAAATCGCAATAACAAGCTTGCTTTTATTAGGTTCAATGGCAGTAAGTGCTCAAAAATATGATATAAAAACAGCAAAAACATATGCTGAGATATCTTCTAAAACAGATGGAAAATGGGAAGGACGTAAATATAAAGGCGGAACCGTTTTTAAAAACGTTGACAGATTAAAATTAGCTCCTGAACATACAGACCATTCTTTTGATATTCGTTATGAAGGACCAGGCTGGGAGAGTAACAGAATTGGGTATCGTTTATATCTTGATTGGAGAAATGCGATTGATATTTTTGGAAAAAAGACATCAGAAATGATTTTGCCAAAAGTAGGACAAGACAATTTTGATTCATATCATGAAATGAGTGATTGGGGAGCTGATATTCTAAAGGCAGGTAAAGCAATCGGAATTGGATCAATTGATCGTTACTTAAATAATGAAAAATTACATTTTCGTGAAGTAGACTCTACCATTGCGACAGTTACAAACAAAACAACAGAATCAGGTGTAAAAGTTAATTATTACGGATGGAAAACAGCTTCGGATAAAATCGACTTCATTTCAGAATTAACTATTAAACCAGATCAGTTGTATACACAACATACGATCATAGCTTCAAAAGAAATTAAAGGAATTTGTACCGGAATTGCAAAACAAAAAAATACCGAATTGCTTAAAAAAGAGAGCAAAAATAAAAAATGGGCTTATATCGCTACTTACGGTGAACAATCGTTAGTTCCGGATAAGTTAGGAATGGCTATTTTTTATCAAACGAGTACAATCGAAAGTAGTGTTGAGACAGATTTAGATTATCTTTTGGTTTTTAAACCATCTACAAAAGCAAATTCATTTTATCTTTTAGGCGCTTGGGAACAAGAGAAAAACGGAATAAAATCAAAAGAAGAATTTGTTAAATATTTAGATGAAAAATTGGAGATATTGAATAAGAAAGCAAAAATGTAATTACATGTTTAAACCTCTTTTCATAAAAAAGAATTACGCTATTTGGGCATTTGTTTTGCTGATGTTATTAAACAACAAAACAATTGCTCAAAATAATGCTGATAAAATTTCAGATGATTTAAAATGGTCAGAAAGAACAGCACTTTCTATTTTAAACAAATATCCTAATGCCTGGCAGTTAGATGGAAATGACAAGCCAAAATGGGATTATAAAATGGGGTTTGTATTGTCTGGCTTTGAAAAATTATATCAGAAAACAAAAAATGAAAAGTATCTCAATTATATAAAAGACTATGTCAATATAATGATTGACAGCTCAGGAAATATTAAAAAATATAATATTAAAGAATACAATATCGATTATTTAAATCCAGGAAAACTGTTATTTAATTTATATGACGTAAAAAAAGATCCGCGGTATCTGGAAATTATCGGTCAATTGAGAAATCAACTCGAGAGTCAGCCCAGAACATTAAGTGGAGGATTTTGGCACAAACAGATTTATCCGGATCAAATGTGGATCGATGGTTTGTACATGGGTGAGCCTTTTTACGCACAATTTACGATGAAGTACGAAAAAGGAAAAAGCTTAGACGATATTGCCAAACAATTTGAATTGACATATAATAATATTATAGATAAAAATACTGGTTTGCCCTATCAGGCTTGGGATGAAAGCAAAGTAATTGGTTGGGCAAATAAACAAACCGGAACCTCACCAACTATTTGGGGACGCGGTATTGGATGGTACATGATGGCTTTGGTAGAAACGTTGGATTATTTTCCAAAGTCACATTCAAAATATAAAGTTTTAGTTGGGTATCTGAATCAGGTAGCAAAAAATGTAAATCAGTATAAAAGCGCGGAAGGATTATGGTATCAGGTTGCAGATAAGCCTGAATTGTTTGGGAATTATGTAGAACCATCTGCTTCAGGAATGATTATTTATGCTTTTGCAAAAGGTGCAGAGAAAGGATATTTATCTTCATCTTATAAAAGAGACGCTCAGAAATCCTTTGACAGCTTTGTAAAAGAATTTGTAAAAGTGGATAAAAAAGGAGAAGTAAATGTTCTAAATGTGTCTTCAAATGTTGGTTTGGGAGGAAGACCTTTTCGAGATGGCACAAATGATTATTACCTGACAGCAAAGACAAAAGATAATGGTGCAATAGGTATGGGAGCCTTTTTGTTAAGCGCAATTCAATTGAACAAATAACTGTAATTATAAGTTTCAAAAAAACAAGAAACTCTCAATATCAGAGCCTTTATTTTAGTTGCATTAGAATTAGAAAAGTAGTAGAATTTAAATATATTAAAAATGAAGAATAAGAAAAAACAAGGTTATTTTGTATCGGCTTTATTAGTTTGTGTTATGGCTTTTACGAGCTGTAAAGTAGTTTCGCAAGAGCCGGCAACTAAGGACATCGTAATTTCTAAAGATCTAAAATGGTCTGATAAAATGGCTTTAACTTTGATGAAACGCCATGCTGAAAGTTACATGATAGATGATTCTAAAAAACCAAAATGGGATTATGTACATGCTTTAGTTTTACATTCATTTGAAGAATTGTACAAAAAAAATCCAGACCCTAGATACAATACTTATGTAAGAAGTTATGTGGACCAATTTATAGAAGCTGATGGTTCTATCAAAACATATGAATTCGATAAATACAATATTGATTTGGTTGTGCCAGGACGTTTGCTTTTTAATATTTATGAAACTACTAAAGAAGAAAAATATTTAAAAGCAATGCAATTGGTACGTAAACAATTAGCAGAGCAACCAAGAACAGCTAGTGGAGGATTTTGGCACAAACAAATCTATCCTAACCAAATGTGGTTGGATGGTTTGTATATGGGAGAACCATTTTATGCACAATACACGGCTACTTTTGAAGGAGGAAAAAGTTTTGACGATATCGCAAAACAATTTGAGTTAATTCAATTACACGCAACAGATCCAAAAACAGGATTATTATACCACGCTTGGGACGAAAGCAAACAAATGCCTTGGGCAAATAAGCAAACGGGTAACTCACCTAACTTTTGGTCAAGAGCTTTAGGATGGTATGTTATGGCCTTGGTTGATGTATTGGATTATATGCCAAAAGAACATCCCAAACAAAAAGAATTAGTAAAGTATTTAAACAATGCTTGTGCAGCTTTAGCAAAATATCAGGATAAGTCAGGTTTATGGCATCAGGTTACAGATAAAGGTGGAGAAAAAGGAAATTATTTAGAAGCTTCAGGATCTTCAATGTTTGCTTATGCTTTTGCAAAAGGAGTAAACAAAGGATATTTACCAGCAAAATATAAAAAGCTGGCCAATAAAGCTTTTGATGGTTTAACGAAAGTCCTAATCAAAAAAGTAGACGAAGATGGAGGTATCACATTGACAAATTGCTGTCAGGTTGCAGGTCTGGGAGGAACTCCTTACAGAGATGGTTCATATGAGTATTATATCAACGAAAGGAAAAAAGATAACGATCCTAAAGCAACAGGTCCATTTATTTTGGCTGCTTTAGAATTGAACAGATAATTTGAATCAAATTTCTTGATTTTAATACATAGACCTGGCAGTCCCGAGGCCTCGGGACTGTCAGGTCTAATTAGAAAGTTTTTTAATTATTACCAAATGAAAAATATAAAAGCCATTATTCTTTTATTATCAGTATTTGTAACACAAAAGAATTTAGCCCAGGTTTGGGTACCTGATAATGGAGATGGAACATATACTAATCCAATAATTCATGCGGATTATTCAGATCCTGATGCCGTTAGGGTAGGCGATGATTTTTATATGACCGCATCCTCTTTTAACTGTATTCCGGGTTTACCAATTTTGCATTCTAAAGATTTGGTGAATTGGAGAATTATCGGATACGCATTAAATAAACAAATACCAACAGAAACTTTTGATAAAGTACAGCATGGTAATGGTGTTTGGGCGCCAAGTATAACGTTTCATAATAATGAATTTTATATTTATTATCCAGATCCCGATTTTGGAATTTATATGATAAAAGCTAAAAGGGCTGATGGACCCTGGTCAGAACCTGTTTTAGTAAAAGCAGGGTCAGGATTGATTGATCCAAGCCCGCTATGGGATGATGATGGAAAAGTTTATTTGGTTCACGCTTACGCGGGAAGTCGTGCAAAAATTAAAAGTTTAATCACGGTTTGTACCATGAATGAAGACGGAACAATTGCTAATAATGATGAAGTAATGGTGATTGACGGACATGAAAGTGAAGGTACAATTGAAGGGCCAAAGTTTTATAAACGAAATAATTATTATTACATTTTTGCTCCGGCTGGTGGAGTTTCTACAGGCTGGCAAACAGTTTTACGATCTAAAAATGTTTTTGGTCCTTATGAGAAAAAGAAAGTCTTAGAGCAGGGAAAAACTAAGATAAACGGACCACATCAGGGAGCCTGGGTGCAAACCCAAACAGGTGAAGATTGGTTTTTACATTTTCAGGATAAAGGAGCATATGGAAGAATTGTTCATCTTCAGCCAATGAAATGGGAAAATGACTGGCCAGTTATGGGGCAGGATTTTGATAAAAACGGAATTGGGGAACCGGTAACGACTTTCAAAAAACCAAATGTTGGCAAGAAATATCCAATTGAAACTCCTGCAGAATCAG
The DNA here is from genome assembly GCF_058808175.1 of Flavobacterium sp. GW821-FHT11G01. Taxonomy (NCBI): domain Bacteria; kingdom Pseudomonadati; phylum Bacteroidota; class Flavobacteriia; order Flavobacteriales; family Flavobacteriaceae; genus Flavobacterium; species Flavobacterium sp. GW821-FHT11G01. The sequence goes on along the minus strand of NZ_JBXARK010000010.1, from coordinate 75,627 downwards.
ATGAGTTTAATGCACTAAAACTAGGATTGCAATGGCAATGGCAGGCAAATTCTCAGGTGCAATGGGGATTTCCAACAAGTTTGGGATATCTGAATTTATTTTGTTTACCAACAATCAAAGAAAGCAATAAAATATTTGAAGCACCTAATTTGTTATTGCAAAAATTCCCTGCTGAAGAATTTACAACTACTACCAAATTAACTTTTAATACAAGATTAAACGGAGAGTCGACAGGTCTTTTAATCATGGGATTAGATTATAGTTATTTGTGTCTTAAAAATAATAACGGAAAACTGTATTTAAGCCAGAAAACAGGAACTTTTGATAAGAAAATTTCTGAAAACGAAACAACTCCAATTTTGATTTCAAATAATACAATTTATCTTAGAGTTCAAGTGAAAAAAGGAGGGGTCTGTAGTTTTTATTATAGTTTAGATGATAAAAAATACCAGTCAATTGGAACTGATTTTACTTCAAAAGAAGGAAAATGGATTGGTGCAAAAGTAGGCCTTTTTGCCTTGAGCGAGAAAGTGACAAATGATTCAGGAAATGTTGCTGTAGATTGGTTTAGAATAACTAAATAAGATAAAAATGATTCAATTTAGAAAAATAATATTGTTTCTTTTGTTTGTTGCAGGTATTACTGCAAATGCTCAAAATACATTTAAAAACTGGCCGGATATTATTCGTAAAAATGATGCGGCATGGTTTGGTACTGCAGAGGCAAAAACAATTGCAGAAAATGTATTGTTATACCAGAGAAATATTGGCGGATGGCCTAAGAATATCCAAATGCAAAATCCGCTCAGCGAGACTGAAAAGCAAAAATTGATTGAATTAAAAAGCGATGTACATGAGGTTACAACTGATAACGGAGCAACAAGTCAGGAAATGCTTTTTATGTCTAAAATGTATGCTCAGGTTAAAGACGATCGCTATAAGGAATCTTTTTTAAAAGGTTTAAATTATTTATTAGAAGCACAATATGCTAACGGTGGATGGCCTCAGTTTTACCCTTTAAAGAAAGGCTATTATACACATATTACATACAATGATAATTCGATGGTTAACATCTTAATTATATTGAAAGAAATTAGTGAGGAAACGAATTATTACAGTATAAAACCTTCCAAAGAAATAGTTGAAAAAACGAAAAAAGCTTTTGATAAAGGAATTGATTGTATTTTAAAAACACAATACAAACAAAACGGAGTTTTAACTGCCTGGTGTGCACAACATGATGAAGTTACATTGGCACCCGCGAATGCAAGAGCTTTTGAATTAGCTTCTTTAAGCGGATTTGAATCAGCAAAGATTGTTTTACTCTTAATGTCTATTGAGAAACCTTCTCCTGAAATAATAGCATCTGTAAAAAGCGCGGAGACATGGTTTGAAAAAACAAAAATCACGAATTTAGAAGAAAAAAGAGTACTGAATAACGCCGGAAAAATCATTGATAAAAAAATGATTCCCAAAGAAAATGCTGATCCTATTTGGGCCAGATTTATGGATCTTGAAACTAATGAACCTTTCTTTTGTGACCGCGACGGAATTAAAAAGAAATCTTTGGATCAAATTGGCTCTGAAAGAAGAAATGGGTATTCCTGGTATTCTGATGCACCAAGAGAAGTGCTAAAGAAATATCCAGATTGGGCAATCAAAAATGGTGTGAAAATTAGTTCTAAAGAAACTCCGGCAAAAAAAAATGATAATGTCATTTTAACAGTTGCGCAAGATGGTTCTGGTGATTTTACTAAAATTCAGGATGCAATATATGCATCTCCGGCTTTTCCATATGAGAAAGTGACCATTAATATAAAAAACGGAATTTATAATGAGAAAGTCAGAATTCCAGAATGGAACACGCATTTAGCATTAATTGGCGAAAGCAAAGAAAATACGATTATAGCTTTTGATGATAATTTTAAGAAAATCAATCTAGGTCGAAATAGTACTTTTTATACCTATACAGTTTTAGTAGAAGGAGATGATTTCTCGGCCTCAAACTTAACTATTAAAAATACTTCAGGAGATCATGGTCAGGGAATTGCATTGTCAGTAGTAGCCAATCGCGCAAAGATTTCAAATTGTACTATTTTAGGAAATCAGGATACTTTATACCTTTCAGGAAAAGAAGCAAAACAATATTTTAAAGATTGTTATATTGAAGGAACAACCGATTTTATTTTTGGTGAAGCAACAGCATTATTCGAAAACTGCACAATCAACAGCGTTAAAAGTTCGTATATCACAGCTGCTTCGACACCAGAAGGAACTCCTTTTGGTTTTGTTTTTAAAAATTGTAAACTGACTGCAAATACTGAAGCTATAGCAGTTTATTTGGGAAGACCCTGGAGAATTTATGCCAAAACAGTTTTTATAAATTGTGATATGGGAAAACAAATTAGACCTGAAGGTTGGGAAAATTGGTCAAAACCAGATGCTGAGAAAAATACTTTTTATGCAGAATATGATTGCAAAGGCGAAGGTTTTCAGCCGACTAAAAGAGTTTCATGGTCACATCAGCTAACAAAAAAAGAAGCACAAAAATATACGACAGAAAATATATTGAAAGATTCAACACCAAATTGGTATTCAAAATAAAGCTAATCTATAAAAGCTAAAAATATGAATTTAAGACATCTTATCGTTTTATTGATTTCATGGTTTTCATTTGGTCAAAATAACGAATTTCCAACAGGAAAGGTTGATTCAATCGTTAATAGAATTCAGTTGCCTGTTTTTCCTTCTTATCAAATAAATATAGAAAAATTAGGGGCCAAAGGAGATTCTGTAACCAATAATAAAGCTGCTTTTGACAAGGCAATGGCATTGTGCAAAAAGAACAACGGCGGAACCATTGTTGTATCTAAGGGAATTTATAAGGTTAACGGACCAATTCATTTTGTAAGCAATGTAAATCTTAAAATTGAAAAAGACGCAAAAATCAAGTTTAGCGATAATCCACAAGATTATTTACCAATGGTTTTAACAAGTTGGGAAGGCACAATGTTGTACAATTATAGCCCGTTAATTTATGCCTATGATTGTACTAATATTGCCATAACTGGTGAAGGAACAATAGATGGAGAAGGAGGCAAGACCTGGAAAAGTTTTAAGTCTAAAGAAGAAGCCGGAAAAAACAGAAGTCGTGAAATGAATCACAATAGTGTTGCTTTAAAAGACAGAAAATTTGGTGAAGGCTATTTTTTACGTCCGCAAATGATTCAGTTTTTTAATTGCAAAAACATTTTAGTCGAAGATATCCGAATCGAAAACTCACCTTTTTGGTGTCTACATTTATTAAAATCAAAAAGTATCACAGTTAGAGGTGTTAGTTATAAGTCGTTAAATTACAATAATGACGGTATTGATCCCGAATATGCAAAAGATGTTTTAATAGAAAATGTGACTTTTGATAATGGTGATGATAATGTGGCAGTTAAAGCGGGAAGAGATCATGAAGGAAGAGCAAACACGGCAACTCCAAGTGAAAATATTGTGATCAGAAACTGTAATTTTAAAGGTTTACACGGTGTAGTTATAGGTAGTGAGATGTCTGCCGGAGTTCAAAATGTGTATGTAGAAAATTGTAAAACAGTTGGTTATTTAAAAAGAGGAATTTATTTAAAAACCAATGCTGATCGAGGTGGTTTTATAAAAAATATCTTTGTTAGAAACCTTCAACTAGATGAAGTTGAGGATTGTTTATATATTACATCAAATTATCATGGAGAAGGGAATGGATTTCAATCTGATGTATCAAATGTGCATTTTTCAAATATTACCTGCAATAAAGCATCAGAATCAGGAATTGTAATTCAGGGATTTCCAGACAAAAAAATCAAAAATATTTCTTTAAATAATATTGAGATAAAGTCTGCTAAAAATGCCATTTCAAATGAAAATGCAGAAAATGTTCTGATGACAGATGTTTTTATAGGGAAAAAAGCCACTGTACCTACGGCAGCAAAATAAGTTTTTTTAAGGTTCAAAGGCACAAAGGCTCAAAGTGGCAAAGATTTTTTCGCAATCTTATCATTTTTATCTCAAGGTTTCGGGAGAAGGATCAGACAAGAAACTCAACAAATAAAATCAAAAGAGTCAATAGAAATAACAAATCTAATAATTTAAGAAGTCTAAAAAATGAAACACTACATACTAATCTTCTTCCTGATAACAACAATCTGTTTTGCGCAAAAAACAACAGTATATTGTATCGGTGATTCAACAATGGCAAATAAAAAAGATCCGGACCGAAATCCCGAACACGGATGGGCTCAAGTACTTCAACCATTCTTTACTGATAATATAGTTGTAGAGAATAAAGCTGTAAACGGAAGAAGCACAAAAAGTTTTATCAATGAAAAAAGATGGGATTCGATATATAAAAAACTTAAAAAAGGAGATTATGTTTTTATAGAATTTGGCCATAATGATGAAAAAATTGAAGATTCTACGAGATATACAAATCCACACACGAGTTACAGATATAATTTAATTCGGTTTGTAAAAGAGACTAGGGCAAAGGGAGCAACTCCAATATTGCTGACATCAATTGCAAGACGAAATTTTAATGAAAAAGGTGTGTTAGTGCCAACACATGGTGAATATCCTTTAGAAACCAGATTAGTCGCTCAGGAATCTAAAGTGCCATTTATTGATTTGGAATATTTTACTGAATTGCTGGAACAATCTTATGGACCAGAAAAATCAAAACAATTGCATTTGCATTTCAAAGCAGGTGAAAATCCTTTTTATGATAAAGATAAGGCTGACGATACACACTTGTCTTTGTTAGGTGCAACAAAAATCGCTACAATCGTTATTAATCAACTTAAGACTTTAGAAGACCCTGCTGTAAAAAAACTAAAAGAGTGTATTAAATAGGGTTTATTTAGCTACTAAAATTTTAAAACTATAACAAATAGGAATTACTTCTATGTTATAGTTTTTTTTATGTCCAAACAACTAAAATGAATATTACCTTAATTTATAAGTATTATAACTTAAAGGGGTAAATTTAATTTTCACTTAACCTCAATTTTGCAATCTTATTAAGAAAATTTACCTTGATAGAAAGTTTATTGTTTTTATTCTTAATATTTTAACTGTTTTAAATATTTTGATTTTTTTTTGCAAGAAAGGGAGAACTAGGTTCTCCCTTTTTGTTTAATACAACGTACTTGTTAATTATTTAAAGAACAGTTGTATTTAATGTCATAAAATTAATTGTTGTTTATCTGACAACGAATTTTCACATTTATTATGAATTATAGGGTTGTTCTTCAAATACCCTAATCTATAATTTTAAAAACTTATGGTGGCAAAGCAAAAAGATATTTAGGAGGAACTTTGCACTTTCAAATTTTGATATTTGAATTATAAACACTTAAGAATAATTAAATACATAATAATTAAGATTTTATGAAAAATAGATTACTCCCTTTGGTTTTGATTTTAGGATGTTATTCGGCTTATTCACAAGTCGGTGTGGGAACATTAAATCCGCATGAAGCATGATAATAAAGGAATTTTCTTGAAAATGTTTAAAAGAAAGTTTAAAGATGAATTTGATTTTTCTGGAAATTCATTTTTGATCGAAAATGAAAATGATTATAAAGATTTTGATCGTTCTATATTTGTAGTTTATGATAGATCTGAAATGATTGAATATCTTAAATTAGAAAAAAAAGGATCAAATGTTTTAGTTTGTTTATTCAACAAGCAATTATATAGTAGTTTAACTTTTTTGCAAGAAATTAATAATCTAATATTATTGGATGAATCGAAAACAAAACCGGAGATTATGAAGGATTTAAAAGAACATTTTAAAAAGACTCCAGAACCTGCAGAACAATCATCTAAATCTTTATTTGGAAGTTCAGCTATTTTTCAAACGCAATTTCATAATTTATATAATGCACTGTTTTTTCTGTTATAGCTTGCGTTAAAAGGTCTTTATAAATTAAATATTTTATATTAATTCACTTAAATGTGGGATAGAGATTGCTCAATATCCTGCATTTTTATTTCAGAGAATTTTAATATTTTTATTCTTTTTTTAGTGCAGCAATTTCCTCTTCAGAAACTTTTATAATTGTACCATGACGTGTCCCTTTAGGGAAACTAATTTGTTCTGAAATATCTATCCAGCCTTGAGGTGTTTCTTTTACTGCGCCATATTTTTTTTCGGTGTATTTATCAAAATAAACAGTCCAATTATTATTTATTTTAATTGCTGTTGGGCCTTCTGCCCAATATTTTCCAGTAATAGCATCGCTTGCTTTACTATATGGACCTTTTAGCTTTTCACTAACTGCCATTTTAATATTTTTTTGAACCGGATTTCTGGTTTCATCTTTTAAATACATTACAAATTTTTGATCTTGTTTTACGATTGAAGCGTCTATAACATTAAATCCAGGTTCATAAAGTAATTTGGTTTTTTTGAATTTTTTAAAATCTTTGGTTGTGGTATAGTAAATTCTATGATTATAACCTTTTTCTTCTTCTGATTTTGTTTCCAAAAATTTTCCCTCAATTGTAGACGCCCAATAAATCATATAATTTTTTGAATTTTCGTCATATGTAATTTCAGGAGCCCATGTATTTCTTGCTTTTTCCTCATTTTCCATAACGGGAATAAATTCCTGTTTTGACCAATGAATTAAATCTTTTGATGAAGCGTATCCAATCCCTTTATCTGTCCAGCTGACAGTCCAAACCATATGATACAATCCATCTCCACCTTTTATAACACAAGGATCTCTCATTAGTTTATCTTTTCCTACTTCTGGAGTTAAAAAAGAAGTGTCGTTTTTTAAAGCTGACCATAGGTATCCATCTTCACTGTAAGCTAAATGCAGGCCATCTTCACCATTTCCTTTAAAATAAGTAAATACATAACCATCAGGTTTAAATATGAGGTTATTGGCCATCAACCATTTTTCACAAGTTTTCGGCCAGGAAGCATTAGTTCCTTTTGTACCTAACCCAAAACCATGGCCTCCGTTTTCATACAAATGCATTTCAGCAGAAACTTTTTCTTTTTTTAAAGCCAGATAATAATTGATACTATTTTCAACTGGCACTGCTTTGTCATCTGTGGCATGAACCAAAAAGGTTTTTGATGTGTTGGCAGTTATTTGTTTTTCATTCGAATATTTTTCTACTACTTCAATAGCTGTATTTTTTCCTAGTAAATTTTCTTTTGAACCCTGATGTGTAATACCTTCCTGCATTGAAACGACAGGATAAATTAAAATTGAAAAGTTTGGTTTAGCACTTGTAGTATCTGCAGGAAGATAAATTTTATCATTATAATGAGTAGATAAAGTCGAAGCCAAATGACCACCCGCGGAGAAACCCATAATACCTATTTTGTTTGAATCCAATTTCCATTTGCCGGCATTGCGACGAACCAGTCTCACGGCTTCCTGCGCATCCTGCAATGGCCCAACAGTTTTATTTTTCATAATTACATCACTTGGCAATCTGTATTTGAGAACAAAAGCAGTTATACCTAAACTGTTAAGCCATTCTGCTACTTTATAGCCTTCTTTATTGACGGCCAACATTCCGTAACCACCTCCAGGACAGATTATGACAGATGTTCCATTTGATTTTTTGGGATCGGCAAAATAAACAGTAAGGGTAGGTATGGTAACTTTTCGAACATCTTCTGCAATATCATTTTTATCCTTTACTATTTTTTCTGAATAATCTTTAGATGTAATCTCATCAGGAATTTTATCCCATAATGGAATTTCCTTTTTTTGTGAGAAAACAGAAAGACTCATGCCTAAAGAGATAAAAATTAATATTACTTTAACTGCGTTTAAATTATTTGATTTTTTCATAAAATTCTATTTCAACAATGCGTAATTGCCCAGTAGCCTCTACTGATGTTTTATCTTTATATAAATCTAATTCTTTTGTTGGATCTACTTCAACAATTTTAGAAAAGCCGTCTTTTTCTGTGTTTGCACCAATTAGCTCAATGGTAATTTTTTCAGCAGAAACAGGCTGTAAGGGGATTGTAATATACCCTAAACTTTGTGCAGTATTCCCTTTAAAAACTTCTTTCCCATCTGCTAAAATTCTAATTGGATAAATCTTAGTTCTCCATCCTGTAAATTTTGCGACAATTTCATTTACAATTGAAGGTTTTGAAAGTGTGTAGGTTATAGTTCCGGTATTAATATTTCCGTCATTTTTCCATTCTGTTAGTTCGTTGTCGTCGTAACTTTTGTAGGTATCATTATTATTTGCCGGAGCAACCGCGTTTAAAATATTTATCGGAATTCTTTTTTGTGTGTAAGACGGTGTTTTAGGGGTTGGTCCGCGTTCTAAATTAGAAAGAAGATTTATTCCGGGAAGTTCTTTTGAAAGACCATTCGTAATTATTACAGGCTTTGTTTCAAAAGATAATTCTGTTGATTTCAATCCGTCTGACTTTGCTGTAATTTTTATTTTTCCGGCTTTTGCCAAAGATTGAATCATGACACGATTGATCCCATTTTCTACGGGAATATTCTTTGAAAGAACATAATTTTTTGGTCCTTGAGCAATTCCACCTAACCATGTTGCCGGTCCTTCAATCGAAAACGAAATAAGGTTATTACTGATCGGACAACGATTTCCATTTTTATCAACTACTTCAACATCAATTAAAGCTACATCGGCACCATCAGCCAACATTCCATTTGGTTGTGTTTTTAAATTTAATCTAATTTCTGATGATTTTTCTGCTGTTGCCTTTTCATCTTGGCTTAAAATAGTTCCGTTTTCATCGTAACCAATAGCTTTTATTATTCCTGATTTCCAGTTGATATTTTCGAACGTAAAAAGGAATTCATTACTTCTTTTCCCAAATCCTTTAGAAACGCCATTGACAAATAATGCCACTTTAGAAGCTGTTGAAACCGCATAAATATTTTTTGTCACCCTTTCATTATAATTCCAGTGTCCTAAAATATGCGTTCGATGTTTTTCAATATCAACCCAGCCATCCCACATGACCTGATGTGCCCAATAGCCATCTTTTGGAATACGCATTGCATCAACCTCACCGCTGGTTCTGTAATTTTCTTCGCCACGATGATGTGTATTCGAGTCTGAGAAAATAATATTTACCCCTCCAGAATTTACTCTTTTTCCAGTTCCGGGTCTTTCCCTGTAATAATCGTACCAGCGAACAACATCTTCAATAGCATGATGATCCTGATTATGATTGTAATCATTTGCGGGATTTCCACGATATAGGGGACCATCTCCTTCTTTATGATATGGAGGTGAAAATTCATCCCAATACTTACGCAAACCTTCATCTCTGGAATATTCGGTTGCCCACAATGTTTTTTTGGCGCTTTTATTTATATAAAGCATTTCTCCACCATATTCGGCTTCCTGGCTGTCCAGCATTTCGCGTGAACCTATCGCACGCCCTCCAAAAGGATCGTAAGTATCTCTTATACTTTTCATTTCGTGCATATGAGCTTCGCTGATCGACTCATTGCCACTTTCATAAAAAATAATACTTGGATTATTTCGGTTGTAAATAATAGCATCTCGCATTAAATTTACACGTTGCTTCCAGGTATCACCCTGTGCATCTTTTTCAGCATCACCAGCTGGCATTGCTTGTAATAATCCAACTCTGTCGCAGGATTCTATATCTTGTTTCCAGGGCGTGACGTGCATCCAGCGGACTAAATTGCCATTACCTTCAACAATTAATTTATTACTAAAATCGCTTAACCAGGCAGGAACTGACATTCCAATTGCAGGCCATTCATTGCTGGTTCTTTGTGCATATCCTTTAACCTGAAGAACCCTGTCATTCAGCCAAAATTGACCTTCCTTAAAATCTGTTTTTCTAAAACCGGTTTTGGTTGAAACTTCATCAATAACTTTTCCGTCAATTTTTAAAATTGTTTTTACAGTATATAAATAACCGTAACCCCAACTCCAAAAATGTAGACGGTTAATTACATTATTAGCTTTTAAAATTTTTGTTTCATTTGGAGCCAAAGTTGTTTTTTCACCTGAAAAAGAAGCAATTTTTTTTCCGTCTAAATCTTCAATAATAACATCATACTGAATTGTTTTTGAGGTTTCAAATTCATTATGAACTTCTGTTTCAGCATTGATAACGGCAGTTTCAGTCTGAATATCAATTTTTGAAGGATAAACATATACTCCCGTCGTTTTAAGATTGGAGTAGAGTGGAAGTGTCTGATATAATTTGCTGGTAATATGCAGAAAAACGTTTTTTGGAATTCCGCCATAATTTGCATTAAAATTAGTATTATTCCATTGATAAGGTGCTCCTGTGGCTTGTTCCTTGTATTTCCAATCGTTATCAATTCGAAGTGCAATTGTATTTTCTTGTGGAAAAGGTTTTACTAAATTTGAAATATCAAACCCAAAAGCCATTACACCATTTTCATGAAGACCAACTTTTTGTCCATTTAAATAAATTATTCCAGCCTGACGAATTCCTTCAAATTCTAAGAAAATTTTATTGTCTTTGATTCCTTTTGGAAGTTTAAATTTCTTTCGGTACCAAACAATTCCGGTAGTAAGGTGTTCTATGTCTTTTTCAAAAGCTTCTTCCTGATTATAAGCATGCGGAAGTGTTACTTTTTTCCAGGAATTATCATTAAAAGAAGGAGACTCTGCATTTTTAGAGTCTCCTTCTTTTAGTTTCCAATCAGCGTTAAAATTGTATTTTTCTCTCTTAAATTCCTGAGAAAATAAAGTTGAATTAAAAAGAATTACAACAAAATACAATAGTGCTTTTTTCATTATTTCATTTTATAAATTTCTGAACCAGCCAGTAAAAAACAGCCTAATCCGTAATCTTCAAAATCTGGAATTTTATCGTACGATAAAGGTTGACCGTCTTTAGGTTCCTTTCCTGTTGATTGTAAAAAACCCAAAAAACCATTAGTATGTAAACTTTCGGTAGTTATGGCATTCCATGCTTTTTGAACAACTGGTAAATAAGTTTCTTTTTTCAAAATTCCACTATTTATTCCATAGGTTATACCGTAAACAAATAAAGCAGTTCCTGAAGTTTCCTTTTCACCAAAATTTGTTGGATCATGTAAACTTACATTCCAGAATCCATCAGGTCTTTGAATAGGAACCAGGGCAGCAGCCATCGCTTTTAAGTCTTTTACATATTGTTCTCTGTGAGGTGCATTTTCAGGAATAATGGTCAATACTTTTGCCAAAGCACCAATTACCCAGCCATTACCACGACTCCAATAACAATCTTGTCCATTTGGTTCTTTGTAAGGAGGATCAAAATCGGCATCACGCCACCATAAACCATCTTTTGGATTAAAAAGTCCGTTGTCGCCATGTTTGTTTCTGGAATACATATACATTTGGTACATTTTTTCGAAATAACGATTGTCTTTTTCTAAAACGCCCATTTTTGCAAAAACCGGCATTCCCATTTGAATCGCATCAATCCACGACCAATCATCTAGTTGGGCCGTATTTAACAGCATATTGATATTTGCTCTCGTATTTTTTAGTTTTTTAGCATCTGGTTCTAAATTGTATAAATCAATATAGGTTTGGGCTGCACAATAATTATCGGCATTGCGGGTTACATTTCCACCGTTGAATCCCCATTTATGGAATTCTGACCATGAATAAGCATAATCGTAATAAGCTTCTTTTGGAAAAATTTCGTGTAAGGCCATTAATCCTTCATAATAAACGCCACGTGTCCAAATGTTACTTGGGCGTTCTTTATTAGTAATAATAGTTTTGCCTGTTTCAGGCCATTTTTGCATAAAATAATCATTGGCTAAAATCATTTGCTTTAGCACCAGTTTCTTGTCAAAAGGCTGTTGTGCGCTTGCCGTATATAGAAAGCATATAGCGAAGATTAAAAGTAATTTTCTCATTTTAGTATTCGTTATTTAGTAATTAGTTTTGTTGTTTTAATGGAGTTAATGTAACAAGACCTAATAATCCGGAAGGCATCGGATTCCATTTTGTGGCATCGAATTTTTTATAATCTTTATCAACCATATTGATTTCATAGAAAATTTTCCATTCTTCACCTTTTAATTCTTTGTCTCTAATTCGGTTGGCAGAAAGATTTGTAACCTGAATTTTTAAAGTATTTTTTCCAGCTTTTAATTTTCCGATATTTAATTTAAAAGGAACTGACCAGGCGGTTCCAATAAATTCATCGTTTAGCCAAACTTTTGCGCTTTCGCGGACATCTCCCAGATTTAAACTCCATGATTCTGTTTTGATATTCGGATTATCAAATTGAAGTGTGTATGTTGCAGAACCTGAAAAAGCTTCTGCTTCAGGACCCAATTTTGTCCACGATTCTAAGTTTGAAATTGTTGCACCTGGAGGTAATTTCGGACCGCCTTTATCAAAAGTAATTTTCCAATTTCCTTTTAACAGAACCGCTTCTGCTGTTGGTTCGTAGTAATTCCATTTCTTTTGCGAAGCTGTATTTTCTGTTTTTAGAAAATAAGATTGTCCAGGTTCTATTTTTATTTTTATTAATGTTGTATTTGCCTCTTTCTTTACAATAGCGTTTCCATAATTTCTATTTAGAGGGTCAAAAATTACAACTTCTTTATTGCCAATTTGAAGCGGAATAAATTCGTCTATTGTTTTTGGAGTATGATTTACAACATAATATATTTTCTCTCCATCAATATTTCTTCGAATGAATTTTAAACCTGTATTTACAAGGGTTTCAGGATATATTTGATTATTTTCTAATGTTTTAAAAATGTCAGTTGTTGGTTTAACCAATTCACTATTTGAAGTTAAAAGCGTTTTAAGTTCTTGTTCCTGTTTTTGGTAGTCATTAAAACCCGGAACAGATTCCGGAAGTCCTTCAAAAATAATATTTGCTCCCGATTTTTTCAACTCAATAAGCTTCTGTAAAGTTGCAAGAGGCATTTTTTTACAAGCAGGAATTATCAGTGATTTAAAAGTTCCACCAGGTAAACTTACTTTTCCGTTCACTACTTTCGCTTCAGCTATAAAATTATCTGAGATAAAGTCAACTCCATATCCTTTTTTCATAAGACTTTTGGTTGTATCATAAAATGAAGTTTCGTACAACCAATCAGATAAAGAATGTATTTTGTATTCAACAAATAAACTTCCTTTTTTGTATTTATCCCAATTATCAAAAATAGGCCAGTAAAGCAATATTTCATTGTCTGATTTTCCCTGTTGCAGCATCGATTGACAATTTGCAATATAAGAGAATAGAGCAGGAGCATCTTCCCAGATACTGTTATTAGAATTAAAATTTACAGATGCATAAAATTTCCATCCCGGCCAGGCTGCTCTTTCCGGAGAATAAGTTGAACCGTGAAGAAAAATATGATTAACTCCATTAAGCATTAAATCCTCTGCTTCAGGTTTACATTGTGATAAAGCTGTTTTGAAATGTTCTCTCAACCAGGTAAATGTTTCAGAAGAAACAAGATTTTTTCCTGATATATGTGCTGCAGATGATGAAAATTTCAACATTACCGGATCTGCGTCTCCTTCACGAATATCTTCTTTTTCACGTCTGAAACCTGGAATATCAAAAGGCATTGAACCAAAAGTTTCACATTCAGGAATATCTGCGGAAGCATATAAATCAATTAAATTACCAGGAGATCCGTGCGCCTGAAGTTTGGTTTTAAAATTTTTAGAATGTGCCCATTGTGTCCAGGGTTTATCAAATTTGTTTAATAATAAATCGCCAATAGTCTGGCGATAATCACTTTTTATTCGGTTGCCAATTTCATTATCCGTTTCACTCAACAATAAAGGCAATTGCTTTTTTAAATCATAACCTCTTCGTTTTTGAAATTCTTCAAAGAAATTAGGCGTAAAATCAGTTCCGTAAACTTCATAACTATCATTAAAAATCGCTCTGATTTTTCCTTCACGACCTATAAAAGCATTATTAAACGGAACAACATAAGCATTTAAGGCTTCTTCTGAATAATGGTCTAATGTAAAACCGCTTCCTCCCGGAGCAGATCTTTTTACTTGTTGTCCGGTTTTACCACTAAAAACGGCATATAATGTATAATCCGTTTTTTTAGCCTTCCATTTTAATTTATTTGGTTCTAATGGATTAGGAATAGAAACAGATTTTCCGTCGATACCTTTATCCTTTGGTTTTGACCCGTTTTTATTTAATTGATTTGTCAGATCGATAACAGATCCATCAATTCCGTAAGCCACAACATATAAAAGTTCAGTTGGTTGTTTTTCTTTAGTGTTTTCAACCTTAATATTTCGATCAAATGTTTCATTCTTTTTCAATTGGTATTTCTCGACAACCAATTTTGTAGCGGCATGAGGCAAGGTGACATGTGAACCTCCATATGGCCATCCTGTTCCTAAAACCATATCCACCTGCATATGAAGACTGTCTGAAACCTGAATTGTATAGTCTAACATTTCCAACCATTTTGGAGAGAGATAATCAATAAAATTGCTTTCTTCCCCTTTTACACCATAGATCGGAGTAATTTCTACACCACCAATTCCGGCGTTGTGAAAATCAACAAGATTCTTCTTTAAATTTGGTTTGTCTACTGCACTTCCCATCCACCACCAGCGCGCCCAAGGCTGATTGATATTAGTTGATTTTGGCCATGGAGAAATTGTTTCCTGAGCAAATGAATTTAGAAAACAATAAAAAAACAGAAGAATAAAGTAACGATTTGGTTTATTTAATCTCATCATTATGTTGTTCAAAGGGTTGTCGGTTAGTTAAAAGTAAAAGTAGCAGTAGTTCCTAAAAATGCTATCCTGTAGCATCCTGTTAAAAATGATTTTTCAAAAAGTAAAATGTATGGTAAATTTCGAATTTTTATCGTTAATTCTTACTTTTTGGATAAAATAGATGCGAAATGCTGAAAAATATTTTAATAAAATTTCTTATAACGTATTTATGAATTTGATACTCTCAGGCTAATGACTTGAACTCACTTATAGCTATAAAAAATATAGCAATGACCAATCGTTTTAGTCTCTATAGAGAATTTCGCTCAATATATTGAAAGGGGTTTTTGATGAATTCTTTTTTACCACTGAGTAGTAGTTTCGCAGCTTGTTCTCCCATTGCTTGAAAATCAGTGCTAATAACTGTTATTCCTAAAAGAGCTTTAAGGGGAGTTTCATTATAGGAAATGACACCTACATCAACACCAATAATCAATTTTTTTGCCCTGATCTCCTGTATCAAATTTACAAGATCACTATCTTCAAGTGTGATATAGGCTTCTTTGGAATCAAATTCCTGATCTGGATAGATTTCGTCAAGTACTTCAAAATCCATTTGATGCTTTTTGCAAAATTGTACAAATCCTTGTAAAACTGCCTTAGGGTATGGAAAAAGAGATTTGCTGGGATATACTAATATGAATTTTTTATACTTTTTAACTTTTTCCAAACCTTCTTCAAGAGCCTGAGCAATATCTTTTTTATAATCCTGATAGATCGCGGTAAAATTTCCCGATATTTCAGAATAAGAATTATCGAGTATGACTAATTTTTCTTTTGGAATTGCTTCAATAGCTTTAATCACTTTTGGTGTGTAATTGACATGACTTTTTCCTTTGCCTATAAAGTGAGGCATAATCACAAAGTAATTGTAATTATTAATGTTTTTTTTCAGGGAATTAATAAAAAGATGTTCATCACAATAATAAATATACATATTTACACGTCCTTTTAGGCCTATCGTGTCAACAAAAGCATTGTAAACTTCCATTTTATAAGAGCTGGGTTTGTTGATGAGAAAGAAAACATCTGTTTTAATATCTGAATTTATATCACTCACAAAATTGCCAACTCCCTTTACAGAGAAAACCAGATAACGATCACGTAAAACCTTATATGCTTTCTCGGCGGTATCCCTTGCCATGGAGTTCTTCTCACTTAGTTCATTAATTGACGGGAGCCTTTGTCCTTTTTTTATTATTCCGGATTCGATATCAGCGGCTATGCTGTTTGCTACCTGAATAAATTTAGGAACGCTTGAATGTTCTTTGACATTGACTATAATATGTTCTGTCTCTGGGATCATACCGAATAATAAATATAAAATTGGACAATAACAATAAGACTTAAAACGGATTATAATACTACAATACATTTGCAATTATGATTGCGTTTAATATTGTGAACTAGTTAATTTTATAACATAGTGGTATTAAAAATCTTAAAACAATCTCATTATTTTGCGGCAATTTATTGTATAATTTTTTATATACTATCCCGTACTGTATGCTAAAATTTTGACTAAAATTAAGAAATGTTTAACCAAGCATAGCCATAATGTGTAAATGCACTGAAAATCAATGAAATAATATAAAAATATTTTTTTGATATTTTTATATTTCATAATTTTTTTTGAACATAAATGCGATATGTGAAAAAAAAATACGCTTTTGTTTTGATATTAATATCTGTTGCTTTTTTTGTTTGTTTATATTGAAAATCAAATAGTTCTATGTTTTTTTTTATAAAAAAAACTTAAAAAGTATACATAAAACATTGAAAGTTAACAGGATACTACAGGATGCAGCGAAAGACTCTTCTAAATAGATTTGGTTAAACTAATTAATTAACCAAATTTAACCTTTATGAAAAACAAATTTAATCTTTTGCTGATTATAGCCTTGTTTGCGTTGCTGCATACATCAGGTTATGCGCAAAATAAAACAGTTACAGGAACAGTTACGGATCCGTCCAAACTCTCTATTCCGGGAGTTAACGTAATTGTTAAAGGAACAGGTCGGGGAGCGAGTACCAATATTGATGGAAAATACAGTATTTCTGTAGCTCCGGGAGAAACTTTAGTTTTTTCGTTTGTGGGATTTATTAAAAAAGAACAAGTAATTGGAGCTTCAAACAGTTATAATATTTCTTTAGATGCTGAAAGTTCAAATTTGAATGAAGTTGTTATTATTGGTTATGGAACCCAAAAGAAAAAATTAACAAGTGGTGCCATATCAGGAATTAAAACAGAGAATTTTACAGAAAGACCGATTTCAAGAATAGATCAGGGTCTGATTGGACAAGTAGCCGGGGTTCGTGTTAAACAAACAACAGGCTTACCAGGACAGCCTTTTAGTATCGAAATCAGAGGGTCGGGATCTATTACTGCCGGAAATGAGCCATTATATGTAGTAGATGGATTTCCTATTTATACAGAAGGATCAAATTCTAATGGAGGATTTTCAAACGGAAGTCCACTGGACAATATGAATCCCAATGATGTGGCTTCTATTGAAGTTTTAAAGGATGCTGCCGCTGCTGCAATTTATGGTTCGCGCGCCTCTAATGGTGTGGTTATAATTACAACAAAAAAAGGTAAAAAAGGAAAAACACAATTTACTTTTAATACCTATGGAGGAGTTAATAAAGAAGCTAACAGAGTTGATATGCTTTCTGCTCAGGGATGGATAGACCGCGCCAAAACAATGATTGACGGGCAATGGCTTGGATCTGGAATTGCGGGAGCGTCTGCTAGTCAGACTAATGCGGAAAGAATTGCGGCTTATAATTTAAAAAATCCAACAGCACCTCTTATTCCTAGCAATAGCAGATATTATACGTATTTGTATGATGACAGATGGGATATTCCGGGACACCCAGGACTGGATTATATTGATTGGCAGGATAAAGTTTTCAGAACCGGAGAGTTTAGTAATTATCAGTTAACTGCTTCTGGGGCTACTGATGCTGTGAATTATTATGTTTCGGCAAACTATCAAAAAAATACCGGATATATTGTAGGTACTGATTATACTCTTTTTTCGGGAAGAGCAAATATTGATGTTAAACTCTCAGACAGCTTTAAGATGGGAATCAATTTAGCGCCATCTTATTCTATTAAAAACGATCCGGGAGTTGAAGGAAAAGACAATACACTCTTTAAAGCCCTTACTGCAACTCCAGTTTTTGAAAGTGCTGCAAATGCTGCCGGAGAAAAATATACAACGCGATATGCATGGGGATCCAGTACAACCAATATGCTAAATGCGTTAGCCAGAACAGGTAGAAACTCAATGTATAGAACTTTAATTTCTGGATATGCGAATTATCAGTTTGCTAAGAGTTTTACTTTTAAAAGCACCATTAACTTTGATAACTCAGATAATGTGAACGAAAGTTATACACCAAATGATGTAATTGCAAGTATCAGGGGAGCCTACAATACCTACAGAAGACAAAATATAGTAAATGAAAATACGCTGACTTATGATAGAACTTTTGGAAATCATAGTTTTAATGTGCTTTTAGGACAATCTTTTAATAAGTATGAAATTACAAAATCTACTATGTCTTCAGGAGCGCTTTATAACAGCTCAACTATAGAGACATTACCTGCGGGATCTATCGGTTCGACCACTGCAGAAAAAAATACATTACTTTCTTATTTCACTCGTCTTCAGTACAATTTCAAAGAAAAATATATTCTGGCAGCAAGTATAAGACGTGATGGTTCTTCGAAATTCGGTACGGATAGAAGATGGGGAACTTTCTCCTCTCTTTCTTTAGCATGGAGAGTGAAACAAGAAGCATTTTTGCAAAATGTTGACTGGTTAACCGAATTAAAATTAAGAGCTAGTGCAGGTACAAACGGAAGTAATAATATTGGAAGTTACGCTCAGTATGCAACCCTTGGATCTTTCAATTATTCATTAGGTGGTGCAGCCGCAGCTGGTCAGGGAGCAGCCTCGATCCCAAATCCAAATCTACATTGGGAAGAATCAAAAAGTATAGATTTTGGATTGGATTTTGGATTTATAAAAAACAGACTTACAGGATCATTTGAAGTATATAGAAAAAATAATAACGAATTGCTTTTAAGAGTTCCGACTCCTAGTTCTTCTGGATTTCAAACGTTTCAAACCAACATTGGTGAAGTACAAAATCAAGGATGGGAATTTGAAATGAATTCTCTAAATGTTAAAACATCTAGTTTTGAATGGAGAACATCAGCAAATATTAGCCATAACGAAAATAAAGTGGTGGCTTTAGGTCCGGGTCAGGATAAAATTGAAATTAGCAACTCTTTTGATGGAGGAATTCCTTTTATAAAATTAGAAGTTGGTAAACCAATGTATACCATTTTTGGACTTAAACAAAATGGAGTAGTTACTCAGGCTGACATTGATACAGGCGGAACAACTATTGGTGGAAATAAATTAGTTCTTGGAGATCCAAGATATGTAGATCAAAACGGAGATAAAAAAATTAACTCAGAGGATCGTATAGATTTAGGAAATCCAACTCCAAAATATACATGGGGAATCACCAATACTTTTAAATACAAAGACATTGATTTGAATATTTTAGTTCAGGGACAAAATGGAGGAACAGTATACGGATTAACTGGTCGTGCCATTGATCGTACCGGAATGGGATCTGTAGAGAATTCACTAAATGTTGATCCGGCAGTTAGAGGAAATTGGAGAACTTCTTTTGGCTATCAGGCGAACTCTGACTGGTTATATAAATCTGATTATATAAGTGTTAGAAATATTTCTATCGGATATAATTTAAGACAAGCATTAAAAGGAATTAAAAGAATTGATAACGCAAGATTGTACGTAACAGGTGAAAACTGGTTCTATTGGAATAAATACAAAGTTGGTTTTAATCCTGAAGCGGTAAATACTTCTGCAAGTTCAAACTCTGATTTTGCTGTACCGGTTGATTACGGTGGAGCGCCTTTAGCAAAATCGTTAGTTATCGGACTTAATATTAATTTTAATTAAAAGAAAATGAAAAAATATATCTTAATAACAGCAGGAGTTTTACTGCTAATGACACAGTGGTCCTGCACAGATGAATTGACACAGTTGCCTTTATCAGCTGGAACAATAGAGAATTTTTATGCTACTCCTGGAGATTTTGTACAGGCCAGAAATGCAACTTATTCCGTGGCTTTTCACGGAGCAGGAACCTATGGTTATGCAAACAGAGTTTTGAATTTAAGTGAAACTAGATCTGATAATTTGTATGCTACCACTACCGCTTCAAGAGATTGGGAAGGAATTAATAGTTTTTACACTTCAATCAGCTCTAATACTTATGTAAAAGAAGCTTATACAAGTAATTACAATGCAATTTATAAAGCAAATCAGTTGTTAGAAAAACTTGCCGAAAAAGGAGATGCCATCTTTACAAATCCTGCAGATAAAACTTCAATGGTAGCTGAGGCCCGTTTTTTAAGAGCGTTTTGTTATTTTGATTTAATCAGATGGTTCGGTAGAGTTCCGTTAATTGATAGAACAATGACGGCTCAGGAAGCTTCTAAAGTTGGAAGAACTCCTGTTAGTCAGATCTATGATTTAATTATTTCCGATTTAAATTTAGCTATTGCCGATCTTAGTCCTACTTATGATGTTGCTAATTTTGGAAGAGTAACAAAATATGGTGCAAAATCATTATTAGGTTTGGTTTATATGACGCGCTCTAGTCCAAAATACGGAATTGATGGTGCTATGCTTGGATTAAACGAATGGGATAAAGCCTATAAGGAACTCAATGATATTAAAACAAGTGGCTTGTACACTTTTGGAGCAGATTACGCAGCCATTTTTAAAGTAGAAGGACTTGCAAATAAGGAGAATGTATTGACTATTCCGTACACGCAAAATATTTCAACTCCCGTTGGAGGAAATTTTATGGTTGAAGTTGGCTACGAGCCTTATTTTGCTTCGGTAAATTTATCTGCGCAAGGATCTTTGGAAGCCAAACCAATTTCGAAAGGGTTTTTAAATATGTTTGATGTGGCTGATAAAAGAAAAATTGCTGGTATTGCCACAAGTTATACTGTGGCTTCCGGAACTTACAAAGGAACTTATACGGAGCCTGTTTTTATAAAATATATAGACCCGACAAGATACGGAAATGGTCGTGAAGACTGGGGTGTAGATTTTATGGTAACACGTTATACAGATGTTTTGATGTTAATGGCAGAATGTACATTGCATGGTGGTGGCGGTACTCAGGCAGATGTGGATGCAATTGTGAACCAGGTCAGAAAAAGAGCGGGAGTGGCAGAAAATGCAGTAAATATCAATTTAGATCAATTGTTTGATGAAAGAAGAAAAGAATTCTTTTCAGAAGGTACAAGATGGTTTGATCTAATCCGATCTGGAAAGGCAGTAACTACTATGAATGCATGGAGAATAGCTGAAGATACCGGGAATAAAATTAGGGTAATTGACAACAACTCGTTATTGTACCCTATTCCGTTACAGGAACTTTTGGCTGTGCCTGGGCTTTACGATCAAAATCCTGGGTATGATTAATTAGTATTTTTATTTTTTTTGTTTTAGAAAGAAACCGCTTCATTTATGAGGCGGTTTTTGTTTGATGGAAACCTCTTAAATAAGAAGTCTGTGATAAAACTTTTCTGTATTTCTATTGTTTAATTTCTTACAAATCAAATTATGAAGGAATTGTTTTAATATTTTCTATTTCATATTTTTTTTAGAACATAAATACGATATATGAAAAAAAAATATTCTTTTATTTTGATATTATTAGATTCTGTTTTTTCTGCTTGTTTAATATTGAAAATCAATTAGTTCGAGTTCTTTCTCGTAAAAAAATGTTAAAACAATTCATAAGATACTGAAAGTTAACAGGATACTACAGGATGCTGTGTGAACCTCTTCTGGATAAATTTGGATTAACTATTAATTAACCAAATTTAAACTTTTTATGAAAAACAAATTTAGTCTTTTGCTGATTTTGGCCCTGTTTGCTTTATTGCAAACAGCAGGTTATGCGCAGAACAAAGTTGTTAAAGGTACCATTACAGATGCCTCGGGATTACCTATTCCAGGAGCAAATGTGCTTTTAAAAGGAACAAAACAGGGAACTAGTACTGATTTTGACGGTAAATACTCCATTAATGCAAGTGCTGGTCAGGTGTTGATCTTTTCTTCTACCGGTTCAAAGACTGTAGAAAAAACAGTTGGTACTACTTCAGAAATCAATGTGAAACTTGCTGAAGAAGTATCACAACTTAATGAGATTGTGGTTGTTGGTTACGGAACTCAGAAAAAATCTGATGTAACAGGATCGGTTTCAAGTATTTCTGCTGAACAATTAATGAACAGGCCTGTTACAAGTGCAACTGAAGCGTTGCAAGGTAAAGTAGCGGGTGTTGATATTACGACAAACGAGCGTCCGGGATCTTTAGGTACAGTACGTATTCGTGGTAATCGCTCTTTGACAGCAAGTAATGATCCTTTATATGTTGTAGATGGTGTGCCATTGTTATCTCAGTCTGCTATTGAAACACTTAACCCAAGGGATATTGAATCGATGGACATTCTTAAAGATGCTTCTGCAACTGCTATTTATGGATCGCGTGGAGCTAACGGGGTTATTATTGTAACAACTAAACAAGGTAAAACGGGCAGGTTTACATTAAACTATGCCGGTACTGTAACCACTTCTCAAATTGTCGACAGAGCGCCATCAATGAGTGCCTCTGATTTTATTACATTCAGACGTTGGGCAGCTTACAATCTTGATCCAACTAAATATGCTAATCCAAATTCACCTACTTTGGCAAATGATAAATTAATTTTTGATAGTGCCTTAGACGGTCAGACATCAAGAGATAATGTATTAAAAGGTTGGGCCAGCGGAACATGGGATGCCTCAAAAGTAACCAATACAGATTGGACTGATTTAGTAACTCAGGGAGGAATAAGTACAGAGCACGTTATTAGTGCTAGTGGAGGTTCTGAAAAAGTAAATACATATGGATCTATTGGTTATTTGGATAATCAGGGTACTCAAAAAGGACAATGGTACAAACGTTATACAGCAAAATTGACTTCAAATATTACTCCGGTGGCCTGGTTTAAAATGAATGCCTCTTTTAATGTTTCGTGGAGTGAACAAGATTATGGTATGTCGACTTTAAACGCAAGAAGTGGGACGGCGCCCGACGCTATTTATGGAGCTGCTAAATCTATTTATAATATTGCTGTTCCTTATGATGCAAACGGCAATTTGATTATCAATCCAGGTGGAGAATCAGGAATTTATACCATTGCGAATGAATGGGATAAAAGTACCCAGCAATCACAAACCATGCGTGTTTTGGCTAATTTTGCTGCTACTTTAGACTTTGGTAAAATGACCAAATCATTAGAGGGACTTACTTATAAAATAAATTTTGGACCTGATTTCCGTCATTGGAGAGAAGGAGTTTATATTGATGGAACATCATCACTAAAAATTAACTCAAATGGTAGTACAGGTGTTAACTTTGCCCGTCTTCAAAACCGTCGTGATCTTTCATGGACGTTAGATAATATTATTAGCTACGACCGTACATTTGCTGCTAAGCATAAAGTTGGTGCAACTTTGTTACAGACAGCATCATCTTGGGATTATGAGACTTCTGCAATGAGTGCTAATAATATTCCTAAACCTTCTTTTTTATGGAATGCAATGAGTTCGGTAGATGCTACAAATGCTGCTAATAATGCACGTATGAGCTCTGGACTTAATCAACGTAAGATTACTTCTTACATGGCGCGCGCTAATTATGGATTTGATAATCGTTATTTATTAACTGTCTCAGGACGTTGGGATGGAGTTTCACAGTTGTCTGATGGACATAAATGGGACTTTTTTCCATCAACAGCATTGGCTTGGCGTATCAACAATGAAGAATTCTTAAAAAATGTAGATTGGGTTGAGAATTTAAAACTTCGTTTAGGTGTAGGTACCTCAGGTAACTCATCAGTTAATCCTTATGGAACATTAGGAAATATTAGTCAAATATTCCTCCCTTTCAATGGTATGAGTAATCAGGCAGGTTTTACAACAAATGAACCTTATTATACAGATACTCAAACTGGAATGCCTAATAAAAATTTGGGTTGGGAAAAAACGACACAATATAATTTAGGAGTTGATTTTAGTTTCTTAAACAACAGAATTAGTGGTACTATTGATGCTTATAAATCTGATACTAAAGATTTATTATTAAGAGTAGATATACCACCTGTATCAGGTTATCCTTATATCGTTTCGAATATTGGTCAAACAAAAAATCATGGGGTTGAGGTAACGCTTAATCTTATTCCAATACAAACTGCCAGCGGATTTACATGGGAAACTAATTTAAATGGTGCGTGGCAAAAAGATGAGATAGTTGAACTAGCAAATGGTGCAAATGACATGGTAAGTAACTCATGGTTTATTGGGCAGTCTATTGCTGTTCGTTACGGATATGATTATCAGGGAATTTGGCAAAACACTCCGGAAGATCTTGCTGAAATGGCAAAATGGAATGCTAACAGCTATAAGTTCACTCCGGGTAATGTACGTCCTAAAGATCAAAATGGTGATTATAAAATGGATGCTGCTGATCGTGTTGTTGTTGGGAACAGTAATCCTAACTGGACAATGGGATGGAACAACAACTTTACCTACAAAGGTTTTGATTTAGGAATAAATATTTACGGTCGTACAGGATACACAGCGTCTTTAGGAGGTGAAGCTTTAACGGCTCACGCCAACCAACGTGAAACAGATTACTGGACTCCGGATAATACAGATGCTGAATTCCAAAAACCAATTCTTGGTCAGGCATCTTCAGGTTCACAAGATCCTTTCTCAGGACTTGTTGGTTTTCAAAAGGCATCATTTGTAAAAATTCGTAATATTTCTTTGGGTTATAATTTATCTAAAGATGTTGCAAATAAAGTTGGATTAGCAAACATGAAACTTTATTTACAGGCTGTAAATCCTGGAAGTATTTACCAATCTTTAGACTGGTATGATTTTGACACGGATAAAACTTACTTCAATCGTAGTTTCGTTATGGGTATTGAGGTTGGGTTTTAATAATGTATTGTGGCGAATTGAAGTATAACAATAAAAGTAAAAAAATGAATAATATAAAAAATATCGGAATCGGTCTTTTATTAATGGCGGGGTTGTCTTTTACCTCGTGTTCGAAAGATTTTCTGGACGAAGAACAAACAAATGCATATTCGACCGCTTATTTTGATACTCCTGAAGGTCTTCAGGCTTTAACAGTATCGCTTTATGGTAATATCCGTTGGCATTTTGGTTTTGAATGGTCTTATGGAAATACACTTTATGGTACCGATGAGTTTACCAATGCAAATGACCTTACCAATGAAATGTGGAATACCTATGATAATCGCTTTGGACCGGTTGGTGCATCAGCCGCTACAGGAGCTGCTAATGGAAATGCGACGAATCCTAATGCGCTTTGGGATGAAATGTATTATGGTATTGCATCTTGTAATACTATCATTGCAAAAGCAGAAAAAGTAATTCCGGATGTAAAAACGAGAAATCGCTGTTTAGCCCATGCTTATTTTTTAAGAGGGTATAATTATTATAGACTTGTTGCTCAATATGGAGGTGTTGTTCTTCAAACAAAACCTATTGAAGGTGTAGTTCGTAATTATGTGCGTGCTACAGAAGAGCAATGTTGGGAGCAGGTTATAGCAGATTTCCGCAATGCGTATAGTCTTTTTGAGGGTGAAGTTTTTACTTATGGAAAAGGGGTTACATGGACTAAAGCAACTGCTGCGCATTTCTTAGCAAAATCATTGTTATTCCGTTCTTCAGAACGTAACGATGCCTGGAACAGTAAATACAAAGATGCAGATCTTAAAGAAGCAATTGATGCTTGTTCGTATGCTATTACAGCGCGTGGGCCATTAACACCTAATTATAGTGATCTATATGCAAACTGGACGGGAATTGATTGTCCAAATGAGCAATTGAATGAAATTTTGATGGCTGCCGGTCACAATGGTGATGCTGCTACAGTAGGTCGTTTTGGAAACCGTACTTATAACTATTTTGCTCCTCAGTTTTCTAGTTTTTCCGGAGGATGGGTGAAACGTGGTGTTTGGATTGGAAGTATGGATTTTCAACGTTGTCGTCCTACCGAATATACTTACTCGGTTTTCGATCACGTAAATGATGCCCGTATGTGGAAAACCTTTAGAACCGTTTATGGTGCAAATAGTGTAATAACTCCTAACCCGGCTGGAGTGAAAGTTGGAGATCCGGCTATTGTAATGATTTTGAATACTAAAAACGATAACACTTATAATACTGCTAAATTCGGTGCCACAGTTCAGGCTCCAACATGGACAGATGCAGCGGGTCGTTTACCAGAGTGGAATACAGGAGCCAGACAAACTCCTACTTCAGGAACTTTAGCAGTTAAAAAAGGACAGTTTGTACCGAACTCTTTAGTATTGTACCAAAACGGAACTTATGTAGCTCCTACATTTAAAAATCAGCCAATCTGTAATTTCTTTGCTGGAATTAACAAAACAGAAGATGGTTCCCGTACTGCTGAAAGAGGTGATGCACATCGTGATGTAATTATGGCGCGTCTTGCTGAAACTTATTTAATTCGCGCGGAATGTTATGTTCGTCTTAATCAATTTGGAAATGCAATGCAGGATATTAACGTTGTGAGAGCCAGAGCACAGTGGAAAGCAGGTGAAAACAGATCTTATTATAATGATGGTTCTCAGGCGTTTAAAGTTAACCCTTTAAATACAGGAACTAATGCAACAAACTTTACGACTTCAAATTTAGATATGAATACGTATTATTTGTCTAATCCAACTATACCTGTTACAACAGCAGCATCTGACTTAAGATTGACAACTTTCCCTAATAACCTGCCTGCAGAAGATGAAGCGGTTATTGCTAAAGTGGGAGCTGCAACAGATAAGGAACGTGCGATAAACTTTATTCTTAATGAATCAACTCGTGAATTATTAGGAGAATGGCAACGTTGGGAAACATTATCTCGTACAGGATTGCTTATCAAACGTGCAAAAGCATTCAATGCTGAAGCTGCAACAAATATTACTGCCAATAAACATGAGCTTCGTCCAATTCCACAAACTTTTATTGATGGTCTATTGAATGATGATGGTTCTAACTTATCTGCTTCGCAAAAAGCAGAATGGCAAAATCCAGGATATAAATAATCTTTTTATTTGTTATTTTTTTAAACCGTCTCAATTTTTGAGGCGGTTTTTTTATGTCTAAATTGGAATGATAGAAAGAAAAAATTGTATCATTCATATTGATTTTTATCAGATTTTTTTAAATATGGAATATCTATCCTTTTTAGTAATATTTTTTCTATTTAATAAAAAATTTTGAACAAAATTGCGGTATGTTGAAAAAAAATATTATTTAATTTTTATATGTGTATTTATCATTTTTTTAATTGATTTTTGCTTGAAAATCAATGTATTGAAGGTTTTTATGGTTAAAAAAAGCTTAAAAAAAGGCTGTAAAACACTGTAGGTTAGAAGAGTAGTATAGCGCTATACAGGATACTACAGGACGGTGCGGAATTAACTTCTGGATAAATTTGGAATAACTAATTAATTAACCAAATTTTAACTTTTATGAAAAACAAATTTAGTGTTCTGTTGCTGATAGCAATGATTGCATTATTTCATGCATCAGGCTACGCACAGAACAAAGTAGTTAAAGGTACCGTTAAAGATGCATCAGGACTACCGGTGCCGGGAGTAAACGTCCTCATTAAAGGAAGCCAAAATGGAGTTAGTACTGATCTTGACGGAAGTTATTCCATCAATGCAGCTCCTGGAAATGTTCTTACTTACAGTTTCATCGGTTTTAAAAAACAGGAAATTACCGTTGGAAATGCAAGTTCAGTTAATGTCGTATTGCAAGAAGATGACAATTCTCTTGAAGAAGTTGTTGTTGTTGGATACGGTACAAAGAAGAAAAAAGATCTTACGGGATCTATCGTCAGCGTAGGTGCTGAAGAAATTGCTTCACGACCTGTTGTTAATGCAGTTCAGGCGGTTCAAGGAAAGGCTGCCGGAGTTGATGTTACCACTACAGAGCGTCCGGGAACCGTTGCGAGTATTACCATTCGTGGAGCTCGTTCTATTTCGGCTTCTAATGAACCACTTTATGTCGTAGATGGTATTCCCTTAAATACAAGGCTTAATACGGATGCCACTACAGGAAAGAATAGTGTCGATCAAAATTCGGGAGGAATTGACTTTTTAAATCCTACGGATATTGAATCGATTGATATATTAAAAGATGCTTCTGCAACAGCGATTTATGGTTCTCGTGGTGCTAATGGTGTTGTTATCATTTCAACAAAAAAAGGGAAAAATGGGAGATTTACATTAAATTATGACACTTCTATCGTAACAGAAGAGATACATGAAAATGCTCCGATGATGAGCGCTGGAGAATATATCGAATTTCGTCGTTGGGGAAGATATTATTCTAATCCAAGTGCTTTTCCAAAAGGAGATGCTCCTACAATAGAAAATGATAAATTAATTTTCCTTGCTTCTGCTGATCCGGCTGCTTGGGCAAACATCGAAAAAGGATGGGCTGGCGGAACCTGGGATGGTTCTAAGGTAGCCACTACAGACTGGACAAAATTTGTAACCCGCACCGGAATTACAGTACAGCATACATTAGGTGTTAGTGGAGGTACTGAAAAAATGAAGGCTTACGGTTCTTTTGGATATTTGAATAATACAGGAACATTATTTGGACAAAGTTACAAACGTTACAGTGGTACAGCCAATGTTGATATTATGCCAACAAAATGGTTCCAAATGGGAGTTAGTATTAATACAAGTTATGGTATAAATGAATACGGACAATCAAACGTAGGAAGAACGGCTGTTACAAGTTCTACAGGAATTTATGCAACTGCCCGTACCAATCTTCCTTACGCTGTTCCTTATGATCTTAACGGAAACAGAATTGATAGTCCTGGAGGGGATTCCACCATTAGAACTCCTGTTGATGAATATAAATTATCTCAGGATCAACGTATCACAATGCGTGCTTTTGGTAGTTTATATGCACAATTTGATTTAGGAGGTTTTTCTTCTAAACTAGACGGTTTAAAATACCGTGTTAATTTTGGTCCTGATCTTACTTCTTACCGTGATGGGGTTTATTTAGATGGTAAATCAGCAATTCGTTCAGGAACAAGTTTTGCTTCTTTGACTAAAGAACAGACTATCTCATATACTTTGGATAACTTGCTTTTTTATAACAAAACTTTCGGAAATCATACGGTTGGAGGAACTTTATTATTAAGTCAAACTCAATATCATAATGAACAAAGTGCGATGTCAGCTAATGATATAAAAGATCCAAGAAACAAATGGAATGCTTTGACTCCTTCTAATGTAACTCTTGCAGGTTACTCTTCAGGTTTAATAGAATCTGGTTTGTATTCTTATATGGCCAGAGTAAATTACAGTTTTGCAGATAAGTATTTATTTACGGGATCGTTTCGTAGTGACTCCGCTTCTCAATTAGCGCCAGGACACAAAGAGGCATTTTTTCCAAGTGCTTCTGGAGCATGGGTTTTAAATAAAGAAAAGTTTCTTGAAAATGTATCCTGGATTAACCAATTAAAAATGAGAATTGGTTATGGTGTTACTGGAAACTCTGCAATTGCTGCTTACGGTACTCAGCCTCCATTGACAGGAATCGTTTATCCAAACGGATCAGGTGTTGTTAATAATACATCATTAGGGAATTTAGATTTGGGTTGGGAAGAAACAGCTCAGTTTAATTACGGGATCGATTTCTCATTATTTAACAGCAGAGTAGCAGGAGCTTTAGATTATTATACAAGTGAAACAACTAATTTATTGTTTAAAAGAGGAATTCCAACAGTAAATGGTGCTAAAGATTCATATCAAAATGTTGGTGAAACTAAAGGAAGCGGAGTAGAACTTACTTTAAATACAGTAAACGTAACAACAAAAGATTTTGAATGGACTTCTACTTTTAATGGTTCCTACCAACAAAGTAAAATAGTATCGCTGCAAAATGGAAAATTTGATGATATTACCAATAACTTATTTATTGGGAATTCTCAAAATGTGATTTATGGTTTCGAATCAAACGGAATTTGGAAACCTGAAGATGCTGCCGAAATGGCAAAATTTAATGCGGCTGCTGGTTCTACAATTTTTACTTTTGGTAATGCAAGACCGGTAGATCAAAATGGTGATTATAAAATTGATGCCAACAATGATCGTGTGATTATTGGTTCTAAAGATCCAAAATATATCATGGGATTAACCAATACTTTTACGTACAAAAATGTAGAATTATCCTTCTTTATCTATGGTCGTATGGGCTACTATTATGATACATTAGGAGAAAACGAAGGAGCAAAAGGAAGTCAGAGATCAATTGATTATTATACTGATAATAATACCAATGCTGAATATCAAAAACCAATTTATTCTGCAGGAACAGGAGATCCATATTATCCAATATTAGGATATCGTAGTGGTTCTTTCTTAAAAATGAGAAATGTTTCCTTAGCGTATCATTTCGACAAAGATTTAGTGCAAAAACTAGGACTTTCTAAATTGAGATTATACTGTCAGGCGACTAATCCGGGTATGATTTTCACAAAAGTAAAATGGACTGATTTGGATACACAGACAACAGCTTCAAACAGAGGTATGACTTTAGGGTTAAATGTAGAATTCTAAATTAATTTTAAAAAAGATCATTATGAAAAATTATAAAAAACTATATATCAATTTAATGCTTGTTGCCGCATTGACTTTAACTAGTTCATGCAACAAAGATTTTCTTGATGAAGAGTTGACCACAGCTTATAGTAAAGATTATTATAAAACCGAAGCAGGAATTCAGGCACTTGCCATTGGAACTTATTATCAGGTTTTTGCAGCAGAATTTCAAGGCGAAGTTCCGCTTTCAGCAACAGAATCCGGTACAGATGAATTTCATGCCGGAGGAGATCCTTCTAACTGGATCTGGAACTCTTATTCTTCTGGTTTCAAAGCTTTTGTAACAGTATCAAATGCTAATACTGTAGCAGCAAACACCAATTGGGACAATTTATATATTGGAATTGGAAATGCGAATCAATTAATCGAAGCTGCTACAGAAATCGTTTCTTCAAATGATGCGATCAAGAAAACAGCATTAGGAGAAGGATATTTTTTAAGAGCTTTCAATTATTTAAAATTAGTAAGTCAATATGGTGCTGTTCCTTTACAACTAAAGACTAGTTCTACTGTTCAGTTAGAATTTACAAGAACTGCACCACAAGAAGTTTTAGGACAAGTAATTGAGGATTTCAAACAAGCTTATGCTTTATTGGGAAATGCCGGAGCTCCTGCTAAAATTACCAAAGATGCTGCAGCTCATTATTTGGCGAAAGCTTATTTAATGCGTGCCAGTGAAATTAATGACAGCTGGAACGGAACTACAAAAGCAGCAGATTTGCAACAAGTAGTTACATTATCTGATGAGGTAATTTCTCATCATCCATTAGCAGCAAATTATGATAATCTATGGAATTATACAATTGCTGATGGTGCAAACGAAAAACTTCCAGAACTAATTTTATCTGCACAGTTTAATGCCAGTACACTAACTACGGGAGGAAATCAACAACACTTATATTTCCTTTCTACTTATGATCAGTTGCCTCAAATGAGACGTAATCTTGCAGGTGGAAGACCATTTAGCCGTTTGGCACCAACTTATTTTGTATATGATACTTTTGATCATGTAAACGACTCTCGTTTCTGGAAAAGTTTTCAAACAAAAAGCATCGTGAATAATCAATCGGGTGCCGTTTATAAAAATGGCGACTTGGGTATTATGTATATTGTAAATACACCAGCTGATACACGTTTTGCGAAAACTAAAAACACAGATGCTATAATTTATCCAAAAACCGGAAAAACAATTCCAAGTGCTTATGTTGCTTATGCAGCAGATAAAGTAGGTTTAATGGCTGATGTTAGATTCCCGTCACTAAGTAAGTATATGGATGGTAACAGGATAGATTTAAGTAATATTAAAGGATCACGTGATATCATTTTGGCACGTTCTGCAGAAACCTATTTAATGGCTGCTGAAGCAAAAGTGCGTTTGGCAAAACTAGGATCTGCTTCATTTGCTGATGCTCTGCCTTATATTAACACAGTTCGTACTCGTGCAGCTTACAAATCT
This sequence comes from Flavobacterium sp. GW821-FHT11G01, assembly GCF_058808175.1. Classification (NCBI taxonomy): domain Bacteria; kingdom Pseudomonadati; phylum Bacteroidota; class Flavobacteriia; order Flavobacteriales; family Flavobacteriaceae; genus Flavobacterium; species Flavobacterium sp. GW821-FHT11G01. The sequence continues at coordinate 43,512 of NZ_JBXARK010000010.1, read as the reverse complement.
GGAGAAAACCGTGCAGCTTATGTAGATGGTTCAGCGGCGTGGACGACTACGGGTCAGGCTGGAATCCCGATTTCGTATATTCCGGAAAACTCCTATTACGAATCTAATAATATTGCAGTTGCAACAACTGCAACAAGTTTAACAATTGCGAGTGTTAATGCTTTACCTGCAGAAGATATGGCAGTAATTACAAAACTAGGCTATGGTAGTGATTATGACAGAATGTTATGTCTGATATTGAATGAGCGTACGAGAGAACTTTGTGGCGAATTCCACCGTTGGGGAGATTTAAGCAGAACTAAAACTTTGCTGGCAAGAGCCAAAGCGTATAACATCGAAGCGGCTGCAAATATTCAGGAATACCATAATTTACGTCCTATTCCGCAAACTTTCCTTGATGCTGTATATGCAAACGGAAAACCTTTGACAGCGGCTGAAAAAGCAGCAATGCAAAACCCTGGTTACTAGTACATTTTTTATATTTTTGTTTTTGAAAACCGTCTCATTTCTGAGACGGTTTTTTTTATTCTCAGGCAGGGTACAACAGGATAGTTATCAGTTATTTAATGAGTAAGTTTGATTATTAAATTTTTCAATAAAATGGTTTGGAATTTAAGTGGTAATTAGTAAAATTAAGTGGTTTTAATTTTACAAAAGGCAGTAACTCGGTTACTGCCTTTTTTGTTTCTTTTATTCTCTAAATTACAGGGTAGAACAGGATACCGATATCGATTTAGTACTATATCTTTAAAGTTTTAGTATTAAAATTACATTACCGATGATTTATTTGAGAAAGTTTTCTTTATTATTCATTTTTTTAGGGTTGCGCTTAACAATTTCTGCTCAGGTAAAATTGCCTGCTTTAGTAGCAGATAACATGGTTTTACAGCAAAATTCAAAAGTAAATTTATGGGGATGGTCCGCTCCAAATGAAAAAATAAACATTCACTTAGGCTGGCAAAATATTCCCATAGAAATTACTGCAGATTTAAATGGAAATTGGAAAACCGCTGTAAGTACGCCGTCTGGAAGTGAAAAATCATACGATATTACAATTGAGGCTTCCAATAAAATTATACTGAAAAATATTCTGATTGGTGAAGTCTGGATTTGCTCCGGTCAATCCAACATGTATTTCCCTGTTGGGAAGGAAGAAGGAACCTGGAAAACAGGTGTTAAAAACTACGAAGAAGAAATCAAAAATGCGTCCTATCCAAATATCAGATTATTTACAGTGGCAACAAATGCTTCTCCAAAACCATTAGAAGATGTAATGGGTTCATGGAAGGAATGTTCGCCAACAACTATCAATACTTTTTCTGCAGTTGCCTATTTCTTCGGAAGAGAATTATACCAAAAATTAAAAGTGCCAGTCGGATTAATTTCAACTTCCTGGGGTGGTACAAAAGCAGAAGCCTGGACCCCTCAGAATATATTAGAAGAAAACACCGATTTTTTACCGATTCTGGAACAGGATGCTAAAAACGAAAAACTGTATCAGGAAAAACTGGAAACGTATTATTTGAATTTAAAGAATGAACGAATTGCCAATGCAAATGATTTATCTAAAATTCAATTAAAAAAGCCTAAAAAAGAAGCAAACAAAACATCGTACGTTCTTTATAATGCAATGCTTCATCCTGTAATTAATTATACAATGAAAGGCGTAATCTGGTATCAGGGCGAAAGCAATGCCGAAAAAGCGTTTTTGTACAGAAGCTTATTTCCGGCCATGGTAAAAAGCTGGCGAGACGATTGGAAACAAGGTGATTTTCCGTTTTATTATGTTCAGATTGCTCCGCATAAAGGTCAAAATCCTGACATCAGAGAAGCACAATTAATTGCCTCAAAAACGATTTCAAATACGGGTATGGTTGTTACTACAGATATTGGAAATGCCACCAATATTCATCCGATTGACAAACAAACTGTAGGTTATCGATTGGCTTTAATTGCAAGGGCAAAAACCTATGGAGAAAATAAATTAGTGTATTCTGGGCCAATTTACAATCACCTGAAAATTAAAAAAGATAAAATTCAATTGTTTTTTGATGATCTAGATTCGGGTTTTAAAAAGCAGGAAGAAGATTTAAAAGAATTTGAAATTGCCGGAAACGATCAGGTTTTTTATTCGGCGGAAGCCAAAATTGATGGAAAAACGATTGTGGTTTCTTCATCAAAAGTAAAAAATCCAATAGCAGTTCGTTTTGCATGGAAAGCAGTTCCGGAACCGAATTTATTCAATAATGAAAATTTACCTGCATCACCTTTCAGAACAGATGATTGGGAAGTTGGAGTTCAAAAGAAATAATTTAAATTTTAAAATCAAAGTTCTACTTCATTCAATCTGTCATTTCGACGAAGGAGAAATCACATTCAGAGAGCGACGTACTGTGTGTGAGTTTCTAGTGTGATTTCTCCTTCGTCGAAATGACAAAAATGAGAAGAAAAAATAAAACAATATAATGCCAAAACAAAACCTAAAATATCTCTTTCTCAATCTCGCTTTACTATTGTTTAGCATGCCACTTCTGGCACAAAATAAAACGGAGAATGACAAAAAACATATAGCAAATAAACCTTTATTTCGAGATCCAATTTTTGATGGAGCAGCAGATCCAATAATTATTTGGAATGACAAAGAGAAAAAATGGTTCATGTTTTACACCAATCGAAGAGCCAAAGATTCAACAGCAAAGGGAATTACGTGGGTACATGGAACGAGAATTGGTGTGGCAACATCCAGTGATGGTGCAAAATGGACATATAAAGATACCTGTAATATCAATTATAGAATAAAAGACGTAACGCATTGGGCACCAGATGTTATTAAATACAAAAACAAATATCATATGTATTTAACAATCGTGCCTGGAATTTTTAATGATTGGTATCATCCACGCTCCATTATTCATTTGACCAGTAGCAATTTAATGGACTGGAAGTTTGAATCCGAATTAAAATTGGCTTCGGAACGTTGTATTGATGCCTCAGTTTTCAGATTACCAAACGGAACCTGGAGAATGTTTTACAACAACGAAAATGAAGGTAAATCAATATATTATGCAGATAGTAAAGATTTGTATAATTGGGTTGATAGCGGAACAAAAATTATAAAAGATAGGGGAGAAGGACCAAAAGTCTTTGTATGGAAAGGTAAAAACTGGATGATTACAGATTCCTGGAGAGGTTTAAATGTGTATTCTTCAGAAGATTTCCTGAACTGGAAACGACAAGAAAAGAATATCCTGCAAACTCCCGGAACTGGAGAAGATGACAAAGTAATTGGAGGACATCCTGATGTGGTTGTAAATGGTGATCGCGCCTACATTTTTTATTTTACACATCCTGGAAGGACCCCTGAAAATAAAGGAGTAGACAGTTTTGAAACGAAGAGGAGTTCGATACAGGTTGCAGAACTGGAATATGTAAATGGTGAAATTGTTTGTAATCGTGATCAACCTGTTCAAATTAATTTAAAGCATTAAAAATCAGCATGAATAGAAGAAAATTTATCATAGGAAATTCTCTTGCTGTTATGGCGCTTTGCCTTCCGTTTCCGGTTATGTCAAGTGACTTTTTGGATGATCCAAAACTTTCAGATTTTGAAAAAAGACTTAAACCAGTTGGGCGTGCGCTCGAATTTGAAGATTATTATGTTTGGTGTAATAGTCCAATTGAAGGTCCGGATGGTAAAATTCATGTGTTTTTTTCGAGATGGCCAAAAGCAAAAGGAATGAGTGGCTGGATTAGCAGTTCTGAAATCGCACATGCGGTTGCAGATAAACCTGAAGGACCGTATGAATATGTAAGTACTATTTTGGCGCCACGTGGTGAAGGTTTTTGGGATGCAACAACCTGCCATAATCCGAGTATTCATTTTGTAGACGGAAAATATGCATTGTTTTTTATGGGAAATTCTAATGGAAAAATGAACACGAAACGCGTCGGATTAGCCACTGCTGATTCACTTTATGGACCATGGGAAAGGCCTGATAAACCATTATTGCTCCCAGGAAAACAAGGAGAATGGGATGATCTTTTAACCACAAATCCTTCTTTTCTAAAACATCCAAATGGTGAATATTGGCTTTATTATAAATCATTGGATACAGAGAATTATGAACATCCAAAATTCCCCATTAAAGGAAACAGAAAATACGGATTAGCAATTTCGAAATCATTACACGGTCCTTATGAAAAATACAAAAACAATCCGGTAATAGATTTTTCTAAACTCGGAGATAACAAACAATGCGAAGACGCTTTTGTCTGGTATGAAAATAAGAAATTCAAAATGTTAGCGCGTGATATGGGCGTTTTCGGAATTGACAACGGCTTATATATGGATTCTGACGATGGCATTCATTGGAGTGATCCTTTAATTTCATATCAGCCCCTAAATAAATATATAAAACAGCCCGAAGCTCCTAAACATTTAAACCGATATGGCCGTGCAGAACGTCCGCAATTATTATTTCAAAACGGAAAAGCAACCTATTTATTTACCGCTTCACAAGGAGGAAAGTATGAAACTTCTTCCGGATTTATTTTTAAAATAGTTTAAATAAACTTTAATTTTTAACCCCAAAAAAATGAAAAATAATCAAACTATCAGAAACGCTTTCAAAATGCAGTTAAAATCGGGTTTTGAAGCAGAATACAAAAAACGACATGACGAAATCTGGCCTGAATTACAATCGTTACTTTCAGAGAGCGGAATTCAGGATTATAGTATTTTTTTAGATGAAGATACCTTATCGCTTTTTGCAGTTCAAAAAATCAGTATTGATTTTGATGAAAAGCTGCTGCCGAATCATCCAATAGTAAAAAAATGGTGGGAATATATGGCTGATATAATGGAAACATATCCTGATAATTCGCCAGTTTCTGTCCCGTTAAAAGAAGTTTTTCATTTGGATTAAATGATTCAACTGTTGCAAACTTGAAACCTGAAACAAAAAAACCTGAAACAAAAAATAAAAAAAATGAAAACGAATCTTTATTTGACAATCGCATTATCAGCAATGCTATTGTCAAGTTGTAAAGCACAACAGAAAGTAGCAGGAACTAAAATCACTTTAAAAAACACCTCTGAATTGGCGGTGCCTCAAAAAGCAATTACGATTAAAAGAAATCAGCTTTCTGTTAAAGAGAATGGTGTTGCTTACCCAATTTTAATCCATAAAAAGGATACCATTCCAGCGCAGTTAAATGATTTGGATGGAGATGGAAAATGGGACGAACTTTTTTTGGTAACAGATTTTGCTCCAAACGAAAAGAAAACGGTAGAATTAAAATGGTCTTCTGTAGATCCTAAATTTCCAATAAAAACAAGTGCTCGTTTCGGAAAAAGAGAAGCAAAGAATTTGCCGGTTCAGCCTGCAACCGAAGAAGTTTTAATGGCGAATCAGGTACACAAAAAGTTAGGTTTTCAGAAATATCAAACCGACGGACCAACCTGGGAAAATGATAAAGTAGGTTTCAGACATTATTTGGATGGAAGAAATTCAAAAGATGTTTTCGGAAAAAAAATACCTGCGATTACTCCCGAAGATGTCGGTATTAATAGTAAAGGTGCTGTTGAAGATAATTACCACGTAATGTACGATTGGGGAAGAGATATTTTTCCGGTTGGAAATTCAGCGGGTTTAGGCGGTTACGCTTTATTAATCAATGATAAAATCAACCGACTTGGAATTTTAGGAACAGACACTATAAATAATGTCGAAAAAACAACTTTTAAAATCGTAAGTGAAGGTCCTGTTAATTCGGTTTTGAGTTATAAATATCAAAATTGGGAAGCTTCAGGAAACAAATATCAGGTTCAGGAAACCACTTCAATCTGGCCCGGAATGTACGGTTATAAAAATACGGTTAAGATTGAGGGGATTAAAGGAAATGAAACTTTTCTGGCAGCAATTTCAAACCTAAACAATAAAAATCCGTTGAAAGTTGTAGATGCCGGAGATTGGGTTTGTTTTATCCAACATGATTATTTAACCTACGAACGTACGTGGATTTTAGGAACGGCAATTCTGGTTCCGAAGAAATTGTACAAAGGATATATCGAAGCTCCTAAAACAGGACAATTAACAGATTCTTATCTGGCAAAATTATCAGTAGAAAACAATAAAGAAATCAGCTATTACGCCATCGCAGGCTGGGAGTTAAGTGCTGATAAAAACTTTAAGGATTATGCTTATTTCAGCAATTATGTAACCACTTTGGCCAAACAACTTTCAGCCAAAATAAATGTTGAGATAAGTAAATAAAACAATCTCATTTTTAACTAAACTAACACACTAGCCATGAATTATAAATCAACCAAAATTGTAGCCTTGTTTGCTTTTGGAGTATGTACAGCAGTAAGTGCACAAAAAACAGATGCCACTGCGCCATTGCATTTAATGCAGCCGGATTACCCAACACCATATGTGATTCCGCAAAAAGAAAATATAAAAGTCGTATTAGACAGAGTCTATAATTTTTTAGATAAAAATTCGGCTTCTAAAATTGTAGATGCGACTACTAAAGTTGCCATTACCGACTATAAAAAAAGCAATCAGGACATTGTCTTTGAGCCAGGCGCTTTTCGATTGACAAGTTACGAATGGGGTGTAACCTACGCCGGAATGCTTTTAGCATCTAAAGCTACGGGTGAAAAATACTTTGCAGATTATACCAATAAAAGGATACAGTTGATTGCTGATATTGCAGCCAATTACGATGAGAAAAACATCAAAGACAAAGACATGCTTAAGACACTTCATCCTGAAGCATTAGATTTTGCGGGAGCGCTTTGTGCAGCATTTATTAAAGCAAAAAAAGAAGGTTTAAAAGCAAATGCTGATCCTCTGATAAATAATTATATCGACTTTATCAGCAACAAGCAATTTAGATTAAAAGACGGAACCTTAGCCAGAAACAGACCGCAGGATAATACGCTTTGGTTAGATGATATGTTTATGAGTGTGCCGGCTTTAGCTCAAATGGGAAGTTATACTGGGGATGTCAAATATTTTGATGATGCTGTAAAGCAAGTCAATCAGTTTTCTAAAAGAATGTTTAACGAACAAAAAGGCATTTACATGCATGGCTGGGTCGAGTCGATGACGGTACATCCGCAATTTCATTGGGCGAGAGCTAATGGCTGGGCAGTTATGACAATGGTTGAATTGTTAGAGGTTTTACCAAAAAATCATCCGGGTTATCCTCAGGTTTTGGCGCAATTGCAAAAACACATTGCCGGATTGGTTCAATATCAGGACGGAACTGGTTTTTGGCATCAATTATTAGATAGAAATGATTCTTATCTGGAAACATCGGCAACAGCTATTTATGCGTATTCTATTGCAAGGGCTATTAATCGCGGTTATGTGGATAAAATGACATACGCTCCGGCTGTTTTATTGGCTTGGAATGCTGTAGCTACAAAAGTGAATGATAAAGGTCAGGTGGAAGGAACCTGCGTTGGAACCGGAATGGGTTTTGATCCGGCATTTTATTACTATCGTCCGGTAAATGTTTTCGCCGCTCACGGTTACGGTCCTGTTTTATTGGCTGGAGCCGAAGTGATTTTATTGTTGAATGAGAGTCAATTTCAAATAAATGATAGTTCTATTCAATTAAAAATCGAAGGGAAAAATAATTTGCATAAATAAAAATGAAGTTATGAGTTTTGAATTATGAGTTATGAGTTGTTTATTGTGTTCACGCAATGAGTAAAATCAATTCTCGCAAAGGCGCAGAGTCGCAAAGTTTTAAAGTTTAAAATTTTGAATTGCCTCCAGTTTTAACTGGCAGTAAAATATAAGTCAACATAATCGGCTTTAGCCAAATTCTATGTTCAAAACAAAAAAAACTTTGCGACTCTGCGCCTTTGCGAGATTCATTGACAGAATAATTTAAAAGAAAAACTTTGTGTCTTCGCGCCTTCGTGGCAAAATACCAACAGCATATGAAAGCAACAATAAATATACTTTTTCTGTTATTTACCATAGTAACTTTTAGTCAGATTGGAACCCGATTCCCATCAGAAAAAAAGATTATCAAAGATCCGGTAACAGGTGTTGATTTAATCTTCTTAACAACAAAATCTGCTGGTGATTCCAAAACCTATCCAACGCATCCACAATGGACTTCTGATGGCGAATGGCTCATTTTCAGAACCAAAAGAGCCAACGGAGAAGCTATGGCAGTAAACGAGAAATCAGGTGTAATGGTTCAGGTTACCGAAGGCGGTTATACCGGAACATTATGCATGGCGCAAAAATCAATGAAATTGTATTTTATGCGAAAAGGCGACGGCGATAAAATGCAAATTATGGAAGTGAATTTGGAAGCCGTTTTTAAAGACAGTCAGGCTGGAAAAATGAAAGCAGTTTCGGCTTACGAACGTGTTTGCGGAATTACAAATCCAGAAATGGGCGCTTCTGGCGATATGGCTTTAGATGCTGATGAAGATATCGTTTATTTTAGAATTGGAAAAGAAGAAGCTGGAAGACATTTAGACCCGAATATTAAAATTGAAAAAAGTTTTGGACCAAGAAATATGGGCGCAGGCCCGGGTGGAATTGGCAGTTTAAATATAAAAACAGGCGAATTCAAACATGTGATTTCAGTTCCATTTCAGGTTGGACACATTCAATCGAATATTTGGAATCCGGGCGAATTGGTTTTTTGTTGGGAAACGGGAGGAAAGTCACCTCAAAGAACGTGGACCGTTATGGCAGACGGAACGGGTTTAAGACCCTTATATCCGGAATCTGATTTTGAATGGGTAACGCACGAAGCTGTAATTTCTAAAGATGAGGTTGCCATGGCGATTATGGGACACCGTAAAATTGATATTCAGAAAGAAACGCCAGTTGAAGTTACAGGAAGCACAGAAATACGAAATCCGCAAAATCCGGGACAGGAAAGCAATTGGGGAAATTCAGGAACACGTGAAAAACCAACAGGTTTGGCAATTGTTAATTTAAGAACAAGAGAAATGATTATTGCCGGACAAACCAAAAGTGGGAGCGGTTTATGGCACGTTCATGGTTCTGCTGACGGAAGATGGGCGGTTGGAGATGACTTTTCGAGAAGTTTATATTTAATCGACAGAAAAACAAACGAAATGATAATGCTGACAACCGGACATAAAGATACAGCAGCAGATCACATTCATCCCACTTTTAACAGAGACGGAACTAAAATTCAGATTCAGTCGGCAATGCTTTCTAAAGATAATAGAACGATGAATATCTGTATTGTAAATGTGCCGAAAGAATGGCTGAAACGTAAATGATTAATTGTGAATTGTGAATTGTGAATTGTGAAAAGTAAATAGTAAAATGTTTAAAAAGAATTATTTTGTTTTGTGTTGGTTAATCTGCATTGTTTTTTTTAGCAATGTGGCGGTTTCTTTTGCGCAAGAATCAGAGAAAATGGATGCGATTTATTCTGGAGTTCCTTGGCTTGACCAAAACAGAAATATTGTAAGCGCGCACGGAGCAAACATCATTAAAGAGAAAGATAAATTTTATTTATTTGGAGAAGCGCACAGCGATACCAGCAACGCTTTTGCGGGATTTAATTGTTACTCGTCAAAAGATCTTTATAATTGGAAATTTGAGCGCCAGGCACTTCCTCTACAAGAATCTGGAAAATTGGGACCAAATCGTGTTGGCGAACGTGTAAAAGTGATGAAATGCCCTAAAACAAATGAGTTCGTTATGTACATGCACGCTGATACTTTAACCTATAAAGATCAGTTTGTGGGTTATGCGGTTTCAAAAAATATTGAAGGTCCGTATGAATTTAAAGGTCCGCTTTTGTTTGATGGAAAACCAATCAAAAAATGGGATATGGGAACTTTTCAGGATACGGATAATTCAGGATATATTCTGGTTCATGGCGGTGAAATTTATAAATTAAGTGACGATTATAAATCGGTTACCGAAAAAATAAATGAAAATATAACAACCGGATTTGAATCACCTACAATGCTGAAAAAAGAAAGTCTGTATTATTTTATAGGTTCACATTTAACGAGCTGGGAGAAAAATGACAACTATTATTATACCTCAAATTCAATTAAAGGCCCTTGGGAATTTCAAGGTTTAATTGCACCAAAAGAAACGCTTACGTGGAATTCGCAATCGACATTTGTATTGCCAATTCAAGGCACAAAAGAAACGACATACATGTTCATGGGCGATCGCTGGTCGTTTCCTAAACAGGCTTCATCGGCAACTTATGTTTGGCAGCCACTTGTGTTTTCCGGAACTTCGATCTCAATGCCAAATTATCAGGAAGCCTGGCAAATAGATATTTCTACAGGAGTTGTTTCTATTTTGGATAAAAAAGATCAAATTCTGAACAACAGAAATAAACAAATTCAATATAAAGGAAATTGGAAATATGTAACCAATGGAAATATGGTTTATGAAAGTGAATCAGATGATAAAAATGCCTCATTTTCAATAAAATTTAAAGGACAGCAAATTGGCCTGACAAGTTTTGTTGGTCCTGAAAATGGTTATGCCAGCGTTATTTTAGCTGATAAAAAAGGAAATCCAATAGTAACCGCAGTTATTGATATGTACAGTAAATCTTCTGATTTGATGCAAGTATTCAAATCTCCAATTTTGAAAAAAGACACTTATAAATTAACCGTTTCGGTTACAGGAGAAAGACCAAATTGGTCGGATAAAAGAAAATCAAATTACGGAAGTACAGGAAACTATATTTCACTCTATCAAATCAAAATAAAAAATTAGCTATTCTATAAAATCAAAAAATATCTTACAATGAAAAAGTTTTTCGCTTTAGCTCTATGTGTTCTGGGAATTTCTCAAGTCACATTTTCGCAAAAATATGCCAATGATAAATTTCCTGACGGAAGTGAAATCAGTCCCTGGTTTAAAAATTATACTAAACTTCAATTAAAAGATTTAGGAAAAAAATATACTATAACTGATTTTGGAGTGAGTAAAGACAGCACAAAACTTCAGACTGTTCCGATTCAGAAAGTAATTGATAAGGCCGCTGCAAATGGTGGAGGCGTAATCATAATTCCGAAAGGGGTTTTCCTGAGCGGTGCTTTATTTTTTAAACCAAAAACCACCTTATATGTAAGTGAAGGCGGAGTTTTAAAAGGATCAGATGATATAGCAAATTACCCAATTATGCCCTCAAGAATGGAAGGTCAGAATTTGGATTATTTTCCTGCATTAGTAAATGCGTACGGCGTTGATAATTTTTCGATTTCAGGAAAAGGAACTATCAACGGAAATGGAAGAAAATATTGGGATGCTTTCTGGGCGCGCCGAAAAGAGAATCCAAAATGTACCAATCTTGAGGTTTCAAGACCAAGATTAGTTTTTGTTTGGAATTCAAATAACGTACAATTTCAGGACGTAAAATTGATCAATTCCGGTTTTTGGACAAGTCATTTTTACAAATGCAATAATATAAAAATACTGGACACTTATATCTTTTCTCCACACAAAAAAGGCGATGCTCCAAGTACAGATGCGATTGATCTTGATATTTGCAGCAACGTACTTATAAAAGGATGTAATATGTCTGTAAATGATGATGCTATAGCGCTAAAAGGAGGTAAAGGACCGTATGCAGACAAGGATAAAAATAATGGGCCAAACACCAATATTATTATTGAAGACTCCAAATTTGGATATTGCCATTCGGCTTTAACGAACGGAAGTGAGGCGATTCATAACCGAAATATTATTATGCGCAATTGCGAAGTTGATGGACCGTCAATATTGTTGCATCTTAAAATGAGACCAGATACACCACAGCTTTACGAGTTTATTAGACTTGAAGATATTAAAGGACAAACCAAAAACGGTCTGGCTATTTTAGCATGGAAACAATTTTTTGATTTGAAAGGTCGTCCTGATGTTCCATTATCGTATGGAGATAACGTTACTTTAAAAAATATTGATCTTAAATGTGAAATGTTCTATAAAGTAGAAAACGACCCAAATGTACGTTTGTCCAATTTTACTTTTGAAAACTTGAATATTGAATCTGTTAAAGCAGACATTGATAAAAGTTTGATAAACGGAGTGACTTTTAAAAATGTTTTTGTGAATAAGAAAGTTTTAGAATAGGTTCAAAGGTTTAGAGTTGCAAAGGTTCAAAGGTTTTCCGTAGAGGCGCACAGCAGTGCGTCTAACACAAAGTAACCATAAAGTTTGTCATTCCGAAGTTTTAGTTTTCTGTTTTGTTATCCTGAGGAACGAAGGATCATACTAAAAACTCCGCATAGAAGCCCCCAAATCTTTGTCGAGTAACCTGTGAGATCCTTCGTTCCTCGGGATAACAAGTATGTTAAAGCCTTAGTGGCGAAAAAAAATAAAAATGAAAAAAATACTGCTATTAATTTTCTCGATTTTATCCATAAATGTTTTCTGCCAAAACAAAAACGCAGGCGACTTCTTAATTTGTGATTTAAACAATGCAGTAAACATTTACATCGACAAAAACACAGATCCATTAATTCTCTGGGCAGTAAATGAATTGGCAGATGATGTCAAAGAATTAACCGGAAAACGACCAGAAATACTTCAGGCAAATTCATTTTCTAAAGACGGAATTTACATTGGAGAAGTTTCAGATGAATCGTTTAAAACAAGAAAAGAACAAAAAGAACTTTCTAATCAATGGGAGAAATTTTCCATCAAAAAAGAAAATGATAATCTTATAATAACAGGTTCTGATGTCCGTGGAACCGTTTATGCAATTTTCGAAATTTCTGAACGTCTCGGAATTTCGCCTTGGAAATGGTGGGCAGATGTTCATCCTATAAAGCAAGAAAAACTTTCCTTAAAACTTTCGGAACAAAAAATAATTTCTTCGCCTTCGGTACAATATCGAGGTATTTTTTTAAACGATGAAGATTGGGCATTACAGCCTTGGGCAGCCAAAACATTTGAACCGGAAACCGGAGATATTGGCCCAAAAACGTACGAGAAAATTTTTCAATTGTTGTTGCGATTGAAAGCCAATACCATTTGGCCAGCGATGCACCCGTCTACAAAAGGATTTTTTACCCTTACGGGGAATAAGGAAATGGCGCAAAAATACCATATTGTTATCGGATCTTCTCATGCAGAACCGATGCTTCGAAATAATGTTGATGAATGGAAACCCAAAATTTACGGAGATTACAACTATTTCACTAATAAAACCCAGGTCGATAAATATTGGCAGGATCGTTTAGACGAATTAAAGTCGGCTCAAAATGAAACAATTATGACATTGGGAATGCGTGGTGTGCATGATAGTAAAATGGAAGGTGCAAAAGATTTAAAAGAATCAATTGAAATGGTCGAAAAAATCATTTTAAATCAACGGGAAATGCTTTCGAATACTTTTAAAAAACCTTTGTCAGCCATTCCACAAGCTTTTGTTCCTTACAAAGAGGTTTTAGAATTATATGATAACGGATTAAAAGTTCCTGACGATATTACTTTGGTCTGGCCTGATGACAATTACGGTTATATCCGCCGCTTGAGTAACGAAGAGGAACAAAAAAGAGCAGGAGGAAGTGGCGTTTATTATCACATTAGTTATTGGGGACGACCTCACGATTATCTTTGGCTGAGCACAACGCAGCCGGGTTTAATTTGGTACGAAATGAATAAAGCGTATGAAAACGGTGCAAAAAAAATGTGGATTGTAAATGTAGGTGACATTAAACCAGCAGAGTATGATGTCGAACTTTTTTTGGATTTGGCGTGGAATATCAACAGCATCAAATCAGATGGACTAAAGGAGTATACTGAAAATTGGGCGGCAAGAGAATTTTCATCTAAAGTTAGTAGAGAAGTAAGTGCGATTTTTGAAGAATATTATCGTTTGGCATTTCTAAGAAAACCGGAATATATGGGTTGGAGCCAAACCGAACCAACAACAGCCGTAAAACTTTCTGATTTTTCTGAAAAAGAAATTTGGAACAGAATAAAGGCGTATGACAAATTGGTTGAAAAAGTGAATAATTTGTCTGACTTGATTCCATCAGAAAGAAAAGATGCCTGGTTTCAGCTAGTTGTTTATCCTGTAAAAGGGGCAGCTTATATGAATTATAAATTTTTGTACTGGAATTTAGAAGCGACAACTTCTGATGAAAATCAAAAAGAAAAATATCAATTATTAGCCTCAGAAGCGTATCAGAAAATTGAAGAATTGACAGCATATTATAATACCAAACTGAGCAATGGAAAATGGAATAATATGATGTCAATGCGCCCGAGGAATCTTCCGGTTTTTGATTCGGTTAAAAAGAATGCATTTTCTAAAGAAGTATCAAAATTAAATTCAAACGAAATTATTATTCAGGCGAATCAGTTTGTTGCTCAAAAAGGATTTAAAAACTACAATTGGAAGACAATTAACGGTTTAGGATATAGTAATAATGCGATTACTTTATTTCCGTTGAAACAGCACTATTTTAAAACCGAAAAACCTTTTGTTGTATATGAATTTGAAATAGAAAATGCAGGAGAACATGAAATTGAAATTCATTTGCTTCCGACGCATTCCAATAATTTTGATCATGAAATCGGAATCCAAATAGATGGAAAAACAACTCAGTTTTTCAAAATCAATACAAAAGATCGCGATAAAACATGGAAGGAAAATGTGTTGCGAAATAGTGCGATTGTAAAAGTGCCAGCGTCAAATTTTCAGAAAGGAAAACATACCATTAAGGTTGAAATCAATCAAACCGGAATTGTACTGGATTATCTAACGGTAAAATAATATTTAAAGATTTAATTTAAATTTTAAAGTAATGAAAAGCAGAAATATAAAAACACAATTATTACTGATGTTATTGCTTTGTTTTTCAATTTCATATAGTCAGGAAGTTCAAAAGAAACTAATAGAAAAACCAAATATTATTTTGATTATTGCCGATGATCTGGGATGGAATGATGTTGGTTATCACGATTCAGTAATCAAAACACCAAACATTGATTATTTAGCTAAGAACGGTGTAGAACTCAACCGATTTTATGTCAATCCTACTTGTTCTCCCACCAGAGCCAGTCTCTTAACAGGAAGACCTTCAAGCCGCCTGGGCATCGTCGCCCCAATTGGTGATAGAGATCAGACAAAATTGCCCGATTCAATACCTACTTTGCCGAAATTATTACATCAAAATAACTATCAGACAGCACTTATAGGGAAATGGCATTTAGAATTGCAACTCAGCAGTGGGCCTAAAGCATATGGGTTTGATTATTCGTATGGCTTTTTGCACGGACAGCTTGACCAGTACACACATTTGTATAAAAATGGGGATAAGAGCTGGCATAGAAATGGTGAGTTTGTCGAAGAGAAAGGCCATGCTACCGATTTAATCACAGAGGAAACCATCAAATGGATTTCGGAAATAAGGGATTCCAATAAAAGTTTCTTTTTGCAAGTAGCTTACAGTGCACCACATTTTCCTTTGCAGGAAGAACAAAAATGGAAAGATCCTTATATGAATTCCATTAAAGACAGTTCACGAAGGGATTATGCCGCCGCAGTAGCTCATATGGATAACAGTATCGGGATACTGCTTGAAAAATTGAAGCAACAAAAACTGGATAAAAATACGCTGGTAATTTTTATGAGTGACAATGGTGCTATGGAAAATTGGGATTCTAAAAATGAATATAACGGTATTCATCCCTCCAATACCACACTTGGGGACAACAAGCCGCTTAGGGATTGGAAAACCTCCAATTATGAAGGTGCTGTCAGAGTACCGTGTATAATGTATTGGAAAGAGCATTTGAAAAGTTATAAAAATTTAAGCTATATTTCGGTTATCGACCTGCTGCCAAGCATTTTATTTTTGGCAGGTGATAATAATTTACCCCCAAGTGTTGAAGGAAAAAATGTCTGGGCAGGTATTTCTGAAAATAAAACGATTCCTAATCAGGAAATTTACATCAGAGGCCATTTGCAGGAATGTTTAATCAGTAAACCATGGAAAATAATCAGAACGAGACATCCCAAAGCAATACCAGCAGATTATGAACTTTATAACATAGAAAAAGATCCGGAAGAAAAGAATAATGTCTGGAACCAAAATGAAGTAATAGCAGTAAAAATGAAAATTGCTCTTGAAAATCAATTTAAAAAAGATGCTAAAAAAGTTAATAATGAGAATATTAAATAGCACAATGATAGAAAAGTTACTGTAAATAAGTATTAAGAAGAAAAAAAGATTGGATTTTATTTTTCGTAAGTGATTGATAATAAAGTGTAAAGAGATTAGGTTAATTTATTATTAACTGAAAGAGTAAAAAGAGTTACAATTTTAACACTAAACATGCGTTATCTATCAAGCAAACTTTTATTTTTGCGCCTTAATTTAACAAGTATAAGCATGAAAGATCTATTAGTAAAAATCAACGCCGAAATTGACGCATTCAAAGCAGAAGCTGAATCTTTAACTGAAAAAGGTATCAAAGCTGCAGGACCAAGAGCTCGTAAAGCTACTTTAGAAATTGAAAAACTTTTAAAAGAATTCAGAAAAGTTTCTATCGAAGAATCAAAAAAATAATACATTTTGTATTTCAAAAACAAAACCTCGTTTAAGTAATTTAAACGAGGTTTTTTTTTTAATTGTAAATGGTGAATTGTTAATTGTTAATTGTGAATTGTTAATTGTGAATTGTGAAAAGCCTGGACAATCGTCATTTTGCATTCACAATTGACCATTTACAATTCACAATTATTTCGGAATTTCTATATAATCTTTCAGATTACATTCTTTTATTTTCTTAAGGCTTTCTGCAACCGTCAATGCATTTAAAGTTGCGCCTTCTAAGCCTGTGTGCGTGTGATCTTTTGGGAAAAATGTTTTTACTTTTTCTTTTCCTAAAGCTTCATATTTCTGAGCCACAATTTCATTCAGATCAATATAATAAGCGCCTTCTTTGTCAGCAGCAATTTTAGACCAGTTTCCGTAAGTATCGGTTCTGCGTTCAACTTTGTCATTTGGCCATTCGTTGCGTGGTGTCTGACTTAAAACAATTGGTATTGCGCCTTTTTCTTTTGCTTCTCTGATGAATTTCGCCATATACCACCCAAAAGTATTTACAATTTCTTTTGAGCCGTCAGGACGTGTTATTTCTTGAGTTTCGTCTCCATTTCCTTTTAAGGAACCTCTGAATTTTTCTTTGTCAACAGCACCGGCATCGTTATGTCCAAACTGAATCAGGATAAAATTTCCAGGCTGTAATTGGTTTTTAACTTCCTCCCAAAGTCCTTCATAAACAAAAGTTCTGGTACTTCTTCCGCCTCTGGCTTTATTGATTACTTCAATTCTGGTGGTATCGCAATATTTAGGAAAAGGAACTCCCCAGCCCACAGCATCGGGATTATTATCGTTGCTAGCCATAGTTGAATCTCCAATTAAGAAAACTTTCTTTTTAGCTGGAAGTACAATTTTTGGATTTTCTAAAATATAATTTTTTAAAGAATTTTTACTCGTTTTTAGTTCGTTGATAATTACCGAAGCAGAAAGTACAGCGCCTTTAGCAGAAGTATGGGTATGATCTTTTTTATAAAAATAAGTTCCGGTTACTTTTTGTTCACCGAATTTTTCCATTTCAGTGGCCATCTTTTCATTTAAATTGATGAAAGTTACTTTTTCTTTTTCAGCAATTTGTTTGGCCCATAATCCATAAGATTTATCGTTGCGGGGCACTTTTCCATCTTTCCAGTCGTTTCTCGGAATTGGCGAACAAATTATCGGAATCGCACCTTTTGATTTGGCTTCCTGAACTACTTTTTGAATATACCAGCCGTAACTGTGAACGATCTCGTGTTTTTTAGTTATTAGATTGTCTATTTCCTGTGTTTCATTTCCAATGCCTTTGAATGTTCCTCTGGCGCGAATCGTATCATTGATTGGCCCATCATCATTATGACCAAACTGAATCAGGACATAATCACCTTTTTTAAGTTTATTCAAAACTTCAATCCATAAACCTTTATCCTGAAAAGTTCGACTACTGGTTCCGCCTAAAGCATGATTTTCAATATGAACTTTTGTAGTGTCTAAAAATTGACCAATATAATCTCCCCAGCCCCAAAGTCCGCCGGCTCCATCACCTTTGCCATTTTTCACGGTCGAATCTCCAACCATATATACGGTTGGTTTATTGTCTTGTTTTGAAGTAAAATTGAAAAATAATACCGTCAGACATAAGACAGAGAGTATTTTAATTGATTTCATATTTATGAATTATGAATTATGAATTGTGAATTGTGAATTGTGAAATGTGAAATGTGAAATGTGAAATGTGAAATGATTGTATTTAACCGCAAAGTTCGCAAAGAGGTACGCGATGTACGCACAGCTTTGTGAACTTTGTGTTTTCTCAACGCAATTAATATTAAAAAATCTTAGTGCGCTTTGTGGTTAAATTCGGTAGCATTCAATCTGAAACTAAAATTAATTTCTAAAATCAAACCACAAATTCATTTTAATTCCGTCATCTCCGCTTTTAATACGAATATTTGTTGGTTGACTTTGCGGGCCTTGTTGCTCTAAAGGTTTAAAATCTCTCATTGCCGGAATTTCATACATAAACGAAATATCTCCTTCCGGAAATGCCGGTTGTGGATAACTTCCCGGGAAACCATTTTTAGGCAAATCAGGTGTAAATAATCTTAGGAACAAATTGTCATTTTCACTGAAAACTTTAAAAGATGACGTACCCGCTTTTAAGTTTGCACCCAATAAATTGGCGTGATAACCTTTGAATTCAGGGTAAATCAAATTCTCAAAACTTTCTCCTGTAATAGTGTTGTTATAGTCTTTCTCCCAAATGCCATAAGTAGTTCCTTTAATTCTGTTTTTCCAAACATGATACGGACCTCTTCCAAACCATTTGATTCCGGTAACTTCTTTCTCAGGAAAGCTGAAAGTGATTCCGAAAGAATTGATTTTATCTTCAAAAAAGGCACCATCAAAACCTTCGCCTCCAGAAGCATTTTTTAGGGCAATTAATTCCATTTTAAATCTTCCGTCCGGTTCCATAATCCATTTAATGGAAGACAATCCACCAGAATAATTTACGGTACAAACCGCTTTATCATCATCTTGTGAAACTTGAATATCCTTTAATTTGGCTTTCATTCCAATTGGTCTTGGGCCATTTGTCAACGGAATAGTTGAAGTTGCATTTTTAATAGATGAAATTTCTCCAGTCGTAGCATCTAAAGTAACCGTGATATCACTTCCTTTTAAAGTGATTTCATTTCCGGTTTTTACTGCTGAAGCTTTTGCTTTCGTATTTTGAACTGCCAGAAATTTATTGGCATAAAATAATGCTTTATGAATGGGCCATGTCCAAGTATAAATTTCTTTTCCAAATTGATCATAAGCCGAAATCGATAAAATATCTCCTTCTGCAAAATTATTCGGAACAGCGAATTGAATTTTTCTTGTTTCACCCGGATCAATGGATGGCAGTTCAATCTTTCCTGAACTTATTGCTGCAGAAGTTCCATTTGAATAAAGTACATCTTTTTCAGATTTCAATACTTTGAATTCCATTTTGCAGGTATTTAAATTGCTAAACAGATAATCGTTTTTAATAAAGAAAGAACCATCAAAATTTTCAGAAACCTGTTTTGGCTGAAACTGAATTGGCGCCCAAACTTCTTTTACGGTATAATAACTTCCTTCTCTTTCGCGATGAGGTCCTAAAATTCCATCTGCCGCCAATGAACCTTTTGAGTCAAATTGTGCTTTACCAGTCCAATCAGAGCGTTTTACGGCCTCATCTAACATCGCCCACATAAATCCCCCGGCAAAAAGCGGACTTTCTTTATAACGATTCCAGAAATCCTCTAAAGCTGCTCCGTGACCATTATCATAAGTTCCGTGCATAAATTCAGTTGGGAAAAATACATTTTCACCAGCATTAAAACGATGCATTCCGGTTAAGTAAGTAGGATAGTGGTGTGTGTCCCAGCCATTAAAATCGGCCCAGGGATGAATCACAATTCTTTTCTGCGGATCTAGGTCTGCAAAAACTTTATCGGTATCATAATTCCAGCCACCTTCATTTCCGTTATCCCAAATAATTACCGAAGCATGATTAACATCACGTGTAATCATTTCGGTTGCTAATTTTTTTCCGGTTTCGGTATCATAAGAGTTTTGCCAGCCGGCTAATTCATTCAAAACAAAAAGACCAAGAGAATCACAAACTTCTAAAAAGTGTTCATCTGGCGGATAATGCCCGCGAACAGCATTCATGTTCATGTCTTTAATTAATTTTCCGTCCAACTCGCTAATGCGTTTGCTGGTGCTTCGACCACCTTCTGGCCAAAAGGAGTGACGGTTAATTCCTTTCATTAAAATTTTAGCACCATTCACATAAATTCCATCTTGTTTTTTAAACTCTAAAGTTCTAAAACCAATTCGTTTGTCATATTGATGTAAAATTGTTCCGTTTTGTTTTAAAACCAATTGTAAATCATATAAATTAGGATTTTCAGGATTCCATGGTTTTATGTTTTTCCATTGTGCTGTGATAGTTGCTGAGGTGCTTTTTGCTTTAATCGGAAAAGTAAAAGTTTGGAAATATTCTCCATTTAAACCTTTAAGAGAGGCCTCTATAGTTGTATTTTTCGGAATGTTTTTAAGATTCAGATCAGCTGTTAAAGATCCGTCCATTTTTGGATTTACAGCAATATGCTGAATATGTGTTTTTGGAGAAACTTCCAGCCAAACCGGACGATAAATTCCACCAAATAGCCACCAGTCCGCTCTTCTCTCAGCCGCATTAACAGATTTATTGGCAGAATGTTTCCAGACATGAACTTCTAAAAGATTCTTTGCGCCATATTTTAATAAAGAAGAAATATCATATTTAAATTCATAAAAACCACCCTGATGAATTGCTCCGGCCAGTTTTCCGTTTACTTTAACTTCGGTATCTGTCATGGCGCCTCCAAAGGCAATTAAAACGTCTTTATCTTTATAATTAGCAGGAACTCCAAATTCATATTTATACAAACCTTCTTCCTTGCTAGGCTCTTTTTGTTCCAATTCCTTGTACCAACGTCCATAGGTATATTCTCCAAAACCTTCCAGTTCCCATTGTGAGGGAACGTTTATTTTTGACCATTTTTGACTGTTATTGCCACCCGTACAATAAAAATCCCATTGTACAGGATGTTCAAAATCCTTTCCTGAAAGATAAACTTTATCAGTTTGCTGTGCGTTGCTGTTTTGAGCAATAAAAAGTGTAAACGCCGCAATAGTAAGATTTTGGATAGTGTTTTTTAGTTGCATAATTGGTGAATTCTACGATGGTTAATTACCATCTGGTTTAGCAATTTCAAATCGGTCGCTCATTGGGAGCGTCCAACTCGAAATATAATTTGGTTTCTTCGGGTTATAATCTGGTGTTTCTTTTTTGATTTGTTTCTTTAACGGAATATCAAGTTCACGAATTCCTTTTAGTACACAAAATGCAATTTCATTAGCGCCAAAACTATTAAAATGAGTATTATCGTCTAATGCTTTCTCTTGTCCCGGAAAAGTATGGGCAGGATACTGTACAAAAGCTTTTCTTGACGGCTCGTCGCCCCAGGTTTCATATAATTCGGTTGTCATTTTAGTAACATCAATAAGAGCAACATTGTTTTTCTGGGCAACGGCACGCATGGCATCCGGAAATTCTCCGTGGGTTTCTTTTAAAGTACCATTTTCATTAAAGAATCTACGTTGTGTTGGCGTTACCAAAACCGGAATGGCACCTTTATCTTTTGCAGATTTTACGAACTCCGTCAATAAATCTGAATACGATCCCCAGGCTCCATTTCCTTCACCTTTTATTTTTTCGTCATTATGGCCAAATTCTACAAACAGATAATCTCCTTTTTTTATTTGTGAAAGTATCTTTTTTAAACGATTTCCGTTTTTAAAAGAACTTAAAGAAGATCCCGAGTAAGCATAGTTTGCTACGACAACACTATCATCAAAATAGTTGGTAATAAATTGTCCCCAGGAAGCCCAGGGTTCAACATCCTGATCCGTAACGGTTGAATCTCCGGCTAAATAAACAACTGTAAGATTATCTTTTGCAGTGATTTTGATACTTTGAATTGAAACTTCACCTAAAAATTCAAGCGTTAATTTATCATCCCAATCTAAAATATCTTTTTCCCTGTCTTTAAGAGTAACATTTAACTGGTTATCGATTTTTGGGTTTCTAATATTTACATTGAATGTTTTGGTAACTTTTTGTCCTTTTGGTAATAACAATTGATTTAACATTAACCTTCTTGATTCGGCTTTTATAGAAATGTTTGAAGCCTTTTCATTGTTTCCCATGGTAACTTCAACCTGATAATTTCCTTCCGGAAGTTGTACAGAAAAGTAGGTTGGTTTTTCGGAAGAAAAACAATTAGGATTGATTTTTATTTTCGAAGAAGAATTAAAATCGAAACCATATCCTGTTGCAGTACTATATTCTAAAGGTTTGTTAATTAAAATACCTTTTGCTTTTTTAGAAGTTCCAAAAGAAAAGAAGAATGATTTTGTGTTTTTAATACTATCAGATAAATTTTTTTCTGATAAAAGGGAACTATTATTTAAAGTAGTGTCAGCATGCAGGACAAAAATAGAAGCCGGCATAATAAGACAAAAAACAACGCATAAATAAGTACTGATTTTGACCAATTTTTTGGGATTTTAGTTTATTCAATTTCAAATCTAATAGTTCCATTTTTATATAGTATCCTGTACTATGATGTTAAAATATTATAAAATTATAAATTATTATATTATAAAAATCAGGTAGGTACAGGATAGTATACCATAAAAAAACAAAGAAATTGCGGTTAAATTATCAAATAATTAGGAATAAATTGATAAAGTTGCTTGTTTAGTAAATATTGTTAATTAGCCTTTTGCATGAATTTTATGAAAATCAAAACACAACATTTTTTCTTTTTTATTGGAGTATTTTTTTTCTTTTCAATAATCACATTTGGTCAGGAAAAAAAGCCAGTGCGTAAAATACATTATGTACCTGAAGGAAATAGTTTTGTTTTGAAAAATGGAACGCGAAAATTCAATCGCGCTTTGTACGGTTCAAATACAGGTTTTAGAGTTGAAACAGGAGATTTGCCAGAGTTTGCCATGTACATGCCGGGAATGGGAGGGAACTTAAAACTTGGAATTGTAAACGGAGAAGAAAGCAAATGGATTACCGAAGCGTCTAAAATTGATACAAGATACGTTTTGGGAACCATGCACTATATAGTAGAAGATGCCATTTTAGGAAACGGAAAATTATTTGTTGATGTAGTTGCACTAAAAGAAAAAGAAGGCTTTATTGTAAAAATATATGGCAAAAATGTTGCTAAAAACAGTAGTTTAATTTGGGCTTTTGGTGGGGCAACAGGAAAGAAATTCAGTCGTGACGGCGATATTGGTGCCGATCCGGAGTCGGTGTTTTATTTGCAACCTGATTATTGCATCAACAATAAATATACGATTCAAAAACAATCTTTTTTGTTAGAATATGGTTCTGAAAGCAACAAGCAAAAAAACGGAAACAACAAAAGTCTGGTTGGATTTTTTCCCGAATCGGCAACACATTTAGCGAATGCAAATCAGCAAAAAACACCTTTGGAATTGTTTAATTCTAATGCAGAAACATTGCCCGTTATTACAGGAAAAATAAATTCAATTACGGAAAAAAGCAATTATTGGCTTTTGGCAACTGAAGACCTTAAAATAGATGTTTCTCAAAAAGGTTTGGCAGCACTTTATGAGAAATCTGTTCAGCAAACGCAACTTTTGGCTAACAGAGTTAAAGTTATGACGCCAGATCCTTATATTAATACTTTAGGCGCAGCACTGTCGATTGCTTCTGACGGAATTTGGGAAAGTCCCGCCTATCTTCATGGTGCAATTGCCTGGAGAATGTATTTAAATGCGTGGCGTGGTGCCTACACTGCTGATCCTTTGGGATGGCACGATCGCGCAAAATCGCATTTTGAAAGTTACAGTAAATCGCAGGTGACAACTCCGGAAAATGGTCCAGTTGTTTTTGACGAAGAAAAGAATTTAGCGCGCCAGAAAGAAGAAATAGGAACTTCCATGTTCAGCAGCGGGTACATTAGTCGAAATCCAAATAAAAATACGGTTGCTCATCATTATGATATGAATTTGGTTTTTATTGATCAGATGTTGCGTCATTTTAAATGGACGGGAGATACTGCTTTTATGAGAGAAATGTGGCCAACAATTCAGAGACATTTGAATTGGGAGAAAAGAAATTTTGATGCCGATAACGACGGACTTTACGATGCTTACGCTTCAATTTGGGCGAGTGACGCGTTGCAATATAGCGGCGGTGGCGTGATTCACTCTTCGGCCTATAATTATTATGCGAATAAGACCGTTGCAGAAACGGCAAAAAAAATAAACGAAAATGCAATTCCCTTTTTAAAAGAAGCCGATAAAATTTTAAAAGCCACAAACGACCAACTTTGGATTCCGAATAAAGGAATCTTTGCCGAATATAAAGATGCACTCGGAAACCGATTATTACATGACACACCCGGCGTTTGGAGCATTTACCACACGATAGATTCGGAGCTGTCGAACCCGTTTGAAAGCTACCAAATGTTGGGTTATGTCGATAATCAGATTCCACATATTCCTATTTCAGCAGAAGGATTGGATAAAAAAGATCTTTATGTCATTAGCACAACGAATTGGCAGCCTTATACCTGGTCGATTAATAATGTGGCTTTGGCTGAACAATTACATACGTCATTGGCTTTTTGGCAAGGAGGAAAAACAGAAGAAGCCTACAAAATGTGGGAAAGTGCGCTGATTGAAAGTATGTATTTGGGCGCTTCTCCCGGAGGTTTTGAACAGCTTTTATATCAGGATGCCATTCGTGGTGAATTGTATCGTGATTTTGCAGATCCAATCGGGATGGCTTCCAGAACTTTAGTTGAAGGTTTGTACGGAATTCAGCCAGATGCACTTGCAGGAATTTTAACGATTAAGCCCGGTTTTCCTTCAAAATGGAACGAAGCTTCTTTAGAAATTCCGGATATTTCTTTTTCTTTCAAAAGAGAAAATAAACAAGATACTTATCATATCGAGAACCGTTTAACATCAAAAATGAATCTGAAATTGATCTTAAACACTCCTTTTGACGGAATAGAAAATATCAAAGCAAATGGAAAAGTAGTGAGTTGGAAAGTAATTCCGGAAAGTGTTGGAACGCCAAGAATCAGTATTGAAGTGCCTTACAATAAAGTTTATGATATAATTATAAATTGGAAAAGCGCCACTTTGGCAACAATTTTCACTAAACCTTCATACAATTCTGGCGACGCTTTAAATATTCTTATTGGTAAGGGAGAAATTGTTTCGGTTTATGATCCGCAAGCTGTTTTGGGAGAAATTGTAAAAACAGAAAGAACATTTCAATCAACTGTAAATGGAGAAGGAAACAAAACATTTTTTATACAATTAAAGCAAGGTGATTTTTCTTGGTGGAAACCAATTGAATTCAATTTAAAAACTAAAAAAGAATCAGAACTATTGGTTGCAAACTGGGATATTCCTGTCGATAAAGCAACACGTTTCGAAACCGTTTCGCTTTCATCCTTTTTTAATTCGAAAGTAACAGATATTTTCAATTATAAGTATTTGTCACCAAGACCCAAAACGGCAACATTACAATTACCAAAACAAGGAATCGGAAATTGGTGTTATCCTAATGTTTTCGTAAAAATTGATGATAAAGGGTTGCGTGAAAAAGCAAAAGCAAACGGACAAATTACAATGCCAAACGGAATTCCGTTTCAAACACCTTCTGATGAAAATCTGAAAAATATCGTTTTCACTTCAATGTGGGATAATTTTCCCCAAAGTATAATTATTCCGCTTGACGGAAAAGCTTCACATGCTTATTTTATGCTGGCCGGAACAACAAATCCAATGCAAAGTAGAATTGTAAATGGTGAAATTAAAGTGGAATATACAGATGGAACATCAGAAATTTTATCACTAAAAAACCCGGAAAACTGGTGGCCAATTGAACAGGATTATTTTGTAGACGGATTAGCTTTTACAACAGATGCTCCAAAACCTCCAAGAGTCTATTTTAAATCAGGAGAAATTTCAAGAAACTTTAAAGATTTCACAAACATAAAAGGATTCTCAAGTTATGGAGTTGACGGCGGTGCGGGAACGATTTTAGATTTGCCTTTGAATAAAAATAAAACACTAAAGAACCTTACTTTGAGAACTATTGCAAATGATGTCGTGATTGGGTTGATGAGTGTGACTTTAGTTAGATAATGTGGTAATGAGAAAATGTGTCAATTAGAAAATTAAATAATTGTTCAAGTTAAAGTTGAAAAATGCTCCAGAGGAGCAATATGTTTATAGAATAAAATTAACCCCAAGATTTAAGCCCCATCGAGGCGACATAACCAAATTACAGGCAAATGAAAAAATATCAATTAATTATTACGGCATTATTTTCCTTGTCGTTGTCGGCACAAAAAATAGACAGAAAAGCTTTGGTAACAAGACACAATGTTCAAATCACAGCTATTGATACTTTGGCTTCTTTGACTGTTGGAAATGGTGCTTTTGCTTTTACTGTTGATGCGACCGGATTGCAGACTTTTCCGAAGAAATATCAAAACGGAATCCCGTTAGGAACACAATCAGAGTGGGGTTGGGACAGTTATAAAAATACAAAAGGATATAAATTCTCAGAAACTTTACGTGATTACAAACAGTATGGAAGAGACATTTCGTATACCGTTCAGATTAAAGAACCAGCAAGAAAAGTAGAGGCTGTAAACTGGTTTAGACAAAATCCGCATTTATTGCAGTTGGGAAATTTAGGTTTTGAAATCACTAAAAAAGACGGAAGTGCAGTAAAACCAGAAGATATTAAAGCAATTTCTCAAAAATTAAATTTATGGACAGGAGAAATCGAAAGTTATTTTGAAGTAGAAGGAACTCCGGTAACGGTTGTTACGGCCTCTCATCAGGAGAAAGATGCGATTGGCGTAAAGGTAAAATCAGATTTGTTACTACAAAAACGTTTAAAAATCAGTTTAAGGATTCCGTTTCCAACCGGAGATTGGGCCGATATGGGAACAAAATGGGAGGGAAAAGACGATTATAAAAGTACGCTTGTAGAAAAGTCTAAAACTGAAGCTGTTGTAACTCATGTAATGGACAGCATTTCATACAATGTCAATTTGAATTGGAAAGGAAATGCACAAATTAAAAAGACTGCCGATCATTATTTTGTTGTTGAAGCGTCTAATACAAATACTTTGGAATTAAGTTGTCTTTTTGCTTTAGCAGATAAAAAATCGGCTACAAATTCTTCTTTCGCTGAGATTCAAAACAGTAGTATAAAAGGCTGGGAGCAATTCTGGAAAAGTGGAGCAGCAGTTGATTTTTCTGGAAGTACAGATAAACGTGCACACGAATTAGAGCGAAGAGTTATACTATCAGAATACTTGACAAAAGTACAATGCACAGGAAAAGTGCCACCTCAGGAAACAGGTTTGACTTATAATAGCTGGTACGGAAAACCACACTTAGAAATGCATTGGTGGCATGGTGTTCATTTTGCACTTTGGAGCAGACCCGAATTATTAGAGAAAAGTCTTCCGTGGTATCAAAAGGTCTTTGATAAAGCAAAAAATATTGCAAAAAGACAAGGTTTTGAAGGCGCAAGATGGCAAAAAATGACAGATCCGGACGGGAACGAAAGCCCGTCATCTGTAGGTTCTTTTTTGATTTGGCAACAACCGCATTTCATAACTTATGCCGAATTAATGTATCGCGATAAACCAACAACGGCTACTTTAAATTTATACAGTGAACGTGTTTTTGCAACAGCAGATTTCATGGCTTCGTTCGCTAATTACGATGCTAAAAATGATCGATATGTTTTAGGGCCTGGTGTGATTCCGGCACAGGAACGTTTTAAAGCAATGGAAACATTTAACCCAACTTATGAATTGGCGTATTGGAATTGGGCTTTGAAAACTGCTATCGCATGGAAGAAAAAATTAAACCAAAAAGTGCCGGAAAAATGGGAAACGGTTTTAGCTAAATTATCTCCATTACCAGTTGCTAATCAGGTTTATCTGGCAACAGAAAGTGCAACAGATTCATACACCAATCCGGAATTTAAAACAGATCATCCATCCGTTTTAGGCACTTTCGGAATGCTTCCTGAAACTTCTCTTTTGGATAAAAAAATCATGAAAAATACATTTGATCTGGTTTGGGAAACATGGTCATGGGATAAAACCTGGGGTTGGGATTTCCCAATGACAGCCATGTCTGCAGCACGTTTGAATATGCCGGAAAAAGCTATTGATGCTTTGTTTATGAATGTTACAACAAACACGTATTTGAAAAATGGTCATAATTATCAGGCAGAAAGATTGACTTTATACCTTCCCGGAAACGGAGGATTATTAACCGCTGTAGCGATGATGTGTGCGGGTTGGGATGGAACGACAGAGGAAAATCCAGGCTTCCCAAAAGACGGAACATGGAAGGTTAAAAGTGAAGGATTTAAGAAAATGTTTTAAATTTTTAAAGGTTCTAAGATCTAAGATACTAACGTTCTGAGGTGCTAAGGTTTTTTGTGATTCTTCGTTCCTCGGAATGACAAGAATACTTTGAAATAATCTGCGTTTATCTGCCAAAATCCTTTTGAATCTGCGTGAAACTTTATAATTCAAAAAAAATCAATTATGAAAAATAGAATTCTATTCTTACTATTATTTTTCTCCTGTTCCATTTTTGCGCAACGACAAATGGAAAATTTAGATCGTGGTATTATTGCGGTTAAAGACAAAGGTCAGTTTTTTATTGGCTGGCGTGTTTTAGGAACCGATTCGGATGATCTTTCTTTTAATTTATACCGAAAAAGTGGTGCTAAAAAAGCGATCAAATTAAATGACAAACCAATTTCAGGTGCTACCAATTTTGTAGATACCAAAGCAAATCCACAGGAAGAAAATACCTGGTTTGTAAAAACGGTTTTGAAAGGAAAAGAAACGGATGCAAAAGGAAGTTTTACGATTCCGGCAGCAAGTCCGGATAAAGATTATTTGTCCATTGTACTAAAACCAATTGAAGGATATATTGCGAATGATCTTTCTGTTGGTGATTTGAATGGTGACGGAAAATATGATTTGATTGTGCATATGACTGGAAAAGGTCATGACAATTCGCATACCGGAATCACAGATCCTCCAATTTTTCAGGCATATACATTAGAAGGAAAATTTTTATGGCAAATTAATTTAGGAAAAAATATCCGCGAAGGCGCACACTATACGCAGTTTATGGTCTATGATTTAGATGGTGACGGGATTTCAGAATTTGTTTGCAAAACGGCTGACGGAACAACGGACAGCCAAAATAATGTAGTGGGAGACGCTTCTAAAGACTGGGTAGACAGAGACCCGAATTCTCCCGTTTACGGTAAAATTTTAAAAGGCCCGGAATACCTTTCGGTTTTTGATGGAAGAACTGGAAAACTGATTACGACCGTCGATTACATCGCAGAGCGTGGCGATCTTGGTGGCTGGGGAGGACACGGAGGAAGTGGTGGAAATGATACCAAAGGAAACAGAATTGATCGTTTTACGGCTTGTATTGCCTATTTAGATGGAATTCATCCAAGTGTAGTGATGTGTCGTGGATATTATGGAAGAACTGTTTTGGCGGCCTGGGATTTTAAAAATGGAAAACTGACTTCAAGATGGGTTTTTGATAGTAAAGATTCCGAAAATCCATATTCCGGAATGGGAAATCACGGACTTTCAGTTGCTGATGTAGATAATGACGGAAAAGATGAAATTGTTTACGGATCCATGTGTGTCGATGATAACGGACAAGGTTTGTATACAACAGGTTTCAGACATGGCGATGCTTTGCATGTTACGGATCTTGATCTGGATGTTCCGGGTTTAGAAGTTTTTGGAATACATGAAATCGAAAACGGTACAACAGGTCCGGGAGTAACATTCTTTTCTGCTGCTGATGGAAAAGTTTTGTTTACTGCTTCTATAAATGAAGATGTCGGACGTGGCGTGGCAGACAATATTGATCCAACTAGAAAAGGCGCCCAATGCTGGTGGTCTGGTTCTCCGGACTTGCATGACATGAAAGGAAACGTGATTGGTAAAGCACCAACATCAACTAATTTTTTAATTTATTGGGATGGCGATACTTCAAGAGAACTTCTAAATGCTAACTATATCGATAAATATAATGTTGGAAGATTGTTTACCGCTAACGGAACCGCATCAAATAACGGTACAAAATCTACACCGGCACTTTCTGCAGATATTTTAGGAGACTGGAGAGAAGAATTGATTTTAAGATCGGAAGACAATAAAGAACTAAGAATTTATTCGACAACAATTCCAACTGAAGTGAGACAATATACACTAATGCACGACCCGCAATACAGATTGAGTATTGCCTGGCAAAATGTGGGCTACAATCAGCCACCACATACCAGTTTTTATATGGGAAAAGACATGAAACCGGCTCCGAAACCAAATATTGTTTTGGTTAAGGTTCAAAGTGACAAAGGGGCAAAGGTCCAAAGGTTGTAGGGAGTTTTTAATCTCGCAAAGACGCAGAGTCGCAAAATTTAAATCTTACAACTTAAATCTTACGACTCTGCATCTTTATTTATTAAAATGATTAAAAAAAAACTTTGCGACTCTGCGTCTTTGCGAGATTAAAAAAGAAACTTAGTGTCTTTGTGCCTTCGTGGCAAAATCTTAGAAACTTAGTATCTTAGCAACTTAGTACCTTAGATAGAATTTCATCAATAAAATTAAAAGAATATCCAATTAGATTACTTATGGATTATTTTGGGGTAATCAGCTCCAATTTTCCTTTTTTATATACATAAAAACAAGTATAAGTGTGAGAAACATCTTTTTTGTTTGTTATTGTTTTTGCCCTAAATGTGACGTCAATTAAATCTTTAAAAGCAGATGCATCAGTCGAATAAAAATAGACCGTTATTTTATCCACATTGGTTTTTCCTAAGTAATCCCGGTCTTTAAGCTTTTTTGACGAATAGAATCCGACCCGAATTTCATTACTATCCTTCCAGAAAGCAACTGAAACAGTATTGTCCGTATCTTTTCCTGTATAATGCTTTGCATCCTGGTCGAACTGTAATATCTTATTTTTCAGATCAGTATTTTTTATCCTGATATTATCATCAATATTTGCTTTATTACAGGAATAACTTAAAATTATAAAAAGTAAAACCATTATATTTTTCATCTTATATCATAATTTAGAATTAAATTCATTTAAATTGGTAGGTGTAGGTGCCTTAGCAGGAATAGTCCTCTTTACTACATTGTCGTTAAAATTCAATTCGATGTCCGGTCTTTTCGATACAAAAATATTAAACGTTTCAGGAACCCTGATAAAAACAATTATTGAACAAATGAGGCTAATCAAACAACTAGAAGAAAAAGATAAACCATCTTTAAGCTTATTGACAAGATGCTAACCAATAAAAAATTCAAAGACTTCTTTGTTAAAAATGTAACAACACTATAAAACAAAAAACCTCGCCAATTGATGAGGTTTTCTTTTTCAATGCTTTATCGATTCCCTTTGCGCTACACGAAAGAATTCGTGCGGGAGCTGTGATTTAGAATTCAGGGTATTTTACAAATATCTGTTTTTACATATACTGTTTTTTTAGGTTTACCAATTTCATAAATAAACAATTTCTGACCATTTGAAAGATTATATATTACCTTTTTAGGCAATCCTTTTTCATAAAAAACATAACACCCTTCAACTGGGCAATCAATTATATCAATGTTGTCCTTTTGACAATTTAAATCATTTATGATTTTATTTAGATTATTGATTTCTTTTTTTGATAAAATACGTTCTAATTCAAATTTATCTGAATTCAGATTCTCATCAACATCGCCTTCAATAATAAATTCGCCTTGTTTTATTGATAAGTAAACAATTTTATTATTAACAAAAACATTGTTATTGTTACAGCTGATTAACAAAAAGAACAAAAGTAAGTACAATTTATATTTAATATTTTTCATTTTCTAGTTCCTTTTTCTGTTTTAACGACTTCATTAGCGGGTAATTCCTTTCTTGCGGTACTTTCTCTATTTTGCCAAGGAAAATAATATTCTTGTGTATTTCCTCTGTACGTACCTAAACCTCCTTCTCCCCAAATAACGGTCGAATTAAAGCCCGTAACAGTTCCTTTTGTTTTTTCTTTCATTCCTGAAAATAGGCTTCCGTGACCAGAACCGCAAGAGTTTAAAAATATATTTGCGTTTTCATCAAATGCCTTTGTATTCAAATCACTTGGAGTAATTCCATCACTAGTGATTATTGAGCCACCACCAACTAACATTGATTTAGTCCATCCGTGTCCTACGTAAGTAAAATCTGTGATTAAATCATTATCTCTGGCACTTGACGAAAATGCAAACTCACTTTTCTTGTTAACATAATCTATAATATCAGCATCATCAGAGATTACTTTTACGTTTATTCCAGATTTTGCTCCAGCTTCTTGATATAATTTTAATTCATCATTGGTATATTGTCCTTTGTATATTATCATAGTAACCATTTCATCTCCTGCACTCTCTTTATATTTTCTTGCTGAATCTAAACCAGCCTGCAAGAAATGTCTTGAGTTTTCTTTGTACTTATATCCTGTGTTATTATCCCTATTTTTTCTATCGGAATTCGGACTGCCTTCTTGGTCTCCAACTACGACTATTTTTTCTTTACCGTCTGGGTCAATGTAAATAATCGGATTATTAGCACAATACACATAAGGGCTTTCATTAGGATACTTCTCTGTAAGCGGGTCAACATTACTCCAACCTGCTCTTGCAGGGTCATATAGTCTCGCTCCATAATCATACATGTTAAGCCCTAGTTCGTCCTGCAATTCTTTTCCGTTGTATTTATATTTATAACTACTATTAAATATTACTTCTCCGGCAACTTTTTGTTTTAGCCCAAAAGGGTAGTAGTTACTTTCTTCCACAATTTCTGCGTTTGTTACTGCCCCGTCATTATTATTATCGGCATAACTTAAACGTACATTCCCCAAATGATCTTTGTATTGATAAATGTATGTAAAAGTTCCCAAATTGTAACTGGCATATCCCTCTGAAATTGCGTAAAATCGCAGCACATTATTCTCATACTGAAACCCGTTGGCATAATCAGTGTTTGTAGTACCGGCTATTTTTCTTTGTTTTGCACCTGTAGCATCGTATACATAATTAATAGTACTGCCAGCCAAAGTTACCTGAACAGGCAAATTTAAATAATTGTATGTAATATTTGTTATTCCTTTATTAGCATCGGTTTTCATGTTTCCATTACCATCATAAGTATATTCTACAGTTGTATTGCTGCCATTTTTAAATCCTTCATTACTTGCAATATCTTCTATTTTAAGAAGCTTATTTCCTGAATAGTTATAGGTTAAATTGTCCATTTGTCCAAAAACAGTAGCATTTGCATCAGTATTTCCATTACGTTGCAAAGATGTGATGTTGCCATTTTTGTCATAGGTTATATTTTCATTATAGCGATTCAAATTATCTGTTGCGAGGGTTAGTCTATTAAGTGCATCGTAGCTATAATTATAGTTTTTTAAACTACTGTCCGTATTTTTAGTTTTCCAAAATGTTTGGCTTATATTTCCATTGTATAAAGCAGTTCCTGTCGCTGTAGGATCATTATAATTTATTTGAAAACTAAACAAATCATTGCCTATTGCATTAGGATCATTAATACTCTTGAGCCATCCTCTAATATTGTATTTATAATCAACAGTTTGTAATCTGTTTTGTGTGATTTTGCCCCCTACCTCTTTAGTAACAAGCTTCCCTATTTCGTTATATGTATTAGAGACTATTATTTCTTCTGTTTGAGCGTTTATTTTTTGTTTTTGATTAAGTAACCTATCTGCATTGTCATAGGTATAAGTATCAACAATGGTATTAGTTATTCCCGCTCTGGTTTGGATTTTGGTTGTTTCATTTATTTTTCCTACAAAATCGAACTTGTATTTCACTTTGTCTATGGTTGCTAAGTAATCGTTATAGCTATAAACATAAATAGGTCTTGCTTTATTGTCATAATAGTTAACATTGGTAATCCATTTGTCAGTATCTAAAATACGTACTCTACTTGCTGTGATTAAACCTTTAACATTGGTTGTTGGTGTAACAGTATAGGAAGGTTCTGAAACTCCTCCAGCGAGATCAAACATATAATAGTTATCATAATAAGTGAGCGTTAATACATCGATTCCTGAACTTGGAAAAGCTAGATTGCTGTAATATTGTGTTGTTGGATTTCCTGTTATTAGTTTCTTTTCGTATATAACAGCACTGGTTTTTGCCAGGGTTTGCATAGCTGTACGAGTAATTTCGGTAGTATTTGTGTAAAGACCGGTATAAACAGGTCTGTTAAAAACATCGTATTTTGTAAACAACCACTTATTGCTGGCTCTCAGGTTTGCATCTTGAGTTAAAATAGGCCTGCTTTGTATATCATAGACAATATATTCCCAGTCTTTTCCAGGTAATTTCTTTTCAATCAAACGATTGCTACTGTCGTATTTATATTGATAACATAAATCATTCAAAATAGCAGAACCGCCTGCTATTATTGAAGCTGTAAAATTACTTCCGGATTGTGCATTAAAACCAGGTAATAATCTTATGGAATTTGATGCCGTAAGATTTGCTGTACTACCACTTGTTATAGTATTTGCTGCGGTAACATCCGACGTAATATTTTTTAAGGAATTTACCAATACATCAGTTGCAGCTGGTGGAATTACATAAGTTAAATTACCATAGTTATCATAGACATATTGAGTATCATGAATTTGATCTGCGTTTAAGTTTCGTTTTACTATTAATCGGTCATTAAAATCCTTAAATTCAGTATTTCCTAAATTATCATTATAATTATTATAGTATTGTATGTTAGCAGTTAGAGTAGTATTAAATCTGACTGCTGATGTTAGAGTTCCAGTATAGATTCTTTTAATGCAAAGAGCATTTTTTTCAATATAAACATTGTATAGTGTAAGACCTGTAGTAATATCTACCAGATTGCCCAAATTCATATCATTAATTTCAAAATCAAAAGTCTTTACTGGCCCCGTTTTTATTACACTCCATGGATTAACATTAAGATTTACTCCGAAGGTTAAGACTTTGTTATTTATATCTAAAACAATATTCGAACCCGTTACAGCGCCATTTAAATAACTAAAATCGTTACAATTCCATTCTACATGATACTTGGGTTTCCAGTTTTCATCTCTAACGATCGTTCTAAATAATTTACTTTGGTCATAAAAGTCTTTATACAGTAGTTTAGGATTTCTATCAGAATCTAATTCTACTTCATATTTTATAACCTGACTTAGCTTGTTTGTTCCATTTTCAATTTTCATGGTATTTGCAGAACCAAGTCGAGTATTTTTTTTATCAAATTGATAGGAAAAAGTAGAATAGACATTTTGTAAGGGTTCATTAATACTTGAAGCAATATTTAAGTATCCATTTTTTATACTAAGAAAATAGGAACTATTAGCGCCTCCGTTTTTTATATATCCTAAATCTGCATCGGGTACATATCCTAAAAATTTAATATTTCCCAAATTAAATTTAAATTCAGGACCGCCAAAATTAAAAAGAATGTTTAGCAGACCGTTAGAAGTTACATTAAAAGTTATAGGGGAACCAGCAGCTACATTTCCTGTAACAAATTCGCTATAAGACCATGAATAACTATAAGCGGGAAAAGTATAAATATAGGCATAATCAGATGTTCTCCAGTCTTTTCCTGGAGCTGAAATTTCTGTAGTTCTTAATAAAGGAGAGTTTTCTGTAATTTTTTCAGAAAAAGAATTCATAAAACTAGTTGGTCCTGCACTTGAAACTTCTGTGGGGAATTGCAGCGAATAAAAATTCGCAGTCTCACTTGTCGCAGAACTGGAATATGCTCCATTATTATTTGCATTAGCAGGATAAGGTAAATAATCTCTACTCTTTAAACCACGATTATCATATTCAATCGGGTATATTAAATCTTTGCCAGAAGGTGTTACTCCTAAAATAATATTTTGAATATTTCTGCCCAATCCATCAAAATAATTAACTTCTTGATCTTTAGTGTAATTAGTAGTTGTTATTTCTGAAACTGTAACGGGTGACTTAGGTTTAATTATTGAAATATAATTTTTGTTTGGACTTAATTGCCCATAAGACTTTATATATATTAAAACCAGAATTAGTAAATACTTTTTCATACAATTATTGTTTATAATTATAATTAATACTCTTGATCACTTTGCCATCATTATCTGTTATATATTTTAATCGGTGTAAGGCGTCATAAGTATAGTTTATTGTTAATCCTTTAGGATCAGTGGTAGATAAAAGCTGACCCGTTGTACTATCATAATTATACGTAGTTACCATTAAATTCGAAGCAATTACTTGTGCATTATTTCTTAAATTTTGATTTAAATAATTTTCTAAAGCAATTCCAGTATAACTTTGAATAGCGGCATCAGCAATAAAAGTTTCAGTTGAAGCGGCATCAATTCCTTCGATTTTAGCGACAATATATTTATAATTATATCCATATATATACTTAGTTTTAGGACCTTTTACGATATTAGGTATGTTATATGTTGGATTAATACCATTTCCGTATGTTTGAACCTGTTCATTAATCTTGGCTATAGAATTATTGTAAACATCAGTATAAATAGAATAAAAATAATTATCAGTTGTTAAATCAGTTTGCCCCCCAATAGCACTTGTTTTGTAATTTAATAATGGTCCTTTGGTACTTTGCATATCATAATAAAATTTATCTTCCTTTAAAATTGTATTTCCTCTTTTTGTTGTTATTCTTGTTGGGTTGTTAAGGAAGTTTTTTTCTAAAAGTGCATTATTATTAGTATCGAACGGATATTCATATTCTGTTGATGAAACTACTAAATTGCTTTCTGAAAGAGTTTCTTTTATAAGTTGGCCAATAGTGTTATGAAAATAATTTGTCTCTTTAACAACTGGATTTCCCTGATTAAAATAAAAGGTTTCCTTATGCTTAGAAATTACATCTAATGAAGAATTTATAGGATAAAAATACATATGATAACGTCCTGCCATTATTTTTTCAACTAGTGTTCCCGGAGCCGGATTGTTATATACATATAAACTTGTGTATGCTGTATCTTTAAAATTGGCAGTTCCTGCATAAGTATCAAGTGCAAAACATCCCCTTAGATATTTTTTATCAAAAGATTGATATTCATACTCCTCTTTTTTAAGTAATTCCTTGCTGGAATTTAAGAATTCTATTTTAGATATATTTCCATTAAGGGTGTTAGGAATTGCAGGAACTTTTAATAATTGGCCATTCGCTTTTGCGACATTATTTATAAAATACTTATAAGTAAAACCACCACCATCACTGCTTTTCTCAACTTTTACTTTGTCATATCCAACAAAATACTCATATCCAAAAGTTGACATATCAGGAACAGGATTAGAGTCAAAAGCATAAACATCGAGTCCTCCCAATAAATAAGCCTTTGAATATGTATAACTAGCGCTCCCACTTATCATTGTACAGGAAGGCAAATCTAATTGTATATTTGGATATCCCGCTTTGGCTAATTTACTATTTATATCCCGAGCTAAGTCTTGGCCTGAACAATCAAAACTACCTGAGCCGCCAAAAACAAAGTTTAAAATTTCTAATGCTTTGCCTTTCGTATGCGTTTTAAATAAAACAGGAAGTATTAATTTGCCATATGTTTTATTTGGCTCATCGTAATTATATTTTTGAAATGAAGTAAGTCGATTATCATAATCATAATTATTAATTTCCTTAATTCTCAAACCGCCACCTTTACCAATCATACTACTGTAATCCTGCCCCTTAATACGTACCTTTCTTTTTGCATAAGCAATTTGTGCCGAAACGTATGCGTGATTGGCTGGACTTCCCTGTACACCACAGTTATCACTTAATTCTACCTCCATCATATATTTTCCAGGATAGAATTTATAGTAATCCTCACCATAAGATATATAATCTGTCAAAGTTGCTGTGGTATAATTAGGAATACTTTCCTTCCATTTCCAGGCCTTACTAATAATAAGAGTTTTGGTGTCTGATGTGGAGATGTTTTCTATAGGTTTCGCGGATGCAAAGGAATAAATTTTTATATAGGATGAGTTAGGATCCATTATTTTTTCAAAATTAGCGGGATTATTTCCCATGCTGAAATCGGTCTTAATTTTTATTCCTACAGTATCTTTAACTTCAAAAAAAACATATTTCTTGTTAAAATTATCATCCCTCACGACTTCTGCCACTATATCATCCTGAGATGGATATATTCTATTAGAAAAAGTATTACTCTCATACGTAAATTTAGTTTTACCTCCTTCTGGATAAGTGATCTGATCAAGTATTGCAATTTTATTATGATCTTCGCTTGCGATTTTATCGGCAGTTCCTCCACCAGTATAACTTGCCGTATAATAAATACCTAAAAAGCTTGGTGCAGGTGGGGCCCAAAAAAGAGCTCCAGGATTTAATAGAGTTTCAAAATCATCATCTTTATCAAAGTATTTAGCATCATAGTAAAGCATTTGTTTAGGATCAATTATACCGCTAGTGTTGTTTTTACCATTATAATATCCCCAAAAATCAAAATTGTAACTTTTTTTACTTGGCAGAGAATATTGAACCTGAAGTATTTTATCGTTATAATTAAACAGATAAGGAGGTTTTCCTGTTTCGGTAAGTGAATTTAATTTTAATCGTAAATTATCATATCGAGCTTGATTTGTAGAATACGTAACGCCGTCATTAAAATAAGAGTATGAGAAATCAAATTTGTTAATTGTATTTCCAGAATAATCTTCTATTCTTATTCTGTCTATTTTATCTTCATCCATACAATCCAATCGGGGACTAGAATCAAAATAAACTTTAATTTTATCACTTATTATACTTTTTAAGGTAACCTTGTTGTATTTAGAAGTACTTGTATATTTATTATAACCAGTAAATGGATTAGAGCCGGTACCTGTAGACGCTTGAGCAGAACCCCCTTCTATAATTGCAGCATAAGAGTCATAAACGGCAATATTAGGTCCTAATGTTTTTACTTCAACTTCTTTTGCAATAATATTACCATATGGATTGGCATAAGTCCCCTGCGGAGCATTATAATCAAATTTTATTTGCTGTCCATCAGTCATTACAATTCTATCCAAATAGAAACTATGACTAATATAAGGTTGTACATTGTCTGCATAGTATCCAGATTCATAGGATTGTTTAACATTATCAAAGTAATACTTAGTACCATCTGGTGTTGTAGCGGTAAATGAAGTCAGGTTAAGTGTATTAAAAGTGAATACGAATTTAATGTTTTGGCTTCTGTCAAATAGTAGTACCTCTTTTGTAACGGGATTTATTGCAAACTTACCATCATAACCACCAAAACTATAACTGTAAATATCCGGTTGTACAAGTCCTTCTACAACTCCAGTATAATAATTTTTAATTGTATAATCAATACCTGTATAAGGTACGTAAGGATGAGCACGGTTTACTTCACTAAGCATATTTTCCCTATCATAATGATTGTTGGCGTTTACTCCATTTAACTGCCAAAAAGCATCATTTTGAGAGGGGAAAGGATATCTGGTATCAAAATCATCATAACCCCTTATATCCTGAGTTATAACACCACCGACTTGTAAATTCCAGCCTAAACCAACACTTGAAGCTTCCTGATTTACTTTTATACCGGATGAATGATATCTTAGACTAATTGCTACTCCATCCATATCAAGAATAGGGAATCCAATACTTGCAACTCCTGTATATTCTGATACAGGATAATCTGAATATTCCTTGAATGCCATTACGTCTGGACTAAAGGGCATTCTAACTTGTGAATTAGAGAAATTTATAAATAGAAAATAAATAAATAAGACTTTAAAACGAAAAAAATATTTCATAAGCAGGACATTTTTAATGATTTAATATTTTGGAAAATTCATATGCATGGCGGCTATTAATTTGTTATTACAAAATAATAGTATGGTGGTCTTTTTATATTTGAGATTAATCTGGAAATAAATCTTCATTTACATAAAATACCGTTGTATTAATACTAAAAGAGAAATACGTTGGGGAATTATATAGTAAGGGAGAAAAGATAATGTAGAGAAATAAAAATTTAATAGAAATTATTAGAGAAGAAGTTTTATACATGTTAAGATTTCTTAATTAAAGTATTTGTTTTTTATTATCTATTAAAACAAACATAATTAATAAAATCAATGGTTTAACATTTTTTTTGTAAGTAATATTAACAAAATTATTCTTAAATTGTTAATATACCTTTGAAGTTTTTAATACGTAATAATAAACAAAAAGTACTTGTAGAATCGACATTACTTGGTTTAAAAGTTATGATAAAAAAATATATCATAAGAAGTTTGATTCTGTAATTTAAATTATACTATTGAAGAAAGAAATATAAAAGGAATGAGCCCGATACAATATCGAGCTCATTATTATAAAATTTAATTGTAAATTGGTATAAACTTTTAGGTGTACTCTAAAAGGGAAAAGGATTTTCTTTATAAAACTGATCGTTTCAATTCAATTTTGAAAATTTATTTACAAATATTGAAACTATGCTTATTGTATTTATAAAAAGGAATCTTCACTTATTCTAAATCGAATTTCGATCAATAAAATTAAAAGGCACTTTTACAGATCCTTTCTCTTTATTCAAAATCATTCGGCCGGCGGTTTCTCCCATTACATTAAAATCGGTAGACATTACCGTTATGCCGAGAAGTTCTTTTAAAGGAGTGTCGTTATACGAAATAACGCCAATATCTTTTCCTAATTCGTATTCTTCATCTCTGATTTGTTTCATCAAATTCACCAAATCTGATTCTTCAATAGTAATAAATAAATCTCCTTTTTTAAGGATCATATCATCGTAAACTTCATCCAGAATTTCAAAATTTATTTCATATTCCACGCAGAATTTTCTAAATCCGTGTAAGATTCGGCGCGGGTAAGGATAAACAGCTTTCTCCGGATAAACTAAAATAAGTTTCTTGTATTTTTTTATTTTTGAAAGACCTTCTTTTAATGCGTTGTAAATGTCGTTTTCAAAATCTTGATAAATCTTGATAATTTCACCTTCCATGTTCAGCTTGATGTTATCCATAATAACCAGCTTTTCCTGTGGAATTCTTTGAATAGCTTTTACAACATCATCTGTAAAGCTTAAATGTTTCAGTTCATCGGTTTTAAAATGCGTTGTGATTACATAATAATCATAGGCACCTTCAAACTTGTCCAGTAAATTCAAAAACAAGGTTTCATCGCAGTGGTAAATATGTAAATCAGTATGAGCATTAGCGCCGACAGTATCAATAAACGAATTGTACGTTTTCATTTTGTACGCACTCAATTTATTAAAAAGAAATAATATGTTTACTTTAGATTCAAGTTTGGTTCGGGTAATATAATAGCCCTTTCCTCTGATAGAAGAAATAATTTTTCGTTCCTTTAGAATATTATACGCCTTTTCAACCGTATCGCGAGACATATAGAACTCTTCACTAAAGCTATTTATCGAAGGTATTTTTTGATTTATCTTCAAATTTCCGTTAGCAATATTTTGCAATATAGAGTCTACAATCTGTTTGTATTTAGGAACCCTTGAATCTTCATCGATTTTAATAAGTTTAATCATTTTGTAAGTCTTACAAATTATGTTTTAAATAAAAGCGTAACATAATTCTGAATTATAATTTGTATTAAAAGCTGAATTCGAAAAAGCTTCTGAACACCATTTTTTGCTGCTTTTTTGATAAAAGTATCCAATTAAATAAGGTAATACTTTCATATTTGGGTGATTTGCTTATTTAAAGGCTAATTGCGGATATAACAATTGCGAAATCGATTGCTAAAATAGAAATTTTAAATTTATTTATCGACTATAAATGTGTTCTTCTTTGCAATATTATTCGGTTTTAACATAAATGCAAATCATAAAGGATAGTACAGGATAGTTTTGTTTTCTACATTCTCTTATTTTACAAAACGAGATTAACTATCACAAATAACCACAAACAAAAATACTAAATGGAATCATTATTAGGAATCATTTTTCACTCCATAGGAGGATTTTCTTCAGGGAGTTTTTATATGCCATTCAAAAAAGTTAAAAATTGGGCTTGGGAAAGCTACTGGATTGTAGGAGGTTTTTTTTCCTGGTTAATTGTACCACCAATTGCAGCTTATTTAACGATTCCACACTTTACAGAAGTTATAGCGGCAGCATCACCAACAATCAAAGCCTTTACCTATACAATGGGATTAATTTGGGGAATTGGCGGACTAACTTACGGGTTAGGAGTTCGTTACCTTGGAATGTCTCTTGGAAACTCTATCATTTTAGGATTTTGTTCTGCTTTTGGAGCTTTAGTACCTTCTATTTATTATGATATATATCCTACCGAAGGAAAAATCTCATTTAGTCATATGCTTTCAAATCCAGGTGGACAACTGGTTTTATTGGGAGTTGCAGTTTGCCTTTTGGGAATTGCCATTTCCGGGAAAGCCGGAATTTTGAAAGAAAAAGATTTTGCAACAGGACATGAAGATAAAGACAAAGATTTCAGTCTTGTAAAAGGACTTATTATAGCAGTAATTTCAGGCATTCTGAGTTCATTTTTCAACTTCGGAATTGAAGCTGGAAAACCAATGGCTGAAGCAGCTGTTGCATCTGGTTGCAACCCTTTATTCCAAAATAATGTTACCTATATCGTTTTGCTTTGGGGCGGATTGACAACCAATTTTATTTGGTGCATGTATCTTAATTTCAAAAACAAAACGTTTGGAGACTATACTAATACAGCAACTCCTATCACTAAAAATGTTCTTTTTTCTGCTCTTGCCGGAACCATGTGGTTTTTGCAATTTTTCTTCTACGGAATGGGAGAAAGCAAATTAGGAAACGGAGCAAGTTCATGGATTCTACACATGGCAACCATTATCCTGACAGCAAATTTCTGGGGATTCTATTTGAAAGAATGGTCAGGAGTGTCAAAAAAGACATTCAGAACTTTTTTATGGGGTATCGGATTAATTATGCTTTCGATTGTTTTAGTCGGAATCGGAAATTCATTATAAAAAAAAACAAATAACCAACCAATTATAACCAATGTCGAATATAAATACAACACATATGAATTTTAAGCATGTAAGCTATTTGTGGGATGAGTCAAAGGCAGCAGCTT
>NZ_JBXARK010000009.1:268915-282904 GCF_058808175.1 Flavobacterium sp. GW821-FHT11G01 | reverse complement strand
ATTCTTTATTCTTTATTCTTTATTCTTTATTCTTTATTCTTTATTCTTTATTCTTTATTCTTTATTCTTTATTCTTTGTTCCGAGATTAATTCTCCTTTTTCGTAATTTTTGATGTTGGTGAGTTTTCCTTTTGCGGAATAAAATTTCCATTCTCCAAAATAAAACCAGTGCGTTTCAACCGAATTCGATTCTAATTTTGTTTTTCCTTTTGATTCTAATTTTCCGTTTTCGTAATAACTTCTTACGATACAAATTCCGTTTTTGTATTTTTCAGTCTTATAGACTTTTCCGTTGATATAGGATTTCCACTTTTTTACAGGAATATCATGTTTATAATATTCATACGATTTATAATTTATACTGTCTTGTGTATAATCATCAATCCAAACGCCTTCTTTTTTATGATCAATCTTCTGATTAATAGACTTGCTCTTACAACCCAAAAGCATTACTCCGCAAAAAAATAATAACAGAAAGTTTTTCATATTTCGAATTAATTCTACAGTTATAGACATTGTTCTA
Source organism: Flavobacterium sp. GW821-FHT11G01 (assembly GCF_058808175.1). Lineage (NCBI taxonomy): Bacteria > Pseudomonadati > Bacteroidota > Flavobacteriia > Flavobacteriales > Flavobacteriaceae > Flavobacterium > Flavobacterium sp. GW821-FHT11G01. The sequence goes on along the minus strand of NZ_JBXARK010000009.1, from coordinate 282,381 downwards.
CAAATGTAGAAATAAAAATCAAACGAGCAACTTTTTGACCAAAAAATTTTAATCAATTGAAATTTTACTATTGTTTATCAGGTTCCTGAATAGAAATTGGAAGATGAAATTCAGCCGCTACCACTTGGCCGTTTTTTAGTTTGCCAGGTATCCATTTTTGAGACAATTTTAGTACTCTCAAAGCCTCTGAACCGGTGCCGTAGCCGAGATCTTTAACGACTTTCATATTGGTTAGCGAGCCATCTTTTTGTACAATAAAAGTAACGCGTATGGTTCCTTTTATCACAATTCCTTCTGGTGTTGAGGCTACTTTAAACAATCCGCCTGCAAATTTATAAAACTCCGGCATACCTCCCGGATAAGTTGGTTTTTCGGTCAAATCTGCTGTTTGATAAAAGCCTCCTTTGGGTTTTATTTCTTTAATCGGAACAGATTTCGAGAGTGTGATTTCTTCAGACTCAGGCCCTCCTTTTTTAAGTTTTTCTATAATCTCTTCTTTGGATAATCTCCTGTGTTCTAGAAAAACATCTTGAAGCGCTTTTTTTTCTTGCAGGGTAAGAGCAGCAAATTTCTTTTCTGCGATAATAGTTCCTTTATCGTCTTTAATTTTAAAAGTAGTATTGGCATAATACGTTTCTATGTCACTTTGCATTTTTTGCATTTGTTCTGCAGTAGGTTTTGGCTTTGTTTCCTGAGCAGTGCTTCTGACATTGAAAAGCAAAACAAAAGTAAAACACAAAACTATTTTCATCTTGAAAACCAAATCTAATTTTGAGATCATAGTGGTATTTTTTTAGTTATTCTCTTATAAAAATACTAATTTAATTCAAATGCATTAAGTACAATCTTAAAATTTTAAATATCAAAAAAAGGAGTGGACAATGCGATTTAAAAAATTAACCGCAAAGAGCGCAAAGTTTTTTCAAGGTTACGACTATAAACACAAAGTTCGCAAAGCTATAGGATAAGCTTTGCGAACTTTTGTAAATCTTACTTAAAAAATCTTTTGCTCCCGATAGCTATCGGGATTGCGTAATTCTTAGCGCTCTTTGCGGTTAAAACTTATTTAGAAAGCTCCACAAAATACTTGTAAAACAACGGAATAGTCTCAATACCTTTTAAGTAATTGAAGATTCCGAAATGTTCGTTTGGCGAGTGAATGGCATCAGAATCTAAACCGAATCCCATTAAGATGGTTTTGCTTTTTAATTCTTTTTCAAACAAAGCCACAATCGGAATACTTCCTCCTGAACGAACCGGAATTGCAGGAACTCCAAAAGTTTCTGTATAGGCTTTATTTGCTGCCTGGTATCCAATACTATCAATTGGAGTAACATAACCCTGACCTCCGTGATGTGGCGTTACTTTTACAGTAACTCCAGCCGGAGCAATGCTTGTGAAGTGTTTCGTGAAAAGTTCTGTAATCTCAACCCAATCCTGATTTGGAACCAAACGCATGGAGATTTTAGCAAAAGCTTTACTTGCAATAACCGTTTTTGCACCTTCTCCTGTGTAACCGCCCCAGATTCCGTTTACGTCTAAAGTCGGACGGATGGAGTTGCGCTCGTTGGTTACATATCCTTTTTCGCCATAGACATCGTTTAAGTCTAATGCTTTTTTATATTTTTCTAAACTGAAAGGCGCTTTTGCCATTTCAGCTCTTTCTTCAGCAGATAATTCCTGAACTTTATCGTAGAATCCCGGAATTGTAATATGATTGTCTTCGTCATGCAAAGAAGCAATCATTTTAGCCAAAATATTAATTGGGTTCGCCACTGCTCCACCGTACAATCCTGAATGCAAATCGCGGTTTGGCCCCGTAACTTCTACCTCAACATAACTCAAACCTCTTAAACCTGTCGTAATTGATGGTTGTTGATTCGAAATCATTCCGGTATCTGAAATTAAAATAACGTCATTTTTCAGTTTTTCCTGATTGCGTTCTACGAACCAGGCTAAACTTGCCGAACCTACTTCTTCTTCACCTTCGATCATAAATTTCACGTTACAAGGCAAAGTGTTACTTTGTACCATATATTCCAACGCTTTTACGTGCATGTACATTTGTCCTTTGTCGTCGCAGGCACCACGCGCGAAGATTGCTCCATCAGGATGAATTTCGGTTGTTTTGATTACGGGTTCGAAAGGTGGCGATGTCCATAATTCCATTGGATCTGGCGGTTGAACATCATAATGTCCGTAAACTAAAACGGTAGGTAAATTTGGATCTATTATTTTCTCTCCATAGATAATTGGATAACCCGGAGTATCGCAAGTTTCGACAAAATCACAGCCTGCTTTTGATAAACTTTCTTTTACAGCCTCTGCTGTGTCGATAACATCTTGCGAATATGCAGTGTCGGCACTCACCGACGGAATTTTTAATAATTCGATCAACTCATTGATAAAGCGATCTTTATGTTGTTGAACGTACGACTTAATATTTTCCATTTAAATTATTTTTATAGAAATTCAAAAATACAAAAAAGAGAATTAATATTTTTTTTGAAAATTTTCTTTGAATATTCGAAAGTATGCTTATCTTTGCACCCACAATTACGCGGATATGGTGAAATTGGTAGACATGCCAGACTTAGGATCTGGTGCCGCAAGGCGTGTAGGTTCGAGTCCTATTATCCGCACTAAAAAAGCTTCTGAAGATATTCAGGAGCTTTTTTGTTTTGTGTGATTTTATATTACAAAATTTCTTATAAACGCACTCTATAAAGTTTTTAATTTTAAGAGCTTAGAAGTAAAACAAATCTAAACTTCAAACACTAAGTGTTTATTGATTAATAAGAATTATTTCTATATTTGACTTACTTTGATTGAAAACTTTCATACTAATAGGAATTTTTAATATGGCAACATTCGACCTTTTCTCAAAAAGACAAAAAAAACTTCGTGGTGAAATTCCTGAAGTCTATTCATATGAAAATATTCCTAAAGAATTGCGTGTACAAATTGTTCATATCATTAAAGAATCAATAGGAATTGATAAACAATATTATAATAGTCCAAATGAACCTGTAAAAGCATACAAACTTATACACAAAATATTATGTAAAGAATATGGAACATTTTCTTTAATGGGCAGATATTCTGATGAAGATAATGTATTAGATTTTTTATTGAACGAAAAAAATATTGAAAAAAATATTGATGTCATTGAATTGTGTTTCAGATTTATATTTAAAGTAATAAAAGAAAACTATCATGACTATACTCACAATACTGAAATAGAATTATCTCCTGATGAATCAATAAACGAGCTAAATGACAGGTTTAAAGAACATGGAATTGGTTATCAATTTGAAAGTGGTGATATAATTAGAGTTGATTCAACTTATGTTCATAGCGAAATCACAAAACCAACGCTCAGTTTGCTTTGGAATGAAAAATTTGATGGAGCAAATGAAGAATATTTAAAAGCTCACGAGCATTATAGACACGGAAGAAATAAAGAGTGCTTAACAGAATGTTTAAAAGCATTTGAAAGCACAATGAAAATAATTTGTAGCGAAAAAGGATGGGCTTTTAATGATACTGATACAGCAAAAAAATTAATTCAGGTTTGTTTCGAAAATAATTTAGTTCCTTCATTTACACAAAATCAATTTACATCTCTACAAAACTTGCTGGTAAGTGGAATTCCAACCATTCGTAATAAAGTTGGAGGTCACGGTCAAGGACAAATTCCCCAAAAAGTAGATGATGAGATGACGCGATATGGCCTTAATTTAACTGGGACAAACATTATTTTTTTGATTGAACTAAGCGGCATTAAATAATGAATAACATACTATCTTTTTTTGCAATTTTATCAGCTGTATCAACAGCTATATATACAATTATAACAATCAAAACTTTACGAGAAATAAAAAAGCAAAGAGAAACCACTTATCTCCCTCATGTAATTTTAGGGCAAAGTTCTTACACTATGAGTCGTGTTTCAGAAGAATCTAGGGAGGTCATTTTTGAAGATGATACAACTAAAATTAAACAAAAAAAATGTCTCCTAAATATTTATAATATCGGTTTAGCCTCTGCAAAAAATTTAAAATTTCAATTTCAAATTGACACCAATTATTATATAAATTTATTAAAAGAGAATCTGGAAAATTTTTCAACTAATGGTAAATTAGATGGTTTTCTATTTATTGATAGTAACTCTTTCAAAAGTGGGCATAATCTTCCTATCCAACTTTTAAAAGAAAAAGACTTCCTGTTACCTGTTAACATTGAAAAATCGTCTTATAAACTAGAATTACCTCCTTATTTCATTGAGCTTTTATCAATTTTAATTTTTGAAGTTGAAGACAACTATAATTTAGTTTCAGATCTTCCTAAACTACAAATAGAAATTAAATATGATGATTTGTACAATAAACAGCATATTAAAACATATTCCCTTAGTCTTAATATTTTTTCCATGACCAAAACGGATATTCATTTTGAAGTTATAAATAATTAATTCAGCTTATCAGTCACATTTTATTCAGCTTGTTTTCAAACTTAAACTTATGTTCCAAAAATCAACTTTTGCTATTGTCCTTCTTTTTATTCTAAATTCCTGTGCCGTTCAGCAAAAAAGTTTAGAAATAAACGATTGGTATGCTTTTACTAAAACAAATACAGCGCAACAAGAACCGTCAAAAGTATATGAATTCGCAGACGGAATGATTCGCATGCACGGAGAAGACCCTAGCTGTTTGATGACCAAAAAAAGCTATAAAAATTTTGAACTTACTCTAGAATACCGATGGAATCTTGACGAGAAATACAAAATGAAAGGTGTGAAAAACAGCGGCGTGATGTATAATATTCCGCTAGATGCCTCTGACAAAATCTGGCCAAAAGGAATTCAGTTTCAAATAAAAGAAAAGACTACCGGCGATTTTATCTTTTTGGATCAGGTAACAGCAAAAGTAAACGGAAAATTGGTTGAAGCTGGCGCGAGTGTAGTTTCGCCTAAATTTTTAGAAAATGAGAATCCGTATGGCGAATGGAATTCGGTTGTAATTAAATCTTTCAATGGAAAAATCACGCAATATTTAAACGGAAAACTAGTAAATGAATGCACCGAAGCTTCTTCTACTGAAGGTAAAATTTCTTTGAATTATGAGCGTTCGCCAATTGATTTCAAAAACATCAAAATAAAAAATATCTCGAAATAAATTTAAACAAAAAAATTCTTCCCAATTCTACGCAACCATTTTAACATTCAATCATCTATCTAAAAAAGATTGTTATGAAAAAAATGATTTGTTTCCTAATTCTGACTTTAGGAATTGTAGGTTGTTCTTCAGAAGAAAGTGCTCCCGCAGCGGAAAGCACTGATGTGAAATTTTACAACAAGACCGGCGAGGATATTGATAACTTGATTATCGGAAAAACTTTTATTGGTTCTTTAAAAAACGGAAGCTCGACGGCTTTCCTTGATATAAAGCAATTCCAACCTGATGGGGATCAGCCATCTGGGGAATTAAGTGGGATCTCAAACACCACAAAATTAACGCCGTCACCTTTTTATACACTACCTTGGGACTGGTGCGGCACGGGAAGAAGTGATGATTATAAAGACCCTACTGTTTTTGATGTTATCAAAATAACAAACAGCAACGGAACTACTAGCCTGTTTTTAGTAAAACATTACTAGAGAATATTTCAGTAAGAAAAAAAGGCACCTTTAAAAGACTTACCATTCAACCAACCATTTGATATTCAACTAACCAACTCAAAAATTACTATGAAAAAATTAATCTGTTTCCTGACTTTTACTTTAGGAATTCTTGGCTGTTCTTCTGATGAAGGTAAGACTGCAGATTCATTTGAGAAAATAGATGCCTATACCACTCAAAGCTTAACTGACATTTCCTTTATCAATAAAAATCAGGGAATAATTTCCGGCAGTTTGGGATTTTTAGCAAAAACCAATAATGGCGGAAAAACATGGGGTGTATTAAATATAGGAGATAAGCAAACATTAATGAGCGCTTTTATGCTAAATGAACAAAAATTCTACACCGCAAGAATAGATATGTTTGTTACTACAAATTCTGGCACTACGTTTAATAAAGTTGAAAGTATTTCGGGTGGTTCGACTATTTTTGATATTAAATTTTTTAATCCTTCTAAAGGGTTGCTTATAAGAGCTGGTTCGATACTAAAATCCAATGATTCTGGAAATACTTGGACAAAAAAGTATGATGGCTCTACTGTAGATAATTTAGTAATAACTTCAGATTTAGTTGCATATGCTTATGGCGGCTATACCAATAACATTATAGATAAAGGAATAATTGTCAAAACTCTTGATGGCGGCGAAACCTGGACCCAAACATTAACTTCAGATTCAGATATTACCTCTCTTTCCTTTATATCAGATAATATTGGTTATTACATTAATTTTAAACGTGACTTATACAAAACTAGTAACGGATCAACGAGTTGGACAAAAATAGCAAGCTTGCCTGGTTCCGTTTCTCCAACATCGATTTGTTTCATTAACGAAAATACTGGATACTTTTCAACATATGAAGGGAAAATTTATGAAACTAAAAATGGCGGCTTAAATTGGAAAATAGCTTACAATAAAACCACTGACCCAATCTTGAAAATTATTGCAAAAGATGGTGCTGTATATGCAATAGGAGATTATGGATTGTTTCTTAAGAAAAAATAAAAACCTTCATCTAAGGCTGGAAGCTAGTTTACTATTTTTAATTGAGATAACTCTTCTAGTTTGTCATTTCGACTGAAAGGAGAAATCGCACTCGAATATCGACAAAGATTAGCGCTTTTCGTTACGGAGTTTCTAGTGTGATTTCTCCTTTCAGTCGAAATGACAATACTTTGCGGTTACAGTATGAAAAAACTTTGCGAATCTGCGACTTTGCGAGAGATTCATAAGCATAATACTTTAAAAATTAATCTCGCAAAGTCGCGAAAGCGCAAAATTTATATTTTACTTTTTATCTAAAAGCGCCAAAACCTTATTCACATTAATTTCACTATAATCATTAATATAATAATGACAAGGAGGCAATTGTTCTTTTGTATGCGTACTCAAAACACCGACAACTTTCATTCCGGCATTTAATCCTGCTGTCACGCCCGAAAAAGAATCTTCGAAAACCACACAATCAGAAGGAGAAACACCAACACGTTCTGCTGATTTTAGATATACTTCAGGATTTGGTTTATGAAATTTTACGTCTTCGCTGGATAGCATAGAATCCATTTTGTCTGATATTTTTAAAGCGTTTGCAATCAAATCCAAATTCGCACGTGGCGCCGAGGTTGCAACAGCCGTTTTAAAGCCGCGCGATTTTAATTCGCTTAAAAAATCCAAATAATACGGAATAGTATCGACCTTGTCTTTATAAATTTCGCGGAACATTCCTTCTTTTTCATCTTCCAGTTTTACAAGTTCTTCTCCCGTAATCGGACGCTTAAAGAAATGCGTCATGATATAACCATTATGTTTTCCGTACATATGTTCTTCAAACTCTTGTGCTGAATGAGGAATTTGATATTTGTCGAAAAATGCCTCGAAAGCTTTTGCATGATGCGGATTAGTGTGAGAAATCACGCCATCCATATCAAAAATTACACATTGCTGCTTCATTATATATTTTTGTTTTTTTAACGGTTGCAAGATAGGGTAATAAAGCGGTATTCCACAGAGATTCGCGGAGGTTTTTCGCGGAGATTCGCTAAGATTTTTTTTTTTGAATCTCGCAATCCTGATAGCTATCGGGAGCGAAGACGCAAAGTTTTTTTGTCTCTCGCAGATTTAGCAGATTTATTTAAAGTATTAAATATCTGCGGAATCTGCTAAATCTGCGAGAGAATAAATTTTCGACTTTTTCGAAATTAGATCCGCTTCATTTTTGGAATTTGGAATTTAAAAAATTGGAATTTGCGTTTTCAGCCAATCCAAATTTTACTTTTAACCAAAGTCATAGTTTGTCTCAAATGTTGATTACAAGCAATCAAAATAATCAAAACGACCAAACCATAACCCACAATGGTATAAATCTCCATATCGGCTAATAAAGTCGCTTGTTTGGCAACTGTTCCAAAGACTTTTTTCAAGGCTAAACTATTTGCATTATCTGCAGAATATCCTTTTGCCATAAAACTCTGCGCCGTTGAAGCGATGGTTTGCTGCGCTTCAGGATTTTCGCCGGTTACAAACTGACTTAGTTTTAAAAAATGTTTTTTGTTTAAAAATACAGTCGCATTCTGCATAACGCAAAACCCAATTGTACTTCCCCAAAAACGCCCGGAAACGCCGACAATTCCCGAAGAAACCGCCATTTTTGCCGGGACCGAAGATGTAGTAAACAAGATTAACGGAACGAATAAAAATCCAACACCGATTCCTTGTAAAACATACGGAACGATAATGTCTGACAATGCTACATCGGGCACGAAAAGAAATGTAAACCAAAAATGGAACAACGCAATAAGCGAAAATCCAATGATGAAAATAACTTTGGTAGAAACAGATTTCATCAGAAAATAAGCAGCTAAAATTAGTCCGATTACATTTCCTAGTCCGTTAATGTATTGCACGCCCGCAACGCGCGACGGATCCCAATTCCAAATCGAAAACATCGCCGAATGACAAAGACTCAACGTCGCTCTACTGATGTAAAAAAGGAAAAACAATAAAAACCCGATTCGGAGATTAGCGTATTTAAAAACTTTAAAATCAAAAGTGGGTCTTTTTACCAAAAGTTCTTTAAAGATGAATAATCCGCCTGTAATCAAAGCAATCATTAACATTAAAACCATTTCAGAAGAATCAAACCAATATTTTTTCTCGGCATACACAAAAAAGTAAGCACCGCAAAGAATGGCAGTTAAAACCAAAAAATAACTCATCCAGTCGATTTGATACAACGGAATTTTCTTTGTGATTCGGTGCCCACGAAAAGTAACTAAGATTAAAAAGACATTCAAAACCTGCAATCCGCCCGAAACATATAACATGTATTTCCAATCGTAATGATCCAGAAACCAAACCGCAATGTTCATAATAAAAGGCGTTGACAATAACAGCGAACCGTAATAAAAGGAGAAACCAATTATAATAGCGTTTTTAGAGTTAAATTGCTCTATCAATAACTGCCTGATTGTAATTACCGGAAGTGCCATTAAGATTCCTTCGACAATTCGCAGCATTAAAAAGAGATAAAAATTGGTAATATACGCCGATGAAACAATCGTAATTCCGATCAAGGAATAAACCGCCATCAGGTAATTTTTTGCAGGAAAAAAACTCGAAAATCGACTTTCGATCAAAATCGTTGCCAGCAAAGTTCCGTACGTAACACACATTGCAAACTGCAAATCCTCGGGCTCAATGTCCAGAAAACTCGCTGCATAGGTAACGTTTGAAGTATAAACGCCCAATAAAATCATGGAATGCAACAAACAGACAAACAAAATAATAATGATTGCCCATTTTGGAACCCAGGATTTAAAAATACTTTTATCTTCCATTTTAGTGGTGTTCGGCGATAACGGTGATATTCATTCCGGCTCTTAAAAAATCGGTTTGTTTGTCGTTGTCTTTTAACTGAATTCTAACCGGAATTCTTTGTTCGATTTTTACGAAGTTTCCTGTTGCATTATCTGGAGGAAGCAATGAAAATCTTGCACCACTCGCAGGCGATAGCGAAGTAATAATTCCTTTAAATTCTTTATCATTTAAGGCATCAGCTTTTATTTCTACTTCCTGTCCAACGGTTAAATATTGCAATTGGGTTTCTTTAAAATTAGCCGTAATCCATTTTTCTTTGCTTACAATCGAAAGCAATGATTGGCCTTCTTTTACCAATTGTCCAGGCTGTAAAGTTCGTTTTCCAACCCAACCATCATAAGGCGCAGTAATTATCGTGTACGAAAGAAATAGTGCAGCATTATCAGCAAGAGCTTGTTTTGAAGCAATATTTGTTTGTGTTGTCGGAACATTCGCTTCAGCAACAGAAGTACTTAAGGTCGCCGAATGAATTCTGTTTTTCATTTCATCAAAATGCGCCTGCGCCGATTCATAATCTGCTTTTACTTTTTCTAATTGCTGAGACGTTGCCGCTTCCTCTTTTACCAAAGCTTTATACCTTTCGTATTCCAGTTTTGTTTTCCAAAGATTCGATTTTGCGCCTTCTAATTGCGATTCATTAATCGCCGTTGCACTTGCCGTTGTAACTGCATTTTTTTGAGCCACAACGCTATTTTGCTGTGCATTTTGAACATCGGCAAGCGCCACATTCAATTTTGATTTGTATTCACGATTGTCAATAATTACTAAAGTATCGCCTTTATGCACAAACTGATTTTCGTTAAAACGAACTTCCTGCACATAACCCGTAATTCTCGACATAATTGGTGTTACGTATTGCTCGACCTGCGCGTCATTGGTTTCTTCGTGGTTTCTATTGAACACGTAAAACCAAATTCCCAAAATAATTCCGCTCGCAACCAAAGCACAAGCAATTATTGTTATTAGTATATGAAACGTTCTGTTTCTTCTAGTTTCATTCTTTATCTTAACCATAAACTCTATATCTTTTGTCTATTTTCTATTCTCTATATTCTAAGCCTTGTCTCTTGCTTCTTGCTTCTTGCCTCTTTCTTCTATAAAGTCTAACTCTGAGGCATAATCCCAGCCGTATGAAGCAACTCATAATGTTTTAAAACCGCATCCAATCGGGTAGAAATTTTGTTGTATTTCGCCTGAAGCAAAGCATTATCAGCATCAACCATTTCGGTAATTAAAACCAATTGATTTAAGTATTTCAGCTTTACAATTCGATAGTTTTCATCGGCTAAATCCAAAGCTTTGTCCACAACCACAAATTTTTCAAGGATTTCCTGATATTGAGTATGTTCTTTATAAAGCTGATCCTGAATCTCCTCTTTTATAATTTCAGACTGCATTTGTTGCCATTCGATTTTTGTATTCGCTTGTGCTACTTTCGTTTTGTTTTTATATAAAGAAGAAATATCAAAACTCGCCTCAATTCCCACTTGACCTAAAGTATACAAATACGGATTTGGCGGAAAAAATTTATAGTTTGGATAATAAAAACCATAATTCCCAAAGAAGTTTACTGTTGGCAGATAATTTCCTTTAACCAATTGCAATTCTGTTTTTTTGATATTCAATTCCTGGCTTGCGATTCGCATTTCTTCATTAGTGAAAGCTTTTTCCAAATAAAAATCATACGGATCCAAACCGTTCATTTCATCCAGATTAGACGTTGTGTCGATTGCTATTTCTTCGTTTTCCGGAAGCTGAATTAAAGTTTTCAGATCATGAAGTGCAATTTTTATGTTTTTGGAATTAGTCAACGCACTTAATTCACGATCCGAAAGCTGCAACTCGGCTCTAATCACTTCATTTTTTGTAACCGTTCCGTGTTTTTGAAGCGACTGTACTTCTTTCAATCGGCTTTTTTCTTCTTTGATGTTTTCTTCAAAAATTTTCTGAAGTTCCATCATTTTATAAATCGAAAGATAATTGGCCACGACTTCCAACTCGACATCATTTTCGGTCTTTTCAGTTTTTATTTTAGCGATTTCGCTTTCCTGATTGGCAATTTTGATGGCATTATTGATCTTATTACCTGCATAAATTGGCATTTTAAAAGTTGAATTTACCTGATAAATTTCAGGAATTGCTTTTGTGACTTCTTTGCCATTCAGGAAACCGCTTCCTTTGAATTCCGTAATATTCGTAATTCTGGAATACTCACCGTTTAATTCGATGTCCGGCAAACGAAGTTCTTTTCTTTCTTTGATGTTTTGTTCTGAGAGCGTAGTCTCTAATTGCGATCTAAGGATTTTTTTGTTGTTTTCTTTTGCCAGCTTCAAAGCTTCATTTAATGAAACGGAATGAATTTCCTGAGCTTTTGCACTATTAAATCCTATTAGAATTAGAAATAATAACAGGCTTTTGAGAAAACAATCTTCTGTAGAATTTGTTGTTTTAAGGAACATGAGTACATAAATAATTTATGGTGCAAAGTTCCCACATTATTTTATTGACTGATAATTCTAAAAAGTCAATAACATATTCATTTCGGACAAATGTTAAAATTGTGTTTTCCGAAAACGATATATTAAAACATTGAAAGACAATTTATTATAAAATACATTTGGTTTGAGATCTTTCACGCTCCCAATAGCTATCGTGATAAAAGGATTTAAGCAGATCAACGAGATTTTTATTTTAAATGGGCAGAATTAAAATAATTATTTAACACATAGAAACATAGGTTTATTTTATTGGATAAAGATTAAAATAAATGATACATCATTTACACATAGCTTTGTTTGTTAATACAAGTGAAACGCCTTTTAACGCAACAAAAAGCTATGTTTCTATGTGTTTAAATTATTCGCTAATCTGCGTGAAATAAAACTATTTACTTTCTTTCTAAAATCTCTTCTCTATTTAAGTAATCGGAAGGTCTTTGTCCTAAAATTTTGAAGAATGTGTTGCTGAAAGTTGGAACACTATTATAACCAACTTCTTGCGCTACCTCTTTTACTGAAAGTTTTCTTTCTAACAAAAGTTCGATAGCTTTTAAGATTCTTCGGATGGTATAATATTGAATGAAAGACATTTTAAGATCTTTCTGAAACAAGCGATACAAAGAACGCTCGCTGTAACCAAATTCATGAGCAACTTCTGAAAATAAAATCGTTTCGCCGAGATTATTCTCAATATGTCTAAGGATTTTCCCAAGCCGTTTGTCTTTTGGTTGTGGCAATTCTAAAGGTAGATTATTAGTACAAATTTGAGGAAGAATCGCTTTTATCGCTTTCGCAATGGTAAAATTTGGAGAACCTTTTTTCAAATCACCATTCCACTGATTGGTAAAGAGCATCATTTGAAGCAGTAAATTGTTGACCGGATAAATACCTTCGTTTTTATAAAACTCGTTTTCATCTTTCTCAACCGGAAAATATAGATTTCGCATCATCACATGTTCCGACTTTGGTTCAATACTGTGCTCCAAACCCGCCGGAATCCAGATAAAATGTCTTGCGGGTAAAAAGTAAGACTTCGTTTCGGTTGTCACAAAAACCACATCGCCTTCGGCATATAACATTTGTGCTTTATCGTGTTTATGCCATGGAACAAATAATTCGCCCATTATATCATGATGACAGTAAATGCTTTTTTTATCAGCATCTACTTTCTTGATGTAATATTTGTCGACTTTAAAAGTTGATTGTTCCATAATATAAAGATAGGAAGAAATTTAACCGCAAAGCACGCAAGGATTTTTTCTAAGATTGCGCTCATAAACGCAAAGTTCGCAAAGCTATGTGGATATAAACTTTGCGAACTTTGCGTAAATCTTAGCGCTCTTTGCGGTTAAATTCTAAATCCCTATAAAAAACAAAAAAGCCTTTCCGTTAAGAAAGGCTTCTTCCAATAT
>NZ_JBXARK010000009.1:0-268817 GCF_058808175.1 Flavobacterium sp. GW821-FHT11G01 | reverse complement strand
ATTGCGGTCTGGACGGGACTCGAACCCGCGACCCCATGCGTGACAGGCATGTATTCTAACCAACTGAACTACCAAACCAACTGCGTTATTGTGAGTGCAAAAATACAACAGAACTTTGATTCTGCAAGGGTTTTTAGGAATAAAAATTGAGAAATTTTTAATTGGTTAAATTCCAATCTTTTAAATTCTAAATTTCAACTTTGAAAAACAAAAAAGCCGCGATTTAACCGCAAAGAACGCAAGGCTAAAAGCGCAAAGGTTCGCAAAGCTATATATAAACTTTGCGAACCTTTGCGTAAATCTTAGCGCTCTTTGCGGTTAAACCAAAAAATCAAAAGTGTCGTAAATCAAAAAAGCCATCCACAAAAGTGGAAAGCTTTTCATTGGTCTAACTACTAAACCAGCTACGAGTTACAAAGTCGTAGCAAACAACACAACTAATCTTAGATACCGTTTTTGGGCAAAAAAGCCTTTCTTAAAAGAAAGGCTTTTCCCAATATTGCGGTCTGGACGGGACTCGAACCCGCGACCCCATGCGTGACAGGCATGTATTCTAACCAACTGAACTACCAAACCTCTGCGTTATTGCGGTTGCAAAGATAGTACAGAATTTCATTTCTGCAAGTGTTTTGCTAAAAAAAATTAAATATATTTTTAAATCCTTAGCCAAAGTTTTGTTTTTCAACTAAATATGTAGTCAGGATTTTTTCAAAATTATCGCCAACATTCACCGGAACATACTTAATTTGGTTCTTTGCACAGGTTAAAGCCAGGTTTTTAAAGTAAGCTTCTGCCCTTTTTTCATATTCTATTTTGACATTATCAGCAAAAATTGATACTTCTTCGCCTGATTCTACGTCGATAAACTTCCTTGGTGTATTATCAAAATCGAATTTCAACTCGGTTTCATGATCTACGACATGAAACAAAACTACTTTATGTTTGTTGTGTTTAAGATGTTGCAAGGCATTAAAAAGCTTTTCATCGTCTTCGAACTGAAACATATCCGTAAACAGAATAATCATAGAACGACGGTGCATTTTCTCTGCAATCTGATGCAGATATGTAATGGTATCCGTGCTTTTTTTGACTTTTGGCTGTTCTAATAATTGCTCCAGTTTATTAAGCAACATTCTATGATGACGATCACTCCCTTTTTCGGGAGCGTAATATTCGTAGTTATCTGAGAAAACGCTTAACCCAACGGCATCACGCTGTTTCTTTAAAATGTTCATCAAAACTGCCGAAGCCAAAACCGCAAAACCAATCTTCTTTTCATAAAAAGGCTGATTCGATTTCAGTTCCGGATAATGCATCGACGACGAATTATCTACAATAAGATGACAACGTAAATTGGTTTCTTCCTCAAAACGTTTAGTGTACAAACGATCCGTTTTGGCAAATAATTTCCAATCAATATGTTTGGTGCTTTCTCCGGCGTTATAAACTTTATGTTCAGCAAATTCAGCTGAAAATCCATGAAACGGACTCTTGTGCATTCCGGATATAAAACCTTCTACAACCTGATTCGCCAGCATTTCGAGATGCTGAAAACTGGAGACTTTCTCTATTTCCGATTCAATTTTCATTCGGTTTCTTTTTTAATATTTTGGGCGCGGTACAAACCGTCTGTCGCCTGCAATAATTTTCGTTTTAATATCGGACTAAAATTAGGGTTTTCTTTTAAGAAACGCTGTACTTCATCAAAAGCATATTTCGAAGAATATTTCCCAACCGTATTATTCAGCCAATCTTTCGGAAAGAAAATATCTCCGGTTCGCTGAATTTCATCAACTAAATCTAATGAAAATCGGATATATTTTTGCGCACTTTCTTGACGCAAAGGATGATGGAAATTCGCCAAACCAACAGAAACCCATGATTCTTTTTCTCTGTTTTTATCGTCTTTTAGCGATTCCATAAAAGCATTTCGAACCGATCCGTCTTTTGATAATGACGGCAATAAAAACTCAAATCGCTTTTGTTTGTCTGGATTTGTAATAGTTGTTCTGGTTTTCTCCAGAATTTCAGCTGCTTTTTCATGTTTAAAAATGGCCAGATTCATCGCAATATTCGTGTAATCGTCTTCGTTTAATTTCAAATTCGAAATCATCGTTTCTTTATTCCAAATCTGATATAATTTGGCTTTCGCCGAATCAGAATAAGCAATTGAGCTGAATAAATTAAATAACGTTTTTTTGATATTGCTTGTCAAATTCGTTTGCAATCTTTCGTATAAAATAGCCTCAAGTTGTTGCTTAACTTTATGCTGTTGCTTTTCTGTCAGGAATTTCCAAAAAACCGAATTCAGATTATTAGAAGCAATTCTTAAAACCAATTCATTTTCTTCTGTTTGAATTCCTTTCAAGAAACAATCAAAAGCTTTTTCTGGCGAAACATTTCCAACCAACATATTTTCATAAAGATTACTATAAGAAGAAGCTCTCGCAACCTCATCTTTCAATGTTGAAATAGCATTTAAATGATTCCCGTCAAGCGGAAAAACACCGTATCCAAAACCATTATAATTATAAACGACAAGCATCGGTTTTTCAAGTCCGACTGCTTCTTTCAAAAGAAGGTTTTTATCTTTTATATTGACGTTTAAAACCTTCACATTATCTACATAAACTAACCCAATCTGAAAAACCTGAGGCCAGATATTGTTAGATTTATCTTCTGCTTTTTGAATAATTTCAAAGCTTTTGATTCGATTTTTAGAATCATATTCGATTTTGTCTGAGAAAATCGCTCTTCCGGATTTATTTACCCAAACTTCACTCCATTTTTTCATATCGAGCGGTGTTTCGGCATCCAGAATTTCAACTAAATTATTCCAGTCAGCATTACTGTTCGCGTATTTTTGAATGTATTTCTCGATTCCTTTTTGAAAAGCTTCCTTTCCCATCGAAGCTTCCAACTGGCGCATCATAATGGGCGCTTTGTTATAAATTATAGCGCCGTAAAGAGAACCGGCATCTTTCAAATTGGCTAAATGCTGCTTAATCGGATGTGTACCCAATGAACGGTCTTCCGCGTAAGCGTTACTATAATGTGCGCTAAAAAACTGTAAATTATGATTCACTTTCGGGAAAATCGGATTCATGATTTTGTCTGCCATAAAATTCGCAAAGACTTCTTTCATCCAGACATCATCAAACCATTTCATTGTTACCAAATCGCCAAACCACATGTGCGAAGTCTCGTGCGCAATCAGTTTCGCACGGTCTAATTTCTCGCTGTCGGTTGCGCTGTTGTCCAAAAACAAAGTCGATTCTCGGTATTGAATGGCGCCAATATGTTCCATTCCGCCATATTGAAAAACCGGAATTGAAGCAAAATCCAATTTCTGAAAAGGAAACTTTTGTTTGGTATATTTTTCTAAGAATTCTAATGATTGTTCATGCAATTTGAAAATCGTATCGGTGCTAACCTGAATCTTCTCCGGATTATTTTCGCGATACAACATGGTCATTTCTAAATTGCCCGGTTTTTGTGTGACGCTTTTGAATTTACCAGCAACAAATGAAAATAGATACGTGCTCATTTTGTCGGATTCTCCAAAAGTATAAGTTGTAAAATCCCCTTTTTCGACTTTCTCTTTGACATCGGCGCCAGCCAAAACCGTCCAATCTTTTGGCACCGTCAAACTCAGTTTATAAGTCGCCTTAATGTCCGGCTGATCGAAACACGGAAATAGAGTACTCGCGCGATCCGGAACCAATAAAGTATATAAGAAATCGTCGTTGCGGTTTAAAGATAAATTACCTGCAATAAAAGAAATGGTAATTGTATTTTTTCCTGAAATCAAACTTTCAGCCGGAATAACAACATGTCCTTTTTCGTGCAAAATGGCTATATTTTTCCCGTTTGCTGAAACTGATTTTATATTCTCCGATTTCTCCTTAAAGTCCAAATACAAAGGCTGACTCAAATCTGAAACGATCAATTCTAAATTTAAACTGGAAATAATATCCTGCTCTCTCTGATTCGGAATTTCAAAAGACAATCCATAAGAAACATTGGAGATTTGCTGTTTGCGAAAAACGGCCATTTGCTCTGAAACACCATTTTCTAAAACAAGATTTCCTTTTTGTTTCGACTGAGAAAAACCAATTGTAATAAAAGTAAAAAGACAAAGAAAGCTGTAGCGGATTTTCATTTTTAAGAATATAAGATTCGTTAAAAATAAAAAAAAAGGATTGGTTCTGGAAGATATTCCGTCTGTTGTTTAAAAAAACCGCCACGAATTCACGAATTATTTTTTAAAACAATTGTATAAAATAAAATTCGTGAATTCGTGGCGGAAAATCTTGGCCCTCTTTAATCTATCGCAATAAAAAAGGCCTGACTTACGTCAAACCTTCAAAACTACTAATTCAAACTATATAAAAAACAAATTACTCCGTTTGTTGAAATTTAAAAGTCATATCACCTGCGTAATAGGTATTACGCGCATTGGTTGGAAAAATAGTTTCTGCCGCCGTGCTTGAGATATAAGCATAACCCGTAATTGTAATGTTTCCGGCTACTATAGGGTAAGTCACTGCAGATCCGTCGGTTTTTGTTCTGTTAATCCAGTCGTCGCTGTTTACGGTAAAAAAGTATTCCTTATCTTTCGTTAAAGCAATAGGAGCAATAGTTTTTTCTACAGTAACATTCGCTGTCGGAACGTTAATAGTCTCCGATTTTATAACGGTCTTCGTTGCCACATCCCAAATAGTAATTCTTAATGCATTATTTACATCCGGAATTTTTACAATCAAAGATTTTATTTTTCCGGTTACGGTTGGCTTAAAGCTGAAACCATATTCATAAATTCCTGAGTTTTTTACATCGACAGCTTTTTGGCTAAATCCTGATCCCGCCATATAAGCGTCTAACGGATTTTCTTCATTATACTTAACGGTGTCTTTGTCGTCGTCGCTGCTGCACGAAACAGTAAATAAGGCAACTGCTAAAAGGGTAAAAAGGATTTTTAAAAATTTCATAATAATATAATTTTAGTGTTCTTATCTGGTTTATTGATTACGTTATTTAAAAAAATTAAGGTTGAATATTGAAATGCGCACAAACTTCTTCGTAACTCATTTTGGCATAATCCGGTTTTATTGTTTTTGCTGTCGCTGCAGCAACACCACCCGGAATCAAAATATAGCGCCATGATAGTGAGGTTGGAATATTAACAGTTCCTCCTGCGTCATGTCTAAAGCGGAATAATTTGATTTTTTTAGAAGAAGAAATAGCGGTTATCGTATTAACAAATCCACCTGCTGTTGAGGTATAAGGCAATGAAAAAGTTCCTGATCCAAAAGACACATAAACCAATATGGTCCCTTTGGCAAGAATGTCTTCTGATAGTTGCGGCGCATTAATTGTTGTAGACATTCCGGAAGTTCCGTCTACCGTTTCTGCTGCGGCTGCAGGAGCATTTATCCATGCACTATATATAACATTTGCCGTTCCTGGTGTTCCTGGCTGTCCGTCAACTCCGTTAGTTCCGTTAGTTCCGTCAACTCCATCATCACTACTGCAAGAAGCAGCGAAAATTGCGATAGAAAATAGAGTTAAAATGGTTTTTAAAATTTTCATAATAATTTAGTTTTAAAATTCGTTAAATGATTCTTTTTTAATTCAATAACATTATTTTTGTAAAACTCAAAAGGATTATAAATTGGATTTTATTTTTCACTGATGAAATATTACAAGGCAAATTTGCAGGATTAAAATCGGCCTAAAAACTACTAATAGACAGACGACATTTAAAATAGACAGACGACGCAAAAACTAAATAAATGACCAAAAAATACTCTTGTATTATCGTTGACGACGACGAAATTGACAGGCTGACAGTATTGTCGTTTGCCAAAAAATTTCCTGTTCTGGATATTTTGGGCGTTTTTGAATCGGCTGAAGAGGCACTTCCTTTTATTGACACCACAGACATTGATATCTTGTTTCTCGATATTGATATGCCGGGTTTAAGCGGAATTGAGTTCCGTAAAAAAGCGTTAGAAGTCCCGGTTTGTATTTTTATAACCGCGCATTCGGAACATGCTGTAGAAAGTTTTGAAATCGAAACACTCGATTTTATCGTAAAACCATTAAAACTCGATCGCTTTTCGCAAACCGTAAGCAGGATTGAAGAATTTATGGAAGTTAAACTCAAAGCTTCTCTTTTTGAAGCCAGTATTGGCGGTGATACTATTTATATTAAAGAAGGCCACGAACAGACAAAAGTAAAACTGCACGAAATTTTATATCTCGAAGCCTTAAAAGATTACACTTTGATTATCACCAATAAAAAAAGGCATTGCGTTTTATCAAGTATTGGAAATCTTTTGAAAGAAGATCATTTTCAATCGTTTATTAGAATTCACAGAAGCTATGCAGTCCAAAAACAGTTTATTCAGAAAATGAATTCGACCGAAATTATTTTAAACAATAATGTTTCAATTCCAGTGGGAAGAAGCTATAAAGAAAACCTAAACCTGATCTAGATGAAGAAAATCAGTTTTTGGTTGCTGTTTTTAATCACCGTTTCTGTTTTTGCACAGCAAGAACCTAATTTAACGCGATATAAAACGACAGCAGAAAAACTAAAAGCATGGTTAAAATACACCAATCAGATTTTAGATGCTGAAAACTATCCCAAACTGATAACTGTTGCACAAAAAGGAATTGAACTTTCTAAAAATCATCTCGCCTATAAATCAAGATTTTACTTCTTAAAAGGAAATGCCTACGAATTCAATAACAATCAGAATAAAGAGGCGATGATCAATTATGAAATCGCATTACAATATGCGAAAAAAGCCAGACACCTTAAAAATGAAACTTCTGCTTTAATGCGTCTTAGTTATACGTATTATGCCCTTAACGAAACTTCAAAAAGAAAAGAACTCATAAAGTATATCGGGCAAGTTCTGGACACTACAAAAAGTACATACACAAAATCTGTTCTATACGGCAGTCTGGGTGAATATTATTTAGATAATGCTCAATATGAAATATTTATCAGTTATCAGTTAAAAGCCATTAATTATAAAAAACTGCTTAAAAAAAGTGTTCCCAACGATGAAACTATTGGCGTATCGTATAGTCAGATTGCTGCGGCATATACTAAAATGAAACAGTACAATAAAGCCATTGAGTATTTAAATTATGCGCAGCCTTTTATTAAAACCTCTCCATACATCAGTGCTTTTTCATGCAATTATTATTTACAGTGTTTTGTTCCTTTGAAAAACCTTGACAGCATTCAAAAATATTACAATTTAACCTATACTTTTCCCTCTAAAAAAGATTCTTTATTTCTTAATCTGAGTTTTGCTAACCGAAGCGTATCTGAATATTATGCAAACGAAGGTCAAACAAATACTGCCTTTAATTATGCTAAAAAAGCTATTGTACTGGCTCAGAAATCCAATGATGAAGATATTCTGATGGAAGCAAATGCCATTATGGGAAGGGTTCTATATGAAAAAGGTGAATACCAAAATGCTATCGAAATTCTAAAAAAAGCTTCTCAAAATGCGCTCACATACGACAAGGAATCTTTTATAAACATTAATAAAAAACTATCTCAAAGTTATGCTGCGCTTGGACTTTGGAAAGAAGCTTTTCATTATAATGAAATTTACACCACGTTTAATGATGAAATGCTGCAGGAATCAGCAAAACAAAATATTGCCAATGCTGAAGCCCGTTATCAAAACAAAACAAAAGGACAGGAAATAAAAAACCTTTCTTCGCAAAATACGATCAAAAACATTCAGATTGCCGAAGCCAAAAAACAACGGTTGTATTTAATTTCCGGATTAGCACTCGTTGCCGTTATAGGATTATTGCTGTTCAAACAAAATCATGACCGAAAAAAAACCAATCAGAAACTACAAGTTTTAAATCAGGAACTGGATGAAGCCAATAAAATAAAAGCCCGTTTCTTTGCGATTTTAAATCACGATTTGCGAAGTCCGGTTTCGAATTTGATTCACTTTTTACATCTTCAAAAAGAAAATCCGGAATTAATTGACGAAGCAATGGCTTTAAGAATGCAGACGAAAGTTATTTCCGGAGCCGAGAATTTATTATCGTCTATGGAAGATATTTTATTGTGGAGCAAAGGTCAGATGGAAAACTTTAAGCCTCAGTTTCATCCCTTTCCGATTGCTGCTTTATTTGAGGAAACACAAAAACATTTTGCTAGCGTTGAAAATATCAAAATTTCATTTAAAGATTCTGAAAACATCATTATAAATACCGATGAAAATTACCTTAAAACCATCATCCGAAACCTAACCGGAAACGCCATTAAAGCACTCGACAAAACCGCAAACGGGAAAATAATCTGGAAAGCCTGGCAAAAAGACAATCAAACCTATCTCTCCATAACCGACAACGGTCCGGGCGGAACACAGGAAAAATTCAAAGCCTTATATGATGATTCAGAAGTTATAGGAATCAAATCAGGTTTAGGGCTGCATTTAATTCGGGATTTAGCAACGGCAATTAATTGCAAAATCGAAGTAATTTCAAAACCGGAAAGCGGAACAACATTTACGATCATTTTTAAACACATAGAGACATAGGTCTTTCTTTGTGTGTAAAGGCGTTTCACTTGTTTTAACAAACATAGCCTTTGTAAAAATCTGGCTTTATCCCTCAAAATTTACTATTTTATTTAACACATAGAAACATAGGTTTTTCTTTGTGTATAGAGGCGTTTCACTTATTTAAACAAACATTAGGCAGGTATCATTAAATTCATGAGAATAATTAAACTAATAGGCTTACGTAATACTATGTTTGTTTAAATTAATGAAATGCCTTTTTTTAAGCCGCTAATATCTATGTCTCTATGTGTTTAAAAAACCTTCCCCAAAAGTTTATTCCAATAAAAAAGGCTTGACTTTCGCCAAACCTTTTTTATATAAATCATAATCTTACGATTACAACAAAGCGTCTAAACTATCTGCATAGGTTTGTTTCGGAGCAACTCCTACTTGTTTTCCTACTACTTCACCGTTATGAAAAACCAAAACGGTTGGTATGTTACGCACACCATATTTTGCAGCGAATTCCTGGTTTGCATCTACATCTACTTTACCAACAACAACTTTACCTGCGTATTCGTCGCTTAATTGGTCGATGATTGGTCCAACCATTCTACAAGGACCGCACCATGCTGCCCAAAAATCTACCATTACTGGTTTATCTGATTTTAAAACTACTTCGTCAAAAGTAGCATCTGTTATTGCTAATGCCATAATATCTTAGGTTTAAATTATGTCTGAATTATTAATCTTCAAACTAGAGTACAAATTTAAAAATTAAATACGAATGAAACACCATTCCCAAATTAGTTTTGATTATAAATGCATTGTCAATAGTTATATAATTAACATGTTGGTTATTCATAACGTTTTATCTTCTAATAAATTGAAAACCAAATTCTTAAAATTACTTAATTTTTTGTATTATCTTTAATGATTAAGAAAATTCGTCCAGATGAAAGAAACTTTACATAAAATGCAACTCTTTTTGCAATCGGTTCGTTTTAAAAAATACGCTAAACGTTTTGGTTTTTTCGTTTTAGGACTTATCGCATTAGTGTTGCTTGCTGGTGGCGGATTGTCCATTTATTTCAATCGGAACAAAACCGAGATAATGGCCAAAATCAATACTAAAATCAACGATAATATAAATGGCGATTTTCATATTGGCGATTTTCAATATAAATTTTTAACCGGATTGCCGAATTTCACTCTGGCCTTAAAAGACGTTGAGCTTAAAGACAAACAATGGAAAACTCACAAACATACTTTACTAAAAGCCAAAGAAATAGAAGTGCGCTTAAACGTTTGGAGCTTATTGCAGAAAGAAATCAACATTCATAAAATCCTGATCAACGACGCCCAAATTTATCTTTATAAAGCCGAAAATGGGTATTCGAACTCAGATATTTTTAAACCAAAGAAGAAAAAAACACCCGAAAATAAAACGGATACTGAAACCACAATTGACCAGGTCGACCTCAGCAAAGTCCATTTTACTTTAGACAATCGAATTGGACATAAATTATTTGATTTTGATGTAGCCAGTTTACAATCGAAAGTAGATTATGATGGCGACGACTGGCATACAGACGTATTTCTGGATACACAAATTAACAGTTTGGCCTTTAATACTGTTCACGGCAGTTTTGCCAAACAAAAACAACTTAAAGGAACTTTTGATGTTTCTTATTCTGCTGAAAAAGAAAAAATAGACGTAAAAACCAAAGGCCTGAAAATTGGATCTGATGCATTTGATATTGTGGCTTTTTTTAATTTAGCCAAAGGAAGCGCGTTGTTCGGCATCAATATCGGCACTACGATTTTATGGCAAAACGCTTCGAATTTATTGTCGGCAAACATAAGTTCAAAACTGAACCACTTTAATTTAAAAAAAGAAATCGATGTGAACTGCGACATCAAAGGCAATTTTAATGCCGAAGGTGATCCGCGAATTGTCGTTCAGGCCGAAGTTCACAATAACGAATTGAGTATTCCGGACGGATTATTGACCGATTGTAATTTCAAAGGTATTTTTACCAATAATTTCAAACCAATGGAAGGTTTTAGCGACGCGAATTCAGCTGTAATCTTAACGCGTTTTTCTGCAAAATACAGAAATGTTCCGCTTAAAATTGCACAATTATCGATCAACAATCTCGAAAAACCACTGGCAACCGGAGTTGTAAATTCTGATTTTGACCTTCCTGTTTTTAACGAAGAAAACACCGAAAAATGGATTCATTTTACCGAAGGTCACGCCACGCTCAATCTTAAATTTCAGTTTGATATTGTCAATTTATACATCACCAAACCGCGTTTTATTGGCAATGTAGACGTTAAAAATGTTTCCTTTCATTTTATTCCAAAAAACATTCATGCCGAAAAAATCAACGTGCAACTTGAGTTTACACAAGAAGCTTTGATCATTAATAAAATTGCCTATAAACATAAAAACAACACCATTTTTATAGACGGAAAAATCAATAATTTCCTCAATCTCTATTACGATGCTCCAGAAAAAATGGTCGTAAACTGGAATATCTATTGCCCAAGTATCGATGTCAAACAGTTTCTGGGCGTTCTGGCTACTTCACAAAAAAAGAAAGTAACGTCAAAAAAACCATCTATGTCGCATCAGTTGCGAACTGCCATCGAAAAATGCATTGTTGACATTAACCTCAAAGCCGATAAAATCACATACAATAAATTGACCGCAACCAATACCAAAGCGCAAATTCAGATGATCGATTCCAGATTGGTGATTAAAAACGGTTCGCTGCAAACTTGTGGCGGAAGCATTAATTTTAGTACAACACTTTCTCCAACTGGCAAAAATTATAGTTTCGCCTCAAACGCACAGGTCAATCAGGTGGATATTACCAGTTTTCTAAAGTCCTTTAGCAACTTCGGAATCAAATCTTTTTCTCCAAATAATATCCACGGAAAACTTACCAGCAATACCAATGTAACCGGTTTAATCAATGGCAATGGCGAATTAATTCCGAATTCGATGCACGGAAATCTGACTTTCAATGTCGGTCAAGGCGCTTTAGTAAACTTTGAGCCTATTATGAAAGTAGGGAAATTTGCTTTTCCGCTTCGTGATGTCAAAAACATCACTTTCAGTGATTTATCTGGCGATTTCAAACTTCGCGGGGAACAGGTAGATGTCAACAAACTAACCATAAGTTCCAGCGTTCTCAACTTCGATGCCGAAGGTGTTTATTCCTTTGGCCGCGGCACTAATTTAGCCCTCACCATCCCACTCCGAAACTCAAAAGACGATGCCAAACTCGCCACCAAAGCCGAACGCGACGCCGTTCGCGACCGCGGCATTGTTCTGCATTTAATTGCGGTTGATGATGGCGGGAAAATGAAAATTAAGTGGGGGAAGAAGGATAAGGGGAAGAAAAATAAGTGATTTTAATAAAAATCCGTATATATACTCTATTACGGTTTGTTATTTATTAATACACTTGTCTATATAAAATTTTAAAGTTATTACGGTTTTCCATAACGAATGTATTTAGTTAATAAAGTATATTTGTTTTAAAATTAATTACTTCAGTTTTAATAGAATTTTATTTATTAATATATTTGAAAGAAAAATATTACAAATAAATATCGTTTAACTAAAATTGAAATCTTTCGTTACTAATCATTGGAAATTTGAAAACACACTTGAAGTAAACATTCAAGAATTATTTAATTATGGAGAATAAAACTAACACTTTAAAAGCAGTTGACTTTTTTTGTGGCGGCGGTGGTATGAGTTATGGAATGCTAGAGGCTGGTATAAATGTTCTAGCAGGAATTGATAATGAAGAAAATTGTAGAAAGACCTATGACGCAAATATTGGTGAAAATAAATTTATTAATGCTGATGTTTTTAATCTAAAAGAAGATGAGCTTGAAGCGAAATTAAATTTAAATAAGCATGATGATGATTTAATTTTGATTGGTTGCAGTCCTTGTCAATTTTGGAGCATTATAAATACCAATAGGGATAAATCCACAAAATCCGCAAATCTTTTAATAGAATTCGCCAGATTTGTAAAATACTTTAATCCAGGATACGTAGTAGTTGAAAATGTCCCAGGTGTTCTTAGAAAGAAAAATGAAAGTGGCTTAGAAGATTTTATAATTTGGTTAGAGAAAAACAACTACGTAGTTCACTTTGAAGTTCATAATGTCGCTGATTATGGAGTTCCTCAAAGTAGAAGAAGATTTACCCTAATAGCAAATCGTGTAACTACGGAAAAGATAAATCCAATAAAAAAAGAAGGAAAAAAAGTTACTGTGAGAGATGTTATCGGGGAATCAAATGGTTTTGCCAAAATTAATGATGGTCATAAAGACAATACAGAATTTATTCATACAGTTCCAACTGTCTCTAAACTTAATAAAAGAAGATTAGAAAAAATTAAAAAAGACGGCGGAGACAGGCTTGGTTTTGCAAATGATCCTGAATTACAGTTACCATGTTTTATAGGAAAAGACCATTGGTTTAAAGATACTTTTGGTCGTTTATGGTGGGACAGACCTTCACCAACTATAACCACAAAGTTTTTCAGTATATCAAACGGTCGTTTTGCGCATCCTGAAGAAAACAGAGCTTTATCTTTACGTGAAGGGGCAACATTACAATCATTTCCGAAACATTACAAATTTCATGGAACAAGCACTTCTGCTATTGCCCGACTAATTGGCAATGCAGTCCCTCCAAAATATGCAAAATGTATTGGAGAATCAATAATAAAAAATCATCTAGATGCAATTTAGAACCAAAGCTAGAGCAGTAGATTTATTAGGAAAAGGCCAAATAGCCGATTTGCCAACAGCTATAACCGAGCTATGGAAAAATGGTTACGACGCATATGCGGATAACTTAACTGCTGAAATTTATCTCACTGGCTATAAAGACTTAAATAATCCGTTATTTATAATGACCGATGACGGAAAAGGAATGTCTAGAAATGATATTTTTGAGAAGTGGCTGGTATTAGGAACAGACTCTAAAAGCAGAGCCACACTTGAAGAAAAAGAAAGCGAAGAAACACTATGGAAAGCTCCTCGAATAAAAGCTGGCGAAAAAGGAATTGGAAGATTATCAGTAGCTTTCCTAGGTAATCCAATGCTCATGCTAACTAAAAAACAAGGACATCCACTACAGGCCCTATTTTTCGATTGGCGACTATTGGAAAATTATAATTTATTTTTAGATGATGTTGACATCCCTGTTGAAAATATTGACTCTACAAGTCATTTTATTGAAATATTTGAAAAGCTCAAAAAATCTTTTCTAAAAAATTTCTCGAAAGAAAACGACATTAATGGAAATTTAATATGGGAAGAGGGAGATCAATTAAAACTAAAAAAAGAAATTGAATTTTCTGTAACTAAATCATTTATTCCAAAATTTCTAGAAGAAAAAATTATAAATGATATTATTAATCTTAAAAATAGTAATGGAACAAAATTTATAATTTTTGAACCAATAGACCAAATTGTTGAACTAACAAATTCTGATGAAGATAAAATAGAAGACAGGATGTTTGTTCTTTCAAGCCTCTCTGGTTTTACAAATGTTTTTAAAGACGAAAAATCTCCTATAAACACAACTATTCCAATTTTCAAAAAAGAAAATGAGGTTTATGATTTTCTTACCTCACAAGGCAACTTTTTCGAACCTAAAGATTATGAATTTGCCGATATCATTATTGATGGTATATTTGATGGAGCTGGTAATTTTAATGGCAAAATTAAAATTTACGACGAATACATAAATCATAACTATACAAATCCTCGAAAAAAAGATCCTCGGAATTATTATGGAAATGTCCCACTTAAATTGGGTTATAGTCAAGGAGATGAAGACTCTTCAAAACTTGAAAATGAAAGTTTTGCAAAAATAAAAACGAAGGTTACGAATTATGGTGGGCTTTACATTTATAGAGATAATTTTAGAGTACTACCTTATGGAAGGCCAAATGTTGATTTCTTAAGATTTGAAGAAAGAAGGTCCAAGAGAGCCAGTACTGGTTTCTTTTCTTATCGCCGAATGTTTGGATATATTGGGCTCTCAAGAAATGAGAATTTTAATTTAAAAGATAAATCAAGCCGTGAAGGGTTAATTAATAATGCTCCTTATAGAGCTTTTGAGTCCGATTTAATTGCTTTCTTTATTGATTTAGCTAATGAATATTTTGGAGATAAAGCCAAACAATCAATCTTTCTAGATAAAAAAGCCCAAATAAACGAACAATCAAAAGCATTAAAAGAAGATAAAAAAAGAGAAATTGCTGAGAAGGTCGCTTTTACAAAATCCTTAAACACATATTCAGATAGACTAGAGGAATACCAAAATGAATATAAGAATTTATTAAAACAATTAGAAGAAAAAACTAATGCTCAAAATATTCTTTATTCAGATATTGAAAATATTTTGGACAGATTACACACTTTAGATATAGAATATAAAAATCTTTTACCAAAAATACCGAAGCGATACAAGCCAACAGACATGCAATTAGATCGTTTAGATAAATTTGAAAACAAGCTTGTTTCTTTTAATGACAACATTAAAAAAGATAGTGCACAGTTAATGATTAAAGTTCAAGAAAAATTAGAAGTAAAAGAATTAAAGATAGAATTTACTAAAAATTTTCAAAAATTTAATGGAACTCTTGAGCGATTAATCTCCGATAATAGAGAAGTTTTAAAAACAAAATTTGATTCTTTATTAAGTGACTATTCGTTACGATCCAAAAGAATACTAGAAGATTTTAACATTAATAAAGAAAATATAGTCAATTCAATTGACTCAAAAGAAAGTGTAAAGTTTCAATCAGAAAATATCAGTAATAAATTTGAATTCTTAAGAGAGCAAATTATCAAAGAATTACTTCCGTTAATTGAACATCTTAATAAATTAAGTTTTGAAATTGATGAAGAATTAGTTCAAGGTGCATACAAAGCAGAATATGATAGTATAAAATATCAGTGGGAGCAAACCAGAGAAACTGCTCAACTCGGGATTGCCGTAGAAATTATCGATCACGAATTTAATCAGTTATATGCAAAAATAAATCATTCCATTGACAGATTAAGTAACGATAATTTATTTACTGATCTTGAACAATTCAAATTTTTAAAGCAGAATTTTAAACAATTAGAAGATAAGTATGCCTTACTTTCACCTCTTTACCGCATTTCAGGTGTCGTTTCAAAAGATATAGATTGTGGTTCCATTTTTAATTACTTGAAAAAGTTTTTTGCTTCGAAAATTAGCTCAAGTGATGTAACTTTTGAACTAACAACATCATTCGAAAACCATATTATCAATATCAAAGAGCCAATTATTCATACTGTTTTCATTAATATAGTTAACAATGCTTTCTATTGGGTAAGAAATTCAAATTCAAAACATATAAAATTTGATTATTTCAAAGATAGCGATGAAATTTTAATTATTAATTCAGGGCAAAAAATAGAAGAACATCGTCTAGAAAAGATTTTTCAGCTATTTTATTCGAATAGACCAAATGGAAGAGGCATTGGTTTATATCTTTCCAAACAAAGTTTGAATGAATGTTATTTTGACATTTATGCAACAAATAATAAAAATTACAATTCGTTAAATGGTGCTTGTTTTGTTATTAAGCCTTTAAATTAAATTTATGAGTTATCCTGAAATTGCATTAGACATTGTTAAAAACCACATTAAATCAGCAATCTTTATTGATGAAAAAGCTTGGCCCTTTTATACTTCACCTGAAGATAATAGCAATTATGAAGGTAATTTATCAAAATCCCTTTATAATAACTTTAAATTAAATGGAATCTCATTATCAGTTCACAAATTTGTTTCTGGTGACGAAAACAAAATGGATTTAAAAAAGTACTTGTTTGAAGGAAGAGATTTAGTTCTTCTTGATTGGAACTTAGATGGAGAAGAAGGATCTGATTACTCATTAAAAATGTTGAAAGATGTAATATCACAAAATAACATTCATTTTTGTGCTATTTATACCTCTAATCCAAGAATTGACTTTGTCTATGAAAATTTATACTGTTATTTTAGTGGGAAAAATGAGTCTTATTTTCGTGGTGTAGCAGAGCAAATTACTGCATATGAAGATTTTTTAAACCCTATATTTAGTGAATTTAATATTTTTAAAAAAGAATCAATTTCTAAATTAATACCTAAACTTAAAAAAAATGATTCTGGTGTAAATTTGATCGAAGTTCTAATGACTGCTACAGATGAGACAAATATTTTTGAAGCTCTTAAGCTATCAAAATTTGCTCTCAATACTGCATACTATAAGCCTGAAAAAGAGTTACTAAAACCAACTATAATTTCTCCCGAAACCAACTCTTTGGTGATAGATAACACATTAGTAACCATAATTCAAAAAAACAAAGAAGAAGATGCGGATGTAGATTCATCTAGCTTAATTGAGAGGTTTTCTAATCAAATATCTTCAAGTAATGAAAGTTTTACTCAATTATTGGGATTTGAAATGCAAAGTATATTTTCTCAAAATAGCTCTTTTATAGATACAAATCTTTTAAAAATAACTCGAAATGCGCTTCTAGCCCATAGAAAGAATATCATTAAAAAAGAAGATTCGGATGAACCTTTTAAACATTTAATCAAAAATCTACTTATTGAACATGCCTCAATGAGTTTAAGAACTGCAAAATTATCATTGTTAAATCAGGAATTTTTAGACAACGAATCAATAAATATAGAAGAGCCATCTGAAGATGCTTTATTTCATATGAATGTATTCTACAACTCAATTATTACAAAGAGTTTAGTTCCAGAAAATCTAAGATCTTTAAATTTTGGAGATGTTTTTGTTGATAATAAAAACAATTATTATATCTGCATTACTGCCTTATGCGACTGCTACAGACCTTCTAAAATACAAAACAATTTTTATTTTGCAAAAGGCAATCCAATAAAAACAGAACTAGCCTTAAAAATGGGAGACACTGCATTTATTAGTTTTCTGCCAAATAAAAAGGTCGTTTCTTGGATCGCACCTGAAAGTGATAAAAATGAAACTGATGCATTGGAAGAAGAAAATCTTACAGAAATAGAAAGTCTAAAAAAAGAACTTCAAAACTCAATTTTAGAAAAAGAATATTTTGAACAATTTTTATACAAACCTGTTTATATAAAACCAGTATTATATCATGTAACTAATCATAAAATAACAGATAATAATATTGAAATAACTAGAATAGAAACCAATGCACCTAAAGGAGCTGATTTTGACTATACTACTTTATCCTATATCACAACAATCAGACCAAATTACACACAAAGAATTGCCAATCATGCTTTCGGGCATCCTGTTAGAGTCGGTGTAGATTTTGCTAAAAAATAGATTATGGGTAAAAATCTTTGGACGAGAAATGAATTAATACTAGCCTTCAATTTATACTTGAAAATTCCTTTTGGTAAAATGCATAGTACAAATCCCGATATTATTCATTTAGCCAATCTAATTGGTAGAACTTCTAGTTCAATCACATTTCGTTTAGTGAACTTTGCAGGCGTTGATCCTGTATTGCAAGCAAGAGGAATTAAAGGCATGACAGGAGGAAAAAAAATAGTTCAACCTATTTGGGATGAATTTTTCCACAATCAAGAAGAATTAGTTTTTCAAAGTGAACAAATCCTAGCTGAAAAAGAAAACACAACAATAGAAAAAAAGTACCATGAATTACTTCGTGACATTTCACTTTTAAAAGGAAAAGATGTAATTCATGAAGTAAAAACCAGAGTCAATCAATCAGTTTTCAGAGAGATGGTTTTGTCAAATTATGATACAAAATGTGCAATTACAGGAATTGATATTCCAGAACTCTTGTTCGCAAGTCATATTATTCCTTGGTCTAAAAATGAGGAACATCGATTAAATCCTGAAAATGGAATTTGTTTTTCTGCACTTTATGATAAAGCCTTTGATAAAGGACTAATTGCAATAAATACAAATCATGAAATAATATTCTCAGATATAATTAAAAAGAAAGAGGAAAATGATTTTTATATCAAATATTTTACTCCAATTGAAAATCAAAAAATTATTGTAGCTCAGAAATATTTACCTAGAAAAGAATTCCTCGAATATCATCTTGATACAATTTTTAATAAGCAGATTACAATATAACAGTAAAAGCTTCCTTTGTCATACGAATTATATAAGTACTTTAAAACAAGCTGTATTTAATAAATCATAACGAATTAGTAAATTTATATTGAATTTCTAATTTAATGTTATGGACAAATTAACTCCAGAACAAAGATCCAAAAACATGCAAGCTGTTCGCAGCACAAATACCAAAGAAGAAGTTCGTTTGGCAAAAGCGTTATGGAATTTAGGATATCGATACCGTAAAAACAACAAAACAGTCTTCGGCAAACCGGACTTCACATTTAAAAAACTCAAAATTGCCATTTTTGTAGATTCAGAATTCTTTCACGGAAAAGATTGGGAAACTAGAAAAAAACCACAAACCAACCCAGAGTTTTGGATCAAAAAAATCGAACGAAATATGCAAAGAGACATCGAAGTCAATACGTATTTAGAATCTCAAAACTGGAAAATTCTTCGTTTCTGGAGTAATGATATCAAAAAGAATTTAGATTTGTGTTTATTTGAAATTCAGAATGTAATTAGCGAAAGACAACAGCTTTAGTTTCACAATTGCAACGGAGCTACTTGCGGGGATTCCTCGTTCCTCGGAATGACAAAAAAGCGCAACAAATTTTCATAATGTTTCCTTAACTCACTTGGCTTTTAACCCAAAATAAGATAGCTTTGAGAATAATCATTAAAATATAAACCATATGAAAATTCAAATCAATACCGATAAAAACATCGAAGGACACGAAAGATTAGAAGCTTATTTCTCTGGAGAATTAGAAAAAGGACTTACCCGTTTTGAAGAAAAAATTACCCGCGTTGAAGTTCATTTTGGAGATGAAAATGGTGAGAAATTCAGTTTAAACGATAAGAAGTGTGTAATCGAAGTCCGTACAGCAAAACTGCAACCCATAACCGTTACAGAACACTCAGATACACTTGAAAAAGCGTTTAGTGGCGCTTTGGCAAAAGCAAAAAAAACACTGACCACTACTTTCGAAAAGCAAAAAACTTTTTAGATAGAAGATTTCATAAAAAAAAGACGTTTCGATTTGAAACGTCTTTTTTTTATGTTTAAATAGGTTCAAAGGCTCAGAGAGACAAAGGGACAAAGGTCTGATTTCCTTTGTGCCTTTGCCCCTTTGTAGCTTTGCCCCTTTCCTTTATGATTTTGGTAAAGGCTGACCTACTGCGATATCGCAACGGTGTCCGGGTTGTCCGTGAGCCGGATTCATTCCTTCAGCAACTTTAGGCGCTTCGGTGCTTAATAAAGCCGGAACTGCATTTTGATTAGCCGCTGGTGGTGTAACCGTAAAAGTTTGAGAAGTACTTCCGCTTGGCGTTGGTGTTGCCGCAACTGGTTTTGCCACAGGAGAATTTAAAGGTGCTCCAACCGGAATATCACATCTGTGACCTGGTTGACCGTGTGATGGATTCATTCCTTTACCTACTTTTACCGGCGCCGCAACTGTTGTTGTGGTTACCATATTTTTCTGATTCGGATTTACTTGTACTGTTTGTGTTGGTTGCGCCGTTGCCGTTTGTCCTTGCGTTGGAGCCGAATTCAACGGTGCGCCAACCGCAATATCACAACGATGTCCTGGCTGTCCGTGTGCCGGATTTAATCCTTTTGTTTCACCCAATACCGTATTCGGATTGGTTTGTGGCTGTGGCGCCTCCACTACCGACTTGACTTTGGCTGTATCTTTTACCAATCCCAATTTAACTAATTCAGAAGTTGGTGTACTTTCCTGAGGTTCTAATTCCTTTTTGCAAGACACAAAAAACAATGAACTAATAACAATCGAACTGATAAAGATTTTCGGATTCATAATGTGGTATTTTAAAGCATTCAAATATAAAAAAATTTACACCATATAAGTAATATAAGAGATTTTAAGTTATATGTTGAATTGCTTTGTCATTTAATCTCGCAAAGGCGCGAAGGCGCAAAGTTTTTTGTTCTTAAGTTTTGCTTTGTCAGAGTCAATTCTCACGCA
The DNA here is from genome assembly GCF_058808175.1 of Flavobacterium sp. GW821-FHT11G01. NCBI lineage: Bacteria > Pseudomonadati > Bacteroidota > Flavobacteriia > Flavobacteriales > Flavobacteriaceae > Flavobacterium > Flavobacterium sp. GW821-FHT11G01. The sequence continues at coordinate 248,096 of NZ_JBXARK010000009.1, read as the reverse complement.
AAGACGCAGAGTCGCAAAGTTTTTGTTTCACGCAGATTTAAAAAGATTTATGCAGATTTATGCAGATCATTTATAAATTAAATCTGCTTAAATCTGCGTGAAATAATCTTTTTAATCTGTAGCTATAAATAAAACTTTGCGCCTCTGCGCCTTCGCGTGAGATTCATGCGCAAGTCTAAAAAACCTTTGACCCTTTGCCTCTCTGTACCTCTGTACCTTTAAAAAGAATTTTTCTTACCTTTAACTCAAATAACCAAAACCATGAAAAAAACCATCTTACTTTTATTATTTGTTACTACTTTTCTAAATGCTCAAAATGCGGAAAAAGAAAAAATCAACAAAACACTCGATGCCTGGCACAAAGCCGCCGCTGATGTGAAATTTGACGACTATTTTAATGCAATGACGGAAGATGCGATTTTCATTGGAACTGATCCTACTGAAAATTGGGTCAAACCAGATTTTCAAACTTGGGCACAACCCTTTTTTAAAAGCGGCAAAACATGGAATTTTACAGCTTTAGAACGTTATATCTTTTTTGATAAAGCCGGAAAGGTTGCCTGGTTTGATGAATTGCTTAATACACAAATGAAAATTTGTCGCGGTTCTGGCGTTTTGGTGAAAGTGGGAAAAGAATGGAAAATTCAGCATTATGTATTATCCATGACGGTTCCGAATGACGAAGTTGATGCTGCGATTAAAATAAAAGCACCAATCGAAGATGCTTTGATCGAGAAGCTAAAGAAAAAATAAAACATTTTCTAAGTTTCTTCTTATAATCCTAACTTTTCTAGGGCTTTACAAAAAATAATAGCAATTTAATTATAATACAATTGACAATATTAGCCGGAATTTAGAAGCTCAAAATAACATTGTCTCAAAAAAACGACCCTAATTTTACAATATTGACTAAAATAAAAACATAGCCTCTATTTTTGTAGCCCTTAAAATCAAAATCTTTATTTTTTTTTAACTTTGACCCCAAAAAAAATAGGGTTCAATAAAGTATTTGAAAAATGAAAATAGAAAGACGCTGGATCATTTCCTTTATTATTATAAGTTTAGTTTGTATTACGGGTGCATTTTGGCCAACAGTTACTCAAAACAATTACGTATTATCAGAATTTGGCACAACAGACCATATTGTTCCTGCTGATGTCGCCTGGATGCTGACATCTTGTTGTCTCGTTTTAATCATGACGCCGGGATTGTCTTTTTTCTATGGCGGAATGGTAGGTAAGAAAAATGTAATTTCGACCATGTTGCAAAGTTTCATTTGTTTGGGCGTTGTAACACTTTTATGGGTTACGGTTGGTTTTAGTTTAGCTTTTGGAGATCCTGTAGGTTTTGGATCTGGAGAACATTTTTACAGCTTCTTCGGAAATCCGACCACTTTTGCCTTTATGGATTACGTTAATGTTTTACCACATAAAAAATTAGCGAGCACGATTCCGTTTATGCTTTTTGCTTTGTTCCAGATGAAATTTGCCATTATTGCTCCGGCAATTATTACCGGTTCGTTTGCAGAGCGCGTTCGTTTTATTTCTTATTTAATTTTCATCAGTTTATTTACCATTTTCATATACGCTCCTTTGTGTCACGCCGTTTGGTATCCGACAGGAGTTTTAGGAAGTTATTTTGGCGTTAAAGATTTCGCCGGAGGAACTGTAGTACATATGAGTTCAGGATTCGCTGCTTTGGCCGGAGTTCTGGTTTTAGGAAAAAGAAAAAACAGTCAGCATATTCCAACTAATATTCCGTTTGTATTATTAGGAACCGGAATGCTTTGGTTTGGCTGGTTCGGGTTCAACGCGGGTTCAGCTCTTGCTGCCAACGGAACGGCCGCAATGGCTTTTGCCACAACTACAACTTCATCGGCGGCGGCCATGTTAACCTGGGTATTTTTTGACCGAATGAATGGCAGAAAAGTTTCCGCTTTAGGCGCTTGTATTGGAGCTGTTGTTGGTTTAGTCGCCATCACGCCTGCTGCAGGATTTGTATCGGTTCCGGAAAGTATGTTTTTCGGATTTGTAACCGCTTTGGTTTCAAATTCAGTTGTAAACTGTAGCTTCTCAAAAAGATTTGATGATACGCTTGACGTTTTTGCCTGTCACGGTGTTGGTGGAATTATGGGAATGATCCTAACTGCTATTTTTGCTCATGGTGAAGATGCAAGTTTATTACACGGAGGCTGGAATGTTTTCGGACATCATATGATGGCGTTGGTTCTGGTTTCGATCTTTACTTTCTTCGGAGCTTATTTCTTATTCAAAGTAACCAACTTTATTATTCCGCTAAGAGTTTCAGAAGAGTCAGAACACATTGGTCTGGATTTATCACAACACGATGAAACTTTAGATCCAAAATCAAAAGCAATCACAGAACCGCATTACGGTTAAAAAAATATTCTTTGCATTAAAGATTAGCCACGAATTCACGAATTTTTTCTGCTTGTATTTACTACAACAGATAATTAAAAATTCGTGAATTCGTGGCTAAAAATTTTAAAACCGAATTCGAGCTATTTTCATTCGTTTATATTCCTTAATTTTGCTGAAAATTTTTGTAAAAGTGGGAAGTAAAAATAAACTAAAAAGATTCAGAGAAAACGAAACATTTCAAAACGTTTTTCAACCAACAAGAGAAGAAGTTGTAGGCGATTTAATGCCTTTAAAAGGAAAATGGAATTCTGATTTCTTTAAAAATGACAATCCATTAGTTTTAGAATTAGGATGTGGAAAAGGAGAATATTCTGTTGGATTAGCAGAAAGATATCCGGACAAAAATTTTATCGGAATAGATATTAAAGGAGCCCGTTTCTGGAGAGGCGCTAAAACCGCTGTTGAAAACGGATTGCATAATGTTGCTTTTGTTCGAACTCAAATCGAATTGATCAATCATATTTTTGCTGATAATGAAGTAGACGAAATCTGGATTACTTTTCCGGATCCGCAAATCAAATACAAAAGAACAAAACACAGAATGACCAATTCTGAATTTTTGAAATTGTATAAAAAAATCCTTAAAAAAGACGGTGTTGTAAATCTTAAAACTGATAGCGAATTCATGCACGGTTATACGCTTGGATTGCTTCACGGCGAAGGACATGAAGTTTTATATGCGAACCATAATGTATATAAAAATGAAGGAAGCCCGGAAGAAGTTACTGCTTTTCAGACTTTTTACGAAAAACAATATTTAGAAATTAACAAGGCAATTACGTATATTCGTTTCAAAATTAAAGACTAATTTAATTTTGAAAAACAGATTTCACTAACCCATCAAACTACTGAATGGCTTTATTTACTCCATTACTTTCAGGTTTTATTGCCGCTTTCATTGGGATTATTCCGCCAGGTTTAATCAACATGACCGCAGCAAAAGTAAATTTGAAAGAAGGAAGAAAGAACGCTTTGTGGTTTGTTTTGGGAGCGCTTGTCGTGATTTTTTTTCAGGTTTATGTGGCTCTTCTGTTTGCACATGTAATTGATAATCGACCAGATGTTGTCACCTTATTGCGCGAAGTTGGATTTGTTATTTTTTCGATTCTAACGATTTACTTTTTGTTTATCGCCAAGGAACCGAAAACCAAAAAGAAATCAAAAATCAAAAAGAGCAGTAAAAAAAGCCGTTTCTTTTTAGGAATGCTGCTTTCGGGATTAAACTTTTTTCCAATTCCTTATTATGTTTTGGTAAGTGTAACTTTAGCTTCTTACCATCTTTTTGTATTTGAAAATAATATCATTTTTACTTTTGTAATGGGTTCTGTTTTAGGTTCGTTTGCTGCTTTATACAGCTACATTGGTTTCTTCGGAAAAATAGAAAAGAAAACCGATTATATCATGCGCAACATGAATACTATTATTGGAAGCATTACGGGTTTAGTCGCTGTTGTGACGCTTTTTAATATATTGAATTACTATTTTGGATAGAAGAAAATAACCCACAGATTACAAGATTAAAATGATTTCTTACTTGTGCGCAAAAATATTCTCTCGCAGATTCTGCAGATTTGGCAGATACGAATTTTTTAATTTAAACTGATCCGCTAAATCTGCAGAATCTGCGGGAAACTAATTTTAAAACTTATTATGGCTGAAGATAATTTTTTTGAAAGAGTTTATGCGATCGCCAGACAAATTCCGTACGGAAAAGTAACTTCTTATGGCGCTATTGCGAAAGCTTTAGGAACGGCCCGTTCTGCCCGAATGGTGGGCTGGGCAATGAACGCCTGTCATAATATGGATGATGTTCCGGCACATCGTGTTGTAAACAGAAAAGGTCTTTTAACCGGAAAACATCATTTTGACGGAACGAATTTAATGCAGCAACTTCTCGAAAATGAAGGTATTGAAGTTATTGACAATCAAATTATGGATTTCGAAAAACACTTTTGGCAACCGGAAATTTCCACCATATAAGTGATATAAGTTCATCTGTGTATTGCGCAGAAATCTCACGCAAAGTCGTAAAGTTTTTCCTCTACCCACAATCTTGTCATTCCGAGGAACGAGGAATCCCCGCGAGAAGCTCGACAAAGATTGGCGATTTTGATTGTACAGTTACTTGCGGGGATTCCTCGTTCCTCGGAATGACAAAAATACGCGTACAAACTTTAACAAAGACGAATTCGTTTTAAATCAAACAAATAACAAAACTCGTTTTATCTTCATCGGTTTGGTAGCTTAAGTAACCGCCGTGTGCTTCGATGATGTTTTTAGAAAGTGTTAAACCAATTCCGGCGCCGTCTTTTCTGGTGGTGAAAAAGGGCAGAAAAACTTTGTCCCGAATTGCAGAATCGATTCCTTTTCCGTTATCAGAAATCGTGATAAAAAAACGATTGTTTTCGGTATAACTTGATAGAAACATTTTCTTTTCCTGTTTCTCTTTTAACGCATAAATACTATTCGTAATTAAATTGATAATCACTTGCTCCATCTGATTTTTATCAATCAAAATCGAACGTGAACTATTAATTTCATTGATCAATTCAATATTTTCCGCTTTTAAAATCGGATTCATGATTCGGAGACAATCCTCAAAAAGTGTATTTATTGGCGTCATCACTTTTGTTGGCGTTGGAAGCATTGCCAATTTTCGGTAATTCTCCACGAAAACCTGTAAATGATCACTCCTATTTATGATCGTCGAAATACTGCTTTTGATGTCGTCAAAATCATCTTCTTCGAGTTTTTCCTGGTCAACAATCTGAAGTAAATTCTGCGAAAGCGCACGTATCGGCGTTAAGGAATTCATTAATTCATGCGAGATAATTTTCATCAAATTAATCCACGCTTCTTTTTCCTTTTTTTCAATCACACGCTGAATACTATCCAATAAAATGATAAAATATTCTTTATTATAGGTTTTTGTCAATGATGTTTGGAGCACAAAAGTCTGCAAATCCTGATCTTCAATTTTAATTGAAATCGCCGACTTTACTTCGACAAAATCAGACTTTTCAATTTCATTGCAAAGCGATGGCAAATAGTTTTTTAAATAACTCCAATGACTGACTTTTGGTACTTTGAATAAATTGGAAAAGCAATCGTTCATCAAGAAGATATTCCATTCGTCATTTTCTTTTTCTAAAATCAGTGTTCCGGTATCAATACTATTTAAGATCGATTGATACACCAATTCTTTTGAGGTTTGTTCCTGTTGCTGAATTTTTAAAGCATCGTATAAAAGGTATAAACTTTCGAAATTATCTTTTTTATTTTCTTCCGGAAAATTAGTTGAAAAGTCATTTTGCAGCATTGAAAGCAATGTTCTGTCATAAAACAACAATTGATTTTTGACATAGAAATACATTTCAAATAACATTACAACGGCAAAAAGCCCAACCAAAATGGCGTTGTAATAAAACATTTTATAGATTAGAAAAACGCAAAAGAAAAAGAGGATCATGACAAACATAATTCTCACAAACAAGGCGTTATAAAACTTCCAATTTTTCATTATTTTTTTTGCTAGGGATTAAAGATTAAACACATAGAAACATAGATTTTTATTTTCTTGTAAAAGAGTTTAAAAAAATGACAAATCATTTAACATATAGCTATGTTTGTTAATGAAAGTGAAACGCCTTTTATTGCGCCAGAAAATCTATGTTTCTATGTGTTTAATTTATTAACTGTTTTTCAAGTCGTATTTCTCAATTCTTCTGTACAATGCAGCTCTTGACAAACCTAATTCTTCGGCTGTTTTACTAATATTTCCGTGGTGTTTAAACAGTGCTTTTTCGATGGCGGTTTTCTCCATTTCAGATAACGGATTTTCATCATTTTCCTGAACATCTTCGAAATCTAAAATATCTAAATCGTGTACAGAAATCGTATTATTATCGGCTAAAATCAACGCACGTTCTATTTTATTTTCCATTTCGCGGACATTTCCTTTCCATGGATATTTTTCTAAATACGGACCTGCATTTTCTTCAAACTGCCATCCCGAAGCTTCAGGACCATGATTGTATTTTTCGGCAATCTGATCGAGAATAAAATTAGCCATCGGCACAATATCGTCTTTTCGTTCCCGCAAGGATGGCAATTGAATTTCCATTGTATTGATGCGGTACAATAAATCTTCACGGAAAGTTTTGTTTTTTACCTCAGCCTTAATATCGCTATTTGTTGCCGAAATAATTCGGACGTTTAACGGTCTTGGTTTGCTTTCGCCTAAACGCGTTACGGTTTTAGTTTGTAAAACGTGTAATAATTTGGCTTGTAAATGCAACGGAATATTTCCGATTTCGTCCAGAAAAATAGTTCCGTTTGAAGCCATTTCAAATCTTCCGGGAGTATCAATTTTGGCATCGGTAAAAGCGCCTTTTGCGTAGCCAAAAAGTTCACTTTCAAATAAATTATCGCTCAAAGAACCCAAATCAACATGTACAAAAGGCTGATTTTTTCGCTCTGAATGTTGATGAATAAACTCGGCAAAAACATATTTTCCGGTTCCGTTTTCTCCTAAGATTAAAACGTTGGCATCGGTTTTAGCGACTCTTTCTGCAATAGAATAAGCTTGTTTTATTTTTTGGGAAGTTCCGACAAAATATCTTTTTTCGGTTTTTTCGATTACCGGTTTTTTGATGTTTTTTCTACTTTCGGCGACAGCCTTATCAATGGTTTCTAACAATTTTTCATTATGCCAGGGTTTCAAAACATAGTCAAAAGCACCTATTTTTATTCCTTCGACAGCCGTTTCAATTTTACCAAATGCTGTCATTAAAATCACAATCGTTTGAGGCGAAAGTGTTTTAATTTCTTTAAGCCAATGAATTCCTTCGCGTCCGTCTTCAAAACCAATTCGGTAATTCATGTCTAACAGCACCACATTTATTTCATTTTCACTTAAAAGAGAAATGATTTTTTTGGGATTGTTTGTCGTAAAAATGGTTTCAAAATGTTTTTTAAGAATCATTTTTGCCGAAAAAAGAATTTCTTCCTGATCGTCAACAATTAATATTTGGGCTAGTTTTTTTCGCATCTGTCTTTTTTTGTCCGATTTTGAACGGTCAACTGTTCATTATCGAACACTCCTTTTTTTGAATGGTTTTTAAAGCTTCTTTAAAATCAAGGCTTTACAAATAATAAATTTTGTGGCACAATATTTACCTATTGGTAATCAACAAATTATTTATAAAATGGACAAGGTAATTCCTCGTAAAAATAGAAAATTTAGGTATCTCACAATAGCAATTGGAGTTTTTTTAGTTTTGGCTGTCATCATCTTTTTTTCGTTTAACACGAAAAGAAGTTTAAATGTAAAAGCGGAAGAACTATCAGTTCAAAAAATCGAAAAAGCTTTTTTTGAAGATTTTGTGGTTTTTCAGGCTAAAGTTGAACCTTTGAACGTAATGCTTGTCAATGTTACAGAGGGAGGATCTGTAAAAGAGATTTTTGTTGAAAACGGCGCTATGGTAACGAAAGGTCAATCGTTGGCACGTTTGTACAACCCGAACACAGAACTGAATTATTTGACTCAGGAAACGGCAATTATTGAGCAAATCAACAATTTGAATACCGGAAAACTGAACATTAGAAATCAGGAATTGAATTTAAATAAAGATTTGGTTTTGATCGAACACGATTATAATGACGCCAAAAGATTATACGATATGAATGCTCGTTTATATGAGAAGGAAGTGATCTCGAAAAACGACTGGAACACTTTTAAAGAAAGTTTACGTTTTCAGGAAGAGCGAAAAAGAACGATTCAGCAAAGTATCCAAAAAGAAAAACAAACGAATCAGGTTCAGATTTCGCAAATCAACCGCTCGATTCAGACAATGGAAAAAAGTTTGGATATTTTAAGAAACAACAAAAAGAACTTTTTGATTACAGCACCAGAAACGGGACGTTTAACTTCATTTGAACCGGTTTTAGGAAAAACATTCCAAGCAGGAGAAAGCATAGGAAAAATCGATTCGAAAAAAGGCTACAAATTGGCTGCCGATGTTGACGAATTTTATTTGGAAAAAGTTCGAGAAGGTCTAAAAGGTCAGGTAGAATTTAAAGGGAAAATATTGGAAGTTTTGGTAACCAAAGTAATTCCGGAAGTAAAAAGCGGTCACTTTACAGTAGAATTGGCTTTTACCTCTAAAGAAGAAATCGTTTTGCAAGACGGACTTAGTTTTGGTGTAAAACTGATTTTATCAGAGAAAAACAAAACATTAGTAGTTCCAAAAGGAAGCTTTAATCAGGAAACGGCCGGAAAATGGATTTTTGTAGTAAAAGGAAATAAAGCTGAAAGAAGAAACATCAAATTAGGCAGAGAAAATCCTTCGTATTATGAAATTCTGGAAGGATTAAAAGAAGGAGAATCTGTGATTACATCCTCTTATACAGATTATAAAGATGTAGAGGAGTTATCGATTAGTTCTCAATAACATTTTACAGATTACAATTCACAATTCACAATTCACAATTAATAAAGAGTTTCAATCATCAATCAAAATCATCAATCAAAAAACGAATAATAACATTTAACACCTTAAGCATTATGATAACAATTCAAAATTTAACCAAAGTTTTTAGAACCGAAGAAGTAGAAACATCAGCATTGAGCGGTATTTCTTTAGAAATTAAAAAAGGTGATTTTTTAACTATCATGGGGCCTTCAGGTTGTGGAAAATCGACTTTACTCAATATCATCGGGCTTTTAGACAGTGCTACCGATGGAAGTTATAAATTATTAGATCAGGAAATGATTGGCTTAAAAGAAAAAGGAAGAGCCGCAGTTCGTAAAGAAAACATCGGATTCATTTTTCAGAATTTTAACCTGATCGACGAGCTTTCTGTTTACGACAATATCGAATTGCCTTTGCTTTACAATAATGTAAAAGCATCTGACAGAAAACAAAAAATTGAAGCTATTGCCGAGAAATTAAATATTTCACATCGTTTGAAACATTATCCACAACAGCTTTCAGGAGGACAACAACAAAGAGTTGCCGTGGCAAGAGCTTTGGTTAACGACCCGAAAATCATTCTTGCCGATGAGCCAACGGGAAATCTGGATAGTAAAAACGGTAATGAAGTAATGGAACTTTTAACAGATTTGCACGCAAAAGGCGCGACAATTTTGATGGTAACCCACTCTGATTATGACGCTTCGTTTTCGCAAAAAACGATTCATATGAAAGATGGTGTGATATTCTCTGAACGATTCAATCAGAGAAATGTAGATGTTTTTATGGACGCTAAATAATTTCGAAATGATAAAATTTATTATAACCGCAATCACAATCCTAATTGGATTTGTTTGCCAAATATTAGCAATGATCTAAAGATTCACAAATCTTTTAGACCTCAAAAAATAACTAATCACAAACAAAATATACCATGATTTTTAACTGGTTTAAAATATTTATATATCATTTAAAACAAAGCAAACTGTTTTCGTTTTTAAATGTTTTAGGATTAAGCATTGGGATTGCCGGCGTAATTTTTGCGATTTTATATTGGAACAACGAAAACGCTTACGATCAATGGAATCCTGAAAAAGAAAACACGTATCAGGTTTTAAACAAAATAGGAATGACAGGCAATACCTGGGCATCCAACTCAATTCCTTTTGGAGAAACCTGCAAAGCTACCATTCCTGAAATTGAATCTATTTGTTTCTTTAACAATACCTGGTATGACAATGCGCCAATAAAATTTCAGAATAAAAAAATAATGGCTGACAAAATCACCGTTGCCGACAATGGTTTTTTTGATGTATTTCCGTTTCCAATCGTAAAAGGAGCCAAAACTAATATCCTGAAAGAAGATAATAGTGTTGCAATATCTGAAGAAACTGCAAAATTGCTTTTTAATGATCAAGATCCAATTGGTCAGTCGATCAATTATGGTAATAAATTTTATACTGTAAAGTCGGTTTATCATTTAATGAGACCCTCTTCTATTGAACCAAATTATGTTTTTGGCGGTGTTAAACGCGAAGGCGACAAAACGAGTTGGGGAAATTTTAATTATGGTATGATGATTAAAGCCAAAAAAGGCACTGATCCTAATGCCCTTTTAAAGAAAATGCAAAATGTAAACTTTGTCAACAGAACTTTAAAAGATGCAAAAGAAAATGGTCAGACTCCTGCACAATATGTTAAGGAAAATGGCGAAACAACTGTTATAATCGATCAATTACAAACAGCCCGTTTGCATGGAACAAAATCTTCGCAAGGAATTAATTTTCCTGAAGGAAGAGGCAACTTGCAATTGCTTTACATCATGGTTGGTTTGTCTATTTTGATTCTGGTTTTATCTCTTGTAAATTATATTAATCTGGCAACAGCTTCGGCCATAAAACGCGCAAAAGAAGTTGGTGTCCGCAAAATTGTAGGGGCTACAAAAAATCAAATTATTACTCAGTTTATTTTTGAAACTGCCATCATTGTAATTCTGGGTATAGTATTCGCTTTGGCCATTGTTGAAATTTCTTTGCCCTACTACAACAACTTTTTGAAAAAAACTTTAACCATGAATGGTGGTGAATTTTACCTGCAGCTCATTTTTATATTTGGATTAGTAATCGTTCTTGCGGGTATATTCCCAGCCATTTATATTTCGAATTTTGAGACTTTGAAAGTTCTAAAAGGCAATTTCTCCAGAAGTAAAAGCGGAATTTGGATTCGGAATTCGATGTTGATTTTTCAGTTTGGAATTGCAGCATTCTTCATCATTGGTGCGCTAATTGTAAATTCGCAAGTCGATTACATGATGAACAAAGAACTTGGTTTTAATGGTGATCAGGTGATAAGAGTTCCTTTTAATACCGCAGAACGCAAAAAAAGAACAGACCAATACCTGACAATGAAACAGGAGATCAAGAAAATTTCAGGAGTTCAGGAAATTTCAACTTTTGCAGGAACTTTTGGAAACAGCACCAATTCGAGCTCAGGATTTACACATAATGGTGTTGTAGTACAGCCCAGAAATGTTGAAATGGATTTTGGTTTTCTTGAAATGATGAAAATTAAAATCGTGCAGGGCCGTGATTTATCTCCTGAATTTGCTTCAGATACTATTAGCAATATGTTGATGAATGAAACCCTGGTTAAAACTTTAAACCTTAAAAATCCAATAAATACGATTATAACATCTGGTTGGGGAGACGAAGGCGGAGAAAATTTGAAATTTAAAATCGTAGGTGTTGTAAAGGATTTTCATATTACAGGACTTCAGGATAAAGTTCCTCCTATGGTTTTTGTCAATCTTAAAACATTAAAATGGAACAACTTTAACAATGTTTATATAAAAGTTTCTCCAAATAATTTAGGTGGAACTTTGGATAAACTTAAAGGTTATTGGGAGAAAAATGTAAATCCGGATTATCCTTTTGACTATGAATTTGTAAATAAAGGTTTTGCCAAAACCTATCAGGAACAGGTAAAGCAAAAAGATCTGTTTTTTATTCTAAATCTAGTTGTAATTGTGATTGCCATTTTTGGATTATTTGCTTTGGCATCATTTTCGATGGAGAGAAGATTGAAAGAAATTGCCATCAGAAAAACATTGGGTGCTGAAACGGATATTCTTCTTAAAGAATTATCAAAACAATACATCATATTTTGTTTGTTGGGATTTTTAATCGGAATTGTTCCGGCTTACATTTTGTTGCAAAAATGGCTGGAGAATTTCGCTTTCAGAATCGATGTTTCGGTAGTTCCTTTTAGCATTGCGTTAGTTTCCTTATTGGTTTTAACGTTGTTAATTGTTCTGGCAAAAGCCTATCAGGTAACCAAAATAGACATTTTAAAATATTTAAAATACGAATAGACTTGTAGACCATTTTTTTTAAGAAACCCTCCATATTCAATTAATGTGGAGGGTTTCTTTTCTTCTAAAGCTAAATTGCCAGGCTTCATAAATTTTATTCACGAACCAAAAAAGCGCAATAGTATCATTTTGAATAATTTCAATATCAATAAATACGATTTAAAAAGCATAAGAATCCAAACATAATCTGTTATCTTTGCAGTCTGAAACGAGTTTAAATAAATATAGTGTTTAAATAAGTTGCATCAATAGAAAACACCTACATTAAAAATGAAATTAGATAGAAAAGAAATTCTTAAAGCTCTGGAAACAATTACCATAGCTGGAGAAGGAAAAAATATGGTTGAAAGCGGTGCTGTTGCCAATGTTATTACTTTTGGTGATGAAGTTGTAGTAGATTTGCTATTACATACTCCAGCAATGCACATTAAAAAAAGAGCTGAAGATGATATCAAAAAAACAATTCATGAATTGGTATCTCCAGAAGCTAAAGTTAAAGTAAACATCAAAGTTGAAGCGAAGGAAAATCCTAATGAAATAAAAGGAAAAGCAATTCCCGGAATTAAAAATATTATTGCCGTTGCCTCTGGTAAAGGTGGTGTTGGAAAATCAACTGTTACCGCAAATCTTGCTGTAACGCTTGCGAAAATGGGTTTTGCTGTTGGAGTTTTAGATGCTGATATCTACGGACCTTCAATGCCGATTATGTTTGATGTTGAAAACGAAAAACCAATTTCGATTACCGTTGACGGAAAATCAAAAATGAAACCCATTGAAAGTTTTGAAATCAAAATTCTATCAATTGGATTCTTCACTGCGCCTAGCCAGGCTGTAATCTGGAGAGGACCTATGGCTGCAAAAGCATTAAACCAAATGATCTTTGATGCAGATTGGGGAGAATTAGATTTTATGTTAATCGATTTACCTCCGGGAACGGGAGACATTCACCTTTCTATTATGCAATCATTGCCAATTACCGGAGCAGTTGTAGTAAGTACACCTCAGGCTGTGGCACTTGCAGATGCTAAAAAAGGAGTTGCGATGTTCATGCAGGACAATATTAATGTTCCTGTTTTGGGAATTATTGAAAATATGGCTTACTTTACACCGGAAGAATTACCTGATAATAAATATTATATCTTTGGACAAGAAGGAGCTAAAAATCTTGCAGCAGATTTAGATGTTCCATTTTTAGGAGAAGTGCCAATTGTACAGTCAATTCGTGAGGCAGGAGATTACGGTCGTCCGGCAGCTTTACAAACAGCATCACCAATTGAAACTGTTTTTGAAGAAATCACTAGAAATGTAGTACAGGAAGTAGTAAATAGAAATGATAGTTTACCAGCTACAGAAGCCATTAAAATTACAACTATGGCAGGATGTTCAGCAGTAAAGAAAAATTAGATAATTGAGATAAGACTAATGAGATAATTTGAAAATTAGAAAATTAGAAAATTTTGCTTGCAAGTGAATTATCTAATTTTCTAATTGACACATTTTCTAATTGATAAAATTATGACAACAGAAGAATTAACAAGCAACGTATTACTAGCTTTGGATGAAATCAGACCTTTTTTAAATTCTGATGGAGGAGATATTACGCTTATTTCTATAGACGATGACAAACATGTTAAAGTTCGTCTTGAAGGAGCATGTATTAGCTGTAGCGTAAATCAGATGACTCTAAAAGCAGGGGTTGAAACAACAATAAAAAAATATGCTCCGCAGATTGAAACTGTGGTAAATATAATGTAACAAAAAGTGCTAATCTGCACTTTAAGAATTTGCATTATTAACAAGAATAATATGCCTTTAGTGCATTTATGTTGTAATTTCGAAATAAAACATTAAAAATAACAGCTAGTATTGCGAAATTGTCAAAAAACAATGTAAAGATTTAAGAGTTTTAGTTAAGGTATTACTACAGATTTAACTTAAATTTGTAACATAACCTTAAATCTTAAATTTATGAAGAACTACTACGCTCTATTTTTATTGTTGTTTTTTGTGTCTGTAAATTACGCACAACAAAGTCAAACTTTAATTGTTGACAAAGCCTGGGTAAATGATTCAGAAGAATGGTCAGATTTTAAATACGCAGGACAAATTGTTTTTTCAACTAATCCATCAGCTGAAGAAGGAAGTTTAAGAATTGGCAATTATGATTTTCTATATGACATCTGCGACGGAAAAGCAAAATTTTCGAACAAGGCTACATATAGTGCTGCAGAATTTTCTCATCCAAGAAAAATATCTGTTACAACTGATAAACAAGGAGTCGTAAACTCAACGTATGAGGGGACTTTAATTTTTCAATCAGATAAAGGAGATTATTACTCCGTTATTGCAATAGTTACAATATTAGCGAAAGATGACAATACACTTGGCTTAAAAATGCATCTTAAAGAAGAAAACAAAAAGGAGTATGCATTTAGCCTAAAACCAACTAGTTAAACATAAATAAGGATTTTTTCACGTTATAAAATCCTGACCCATAAAATTCCAATTAATTAAAATGGATGTATTAATAAAGATTAAGGATCGAGAAGGAGTTATACACGAGTTACAGGCTCCAACTGATATGGCAATGAATATAATGGAGTTATGCAAGGCATACGAACTTCCTGTTGAAGGAACTTGTGGCGGAATGGCCATGTGTGCTTCCTGCCAGTGTTATGTTCTAAATGATATTGCATTACCAGAAATGGGAGATGAAGAAGAAGCCATGTTGTCGGAAGCATTTTATGTTAAATCTAATAGTCGTTTAGGCTGTCAGATTCCAATTACTACAGAATTAGAAGGACTGGAATTAGAACTTGCTCCTGAATATTAAGATATAAAAAAGCGAGAATCAATAGTTCTCGCTTTTTTTATGTAAGATGTGAAATGTAAAAAGTGAAATACCATATGTTTCACTTATATCTTTTTACATTTTACAAAATTCACAAAAAAACCGTAATTACATTGCTGCAATTACGGTTTTTCCTTTATAACAATTTTATTTAATCTCTAATTAAACCAAACCTGCCTGAATTAAATATTCAGCAATCTGGATTGTGTTTGTAGCAGCACCTTTTCTTAAGTTATCTGCAACAATCCACATATTTAATGTATTTGGCTGGCTTTCGTCACGACGAATTCTCCCCACAAAAACATCATTTTTACCTTCAGCATATAATGGCATTGGATATGTAAAGGTATCTAAATTATCTTGCACTACAACTCCATCAGTATTATGCAAAATTTCGCGAACTTCATTTACGTCAAAATCATTCGTAAACTCAACATTTACTGCTTCACTGTGTCCTCCAACAACAGGAACACGAACTGCAGTAGCCGTTACTCTGATGGTGTTGTCGCCAAGGATTTTTTGAGTTTCACGAACTAATTTCATTTCTTCTTTAGTGTACCCGTTTTCTTCGAAACTATCGCAATGTGGAATCGCATTCCTGTGAATTGGGTATTTGTATGCCATATCACCCTGAATTCCTGCATATTCGTTTTCTAATTGTTTTACCGCTTTTACACCAGTTCCGGTGATCGATTGATAAGTAGAAACAATAACCCTTCTGATATTGTATTTTTTATGCAAAGGAGCCAAAGCCAATACCATTTGAATAGTAGAGCAGTTTGGGTTTGCAATAATTTTATCTTCTCTTGTTAAGGTATCAGCATTAATTTCTGGCACTACCAATTTTTTAGTAGGATCCATTCTCCACGCAGAAGAATTATCAATAACTGTTGTTCCGGCTGCAGCAAATTTTGGAGCCCATTCTAATGAAGTATCACCTCCGGCAGAGAAAACCGCAATATCAGCTTTCATATCAACTGCTGTTTGCATTCCTACAACCTTATATTTTGTTCCTTTATATTCAATTTCTTTTCCTACTGATCTTTCAGATGCAACAGGAATTAATTCTGTAACAGGAAAATTTCTTTCCGCTAAAACTTTAAGCATTACTTCGCCAACCATACCAGTGGCACCTACAACCGCTATTCTCATTTTTATATTTTTAGTATGAATTAAATCTAAATTATAATGCAAAAGTATACATAATAAAAGTCTAAACAAGACGCTTCACAAAAAATAACAAAATGTTATAAATTAAACAAACACAAAAAAACCGCCCCAATTAAGGAACGGTTAAATTAGACTTAGTGTAGCGGTATAGTATATTATTGTTTATTTTTTAATAGATCTCTAATTTGAATAAGTAATTCTTCCTGAGTTGGTCCTGCAGGTGGCGCAACAACTTCATCTTTCTTCTTCACTTTGTTTATTCCTTTAATAATTAAAAACAATACAAAAGCAACAATTATAAAGTTAATTACAGCCGAAATAAACAGACCATATTTTACTCCACCAAAAGCGGTTAACTCTTCGATAGTAGATAAATGAGCCGCATCTAATGCCGGTTTTAATATCAGTGGCGTAATTACATTTTCAATTAATGAGCTTACAATTTTGCCAAAAGCAGCTCCAATAATGACACCGACAGCCAAATCGACCACGTTGCCTTTCATTGCAAATTCCTTAAATTCCGAAAGTACACTCATAATTGTTTCTTTAAATTTATAATTAAGTATATCGAAAATACGTAATTTTCTTTATAATTCCAGCAAATTATCTAAAAAATACCCTTTTTACACGTTGTGAAATACTAGTTAAAATTTCATACGGAATCGTT
Organism: Flavobacterium sp. GW821-FHT11G01; assembly: GCF_058808175.1. Lineage (NCBI taxonomy): Bacteria > Pseudomonadati > Bacteroidota > Flavobacteriia > Flavobacteriales > Flavobacteriaceae > Flavobacterium > Flavobacterium sp. GW821-FHT11G01. The sequence goes on along the minus strand of NZ_JBXARK010000009.1, from coordinate 231,124 downwards.
TTTAAAGCCTCTGCCATTTCAATCACCGTTGGGTTTTCGCCAAAAATAATAACCGAATCTCCTTCTTTACAATCAATTTCGCTTACATCAACCATAAGCATATCCATACAAATGCTTCCTACAATAAATGCCTTTTGATTTTTTATCGTAACATAACCAATTTGATTTCCCCACAGTCTTGAAATTCCATCAGCATAACCAATTGGAATCGTAGCAATTTTAGTTGTTTTTTCAGCCATAAAACGACGGCCATAACCAACACTGTCGCCCATGGGAATCGTTCTAACCTGAGAAATAATAGATTTTAAAGTGCTTACGTTTTCTAAATATTTTTGTTCCGATGGATCGTTGGAAACACCGTACAAACCTATTCCCAATCGTACCATATTATATTGTGCGTCTGGAAAATTACTAATTCCGGATGTATTCAGAATATGACGAATTGGATTAATATTTAGTTCTGAAATTAATTTCGATGATAATTTTTCGAATAAATTAATTTGCGAAATGACAAAATCATAATGTTTCATTTCATCACTTGTTGCTAAATGCGACAAAACACTTTTTACTTTTACACTTGTATTTCCTTTTAAAGTTTCAATCAATTCATCGAGTGTGTTTTCTTCAAAACCCAATCGATGCATTCCTGTATCCAATTTTATATGAATAGGGAAATCCTTCAGATTCTTTTCTCTGGCAATTTTCAAAAATGCATTTAATCCTTTTATACTATAAATTTCAGGTTCTAACTGATATTGAATAATCGAAGGAAAACTGGTCGATTCCGGATTCAGAACCATAATTGGCAATTTAATTCCGCCATTTTTCAATGAAATTCCTTCATCGGCGAAAGCCACACCTAAATAATCTACTTTATGATGTTCCAGTAATTTTGCAATTTCCAAACCTCCGTTTCCATATCCGAAAGCTTTTACCATAACCATGATTTTTACATCCGGATTTAATTTGGCTTTAAAGAAATTCAGATTATGACTAATGGAATCCAGGTTAATTTCAAGAACCGTTTCATGCGTTTTTTCTTCCAGTAATGAAACTATTTCTTCAAATTGAAATGACCTTGCTCCTTTAATCAAAATCGTCTCATTATTGAAATTTAAACTTTCGAACTTCGAGATAAATTCGGCTGTATTTTCAAATGTAATTATATTTGAAAATTTGTTTTTAAAAGAGGTAATCGTCTTTCCAATTCCAATTACTCTGTTGACTTTATTATCAGCAATAAGTTGTGCTACTTTTGAGTATAACTCTTCATTTGAAAATCCGCTTTGGAAAATATCAGACAAAATAACGGTTTTTGTTGCGTTCTTTTTTTGCTGGCTTTCCAGAAAATCCAAAGCAATTTTTAGCGACTGAAAATCGGAACTGTAGCTATCATCAATTATACTGCAATTATTGATTCCGTTCTTTACTTCCAAACGCATTTCAACCGGATACAGCATTTTCATGCGTCCCTGAATGGTTTCAAAATCATAATTAAAATAAAGCAAAACCAGCAAACATGAAATCGTATTTTCTACTGAAGCCGAATCACTAAATGGAATTTCTAAATCGAAAAATTCGTTTTGATATTGATATTGAATAGTCGTTTTTTCATTTCTATTTTCCTTTTCCAGAATAAACACATCAGCCTTATTATCTGTAAAGCTCCAGGAAAAAAGGACTCTGTCTTTTATTGGATATTCTTCACAAAACACCTTTAAACATTGATCAACAAGTTCATTTTTTTGATAAATAATAACTTTTGATTTTTTGAAAAGCAATAATTTCTCTTTGATTTTCTGCTCTAACTTTTCAAAACCCTCATCGTGTGCAGGACCAATATTCGTTAAAACACCAATAGTTGGTTTTATGATATTTTCGAGTTTACTCATCTCGTTAACCGTCGAAATTCCTGCTTCGAAAATACCTAAATTATGTTTTTCATTAATGGCAATTACAGAAAGCGGAACGCCAACCTGAGAATTGTAGCTTTTAGGGCTTCTGATAACATTATAATCGGGACTTAATAAAAAATTAAGCCATTCTTTTACAATCGTTTTTCCGTTGCTTCCGGTTATTCCGAGTATAGGAAAATCGAAAAGATCACGGTAATAACTTGCAAATTGCTGTAAAGCTTTGAGTGTATTTTTTACTACCAAAAAATTAGCTTTCCCCTCGCTATTTTTCGGAATGTGATGCACCACAAAATTCTGAACTCCCTTTTCTATCAACTCCGAAATATATAAATGAGCATCATTATTAGCGCCTGATAAAGCAAAAAATAATGTTTTTGATCCGTTTTGTAACGAACGGCTATCGATAGAAATATGATCAACAAAAATATCAGTATCAGGACCAATCCATTTGGCGTCAAGAACCGAAATAAGGTTTTTTAAATTTATGCTCATTTAGAAAGTTTCTTTTGTCAAATTTAGAAAAAGGTTTGCCACGAATTTCACAAATTTTCACTAATATTTGGCTCAAATAATTAGCCGTAGATTAACAGATTTAATTTTATTTGCTTTTAATCTGCCAGAAAAATTTTAAATATAATTTGTGAAAATTTGTGTATTTCGTGGCAAAAAACATCATTATATTTGTTGACGACCTCAATTTATAGCATTTTGAAACGAATCCTGCCGATATTCTCGTATATTTTACATCCGATTTTTATTTCGATGTATGCTACGTTATTTTATCTTTTTGCCAAAGGAGATATTTTTACCAATCAGGAAAAATATTATGTGTTGTTCCAGATTCTGATCATTACTTTTTTAGTTCCGATCTTATTTTTCTTGTTGCTTCGCTCGACAGGACACGTCGATTCTATAATGGTTGCAGAAACATCGCAACGCAAAATTCCACTCATTTTACAGTGTTTTTTATATATCCTTTTGGTAAAAAGAAGTATTATAATTACACGTTATCCCGAACTTCATTTCTTTTTTCTCGGCGCTTTATTCAGTACCATTTTAGCTTTAATATGTTCTCTTTTTAAAATAAAGGCAAGTTTGCATATGATGGCAATCAGCGGTTTGACCATTTTTGTAATTGGTTTAAACATTCATTTACAAATGCAAAATCCGTATTGGGGTGCTTTTTTAATTTTAATGACCGGGGTTGTGGCTTCTTCCCGATTAGAAATGGAAGCTCATACGCCTAAAGAATTAATGATCGGTTTATTACTGGGCGTTTTACCGCAGTTATTGTTTTTATATTTGTGGTTATAGGATATAAAAAACCAGTCCCAGATTTAATGTTCTCATATTGACACTTTCACCATCTAATGTCTTAACATTAGATTTATATAACGGATTTAAGCCATAATAAGCATAAATATTCCAGGTATTATATCCTGCAGAAATGTAAGCTCCATATTGAAAATCATTTAAATCCGGATTATTCTTAATTTTATAAGTGGTCTCTCCGTCTTTCAAAACAGATTTAGTTGCAAAAACATAGCTAAATTTCAAACCTGTATAAATTCTCCAAAATTTAGTGCTTTCATAAGTCGAATTTCTCCATCTGAATTCTATTGGTAAATCAACGGAATATTGTCTAAATCTATTCGCAACAAACTCTCCGTAATCATTTACCCCATATACTAATGAGCCGTCAGCACCTTTTGAAACCGTCAAATTTTGATAATAATTTTGATAACTTAATCCTAAACCGGGTGCTATGGCAAAAGTTCTTTTTTTATTGATAGGAAAGTCACGCAGAAAACCTCCCGAAAGTCCGGCAGAAAATTTATCTTGTTTTAAACCCGGAGGTCCCTGAACCAACATATTATACGTTACCGTAAAATAAAACTGATCTTCGCGATATAAGGAATCAATTTTAATCACTGGTTTTATTTCAGGTTTCACTTCTTCCTGTGAAAAAGCATTGAAAAACGAAACTAAAAACAAACAACTTAAAAGGAATCGCATATCGTATTTTGGTTTTAAAGTGGTTCTCAAATAAACGTTTTTTAAAGTAGATTTATTTTACACAAATATAATATAATGCCAGTTCAGGATACCATTTGAAAGTTATTATTCTGTTTTTCACGACGAATAAAACTATTTGTTGCACTTTTTTCAACAAATTAGCAACAGAATCTAGAAAATGAGTCAATTTTTCATTGCTGTTTTATACCTTTGTCCTGCATGAAAAAAAAGCAGCTCATATTAAGTGTTTCTTTCGCGCTGACAATATTGTTCTCAATATTGTTTCAGTCGATACACAGTTATGAGCATATTGTAAAGCAACTTTCAGAAAAACAATGTCATCACGATTATAGTGATCCAAGTGGCGAAATAACGCATCAGCATCATAATTATGATTTGTGTTACGTTTGTCATTTTGCTTTTGGAAGTTATATTCTTCCTGAAGATTTTGCTTTTCAATTTCGTACTTTTCACAAAGAAATCCCTTATTTCTTTACTGTTTCTGAGAATGTTTTTTCGTTTTCCCGAAGCGCTTATTTATTGCGCGGACCACCAGCATCTATAGTTTCTTAGATTTCGAAATACTCGAAATAAAACCAAATTCTTAATTATAAAATTCCGAATAAAAATAAATTTTCCATCTTGAAACTTATCAGGATTGGCAAGTTTACTTTGATTGCTGTTTTTATTCTAAAGAAAAAAATCAATTAAACTATAGCATCATTTTCAAATGAAAAAAATCATACTAGCCCTTATTTTAGGGTTTTCGGGCATACTTTCTGCTCAAAATACTGTTACCGGAACTGTTACCGATCTTCAGAATCAGCCTTTGCCGGGCGTATCCGTTTATGCACCTGAATTACATAAAGGAACAACAACTGACGCAAACGGAAAATACGAATTTACTAATCTTCCAAACGGAAGTTTTAGAGTCGCTTTTACTTTTGTTGGTTTTACCACCCAAAATAAAACTATCGCTAAATTATTAAAAGAAAACACCTTAGATATAACACTTTCAGAATCTGTTTTTGAAATGGATGAAGTCGTGGTTTCAACTCCTTTCAACAAATTGCAATCGCAAAACGTTATGAAAGTCGAACACGAAAGCATCAAAACTTTACAGCAAAAAGGAACCTCAACTTTGATTGAAGGTTTGGCAACAATTCCCGGAGTTTCTCAAATTTCGACAGGAACTTCTATCGGAAAACCTGTTATTCGAGGTTTGAGTGGTAATCGTGTTTTGGTTTATTCTCAAGGCGTACGTATCGAAAATCAACAGTTTGGAGACGAACATGGTTTAGGTTTAAACGATGCGGGAATCGAAAGTGTAGAAGTGATCAAAGGACCTGCTTCTTTATTATATGGTTCTGACGCTTTAGGTGGAGTTTTGTATTTTAATCCTGAAAAATTTGCCGATGCGAATACTTTCAAAGCTAATTTCAGTCAAAAATATTTCACCAATACACAAGGAAGTAATTCATCAATTGGATTAAAAACATCAACCGAGAATTGGAAATTTTTGGCTCGCGGAAGTTTCAACACCCATTCTGACTATAAAATTGCTGATGGCGACCGTGTAACCAATTCACGTTATAACGAAACCGATTTTAAAACCGGAATTGGATACAGCAATTCAAGCTTTTCAAGTGTTTTGAGATACAACTACAACAAATTGGATCTTGGAATTCCGGAGGATGGAATTGCAGAACAATCTTCGAGTAAGAATACAATGTTCCCAAGACAAGGAATTTTTAATCATTTGTTGAGTTTAAACAATGTGATCTTTTTTGAAAACTCAAAATTAGATGTTGATTTGGGGTATATCGCCAATGACAGAAGTGAATTTGAAGACAGCAATGACGCTTCTTTAAGAATGAAATTGAACACTTTCAATTATAATGCAAAATATCATTTTCCAAAAATGGGCAAAATCGAAACCATTTTAGGTGTTCAGGGAATGCATCAAACGAATACTAATTTTGGTGAAGAATATTTGATTCCGAATGCTACTACAAACGATTTTGGTGTTTTTGGAACAGCTAATTACGAATGGAACAACAGTGTTTTACAAGCAGGATTACGTTTTGACAATCGAAATATAACTTCTGAAGAACACGGAATTGCAGGTGAAGAAGGTTATTTTCAAGCTTTAGACAAATCATTCGACAGTTTTAATGCTTCTTTGGGGTATAAAACCAAATTGGCAGAACCTTTAACGCTTCGATTGAATGTTGCAACAGGATTTAGAGCGCCAAATTTAGCCGAATTAACTTCAAACGGTGTTCATGAAGGAACTAATCGTTATGAAATTGGAAATTCAAATTTAAAAACAGAGCAAAACGTTCAGACCGATTTAAACTTAGAATACAAAAATTCGCATTTTGAATTCTTCGTAAACGGATTTTACAATCATGTAAACAATTATATTTATACTTCGCCAACCGGAGACGTTATTGATGACAATGACGTTTTTGCCTATGTACAGGATAATGCACAATTGTTTGGTGGTGAAGCCGGATTACACTTTCATCCACATCCGTTAGACTGGTTGCATTTTGAAACGAGTTTTGAAACCGTAACTGGTAAAAAAGACAACAAAGATTATTTGCCTTTAATTCCAGCCAATAATTGGAATAATACGATTAGAACCGAATTCAAAATTAAAGATTGGTTTCAGGAAGGTTTCGCAACTTTAAACGTTTCATCGACTTTTAAACAAGACAATGTAAGCGGTTTCGAAACAGCTTCAAAAGGTTATACTTTAGTAAATTTAGGTTTTGGAGGAACAGTAAAATTAGGAAAAACTGCTTTTGATGTAAACCTGAACGGAAACAATTTATTTGATAAGGAATATATCGCACACCTTTCAAGATTAAAAACAGATGGTATTCCGAATATTGGAAGGAATATTGTTTTAGGAGTTAATTTCAATCTATAACTTTTTAAATTTAACCACAGAGAACGCTAAGATTTTATTTAAAAACTATCTTTAGAAAAACACAGATTCCACAAAGCTTTGTGTCAATTTTTAACTTTGTGAACTCTGTATTTTTTATAGACTTTATATATTAAAAAATCTTTGTGCTCTCTGTGGTTAAAACTTTTATCCATCTCACAAAAAACGCTATTTTTGTTACAACCGTTAAACTTAAACAATGAAAAAAACATTTCTTATAATGGCAATTACAACTGCAGGAATTTCATTTGGACAAAACAAAATTCAATACCCGGAAACTAAAAAAGGCGAAACTGTCGATGTGTATTTCGATAATAAAGTAAGCGATCCATATCGTTGGCTTGAAGACGACAAATCTGCTGAAACCGGAGCCTGGGTACAAGCTGAAAATAAAGTTACTTATGGCTATTTGGATAAAATTCCGTTTCGTGATGAATTGAAAAAACGAATGGAAAAACTTTGGAATTACGAAAAAATAAGCGCCCCTTCTACAGAAGGAAAATATACTTATTATTCTAAAAATAACGGTCTTCAGAATCAATCAGTTATTTACAGAAAAGGTTCTGATGGAAAAGAAGAAGTTTTCTTAGATCCGAATACATTTTCTAAAGACGGAACAACTTCACTTGGCGGATTAGATTTTTCTAAAGATGGATCAAAAGCCGCTTATGCCATTTCTGAGGGCGGAAGCGACTGGAGAAAAGTGATTATTATTGATGCTATTTCTAAGAAAGTTTTAGAAGATACTTTGGTTGATGTAAAATTCAGCGGAATCTCATGGCACGATAATGATGGTTTTTATTATTCTAGTTATGACAAACCAAAAGGAAGCGAATTATCGGCTAAAACGGACCAGCATAAATTGTATTTCCATAAATTGGGAACTTCTCAAAAAGAGGATAAACTTATTTTTGGAGCAGATCAAAAAAGAAGATATGTTGGTGGTTATGTTACCGAAGATGATCGTTATTTAGTGATTTCAGCATCAAATTCCACTTACGGAAACGAGCTTTATATTAAAGATTTAACTGTTGCAAACAGTCCAATTGTAACTATTGTAGACAACTTTAACAGCGATAACTCGATTATCGAAAATGAAGGAAGCAAATTGTTTATCGAAACCGATTTAAATGCTCCCAACAAACGTGTTGTAACAGTAGATGTGAGCAATCCGAAACCAGAAAACTGGAAAGATTTTATTAAAGAAACACAAAATATTTTATCGCCTTCAACGGGTGGTGGGTATTTTTTTGCCAATTATACTAAAGATGCCGTTTCCTTTGTACAACAATATGATTATAACGGAAAATTAGTTCGTGAAATCAAACTTCCGGCAGTTGGAACAGCTGGCGGATTTGGTGGAAAAAAACACGAAAAAACTTTATACTACACTTTTACCAATTATACAACACCAAGCAGTATTTACTCATTTGAACCAAAATCGGGCAAATCTGAAATTTATCAAAAACCTAAAGTAGATTTCAAAAGTGAAGATTACGAATCGAAACAAGTTTTCTACACTTCAAAAGACGGAACTAAAATCCCGATGATTATTACCTATAAAAAAGGATTAAAATTAAACGGTAAAAACCCAACAATCCTTTATGGTTACGGCGGATTCAACATTAGTCTGACACCCGCTTTCAGTATTGCAAATGCAGTTTGGATGGAAAATGGAGGCGTTTATGCCGTTGCCAATTTAAGAGGTGGTGGTGAATACGGAAAAAAATGGCATGATGCAGGAACTAAATTGCAAAAGCAAAATGTATTTGACGATTTTATTGCTGCCGGAGAATATTTAATCGCGCAAAAATATACTTCATCAGATTTCTTAGCCATTCGCGGGGGTTCTAACGGAGGTTTATTAGTTGGAGCAACCATGACACAACGCCCGGATTTAATGAAAGTAGCATTGCCAGCGGTTGGTGTTATGGACATGTTGCGTTACCATACCTTTACTGCCGGTGCAGGATGGGCTTATGATTATGGAACTGCTCAGGACAACAAAGAAATGTTTGAATATTTAAAAGGATATTCTCCTGTTCAAAATGTAAAAGCAGGAATTAAATATCCGGCGACAATGGTAACAACTGGAGATCACGACGACCGTGTTGTTCCGGCACACAGTTTTAAATTTGCTGCTGAATTGCAAGACAAACAAGCGGGAGAAAATCCGGTTTTAATTCGTATTGACGTAAAAGCAGGTCACGGAGCAGGAAAATCTGTTGCAGCCTCTATTCAGGAAAACGTAGATGTTCAGGCATTCACGCTTTATAATATGGGTTTTAAAGGTTTGCCTTCAAAGTAAGACTTTAAACTGATTTTTTTAGCCACGAATTCACGAATTAATTTTGTGAATATCGTGGCTTTTTATTTTATTTTAAATTACACGAATTTTCTTGAATACCTAGCTGATTTCCTATGCCACTTATTAAAATATTAGATGGATTAAAAAAGTGCATAAAATAAATTAGTGAAATTCACTACAACATTTTTAAACTCACAGGTTAAATTAATTCGTGAATTCGTGGCTAATTTTCTCTTAAATTTGAAAAACTTAAAACTTAAACCATGAAAATCATAAAATGGGGAATTATAGGCTGCGGAAATGTAACAGAAGTTAAAAGTGGTCCTGCCTTTCAAAAAACTCCAAATTCAGCGTTAGTTGCTGTAATGCGAAGAGATGCTAAACTTGCCGAAGATTACGCCAAACGTCATAATGTTCCAAAATGGTATTCGAATGCGATTGATTTAATCAATGATCCTGAAGTTGATGCTGTCTATATTGCCACTCCTCCATCTTCTCATAAAGAATATACTATTTTGTGTGCCAAAGCAGGAAAACCTGTTTATGTAGAAAAACCAATGGCACTTACATTTGAAGAATGCAACGAAATGATTAGTGTTTGTAAAGAACATAATGTTCCTTTGTTTGTAGCATATTATAGAAGAAGTTTACCAAGATTCTTAAAAATAAAAGAACTAATTGACCAGAATAAAATTGGAACTGTAAGACATGTAAATTGTCTTTTATATCATCCGTTTGAAGAACGTTATGATGACGAAATTAATTTACCCTGGACCGTTTTGCCACATATTTCAGGCGGTGGAATATTTGTCGATTTAGCCTGTCATACTTTAGATTTTCTTGATTTTGTTTTAGGACCGATCAAATCTGTTCGTGGCCATGCAAGTTCACAGCTTAAAGCATATCCTGCTGAAGATTCGGTTTCGATGTCCTTTTTATTCGAAAACGGAATTCACGGAACAGGTTTATGGAATTTCGCTAGTTTCGAGCGCTATGACAACACTGAAATTGTGGGCGATAAAGGAAAAATATCTTTCTCTACTTTTGGAAATGATCCTATTCATGTTCAATATATAAATGGAGAAAAAGAAAGTATTACAATCGAAAATCCGTTGCATATTCAACAACCATTAATTGAAACTGTAGTTGCAGAACTTTTAGGTAATGCTGGTGTAAATCCGTCAAAAGGAACTTCTGCCGCAAGAACAACTTGGGTTATTGATGAAGTTTTGAAAGAGTTTAGGAATTCATAATTCAATTTATCTTTGAATAAAAAAAAGCTTTGCCAATTGTACAGCAAAGCTTTTTTTTATTCTTTAAATCGTATTTTATCTACGCCATTTTCCTCCACCAACGTAAAAGCCAATAGTTAATCCAAAATAGCTGTTTTTTTCTTTTCCAATAATATTTCCGTAATAATCCTGCAAATCTGTTTTCGGAACAAAATTATACTCTGCAGTCAATCTAAATTTCCTCCACTCAAAACCGGTACGAAGCATTGCTCCAAAAACGGCGTTCCCCTTTGTGTTATAAGAATTTCCAGCATCAAGCTGATCGGCAGTGTAGAATACATTTGTAACATTGTAAATTCCTAAACCTCCTCCAACAAAAGGTGCGAATGAAGTACGTTCTTCTTTATTCATAGAATAGTAATAATCCGATGTTGCTAAAACAGAAGTACTCCACATTTCTATAGTATTATATCTATCTCTTTGTGCATCGATATAATATAAATTTTTAAACATTCCGGCTCTCTGAAGGCGAAGTCCAAGATTTAAATCATCTTTTAAATTAAATTTAGGCTCCAGACTAAATCCACCGCCGCCGCCTTTTCCTGATCCTAAAATTATACCACCGTCTAAGCCAACTCTAAACTTTCCTTTTTCCTGACCGTGAACAAAATTTAGTACACTTAAAAAAAGGACAACAAAAGTAATTTTCTTCATTAAAATATGTGTTAGTTATTGGCGACGAATCTATAATTTATAAAATATATTTCATTACGGAAAGACGTAAAAAAAGAGGATATTCAAATTGAATATCCTCTTTTTATTTAAACTATAAATACCTTTAGAATTATAGGCTATATTTAAGACCTACAGTTAATCCTAAACCTGAAATTCCAACGTAAGAACTAATATCGTCAGTAGCTTTAGTATTGTCAAAACCAGCTGCATTAGTTACTGTACTATTTGAAGTATTATCAATTTTTTCATGATAATTAGTATGATTAGCAGAATATGAAGCTGCTCTAAATGAAGTTGTAGTATTTAATTTATCTACACCATTTTCAGTATATACTTCAGTTTCTTTAGTTTTTCCGTGTACAGTAAAGTTACGGTATTCTAGTTCAGCAAAAGCTGAAATATGTTTTCCTAATTTATAAGAAGTTCCGAAAGCTGCTACGAAACCAATTGTTGGGTTTGGTTTTACAACATCTTTAGAATAAGCTTCAGTAGTAGCTACTTTATTAGCTCCAACAAAAGTCGAATAAGTTCTGTTTGTTTCAATATCTAATGTACCGTGAATTGGAACAATAACTCCAACCTTAGTGTATGGTTCAAAACCGTGAGCTTCACCTAAAAACATTACGATTGCAGGTGCGATATCAAAAGCTTTAATTTTTCCTTCAGCTGTAAAATCTACATAAGTAGCTGCCGGACTAGTAGCTGGATTATATGAAATAAGTCTATTTGTAGTTTGCGCCATTGTTTTAGTATTACTAGTGTAATAATTTGCTGCAACCTCAAGTCCTAAACGCGTAGAAAAACGGTAACCCGCAGTGATTCCACTTCTGAATCCTTGTCCAAAAGAACCTGTAACACCTTCTCTTGAAACTAATTTATTATTAGCTAAAGTTCCTTCATAAACATCTCTGTTTGGTAATTGACCTCCAACAACTGGAAATTCGGTTGAAGCAGTTTGATTAAAATAAGATCCTCCTAATTTAAAATACCAAGATTCTGGTTTATCTGCTTTTTCTGTTTGCGCCATTGTGGCCATAGAGCAAACTAATAATCCTAATAAAAATAGGTTCTTTTTCATAATTCTGTTTTAATTAATTTATGCAAACTTAAAATATTTTAACATATCCTTTGAGTTCGCAAAGTTAGACTTGGAACGAAATCGTTGTAATTTCGGGCAATATTACTAAAAAACTATTATGCATGCATATTTTTAACATAAAAATTTCGCATACTTCTAAATTTTAACTGTTAAAATTTAATTTAGCTTAAAATTTATCTGCAGCTTTTCTAATTCCTGCAGTAATTCCGTAGAAATTCTCACTTTTAATCTTCTGCTTGGCATAGTCAGTTTGGTAACTACTTTTATTTCTTCAACTTCTTTTACTTCCTGAATTTTGACTTCTTCTAATGGAGAATCTGCATCGTCATTTTCATTTTCATCCACAAAAACAGCGTCTTCAGTTTCTTCAAAATCAGTATTGGTTTCAACTTCAACCAAACGCTTTACTTTTTCTAATTCCATAATCTCAAAAGTCACGGAATTATCGCCTTTATAGGCATTGAATAAATGACTCAACGTATGAATAAAATCAGTTTGCAAGTCTTTTATATTCAATAGCAAGATCAATTTTTTAGCAAAAGCCTCCAATACATCTTGTAATTGTCGAACCTCAACAAACGTTAGTCTTGGATCAGACTTTTTACCTGTATCATGATTTACCCAGCCGTCTTTTATTAAAATTTTCAAATAAGCAAAATTATTCTGAATCAGGAAATGTCTGAACTTTAAGTATTCTTCACCAAAAATCTTAAACTCATAACTTTCATCATATCCCTCTAAATTAAATACCGCCCAACCTTTTCCGTTTTTGGCCACACGATGTTGTACGTTATTGATGATTCCGGCAAAATTTAGATTTTTCCCTACATATTCATTCATACTTTTCAGCGCTTCCAATCGGGCGTTACAAAAGTATTTCATCTCAAATCTAAAATCGTCCAAAGGATGTCCCGAAATATAAATCCCGACAACTTCTTTTTCTTTAGCCAATTTTTCCATGGTACTCCAGTCTTCGCATGGAGGCACAACGGGTTCGGCAATTTGAACTTCGCTTGTTTCACCAAATAAACTTACTTGCGATGAATTTTCATTTTCCTGAAACTTTGATCCATAACGCATTGCCTTTTCATAAAAGGTAATTCCATCACCGTCATCATGAAAATATTGTGCTCTGGTTGTTCCTTCAAAAGAATCAAATCCTCCGGCTAAAGCCAGGTTTTCAATAGCTTTTTTATTGGCTGCACGCAAATCGATGCGCTTCGCCAAATCAAAAATCGATTTATATCTTCCGTCTTTTCTATTTTCAACAATGGTTGCTACCGCTCCGGAACCAACTCCCTTAATTGCTCCCATTCCAAAACGAACAGCATAATTATCATTTACGGTAAATTTATAGTACGATTCATTTACATCCGGACCTAAAACCTCTAAGCCCATACGCTTACATTCTTCCATAAAAAACGAAACCTGTTTGATATCGTTCATATTATTAGAAAGTACCGCTGCCATATATTCTGCCGGATAATGTGCTTTTAGATAAGCTGTTTGATACGCAATCCAAGCATAACAAGTTGAGTGTGATTTGTTGAAGGCGTAACTCGCAAAAGCCTCCCAGTCTTTCCAAATTTTTTCTAAAACTTTGGCGTCATGGCCTTTTGCCGATGCTTGTTCAACAAACTTAGGCTTCATTTTGTCCAGAACATCCTTTTGTTTCTTACCCATCGCTTTACGCAAAACGTCGGCTTCACCTTTTGTAAAGTCAGCCAGCGATTGCGACAAAAGCATTACCTGCTCTTGATAAACTGTAATTCCGTAGGTTTCTCCTAAATATTCTTCACAGGCATCTAAATCGTATTTGATTTCTTCATCACCATTTTTTCTTCTAACGAAAGACGGAATATATTCTAAAGGCCCCGGACGATACAAGGCGTTCATCGCAATTAAATCTCCAAAGACCGTTGGCTTCAGGTCTTTCATGTATTTCTGCATTCCAGGCGACTCGTATTGGAAGATTCCAACCGTTTCCCCTCTTTGAAAGAGCGCATATGTTTCCGGGTCATCAATAGGGAAAACATCAGGATCCAAATCAATATTTGTTCTGTATTTTACCAGTTTAACCGTATCCTTTATTAATGTTAGAGTCTTCAGACCCAAGAAGTCCATTTTTAACAATCCGGCACTTTCTGCAACCGAGTTATCAAACTGCGTTACATATAAATCAGAATCTTTTGCTGTGGTAACCGGAACGAAATTCGTAATATCCGATGGCGTAATAATTACCCCACAGGCGTGAATTCCGGTATTTCGCATCGATCCTTCAAGGATTTTTGCCTGTTGAATTGTTTCTCCTGCCAAATCATCTTCATTGGCAATAGCGATCAATTCTTTTACATTATCAAATTCATCAGAACGAAGGGCTTTTTTAACCTCATCTTCGTGTTCAGAAATAAAACGCGCCAGATTCCACTTCGACGGCATCATTGCCGGAATCAGTTTTGCAATTCTATCGGCTTCAAATAACGGTAAATCCAATACACGCGCCGTATCACGGATTGCTGATTTGGTAGCCATTTTACCATAAGTGATAATTTGTGCCACCTGATTTTTACCGTATTTATTGATTACATAATCCATAACACGACCACGACCCTCGTCATCAAAATCGATATCAATATCGGGCATGGATACACGATCCGGATTCAGGAAACGCTCAAAAAGCAAATCGTATTTAATCGGGTCGATATTGGTAATTCCCAAACAATACGCTACCGCAGAACCTGCTGCAGATCCACGTCCCGGCCCTACCGATACATCCATATTTCTGGCTTCGGCGATGAAATCCTGAACGATCAAAAAGTAACCCGGATATCCGGAATTTGAAATCGTTAATAACTCAAAATCCAAACGTTCCTGAATCGATTCTGTAATTTCACCATATCTCTTTTTCGCACCCACCATGGTAAGATGGCGCAAATATTTATTTTCACCTCTAACCCCACCATCAGCCTCATCTTCAGCAACAACAAATTCTTCCGGAATATCAAATTTAGGAAGCAATACATCACGATAAAGTGAATAACCTTCAACCTTATCTACAATTTCCTGAATATTGATAATAGCTTCCGGTAAATCAGAAAAGAGTTTTTTCATCTCTTCTTCCGACTTATAATAGTATTCCTGATTTGGTAATCCGTAACGGTAACCACGGCCACGACCAATTGGCGTTGCCTGTTTTTCACCGTCTTTTACACACAATAAAATATCGTGCGCGTTGGCATCTTCCTTATTTAAATAATAGGTATTGTTTGTCGCAATTAATTTGACATTGTGTTTCTGAGAGAATTCA
Organism: Flavobacterium sp. GW821-FHT11G01; assembly: GCF_058808175.1. Lineage (NCBI taxonomy): Bacteria > Pseudomonadati > Bacteroidota > Flavobacteriia > Flavobacteriales > Flavobacteriaceae > Flavobacterium > Flavobacterium sp. GW821-FHT11G01. The sequence goes on along the minus strand of NZ_JBXARK010000009.1, from coordinate 215,555 downwards.
ATCAGGGTTTTATTTACACGATTTTCATCTTCCTGATTGTGGCGCATGACTTCCAGATAAAAATCATCACCAAATTGTTCTTTCCACCAAATCAATGCTTCTTCGGCCTGGTTTTCGCCGATGTTTAGAATTTTACTCGGAATCTCTCCGTATAAATTCCCAGATAAAACCATAATATCTTCTTTGTATTTTTCGATGATATTTCGATCAATTCTCGGAACATAATAAAAACCTTCGGTAAAAGCGATCGACGACATTTTCGCCAAATTATGATAACCTTTTTTGTTTTTGGCTAACAATACAACCTGATTTCCGTTGTCTTTTTTGCTTTTATCTAAGTGATTATCACAGACATTAAATTCACAACCTACAATTGGTTTTATTTCGGTTTCAGTTGGTTCTTCTCCGGCTTCAACTAAAGCTTTATTTTTTCCGGATGCTGCCTTATTGTGATTCATAACGGCGCTCACAAAGTGGAAAGCTCCCATCATGTTTCCGGTATCTGTCATGGCAACGGCTGGCATTCCATTTTTGGCTGTAGCCGAAACAATATTCGCAATACCTATAGTCGATTGAAGAACCGAAAACTGCGTATGATTATGTAAATGCGCATATTTTGCCGCTTTAAAATCGGCTCTGTCAGAATGTGAAACTGTAGGTTCTTGTCCAACAGATTCTAGAGCTTTTAACTGCTCTCTGATTTTATCAGAAGCCGCTTTTAAATTGATGTGTTTTAATCCGATTAGCGGAAATTCCTGCGGATTTCTATTCTGAAATTCCTTAAAATAATCCTTCGGAACATCTAATTCTTCTTTGGTAAAAACTTCTCTTCTTATTAACTCTAAAAAACAACGTGTAGTTGCCTCAACGTCGGCAGTTGCGTTGTGCGCTTCCGCGAAAGGTTTATTAAAAAGATAGCTATGTAATTCTGTTAAGGTTGGTAGTTTGAATTTTCCTCCACGACCTCCGGGAAGTTGTAATAACGAAGCAGTAACCTCGGTACAAGTATCTAGAACGGGCATAGAACCCATTTGAGATTCAACTCCCATTCTATGGAATTCAGCTCCCATAATATTAACGTCGAAACCTAAATTCTGACCAACAATAAATTTGGTTTTGCTTAAAGCGATATTGAATTTCTCCAAAACTTCGGCCAGCGTGATTCCATCGGCTTCAGCCAATTCAGTCGAAATTCCGTGAATACGTTCAGCATCATACGGAATATTAAACCCGTCTGGTTTTACCAAATAATCCTGGTGCTCGATAAGCTGTCCCATTTCGTCATGAAGCTGCCATGCGATCTGAATACAACGCGGCCAGTTATCAGAATCTGTTATTGGCGCATCCCAGCGTTTTGGTAATCCGGTTGTTTCGGTATCGAATATTAAATACATAAGTTTAAATAGCAAAAATTAAAGCTCCAAATCCCAAAACTTTCCAATATAAACCTTTGATTATATGGAGAATAAAAAATTGTCTTATAGAAAATGGAGGAAGTTCAAATTTACGCTTTTTTTCTGCTTGATAAAATAAAGAATTATCAACAAAAAGCACTAATTACAAACTGTTGAAAACCAGTAAAAATGACAAAATTTCAATTAGTTTGATACTAAAACTTCAATTATCCATTTTGGATACTCATTACACCAAAATGAACACTTTTAAGCTGTACTGTATCCTGAACTTTGCCTTATCAATTTAAAACAAATTATCATGAAAACTATTTTTATCACAGGTGCTTCATCCGGATTAGGAAAAGCAACAGCAAAATTATTCCACGCACAAGGATGGAATGTAATCGCAACAATGCGAAATCCTGAAAAAGAAACTGAACTTTCTAACTTAAACAATGTTACCCTTTTACCATTAGATGTTACCAATTATGACCAAATACAAAGTACGGTTCAAAAAGCAATTGAATTGGGAGATATTGATGTTGTTTTTAACAACGCAGGATATGGTTTAATTGGTCCTTTGGAAAGCTTTAACGACGATCAAATTACCAAACAGCTTAACACTAATTTATTGGGAGTAATTCGTGTTACCAATGCTTTTATTCCGTATTTCAGAGAAAGAAAAAGCGGATTATTTATCTCGACAACTTCTATTGGCGGATTGATTTCTTTCCCTTTAGGATCTGTATATCACGCAACAAAATGGGGATTAGAAGGCTGGAGCGAAAGTATGGCTTATGAATTAAATCCGTTTGGCGTAAATATAAAAACGGTTTCTCCGGGAGGTATCAAAACAGAATTCCTTCACGGTTCACTTGATACCGGAGTTAAACCTGAATATGAAGCAATGGCAAACAAAATGTTTGAAAATGTAGATGTAATGTTTGAAATGGCATCAACTCCTGAACAAATTGCTGATGTAGTTTATGAAGCAGCCACAGATGGAAAAACTAAACTTAGATATGTTGCCGGTGAAGATGCAAAAGCACTTTACAAACAAAGACTTGAACAAGGCGATGAAGTTTTTCGCGCGGCGTTTGGAAAACAATTTTTGGGAGCATAATTATTCATACTGATGCCGTTCAGGTTTTGACAATCTGTGCGGCATTCGTTTTTGATTTTTTTATACATTTATATCATGGAAAAGAAAAACAACAATCCGACAAAAATTTCCTCCATATCACAATTTCATAGCTTGTTTCGGCTACCAAAACCGCTTCATCCTATGATAACTTTGGTTGATAACACCAAACTGGTTATAAATGCTGATTTAACTAATAACCATTTCCTACTCGATTTCTATAAAATATCTTATAAATATTCTACTAATGGAAAAATGGGCTACGGTCAGGGTTATTATGACTTTAACGAAGGCGGATTAATGTTTACTTCTCCCAATCAATTGATTTTTACTGATAATGAAGAAGGAGCTGAATATTATGGATTTACGCTGTTTTTTCATCCGGACTTTATTCGAAATTATCCTTTAGGGAAAAACATAAAAAAATATGGTTTCTTTTCCTACGACACCAATGAAGCACTGCATCTTTCTGATAGTGAAAAAACAACTATTATAGGATTATTAACTAGTATCGATAATGAGCTTCATAATGCTATAGACGAAATGAGCCAGGATGTAATTGTTTCTTATATTGATGTTTTACTGAATTACAGCAATCGTTTTTACAAACGACAATTCATTACCAGAAAAACAATTAGCAGTGATTTATTATTAAAAGTAGAAGAAACTCTTGATAATTATCTCAATAATGCTGAAACCTTAAAAAGAGGATTACCTACAGTAGATTTTCTTGCTTCACAAATTAACGTTTCCAGTCATTACCTAAGCGATATGCTTCGGAATTTAACCGGACAAAATGCACAACAACACATTCATTCAAAATTGATTGAAAAATCTAAAGACTTCCTGATTTCTACTAATCTTTCGGTAGCAGAAATAGCCTATCAATTAGGTTTTGAATATCCTCAGTCTTTTAGTAAACTATTCAAAAAGAAAACCAACCTGACACCATTAGAGTTTAAGAATTCATTGAATTAGACTTCAAATAAATTCTACTCATTCTCAACTCAATTTTCTCTTAAAATTCATAAAATTTCAAAAAAATACACTTCTTGGATGTCGTAGTATTTGAATTAAAATCGAACTTACCAATATCCATTCTAAATTGATTTTTAAGACTTCAAAATCATATTAATTGACAACTTCTAAAATTCCTTTAAAGAATCAAAAACTAACAATTGTTACTATTTTTATACATTTTGTTACATTTTTTAAAGCAAAAACCTATATTTTATAGTGATTTTGAGATAAATTTGCAAACTATTAAAATTAAAAGCAATACAGCCAAAATTAATCTGAAAAAGAAAAACAAAAGGGATTTATCATTCATTTTCCGACCAAAATTAAAGGTATAAATTACGAATACCAATTTGTATTTTAGTTTGGGTATCGTATATAATGAAATATTGAAATTGACCACTTTGTATCTTTTTTTACTTTTGTTTTGCTATTATCAGGAATTGCTGTGATTATAGAAATTACAATTAAAAAAAATAAAAAATGAGTAAGACATTATTTGACAAAGTATGGGATTCACATGTAGTGCGTAAAATTGAAGATGGACCAGATGTGTTTTTTATTGACCGCCATTTCATTCACGAAGTTACGAGTCCTGTTGCTTTTTTAGGATTAAAAGCCAGAGGCGTTAAGGTTTTATACCCAGAACGTACTTTTGCAACTGCAGATCACAATACACCAACCATAAACCAACATTTACCAGTTCAGGATGCTCTATCAGCTAACCAGCTGAAAGCGCTTGAAGACAATGCCAACGAATACGGAATTTCGCACTGGGGATTAGGTCACATTAAAAACGGAATTGTACACGTAGTTGGTCCTGAAAACGGAATTACTTTGCCAGGTGCTACTATTGTTTGTGGAGATTCTCACACGTCTACTCACGGTGCTTTTGGAGCTATTGCTTTTGGTATCGGAACTTCTGAGGTTGAGATGGTACTTTCTACGCAATGTATTATGCAGCCAAAACCAAAGAAAATGCGTATCAACGTAAACGGTCAATTGAGCAAAGGTGTTGGTCCAAAAGACGTTGCACTTTATATTATTGCACAATTAACTACTTCTGGAGGAACTGGATATTTTGTTGAATACGCCGGAGATGTTTTCGAAAACATGACTATGGAAGGGCGTATGACCGTTTGTAACCTTAGTATCGAAATGGGTGCTCGTGGAGGTATGATCGCTCCTGACCAAACTACTTTTGATTTCCTTGAAGGAAGATTATTCGCTCCGAAAGGTGAAGCTTGGGATAAAGCGATTGCTTACTGGAAAACTTTAAAAACAGATGCTGATGCCGTTTTTGATGCTGAATTAAACATCAACGCTTCAGACATTGAACCAATGATTACTTACGGTACTAACCCAGGAATGGGAATTGGTATCTCAAAACATATTCCGAATGCCAACCAGGTTGAAGGTGGTGAGGAAACTTACAAGAAATCTTTAGCCTATATGGGCTTCAACGAAGACGATGTGATGATTGGAAAACCAATTGATTATGTTTTCTTAGGAAGTTGTACAAACGGTCGTATTGAAGATTTCAGGGCTTTCGCCGAAATTGTAAAAGGAAGAAAAAAAGCAGATAATGTTACCGCTTGGTTAGTTCCTGGTTCTCACGTTGTTGAGGCTCAAATTAAAGAAGAAGGTATTTTAGATATTTTGACTGAAGCTGGTTTTGTATTACGTCAGCCAGGTTGTTCAGCGTGTTTAGCAATGAACGATGATAAAGTTCCAGCTGGAAAATATGCGGTGAGTACATCAAACAGAAACTTTGAAGGTCGTCAGGGTCCTGGTTCAAGAACATTATTAGCGAGCCCAATTATGGCAGCCGCTGCTGCTGTTACAGGAAAACTAACAGACCCGAGAGAATTATTTTAATTCTCGCTGTAAGCTTTAAGCAATAGGCTTTAAGCTTTTTACAGAATCTTAAAAAGAAGGCTTACAGCTTATTGCTTAAAGCCTAAAGCAAACAAAAAATAAATGCTGTGCAAAAAGCTTAAAGCCTATAGCTTATAGCCTAAAGCAAAAAAACAGCCTAAAGCAAAAACAAAAAATGGCATACGATAAATTTAATATACTTACTAGTAGTGCTGTGCCACTACCAATTGAGAACGTAGATACAGATCAAATTATTCCGGCACGTTTCTTAAAAGCTACAAAACGTGAAGGTTTTGGAGATAATCTTTTTAGAGACTGGAGATATAACGGAGATGATACTCCAAAAGCTGATTTCGTTTTAAACGATTCAACTTATAGTGGAAAAATCCTTGTTGGAGGAAAAAACTTTGGTTCTGGATCTTCAAGAGAGCACGCTGCATGGGCAGTTTACGATTATGGTTTTAGAGCTGTAGTCTCTAGTTTCTTTGCTGATATCTTTAAAGGAAACTGTTTGAATATTGGTGTTTTACCAGTTCAGGTTAGCCCTGAATTTGCTGATATAATCTTTAAAGCAATTGAAGCTGACCCAAAAACAGAATTAGAAATCAACCTGCCAAACCAAACGATTACTTTATTGGCAACTGGCCAATCAGAATCTTTTGCGATTAACGGATACAAAAAGAACAACATGATTAATGGCTTTGATGACATTGATTATTTACAAAATATTAAAGAAGATATTGTGGCTTTCGCCGATAAACTTCCTTACTAAAAAATCAGGTTCAGTCCTATGAGACCCGACAGGTTTTTGAAACCTGTCGGGTCTTTATAAGTTAAGCTAACCAAGACAACACAACTACAATTTACTTTTAAAAAGGAATTTAGATATCAATATGGAAAAAAGAAAAATTGAAATAATGGATACGACGCTTCGTGACGGTGAACAAACGTCTGGAGTATCATTTTCTGCTGCAGAAAAATTAACCATTGCACAATTGTTGTTGGAGGAATTAAATATTGATCGAATCGAAATTGCTTCTGCCCGAGTAAGCGAAGGCGAATTTCAAGCCGTAAAAGGCATTACTACCTGGGCAACTGAAAAAGGCTACATTAACCGAATCGAAGTTCTTTCTTTTGTAGACGGAGGAGTTTCTATTGAATGGATGAAAAAAGCAGGCGCCAAAGTGCAAAATTTATTGACTAAAGGATCAATGAATCACTTAACGCATCAATTAAAAAAAACTCCGGAACAACACTTTTCTGAAATCGCAAATATCATCGCTTTAGCGAAAGAAAATAATATTGAAACCAATGTTTATTTGGAAGATTGGAGCAACGGAATGCGAAATTCACAGGAATATGTATTTCAGTTTCTGGATTTCTTGTCGACTCAACCAATTAAAAGAATTTTACTTCCGGATACTTTAGGCGTTTTAATTCCTTCTCAGGCTTTTGAATTTATTTCAAAAATCAGAGCGAGATACCCTCAAATTCATTTTGATTTTCATGCACATAACGATTACGATTTAAGCGTTGCCAATGTTATGGAAGCTATAAAGGCCGGGATAAACGGACTTCACGTAACGGTAAACGGAATGGGAGAACGTGCTGGAAACGCACCACTTGAAAGCACTGTCGCTGTAATAAACGATTATTTGCCTGAAGTAAGCATCAACATAAAAGAAACTTCTTTATACACCGTTAGTAAATTAGTAGAGACTTTTACCGGATATAGAATTCCCGCCAATAAACCAATTGTTGGTGATAACGTTTTTACACAAACTGCCGGAATTCATGCGGACGGAGACAACAAAAACAATTTATATTTTAATGATTTACTTCCGGAACGTTTTGGAAGAAAAAGAAAATATGCTTTAGGAAAAACTTCAGGAAAAGCCAATATCGAAAAAAATCTTCAGGAATTAGGTTTGAAACTAAACCAGGAAGATTTAAAATTGGTTACCCAAAGAATCATCGAACTGGGAGATAAAAAAGAAACAGTTACAAAAGAAGATTTACCATACATTATTTCTGATGTTTTGGACAGTCATACTTATCAGGATAAAATAACAATCGAGTCCTATATATTAGTACACTCAAAAGGAATGCGCCCGTCAACGACTTTATGTTTAAAAATCGATGGTGAAGTAATTGAAGAAAACGCACAGGGCGACGGTCAGTTTGATGCTTTCATGAATGCCTTAGGGAAAATTTATAAAAGCAAAAAACTAACGCTTCCAAAATTGATTGACTACGCAGTTCGTATTCCCCCAGGAAGTAGTTCTGACGCTTTATGCGAAACAATTATAACCTGGGTTAACAATGAAAAAGAATTTAAAACCCGCGGATTAGATTCAGATCAAACCGTTGCAGCAATTATTGCAACGCAAAAGATGTTGAATGTAATTGCTTAATAATAGATACAAAGGTTCAGAGGAACAAAGGCTAAAAAAGAGTTTTCATCCCAACACCTCTGAACCTTTGTTCCTCTGAACCTTTGAACCTTAAAAAACACACATAGAATGAAATTAAACATAGCCCTTTTAGCCGGAGACGGAATCGGACCAGAAGTAATTAATGAAGCTGTAAAAGTATCTGATGCTATTGCAAAAAAATTCAATCACGAAATAACATGGACTCCAGCTCTAACTGGAGCTTGTGCAATCGACGCAGTTGGAGTTCCTTATCCAGATGAAACGCACGAAATTTGTATGAAAGCTGATGCAGTTTTATTTGGAGCAATTGGTCATCCAAAATATGATAACGATCCAAGTGCGCCAGTTCGTCCGGAGCAGGGATTATTATTGATGCGCAAAAAATTAGGATTGTTTGCAAACGTACGTCCAACTTTTACTTTTCCTTCTTTAATTGATAATTCTCCTTTAAAAAGAGAAAGAATTGAAGGAACTGATTTGGTTTTCTTAAGAGAATTAACTGGCGGAATTTACTTTGGAGAAAAAGGAAGAAAAGACGGTGGAGAAACTGCTTTCGATAATTGTGTTTACACAAGAGCAGAGGTTCAGCGTTTGGCTAAAAAAGGTTTTGAATTAGCAATGACAAGAAGTAAAAAACTATGTTGTGTTGATAAAGCAAACGTTTTGGAAACTTCACGTTTATGGAGAGAAACTGTTCAGGCAATGGAAAAAGATTATCCTGAAGTTACTGTTTCATACGAATTTGTTGATGCTGTAGCCATGCGTTTGGTTCAATGGCCAAATTCTTATGATGTATTAATTACTGAGAATTTATTCGGAGACATCTTAACCGACGAAGCTTCAGTTATTTCAGGTTCAATGGGATTAATGCCTTCTGCTTCTGTTGGAGAGCATACTTCGTTATACGAACCAATCCACGGATCTTATCCACAAGCAACAGGATTAAATATTGCTAATCCGTTAGCAACTATTTTATCTGCAGCAATGATGTTCGAAGATGCATTTGGATTAAAAGACGAAGCTGAAGCAATTAGAGCCGTTGTAAACAAATCATTAGAACAAGGAATTGTTACTGAAGATTTAGCTCCAAAAGGATCTAAAGCATACAAAACAAGCGAAGTTGGAGACTGGCTTGTAGCGAATCTATAGTTTTATTTGTTTCAGGTTTCAAGTTTCAAGTTATTGTTGGAACGTGAAACCTGAAACTTGAAACAATTTTAAACAAAAAAAGGGATCAACGAAAGTTGATCCCTTTTATATATTTAGAAAAAAATATTAATATCCTCCTCTACCACCACGGTCATTTCCACCACGGTTGTTTCCTCCACCATAACCTCCGCGTGAATCTCCACCACGGCTGTTATTATTGAAGCTTCTTCTTTCACCTTCAGGTTTTGGCTCAGATTTATTAACAACAATTGCACGACCTTGAACAGTAGCTCCGTTCAATTCATCAATTGCTTTTTGAGCTTCAGCATCGTTTGGCATCTCAACAAAACCAAAACCTTTGCTTCTTCCTGTAAATTTATCAGTAATGATTTTAACTGAATCTACTGCTCCGTAAGCCTCGAAAGACTCTCTTAAATCTGCTTCCTCAATACTGAATGGAAGGCTTCCAACAAAAATGTTCATATGTACTTATTTATAATAATGTAGCAAATGTAGTCTTATTTTTCCGTAATCTACTATATATTAGTTTATTTATGTTTTTATTTTGATTTAAAAAAAACAAAAACCAATAAAACCAATCTATCACAAATTAAAAAACTAGTTCACAAGGAAATTACTAGTTGGTGAAACAGGAACTTTATAAAAAACACCTTCTGTAAAAGTAACTTTAGGGTTTTCAGCATCAGTTTCATCTTTATTAATGGCAGTAAATTTAAATGTTCCGGAAATTGTATTTGTTTCAGTATTATACTCGGTAATCACAATCTGACCACTTCCTACTTTTGTCCCGGTAGAAAACTCTACAGTTTGTCCCGGAAAAGTGTTAGCATATACTGCTTTTGAAACATCATCGACACCCAAAACAAAAGTCTGCTTTACAGGAGATGCTACCTGCAGCGTAACTTTTTCATAACCTAAAGAGCCTTCTACAATTAAATTACCATTTGTAGTAATTTGAGCTTTGTATGCTATAGATCTCCAAAAGACATTATCTTTCAAGCCTTGAAATGCTGGATTATTAAATTTTACGTCTTCGGTACAAGATGTAACGATAAAAAGAAGTGATAAAAAATAAAAGATTTTTTTCATGTAGAATGAATTTGATGCAAAAATACCTTATTTGAAATAAATATTTAAAATTTTGATTCTAAAACCTTAAAAAATGATAAAAATTTACCTCAAATATATTTAATACTGTTTGGAACGCATAATTCATAAAAAAATTATATCTTTGCGCCCTTAATTAACAGAGGTCGAGTACCTCAAAATTTAATCATAAGATTATGTCAGTAAAAATTAGATTACAAAGACACGGTAAAAAAGGAAAACCTTTTTACTGGGTTGTAGCTGCAGATGCACGCTCAAAAAGAGATGGTAAATACTTAGAGAAAATCGGTACTTACAATCCTAACACTAACCCAGCAACTATCGACTTAAACCTTGATAGTGCAGTTAAATGGTTACACAATGGTGCACAACCAACTGATACTGCAAGAGCAATTCTTTCTTACAAAGGTGCTTTATTGAAACACCACCTTGATGGAGGTATTCGTAAAGGTGCTTTAACTCAAGAGCAAGCTGATGCTAAATTATCTGCTTGGTTAGATGCTAAAGCTGGAAAAGTTGATGCTAAAAAAGACGGTTTAACAAAAGCGCAAGCTGATGCTAAAGCTAAAGCTTTTAAAGCAGAACAAGAAGTTAACGCTAAACGTTTAGCTGCTGCAGCTCAGGCTGAAGCTGATGCTATCGCTGCTGCAACTCCTGCAGTTGAAGAAGAAGAAGAAGTTGCTGAAGTTGAAGCGGAAGCTGCTACTGAAGAAGCTCCTGCTGCTGAAGAAAATAACGAAACAACTGAAGCATAATTTTACTTAGCGAGAATGCGTAAAGAAGAATGTTTTTATTTAGGTAAAATCGCTAAAAAATTTAGTTTCAAAGGTGAAGTTCTGGCTTATTTAGACACGGACGAACCTGAGTTATACGAAAATCTGGAATCAGTGTTTGTTGAATGCAACAAACACCTGGTTCCTTTTTTTATTGAAACAAGTTCAATACATAAAAACGATTTTCTTAGAATTCGTTTTGAAGATGTAAATACAGAAGAAGAAGCAGACGCTCTTCTTGGAAATGCTATTTACCTTCCTTTAAGTATGTTGCCAAAACTTTCCGGCAACAAATTCTATTTCCATGAAGTTATTGGTTTCGAAATCGAAGACCAGCGTTTAGGCGTTTTTGGAAAAATTGTTGCTGTAAATGATACTACAGCACAACCTCTTTTTGAAGTTTTAAATGGCGAAGTCGAAATTTTAATTCCGATGATCGATCATTTTCTTGTAAAAATTGATAGGGAAAACAAAAAAGTAATCATGAACCTTCCAGAAGGATTGGTGGAAATGTACCTTTAAAAGAGTATTCAGTTTACAGTTTTTAGTGTTCAGTTTTCTAGCTGGATAAATCTTAATTTCAATTATCTATTACGATGTTTTCATTCAAGCAATTTTCTGTAAAACAAGATAAAACAGCAATGAAAGTTGGTACTGATGGTGTTTTATTAGGCGCATGGGCACCAGTAAGCCACAATCCATTTAGTGTTTTAGATGTTGGTGCAGGAACCGGAATTATTGCTTTGATGTTGGCGCAGCGAACTCATGCTGAACAAATTGACGCTCTTGAAATTGATGAAGATGCCTATGAACAAGCAGTCGAAAATTTCGAAAATTCACCTTGGGGCGACCGTTTATTTTGTTTTCATGCTGGTTTAGATGAATTTATTGATGAACCCGAAGACGAATATGATTTGATTGTTTCGAATCCTCCTTTTTATGCAGAAGATTATAAAACAGAAAACGAACAACGAGACTTAGCCCGTTTTCAAGATGCAATGCCTTTTGAGGAACTAGTTGAAGCAGCCGATTTATTACTTTCTGAAAACGGAATATTCGCTCTAATTCTTCCATTCAAAGAAGAAGAAAATTTTATTGCTTTGGCAAAAGAAGCCGAGTTATATCCAATAAAAATTACCAGAGTAAAAGGAACTCCAAAATCTGAAATTAAACGCAGTTTATTGGCTTTTAGCCGAAATGAAATTTCAGAAATCGAAATTGATGAGTTAATTATTGAAATTGACAGACATGTTTATACTCCGGAATATATTGAGTTGACAAAAGAGTTTTATTTGAAGATGTAATTTATAATTAAAATTTGTTTTTAAACCTGCTCAAAAACACTTTTGAACTGGTATAAAATTCTTTCAATCAATCTCAAATCCTCGGTAATGATTTCAGCACTTCCTTTCATCTCCTGCTGAAATATAATTTTCTTTTTATAGGAAGTCTCTAATCCGTTTGGAAGTGCAACATCCAACAAAATATTTCCGTCTTTATCCGGAACCAGAGATATATTTTGAATTTTGCCTCTCAATACACCGAATTCCCTGTCGGGGAAATTGGCCAATCTGATATTTACCTTTTGCCCTACTTTTATTTTCCCTGAATTTAATGCAGGAGCTTTTACTTTTCCAATGAAGCCATTTTTTGCATCAGGAATAATTGAAAATACATTATCGCCAACATTTATGGTCTGATTTTCGTTCCAGACTTGCAAAAAAGTAACCACACCGCTGATTGATGACTTTAAAGTATAAGCGAGTTCCCAGTCTTTTATCACTTTTTTAAGCTGATAAAACGATTGTGCCATGTTACGCCCAAGGTTAACCTCTTCTTTAGTGCCGCTTATCTGCGAATTCTGACTCAGTTTTGTATTATCAATCAAAGAAGACCTTAATTGAGAAATAGAAGTCAACAAGCTCTTGTAATTCTTTTGTGCCTGTAGATAACCTAACTTTTTTGCTTCCATTTCCTGAGCTGAAATAATTCCCTTGTTGAACAGGGTTTCAAAACGGGCAATTTCATTTTTTTGTAGTTGTAATTCGCTTTCGTTAAGTACTTTTTGCTGCTGCAAAATTTCGAGTCTTTCTTTTATCTGAATCTTTTCAGAAAGTTGTGCCCTGTTTTCGACTTCAAAAGGCTGCAGGTTTTCATTGAGCTGTTCTGCCTCATAATCTTTTTGAAAAACAGCAAAAGCGCTTTCAATTTCTCCCAATTGCTTGTTTTTTAACAAGGCAAACGGAAATGCTTTTTTTGAATCGTTGATATTATAGCCTTCCACAATGCTTTTTAATAAAAAAACATCTTTATAGTTGGCCGTATTTTCAATAATGGCCAATGTAGTATTTTTTGAAACGATGCCTTTATTTTTTACCAAAATAGCTTCAATTCTTCCCGATGATTTTGACACGATTTTCTCCGGTGGAATATTGGTTGTGATTACAATTTCTGTTTTTACAACATCAGGGTATTTTATAAACCAGGAAACAAAAAAGAGCATAAAAATGATAGCGAATATCAAAACAGTTCCCCATCGGATCATCCAATGTGGAACTTTGGTCAGGATGTCCTGAACCTCTTCACTTCTTAATTCGAATGTATCTTCTGCCATAATTAATTTCCTAACTGCAATTGATTTTTAACCAGTTCAAAGTAATTTCCTTTTTGTTCTACCAGTGCTGAATGATTTCCTATTTCGATAATTTTCCCTTTATCCAAAACCACAATCTGATCAGCATTCATTACTGTACTGAGTCGATGTGCGATCACAATAACTGTTTTGTTTTTAAAGAATATATCCAGCTTTTGCATAATTGCCTTTTCATTATTGGCATCCAGGGCTGATGTTGCTTCATCAAAAAACAATATTTCAGGATTTTTATAAACTGCTCTTGCAATGAGCAAACGTTGTTTTTGTCCGGTACTCATTCCGGTTCCTTCTGCCCCAATTTTGGTATTATACCCCAATGGAAGTCCGCTGATGTATTCTTTTATATTGGCCACCTCTGATGCATATACCAATCGTTCCTTGTCAATTTTATCAACTCCAAAAGCGATATTGTTGGCGATGGTATCGCTAAAAATGAACCCTTCCTGCATCACAGCGCCAATATTGGATCGCCAGGCTTTCTGGGCAATGTTTTTTAGCTGGGCATTCCCAATATTGATTTCTCCCTTTTCAGGTTCATAAAACTTAAGAAGCAATTTCATCAGGGTTGTTTTTCCGCTTCCGCTGACACCTACAATTGCCGTTACCTTATTGGCGGGAATTGTCAAACTCAAATCATCCAAAACAGGAATATCTGACCCCAGATAACGATAGGAAACATTTTTTAGCGTAATATCACAATCTACAGGAACTTCACTTGTCTGATGGATTTCCTGTTGTATCTCATCTTCTTTTTCATGAATTTCAGACAACCTTGCCAATGATATTTTGGCATCCTGCAATTCCCTGACAAATTCTATAAGTTGCGTGATTGGTCCATTCAAACTCCCGACAATGGAACTAATGGCCAGCATCATTCCCAGTGTAATTGAGCCATCGATAACTAATTTGGCAGAAAGAAATATAATGAAAATGTTTTTTAATTCATTAATAAAAGAAGATCCTATGGTTTGGGTTTGTTCTAAAATCAATCCTTTTATCGAAACCCTGAAGAGTCTTGCCTGCACATATTCCCAACCCCAGCGTTTTTGCTTTTCGGCATTGTGAAGTTTGATTTCCTGCATGCCATTTATTAGCTCCATGACCTTGCTTTGTTCCTGTGAAACCTCTGCAAAACGTTTGTAATCTAAAATTTCCCTTCTTTTTAAAAACAATGTTATCCAGCCGAAGTAAAGAATACTTCCGGCAAAAAAAACAAAAAATATTTGCAAGTTGAAATAAGCCAAAACTCCCCCTAATACAAACATATTGATTACTGAAAACAATACACTTAAAGACGAAGTGGTCAGGATTTTCTCGATACGGCGATGATCATTAATACGCTGCATGATATCTCCGGTCATTCGGACATCAAAAAACGAAATCGGCAGATTCATCAGTTTGATAAAGAAATCTGAAATAAGCGAAATATTGATTCGGGTTGAAAGATGTAGCAATATCCAGCTCCTGATGAGTTCTAAACCTATTTTTCCCACAAAAAGAAATAATTGGGCAAAAAGTATCAAATAAATGAAACGCAGATTCTGGTTTTGTATACCAACATCAACAATACTTTGGGTTAAAAAAGGCGAAATAAGCATTAATAAACTACTGGCAACCAAACCAATACTTAGTTGTGTCAAAAATGATTTATATCGCAGTACATATTGCGATAGTAGTTTAAATCCCAATCCTTTATTTTCTTCCTTATCAAATTCAGACTGAAAAAACTTTGGTGCAGCTTCCATCAATAATGCTACACCTTCTTTAGTTGTATCATCTGCATTATTTCCTATCCAGAATTTTATAAAATCTTCCTTATTATATTCTATCAGTCCAAAACCCGGATCTGAAATATAATAAGTGTTTTTTTTGATTTTATAAAGCACTACATAATGGTTTTTGTTCCAATGTAAAATACACGGCAAAGGTGCTTCTTCTAATCTTTCAAGATTTAGCTTCACTCCTAAAGTCCTAAAACCAATTTTCTCTGCTGCATCACTTAAAAAAAGCAAATTACTTCCTTCACGAGTCGTTTCGCTAATGTCTCGCAAATCCTGAATATTGATGGTCTTACCGTAATGTTTGGCTATGATTTTCAAACATGTCGGCCCGCAATCTTTAAAATCGGCTTGTTTATAATTCGTGAATTTTTTCAATTTTTAATAAATTTAATCTGGAGCAATTTAACATTATATTTTTTGATTTAATAGTAAAAAAAAACAGAGCAGAAATAAATCTGCTCTGTTTAACTATCTAAAAAATAAAAATTTAGCAATACAATTTCTCTAGGACATGGCACTGGTTAACCCTAACCAAATAAAATTAACACAGCGACCAATTTCCTGAGAATCCCGACACCAATCATCAATGTTGGGATATTTGCTCAATGTTCCACGATCGAGCGCCTACAAATTCAAAAAAAAACATGACTAAATTTCTGATAAGGCTTTATATTGTAATACTTATAAAAATTTCAAAATTAACAGCAAAGACGACCTGTATCACAAATACCGGGTAAGGTATCTATCGGGCAAATTCCTCCAGCTGGTATTAAAACACATCCTGCTTCGATTGCATAAATCCAACAATCAGGAATTCCACCTGTTATTGTTTTTTGCTCACTTTTACTTATATGCTGAGCATTTTCGAGGTTTAAAATTTTCTTTAACATATTTTCTTATGTTTTAATTTTAATAAATTTAATTCCCGTAAGTAATTTCAAGCGGAAAATAGGATATACAATCTTCTTCATTATTCCAGGCCTCACATCGTGATGATGTTTCTTTTACATTGCTTGCAATGATCAATTTTTGCTCATTCGCCGTTAATTCCTGAGATCCTTCAAGGTTCAAAATATTCTTTAACATATAGGTTCAATTTTAGGGCTTACTACTTCAAAATATTTTTAGTAGTGCTAAGCTATTTTTTCAAGAATTTCTATTTCTTCAACATAATCGTTTAGAAAATATTTCAATTCGTTTAGTTCATATTCATTCGGAAATAACTTTTCATTTACAATCTTAACAGGTGTGTAATTAAAATTATTTTTAGAACACCACTCATATTGTTTATTAATTTCCTGATTAATCATCATGCTAACAGACTCTACATGCCATTTTTTTAACCATTTTTTCAGGTTCATTTTCTTAATATGCCAGTCTGATATAGCTTCAACTGTTTTTCCTGGTGTTGATCTGTTTATTGTTAAAAGTCTCTCCACAACTGCTTTGTATGGATTATCAGTATTTTCGGGATTTATATTAAATAAAACTTTCAAAAATATTCTGTCCGGAAATTTTAAGACTAAATCAAATGCTTCCTGAAATGTGATATTACAATGTTCACAACTTGGACTAATAATTACAGAAAGTTTTACTGCGGCATTTCTGTTTCCAAAATTCAATCCTCTCAAATCATCAAATCCACTTGTATTTGGAACTTTTTTGGATAAGAAGTTTAATAAGGAATAATTTCTTTTAAATTTTTTTAGATCTTTAAGTGAATTATCACTTTTCAGAATGCTTTTTATCATTGGTTTCGCAACAAGCCACATTGGAACAAGAAGAACTAAAGAAAATAGAAAAGGAAATATACTTTCAAACGTAAAACTTAGTGTAAAAAAATCTGAAGCAAACCAAATTGCACTTTGAGTAAAAATTAAGAACGAAACTACCAGACACATTACACACCATTTTTGAATCTCAAATTTTTGAATCCAAATAGATGATACTATAATAGGAATAGCCAGCATACTTAAAAATCCAATAAAAATTGCTGAATCTAATGGTTTTACTAATATTGCGATCAAACTTGAGCCAAAAAATATCAATGGTAAATCTGAAAAATTAAATAATTTATTCTCAGTTCCTTCATTAGCATTAATAACCGAATTGCATGAAGAGTTTGAACTCAAATTACAAAACTTGGAAATTATCGTATTTTTAAAACCTAACTTCTCTTGTACAATAAGTATACTAACAATAAAACCTAATATAGTTGTTGTTAAAAAAGCAAGACTAAACAAACTATAGTTATTATAAAAAAATGATAATCCAACTAAAAGAAAAAGAGGCAAGGAATATTTTAGCCAGTTATATTCTATTTTTAAATTCTCTCTTGCGATTACATTATTTGGTTCAATAGCGACTATTACTCCATTCCAGTCTAAAAGGAATTTTTCATACGCCATTTTATAAGCTCCCTTTTTTGATGTTGTAACACGAACATCATTTTTGGCTTTTTCTACCAATATAAGTTCATCCTGAAAGTAAGCTAGAAAATTTGCAGGCAAATCTACTATCTGTTCTTTCGGAACTCTTATTGCTGCATTTTCTATTGATAATAGATCTAACGAATCTGTTATCGCAAATAAACTTGGATAATTTGGATGAGAAAGAAACAAATCCTTAAACTCATTTTTTATATCTGAGTATCTATTTATTTGTAGAAATTTTTGGACAAGTTTTAACATCTTTTCGAATCGTTTAAATCATGATTACACTGCAAAGATTACTGTTTTTATCCAAAAAAAAACGCTCAACCTACACATTTTATCAATTATACTACATACAATTTATAAATTATATCAGTCTGATTAAAAACATAATCAATTGTATATCAAATGATTATTTGTTTAAACGTTTTCAAAAAGCGCTCAAAACGCTATTCCCGATCAAGCGTTTTCCTTTTTACCTAGTTTTGACATGTAATAATCCTAATACATAATAACATGGCAAATCAAAAAATAAAATTCGAAGATTTCGAAGCAGAAAAATTATCTAAGAAAGAACAAAAAACTGTTAGAGGAGGAGATGGGGAAAATGGCGGAAGTGATCCTAACCAACCTGGAAAAGGATCTGGAGGATATGGAGGATAAGATATTTAATAAATTCCAAAATACTTGATCTAAGGTTACACTAATATAATTCGCAAATTGAGCTGGAGGCAATCCAGTTCTTTTGCGTAATTATTTCGTAAAATGATTTTCATTTTTTTTTAGCCTGGATTTTTAAACAGACTTTTCTAGTCCTCATTTATTTAAATGGATATTTTTTACTTATTCCCTTGCATTGGGCTCCGCAATTAAAGTCATTAATTTTTTAAGGGTAATATTTTTATCTCTTATTTTTTTCATCAATAAAAAAAAGAGTCCAAAAAATAAGAGTATATAAATAAAATTCAGGAATCTATTTAAAAAAAGATCTTCATTATATTTTTTTTCAATAGAAAGCATTTCTGCGGTAAGATTATCTTCACCTTGTTTATAATTTACTTTTAATCTTTCTTCCCTTAGTTTACCCTCATATTCATCTAATCTTTTCAGAAAAATTTTAGAATGTTTATGTGCAAGCTCAGACATATTGAGTATGTTATAAATTCTTGCCTGATAGCAATTTGATTTCAAATAAATAAGAGGTTCTGTATTTTTTAAAAGTGCAATTGAATCACTTTTTTTATAAAAAGAAAGCGCTTTATCATATTTTTTAGCCGTCATATTAACATCTCCTAAATTATAATAAGCAACACACAATAAGCCATACATATCATTTTGTTTTGACAAAGATGCGACTTCATAATATGCTTTTTCTGCACTTTTAAAATTCCTCTTCCAATTTAAAATGTTTCCCAGACTTAATTTTGCACTGATTTTATTATCTGTGTATAAGTCAGAGTAAGTAACGGCTTTTTTATAAAAGTATGCTGATGAATCAAGTAACTCCCATTTATTTTGATTTTCGACAAAATAACTTTCATAAGCACTTCCTAAAGCATGATATAAATTACTTTTTTTATTTATAATTTCGGTTTTGGTATATTGACTTTCATTTTTATCAATAAAATCAATATATTCTTTAGCATTTTTAATCGCCACTTGATAGTTTCCAACTCCCTCATTGATTAAACCGATATTAGCTTTGAACTTCATAATTTGTTTCATGTCATCAATTTGTGACGAAACTTTAATTCCTTCCTGAAATTTTTCCAATGCCAAACCAAGATTTCCTCTATTCCATTCCGCTAATCCGCCATAATTATATATATCTGCAGTCAAACGCTTTTTATCATTTGAATTTGGAATTTTTTCTAAATAAAAAAGAGCTTCTTTATATTTTTTCTTAGATTTTTCTCTTTCACCCTGATATTGCAATAAACAAGCAATTGCTCCATTTGCAAAAGCCAAATGTTCATAATTACTCGATTTCGCCATTTGTTCGGCATATACAAGCGACCGATCAGAAGATATATTCCAATAAAGTCGAATCTTGTCCTTCAATTTTTGGTAATCTTCTTCAATTACGGTGTTTTTTTGCTGAGAAAATGTAGTACTCAAGACAAGAAAGAACAGAAAACAGAAAATTGGTTTCATTAAATTTGTTTTTGGAGAATCAAATAGTGTACTCCTAATTAATCTTCTTTTTATTTTTAAGATTTTTATTCTTTATTAATTCGAACTTCAGCTATCAAATCAATCATATTTTTACTAATTTTCTTTTTATCTTTTATCACTTTTATCAGAAAAAAAAGAATTCCTACAATTAAAATCACATAGCATGCATTAAGAGCTCTTGAAAGAAAAAGATCTCTTTTATATTTTTTATCTATAGAAAACATTTCTGCAGTTAGGTTGTCTTCTCCTTGTTTATAGTTTACTTTCAATCTTTCTTCTCTTAATTTGCTTTCATACTCATCTAATCGATCCAGATAAATTCTGGAATGCTTATGAGCCAGTTCAGGCATATTAAGTATATTATATATTCTAGCCTGATAACAATTTGACTTCAAATAACTTAACATGTTTGTATTAGTTAAAAGCGAAACTGAATCGCTTTTTTTATAAAAAGACAATGCCTTATTATATCTTTTGGTTGTAAGATAAATGTCTCCCAAATTATAATAAGAAACACTCAAATAACTGCTTTTACTTTTTTCTCTAAAAGATGCAACTTCAAGATAACTTTTTTCTGCATTTTTATAATCTCCTTTCCAATTATAAACATTACCTAAGCTTAATTTTGCTGTGGTTGCAATCTCTGGCAATTTTTGAGAGTACTGAATTGCTTTTTTATAAAAATACGCTGCAGAATCCAATATTGCCATTTTGTTTTTATCAACAAAATAACTTTCGTAACCACTTCCCAGAGCTACATATAAATTAGCTTTTCTACCTAAGATCTCATCATCAGTAAACAACCCTTCATTTTTGATAATAAATTCAAGGACTTCTTTCGAATTTTTAATTGATAATTGATAGTTTCCAACAGATTCATTAACCAGTGCAATATTAGCTTTGAATTTAACAATTTGTTTAATATCTTTTAGTTGATAAGAAATAATAATTCCTTTTTGAAATTCTTCTAATGCTGCAGCAAAATTTTCCCTATTCCATTCTGTTAAACCTCCAAAATTGTAAACATCAGCTGTGACACGTTGTTTAGCTATAGAATTTGGCATTTTTGCTAAATAAACAAATGCCATTTTATATCTTTCTTTAGATTTATCTATTTCGCCTTTATTTTGCAGCAAACAAGACATTGCTCCATTTGCAAATGCTAAATGTTCATACTTACTCGATTTTGCCATTTGTTCGGCATACATAAGGCAACGATCAATTGATACACTAAAAGATAATCGAATTTTATCCTTCAATGTTTCGTAATCCTCATCAATTACCGCGTTTTTTTGCTGAGAAAATGAGGCATTCAAGATAAAAAAGAATAGAAAACAGAAAATTGGCTTCATTAATTGTTTTTGATAGTTAAACTAATTTATTCTTGATAGTAACCTTACAATATGTTCAATTTTGAAATAATTTTGCAAATTAATCAAACCATTTATCAGCAGACTGATTTTATGGCTTTTTATTTTTAATTTCAGCAAGTAATGCAATCATCTTTTTACGTGTCTCGTTTTTATCTCTACTATTTTTCACTACAAAAAAGACAATTCCAAAAAACAGCAATACATAAAAGACATTGAAAATAACGGTTAAAAAAAGATCTTTTTTATATTTTTTATCAATAGAAACCATTTCTGTAGTAAGGTTATCTTCTCCTAGTTTATAGTTTACTTTTAATCTTTCTTCTCTTAATTTGCTTTCATACTCCTCTAAGCGATCCAGATAAATTCTGGAATGCTTGTGAGCTAGTTCAGGCATATTAAGTATATTATATATCCTGGCCTGATAACAATTTGACCTTAAGTAAGTTAGCTTATTTGTGTTAGTTAAAAGCGAAACTGAATCACTTTTTTTATAAAAAAACAATGCCTTGTTATACCTTTTGGTTGTAAGATAAATGTCACCCAAATTATAATAAGCAACTGGTAAATCACCACTTTGAAGTTGTTCTAATAATGATGTGACTTCAAGATAGGTTTTTTCTGCATTTTTGTAATCCCCTTTCCAACTGAAAACATTTCCTAAACTTATTTTTGCGGAGGCCAGATTATACTGAGAAGATTCTGAATATTCAATTGTTTTTTTATAAAAGTATTCTACTGAATCCAATATTTCCTTTCTGCCCTTATCTACATAATAACTTTCATAGGCACTACCCAGACCAAGATATAAAGGACTTTTTCTAGTTAAAAGTTCTTCATTGGTAAACAATGCCTCGTTTTTATTCATAAAATCAAGGACCTCTTTTGAATTTTTAATTGATAATTGATAATTCCCTACAGACTCATTGATTAATGCAATATTACCTTTAAATTTAATAATTTGCTTTATATCTCCTATTTCAGAAGAAACTTTAATTCCTTCCTGAAAAATTTTCAGTGCAATACCATAGTTACCTCTATACCATTCTGTCAATCCTTTGTAATTATAAACATCTGCCGTAACACGATTTTTAATTTTAGAATCAGGCATCTTTTTTAAATAATCAAGTGCCTTTTTATATTTTTCATTAGATTTTTTTATCTCGCCTTTCTTTTGCAACAAACACGACATTGCTCCATTGGCGAAAGCTAAATTTTCATAATTACTGGATTTCGCCATTTGTTCGGCATACATTAGAGCACGATCAGTAGATGCATTAAAATATAATCGAATTTTCCCCCTTAATATTTCGTAATCCTCTTCGATCACTGTATTTTTCTGTTGAGAAAATGCGACATTCAGAACAAAAAAAGAAAGTAGATAAAAAATCGACTTTATTAAATTTGTTTTCAGAGAATAAAATACTTTACACATTTAATTGATCTTTCTTCTGTTTTACCTTTTTTGATTTGATAACTATTTTATCATCAATTTGGCTCTTATGTTCTTTACTAAATTGAACCTCAGCAATTAAAGAAATCATCTTTTTGCGTGCTATATTTTTATCTCTTACGTTTTTTATTACAAAAAAGACAAGTCCAATAAATAAAAGAATATAAACTATATTTCGTATTCTGGTTAAAAGAAGATCTTCTTTATATTTTTTTTCAATAGAAAGCATTTCAGCAGTGAGATTGTCTTCTCCTTGTTTGTAGTTTACTTTTAATCTTTCTTCTCTCAATTTATTTTCAAATTTATCCAAAAGATCCAAATAAATTCTCGAATGCTTATGAGCAAGTTCAGGCATCTTTATTTCATTATAGATTCTTGCCTGATAGCAATTGGATCGCAAATAATTTAATTCCATTAAATGATGTAAAACTTCAATAGAATCAGTTCTTTTATAAAATGACAGTGCCTTATGATATTCTTTATTCACTCGATAAATGTCTGCTAAATTATAATATACAGTACTCAATAAGTCGATCTGTTTATTTTTTTTAGCAAGCTCCAGAACTTCAAAATATATTTTTTCAGCAGCTTTATCATCTTCTTTCCATAAAGCAATATTCCCTAAACTTAATTTCGAATTTGCTTCGAGATAAGGAAATTTACCTGCATATTTAATTGCCTTTTTATAAAAATATTCGGCTGAATCCAGTATTTCAATTCTTTCCTTATCTACATAATAAGCTTCATAAGCGCTTCCTATGGCAAAATTTACATTACTTCTTCTATTTAAAATTTCTATTTCATCAAATAACCCTTCATTTTTATCTATAAAATCAAGAATTTCTTTCGAGTTTTTAATTGACAATTGATAATTACCAACAGATTCATTTACCAAAGCTATGTTAGCCTTGAACTTTATGATCTGTTTAATATCTCCTATTTGAGAAGAAATTTTAATTCCCGATTGAAATATTTCCAGCGCTGCACTATGATTTCCTCTATCCCATTCTGACAATCCTCCATAATTATAAACGTCAGCCGTCACACGTTTTTTTTCTTTAGAATCAGCCATTTTTGCTAAATAGCCAAGTGCTTTTTTATACTTTTCTTTAGATTTTTCTCTTTCACCTTTCATTTGTAGCAAACTAGCCATTGCTCCATTGGCGAAAGCCAGATGTTCATAATTACTTGATTTTGCCATTTGTTCGGCGTACATCAGAGATCGATCGTAAGAGCCGTTAAAATAGAGTCTGATTTTACCCTTTAAGGTTTCGTAATCATCTTCGATCACCGCATTTTTCTGTTGAGCGAATATGGCACCTAAAACAAAGAAAAATAGAATACAGAAAATTGGTTTCATAAAAATAATTTCAAAATTAATTTTCTGTTTTAAATAATTCCTTTTCATCAACAACTAATTCTGTACTATGCAGGTTCTTCAATTTAGATTCTTCAATTAAATCAATCATATTTTTTCGAACTTTCTTTTTGTCTCTTACATTTTTTATCAAAAGAAATAAAATTCCAACAGACAGAAGTAAGTAAAAAATATTAAGTGCCCAAGTTAATAAAAGATCTTTTCTATAATTTTTCTCAATAGAACGCATTTCAGCTGTCAAATTATCAACTCCCTGCTTATAATTTACTTCTGTAGTTTCTTTACTTAATTCATCTTCATACTTTTCATAATTATCTAAATAAATCTTAGAATGTTTATAAGCTAAATCAGGTTGCTTTAGAATAGTATAGATTTTTGCCTGATAAAATTGAGATTTTAAGTAGTCGATTTCATTATCATTTGAAATCACAGCAATTGAATCACATTTTTTATAATAAACAAGTGCTTTATCATACTTTTTAGTCGAATAATATATATCTGCCAGGTTATAATTGGCAGTACCTAATATCGCGATTAAATTGTTTTGTTGAGCCAAAAAAATAACGTCATAATACATTTTTTCAGCATTTTTAAAGTCATGCTTCCAATTGTATACATTCCCTAAACTCAATTGTGCGGAAACTTTATTTATGGTAAAATTTTGAGGACAATTAATTGTTTCTTTGTAATAATATTCTGCCGAATCAAGTAAGTATCTTTTGCTTAAATTTTTCATGAAATAACCTTCATAAGCACTACCTAAACCTCTATTATTAGTGTTTTTGTAATTCAATAATTCCTCTTTGGTAAAAACTTCTTCATTTTGGTCTGCAAAATCATTGAGATATTTTAAATTCTTTATGCATAACTTGTAATTCCCTACTGTTTCATTAAGGAGCGCAATATTGCCTCTAATTTTAACAATCTGCTTAATATCATTTATTTGAGTTGCAAACATTAAACCAGTTTGGTAGTTTTCGAGAGCTTTGCTTAGATTATTCCTTACCCACTCTGCCGTTCCACCATAATTATAGATATACGACTTCATCTGTATTTTGTCATGTGAATCCGGCATTTTTTCCAAATAATAAAATGCTGATTTATATCTTTTCTTCGATTCTTCTGTTTCCCCTTTTGTTTGTAACAAACACGCCATTACCCCATTTGCAAAAGCCAAATGTTTATAATTACTCGATTTTGCCATTTGTTCGGCATACAAAATCGCACGATCAGTTGATTTATTAAAATTTAGGTGAATCTTATCCTTTAATGTTTCGTAATCATCTTCGATCACCGCATTTTTCTGTTGAGGAAATGCCGTATTGAAAATAAACAAGGATAATAAAGAGATAATCATTCTCTTTAGATGTATTTTTGAAAGGGTCATGATAATCCGGAACATCTAGAATCTAAATATTACTCGCAAATTGAGCCGGAGATACACCTGTTCTTTTACGGAAAGATTTTGCAAAAGACACTGCGTTTTTGAAACCTACACTTTCTGCAATAGCCTGTGTAGAATACTTTCTATACATGTGATTGGTAATCATTTCGTTGATTACATAATTGATTTTTAATTCATTGGAGTATTCACCAAAAGATTTACCAAACCGTTTATTAACAACATATGATAAATAGGTTGTATTTGTTTTTATTTTCTTAGCTACGTAAGGCAGGGTAAAATCGGCATTTAAATATTCATGTTTGCTTTCAAGTGCTAATAATTTTTCAACTATTTTATTCTCTTTAGCCTCATCAATACTTAAATTAACATTTTCTTTTTTAAGCTGAATTTCTTCGTGTTCGAAAACCAATTCTTCTTTTTCTGCAACTTCAAATTCAGGATTGTTTTTCTTCTCAATATTTGCTTTAAATTCTTCGATTAAAGCATTCATTTTTTTATGGGCTTTATTTTTATCTCTTATATTTTTAATTAATAAAAACACAATGCCTATAAACATCAAGACATAAAATACTTTTAATCCTCTACTTAAAAAAACTTCATTTTTATATTTTTTTTCAATAGAAATCATTTCAACTGCCAAATCATCTACTCCCTGCTTATAGTTTACTTCTAAAGCTTCTTCACTTAATTTCGCCTCATATTGCTCATAATTATCCAAATAAATTCTAGAATGTTTATAGGCTAAATCAGGTTTTTTAAGAATATTATAGATTTTCGCCTGATAAAAATTGGATTTCAAATAGTCAATGGTATTTTTATTTGTTAATGCTGCAACTGAATCACATTTTTTAAAGAAAACCAATGCTTTATCATATTTTTTGGTGGTATAATAAATATCTCCTAAATTGTAGTTCGCTGTACCTAATATGCCTGGCAGATTGTTTTGTTGTGCCAAAAATATAACATCGTAATATGTTTTTTCAGCACTCTTGTAATCTTTTTTCCAGTTGTATACATTTCCCAAACTTAATTGTGCAGATATTTTGTTTTGGGCAAAATTTTGAGAATAATTAATTGCTTTCTTGTAATAATATTCCGCTGAATCAAGTAAATATTTTTTATTTAAATTTTTCATGAAGAAGCTTTCGTAAGCCGTCCCTAAACCAAGATTATAATTACTTTTATGATTTAATAATTCTACTTTAGTAAAGACACCTTCATTTTCATCAACAAAATTAACAAGGTTTTTAAGGTTTTTGATTGATAATTGATAATTTCCAACTGCCTCATTAATTAAAGCAATATTCCCTTTAATCTTAATAATTTGCTTAATATCATCTATTTGTGTAGAAAATTTTAAACTCTTTTGATAATTCTCAAGAGCTTTACTAAAATTACCTCTGTTTGACTCTGCTATTGCACTATAATTATATATGTATGACCTCATCTGTATTTTATCACGAGATTCAGGCATTTTTTCCATGTAGTAAAGTGCGGCTTTATATCTTTTTTGCGATTCTTTTGTATTTCCCTTCGCCTGAAAAAAAACAGTCATAGCACCATTTGCAAATGCCAAATGCTTATTATTATTAGATTTCTCCATTTGGTAAGCGTATACAAGTGCACTATCGACATTTGCATTAAAATGAAGTCGAATTTTACTTTGAAGCGATAAATATTCCTGTTCGCTAATTTGTTTTTTTTGAGAAAAACCAATATTTAGAACAAAAAGTAGTAAAAAAGAGATGATTAGCCTCATTTATTTGTTTTTGGATTTCAAAAATAACGCTTAAATTTTCAATAAACTAAAATTTATTTGCCATACTGTTGTTAATTTTGTTACGAAATTAAAAAAATATAACAATTTAGCCTTGTTTTGTTATATTTTTATTGCGTAAATTTGTTTTTGTAAAACTATCAAAAATGAAACCAGACTTATTTCAGGCTCCAGATTATTTCAACCTTGACGATTTATTGACAGACGAACATAAATTAGTTCGCGAATCTGCACGTGCATGGGTAAAAAGAGAAGTTTCTCCTATTATAGAAGAGTACGCTCAAAAGGCAGAATTTCCTAAACAAATCATAAAAGGACTTGGAGAAATTGGCGGGTTCGGACCTTATATTCCGGTAGAATACGGAGGTGCAGGTCTAGACCAAATTTCATATGGTTTAATTATGCAGGAAATAGAACGTGGTGATTCTGGTATACGATCAACTTCATCTGTTCAATCTTCATTAGTAATGTATCCGATCTGGAAATATGGAAATGAAGAACAAAGAATGAAATATTTACCAAAATTGGCTACTGGAGAATTCATGGGTTGTTTTGGTTTAACTGAGCCAGATCACGGTTCTGATCCCGGAAGCATGATTACCAATTTTAAAGATATGGGAGATCATTATCTTTTAAATGGTGCCAAAATGTGGATTTCTAACGCTCCATTCGCAGATATTGCGGTAGTTTGGGCCAAAGATGAAACAGGAAGAATTCACGGATTAATCGTTGAACGCGGAATGGAAGGTTTTACAACTCCGGAAACACATAATAAATGGTCGCTTCGTGCGTCATCAACAGGAGAGTTGATTTTTGATAATGTAAAAGTTCCTAAAGAAAATTTACTACCAAACAAATCAGGTTTAGGAGCTCCTCTGGGTTGTTTGGATTCTGCCCGATACGGAATTGCATGGGGCGCAATTGGAGCTGCCATGGATTGTTATGATACTGCTTTGCGTTACGCAAAAGAAAGAATTCAGTTTGGAAAACCAATTGCAGGAACGCAATTGCAACAAAAGAAGTTAGCTGAAATGATTACTGAAATCACCAAAGCCCAGTTATTGACCTGGCGTTTAGGTGTTTTGAGAAACGAAGGAAAAGCTACAACGGCTCAAATTTCGATGGCAAAACGTAATAATGTCGATATGGCGATTCATATTGCACGTGAAGCAAGACAAATGTTAGGCGGAATGGGAATTACCGGCGAATATTCGATTATGAGACATATGATGAATCTTGAAAGTGTTATCACTTATGAAGGTACTCATGATATTCATTTATTGATAACCGGAATGGATGTAACTGGAATTCCAGCATTTAAATAATAGATAACTATTAAAATATATACAAAAACAATACTAAAAGCTTCTTCTTACCGAGAAGCTTTTTATATTTGCAAAAAATTCCACCAATGAATATTGAAACTATAAACAATAGCATTCAACCTCAAAAAGAACAACTTTTACAACATTCTTTATACAACAAAATCCAAAGCATAGATGATTTGCATATTTTCTTAGAAAGTCATGTTTATGCCGTTTGGGATTTTATGTCACTATTAAAAGCGTTACAAGCCAAACTTACCTGCACAACAACACCTTGGTTTGCTACAAAAAACCCTGAAACGAGATATTTGATCAATGAAATTGTTCTTGCCGAAGAAACCGATTTGACGATTGACGGAAGAAGACAAAGTCATTATGAAATGTATCTTGAAGCAATGGAAGATTGTGGTGCCGATACAAACGGAATCAACAAATTTTTGTCTGAAGTACATTCGTTGCATAATATTTTTGTTGCCATCAAACAAAGTTCATTACATCCAAATATTAAAGCCTTTTTAGATTTTACTTTTAGAGTTATTGAAGAAGGAAAACCGCATGAAATTGCAGCAACATTTACTTTTGGAAGAGAAGATTTGATTCCGAGTATGTTTACTGCAATCTTAAAAAACTTTCAAAAAAATCTACCTGAAACTGATCTAAGCAAATTGCTTTATTACTTTGAAAGACATATCGAGTTAGATGCCGATGAGCACGGACCAATGGCAATGCAAATGATCACAGACTTATGTGAAGAAGATGCTCAAAAATGGAAGGAAGTAGAAGAAATCTCGATTTTGGCATTAGAAAAACGAATCGGACTTTGGAATGCTATCGAAGAAGAAATTCTGATGAAAACAGAAATGGTATAAAAAACCAAAGCAACATATTTAACGTAACTATTTGTTTAGAATGATCCAGAATCTAATTTATCCAAATTATGAAATCACATTTCAAACAAATAGTTACCGTTATTCTTTCGATATTCCTGCTAAGTTGCAGTGCTGAAGAAACAAATTCACAAACGGCAGTAAAACCTCCTGTTGTTATTCCTCCAACAACTACAGTTCCAACTACACCAATTTCAACTTCTATAAAGTATTTAGCTTTAGGTGACAGTTACACCATCGGTCAAAGCGTTTGCGAGGTTTGTCGATTTCCGGAACAAATCAAATCAAATTTAAATATAACATATCCCGGTACTACATTTTCATTAAAAATAATTGCCACAACTGGGTGGACAACTACTGACTTAATTTCGGCAATAAATACTCAAAATCCAGATCCAAATTATGATTTGGTTACCCTTTTAATTGGTGTAAACAATCAATATCAGCACATGGATTTTTCGGTTTATCAAAAAGAATTTCCCGAATTGGTTAAAAAATCAATTCTATTAGCAAAAGGAGACAAAAAAAATGTAATTGTAGTCTCTATTCCTGATTATGCTTATACTCAATATGGCTCCGGTCAGGGAGAATCAGGACGAGCAAAAATTTCAACAGAAATCAATCAATACAATACTTTTGCAGAGAATTATTGTATGATGAATGGCATTGCTTTTATTTCAATAACCGATATTACCAGACAAGGATTAAACAATAAGAGTTTGGTTGCTTCAGATGGGTTACATCCTTCAGAAATGGCTTATAAAATGTTTGTTGATCGTATGTTTCCTAAAATAAAAATGGTTTTACAGGATTAATATTTTTTAGATTTCCAGATAAATTAATTCTGTTTTTCTTCGTTTTAAAACCAAATTCAGAATTTCTTTCTAAATTTGGTTAAAATACTTTCATGCAAGTTTTACCATCAAAAGAATTATCTCCTTATATCAAACATTATCTTTTTTTAGATAATAAGGAAACTACAATTCAAAAACTTCGTTTGTTTTCTGATGGTAATATGGGTATTGTATTTTCTTTAAAAAGTAAGCTTATTTCTGACATTCAGGGTTATGAAATAAAAAATTATTTACCAGGCTCTTTTTTATACGGGCAACTCAATAACTTTAAAGACATATATTCTGAAAATGAAATTGCTTTAGTAATTGTCGTTTTTCAACCTAACGGAATAAATAAGTTGTTACAAATTCCTGCCAATGAGTTTCAGGACGATATTATAAGTACAGATGCTATTTTGGGCAAAAATGGTGTCATTCTTGAGGAAAAATTATCTGAACAAAATGATAATGATGAGAAAATCAAACTTTTAAATCATTTTTTTAAAACCATTATCTCTAAAAAATCAGAATCAAACCAATTAATAATAAATAGTTCTTTAGATTTTATTATTGCCAATAAAGGATATTTCTCAGTAAAACAATTGACCGATTATACCGGTTACACAGAAAGACATCTTGAAAGAAAGTTTAAGGAATGCATCGGATTAAATCCGAAGAAATTTGGCAATGTTATAAGACTCCATCATTTTCTAAAATTACTAAAACACAAATCTGACGACACCAATCTTACAACAATTTGTTATGATGCAGGATTTTCAGATCAATCACATCTTATCAAAGAATTTAAAAAACATACCGGAATTACTCCTAAAGAATATTTAAATACTCCAGGAAAATTGACCAATAATCTCCTAAAAACCTTTCCTTCTTTTACACTATAAATGTCGGTTTTGTACAATTTATAAAATATTTTGAATGCTATTTTTGACATCACTTAATAGCAAAAAAATGACGAATCTAAAAATAGCCACAGCTCAGTTCGAAAATAAAAGTGGCGATAAAAAATACAACTTATCTGTAATCGAAAAGCTTTCGCAAAAAGCGTCCAGCGAAGGCTGCAATGTCATTTCATTTCATGAATGTTCTATAACCGGATATACATTTGCAAGGCATTTATCGAAAGATCAAATGCTGGATTTAGCAGAATTTATTCCAAACGGAGAAAGCATTTTAAAACTTGCCGAAATTGCCAAAAACAATAATATTACAATATTAGCCGGGCTTTTCGAAAAAGATGAAAACGACAATTTATTCAAAGCTTATGTTTGTGTTGACAAAAATGGTTTAGTTGCTAAATACAGAAAACTTCATCCTTTTATAAATCCGAATCTCACCGCTGGAGATCGTTATTGTGTTTTTGAAATTAACGGTTGGAAATGCGGAATTTTAATTTGCTACGATAATAATATTATCGAAAATGTTCGGGCTACAAAACTTTTAGGCGCCGATGTCATTTTCATGCCACACGTAACAATGTGCACGCCATCTACCAGACCCGGCGCTGGTTTTGTTGCACCTCAACTTTGGGAGAATCGCGAAACGGATCCCACTTCTTTAAGACTGGAATTCGACGGAATGAAAGGAAGAGACTGGTTGCTAAAATGGCTGCCTGCACGTGCATATGACAACGCTATTTATGCAATATTTTCAAATCCGATTGGTATGGATGACGACCAGTTAAAAAACGGTTGTTCTATGATTATTGATCCGTTTGGAGATATAATTGCCGAATGTCGAACTTTTGATGACTCTTTTACTACAGCAGTAATTACTCCTGAAAAATGCATTCAGGCTGGAGGAAGTCGTTATATAAAGGCAAGAAGACCAGAATTATACCGCGATATTATTGGGCAGAATCACGAATCAGAGCAAAATGTAGTTTGGTTAAATTCTGATGAAAAAAGTTAAATAAAAAACCTCTTGAAAAATCAAGAGGTTTTTTATTTAAAAAGTATATCCTACTCTTATGTGAAAATACGGTGTATATTGACTTTCATTTGAAGAAAAACCATCAACACTGTGAGCGTATCCGTTATAATAATTAGGTTTTAGAAAAACAATTCTGTAACCCAAACCTGCTCCTCCTTCATAAGTAAAATGTTCTCCAACCACACGTCTGAAACCCCAGGTTGGAACAATTGACAAATCGGCTGTTTTTGTGATATCATCATCCAAATTCAATACAAACCAATCAGGATGATAACTTGTTTTTAATGAGACATAATTCCCACTGTTTTTTGAGATATTTTTTCCGTTTTGACTTCTTTTACTCAAATTATAATAAAGCTTAGGTTCTAGTGTCAATACTGGTTGAAAAATAAAACCTGCTCCTTCATATTGATCTCCAACTGCAATATCATGTTCAATTCCAATTTCGCTTCTTAATACAAAGTTATTCACCAGTCGGCTTTCATTGTTAGCCCATACGCCAATAAATCCGGCTTGTACTCCAAATATAGATTTTTCAGCAGTTGCATTTTGAGCATGCATATTTAAACTTACTCCCAAGATTATTAATAAGTAGATTTTTCTCATTGACAATTTTTATTTTTTTTTAGACAATAAAAAACCCGTAAAAATTAATCTACAGGTTTAATTTAAATTTCGCAGAGAGGAAGGGATTCGAACCCTCGATACAGTTACCCATATACTAGCTTTCCAGGCTAGCTCCTTCAACCACTCGGACACCTCTCTTTATAGGTCTGCAAAGAACACAAAAAAAATTGAGTTAGAAAAACAAAATCTAAAATTACTTTACATACTTTTTCTGAATTCTTCTATAAAAAGTTTTACTGCCTTTTTTTGATACGCACCTTCAATGGTTAATATAAACGAATCTCTTTGTGTACCTACGCCCGTGATCTGAATTGCTTTTAAATTATCCCAGCCTTTCATGGCTTTTTCGGTTACAATTGTAGCCCAATCACTGTCTCCAACTAATCGCAATAAAGCATGAACTGCATTTAATTCAATCGAAACTTTAGGTTTCATATTATTTTTTAGAAATAATTCATCTAAAAACTCTCTCGAATTAAATCCTTTCACAGGCAAAATAAGTGCAATATCTTCTATTTTCTTAAACGCGATTTTATCTAAAACGGCTAAAGGATGTGATTTTGCAACCGCCATAACCAAATTTGAGGTAAACAATGGAATTTTCTGAAATGGATGTTTAATTTCATTGGAAGAAATTACTAAAACTAAATCTAGTTCGTTATTCAATAATTTTTGTTCCAAAGGTTCTGTTGTGCCATATTCTACGACAATCTTTAAATTCGGGTAGGTTTTAGCAAACGAATTAACCACAGGTAAAACCAAAAGGCCAAAAATATAAGTTACACCAATTCGCAATTCTCCGCCAATCATCTGATTTAAATCATCAATGGCCTGTTTTCCATTCTGAACATTTTCTATAACTTGTTTGGCGTGAATTAAAAAAACAGCACCTGCTTCGGTAAGCTGTACCTTCTTTCCAATTCTCACAAACAAAGGCATTCCGAGTTCTTCTTCGAGTTTTTTAATTTGCTGTGACAATCCGGATTGTGTTACAAAACATAATTCGGCTGCCTTTGTAAAATGCAAAACCTCGGCTGTTTTTATAAAATATTCTAATTGATAGATCTCCATATTGATAAGTTTTACTACTTATTATCAGTAAAATTATTAATTTTTCTAATGAAATCATAATCCCGAACTTTGTAAAAAAATATCAGAGGTTATGTTTAAAGCGTTAAAATCAAAAAACTTCAAATTGTTCTTTTACGGACAATCAGTTTCTATTGTTGGAACATGGCTTCAAAAAACAGCTGTAAGTTGGATGGTTTACAGCATTACCGGCTCTGTTTTTTTATTAGGACTGGCTACTTTTTTAAGTATGATTCCGTCTTTATTTCTGGCGCCAATTGCCGGAAGTATAATTGGGCGTTACGACAGACATAAAAGCATGATTTTGTTACAATCTTTATCGATGTTTCAGGCTGGGGCTTTGGCTTTGCTGATTTATTTAAAAATATACAACATCAATTTTATTCTGGCTTTAAGTCTATTTCAGGGAATTATCAATTCGTTTGATATGACTTGTAGACAAACCATGATGATTGATATCGTTGATGATAAAGAAGATTTACCTAATGCAGTTGCTTTAAACTCTACTTTAAATAATTTTGCCCGAATTGCCGGCCCGGCATTAGCCGGAATTATTTTAAACCAATATGGTGAAGACATTTGTTTTATTGGAAACTTTCTAAGTTATATTCCGGTTTTGGTTTCTTTGTTAATGATGAAAATTACCCCGCATATTAAAGCAACCGACAAATTAAAAATGTGGGATGATTTTATTGAAGGTCTGGATTATGTAAAAAAAGAAACCGAAATGGCAAAAATGCTTTTAATGCTAATGTGTAGCAGTTTATTCGTGATTTCTTTTAATACTTTAATGCCGGTTTTCGCCAAAGATATTTTCAGCGGAAATGCCCAAACTTTTAGTTGGTTTGAAAGTGCTGCCGGAATTGGATCTATTGTATCAGCTATTTATCTGGCTAACCTTAAAAAAGCTGATAATATGAGCAAAATAATGATTGCTGCGAGTTTATTATTAGGTTTCAGTGTAATTATACTCGCCTATTCAAATAGTTTAACTGTAGCACTTATTTGCATGGCATTAAGCGGCGTCGGAATGATGGCACAAACCTCTGCTATAAACATTTATGTTCAGACACAAAGTGCTGTAAAAATGCGTTCAAGAAGTATCAGTTATTATTTAATGGCGTATCAGGGAATGATTCCTGTGGGAAGTTTGATTATTGGATATGTTTCGCATATTATCGGAACAAGAAATACGGTTGCAATTCAGGGAATCATTTGTATTATTTCAGTAATTGTGTATGTTTATTACAAAAGACATAGTTCTGAAGAAGAATTGGAAACTTGTCCGGTTCGTTATAAAGATTAAACTTTAAAAATTTCAATAAAAAAATTCCAAATTCCAATTATCGACAATATTGTCATTTCGACGAAGGAGAAATCACACAAGAAGCTCCGTTGCTAAAACCGCCAATCTTTGTCGAATTTCGAGTGTGATTTCTCCTTCGTCGAAATGACAAAAATATCGTAAACTTTATAGCGAAATCTCTCCGCGCAGTGCCGTTTCAAAAATCGTTTTAAAATTTTCCTGCTGAATATTATGTCCTAACAAATACATCAATTTTGTAATGGCTGCTTCGGTAGTAATATCTTTTCCAGAAATCACGCCCAGAGATTTTAAGGCCGTACTGGTTTCGTATTGTCCCATATTTACGCTTCCTCCAGAACATTGCGTCACATTTACGATATGCAAACCGGACTGAATCGCTTTCTGAATCAAATTCAAAAACCATTCTTCGGTTGGTGCATTTCCTGAACCATAGGTTTCAAGAACAATTCCTTTTAAATCTTTAATGGCAAGAATTGAAGATAAAACAACTTCGCTCATTCCCGGAAACATTTTTATAATCGCTACATGATTGTCTAAATTCTTGTGAACAATCAATTTAGCATTTTCCTTTACAGGAAGAAATAAATGTCTGTTTAATTTAAGATGAACTCCGGATTCTACCAATTCAGGATAATTTGGAGCTGTAAAAGCCTTAAAATGTTCTGCATTTACTTTTGAAGTTCGGTTGCCTCGGTATAATTTATATTCAAAATACAGACAAACTTCAGTAATAACCGGTTTTCCGTTTTCCTGAAGTGAGGCAATTTGGATTGCCGTAATCAGGTTTTCTTTAGCATCAGTTCTCAAATCTCCAATCGGCAATTGAGAACCTGTAAACACAACTGGCTTTGCTAAATTCTCCAGCATAAAACTCAATGCTGAAGCTGAATATGACATGGTATCTGAACCGTGAAGCACTACAAATCCATCGTAAGCAATATAGTTTTGCTCAATAATAGTGGCAATTTTTGTCCACATTTCCGGATTCATGTTCGAAGAATCTATTGGGTTTTCAAAAGAAACGGTTTCAATTTCGCAGTCTAATTGTTTGATTTCAGGAATCTTTTGCAATAGTTTTCCAAAGTTGAACGCTTTGAGTGCGCCCGTTTCAAAATCTTTGCTCATACCGATAGTTCCTCCGGTATAAATCAGCAATATTTTAGCTTTAGATGACATCCTGGTATTTTAATTT
Organism: Flavobacterium sp. GW821-FHT11G01; assembly: GCF_058808175.1. Lineage (NCBI taxonomy): Bacteria > Pseudomonadati > Bacteroidota > Flavobacteriia > Flavobacteriales > Flavobacteriaceae > Flavobacterium > Flavobacterium sp. GW821-FHT11G01. The sequence continues at coordinate 178,986 of NZ_JBXARK010000009.1, read as the reverse complement.
ATTGACTACAGGATTGGAATACATTGATAAGAATCCTTGTCTTGTAACCGGATTATCACTTCCGATTCTCATTTCTAAACGACGCTCAAAAAGTGATTTTTCACTTTCTCTGTACAAATGAGAAAATTTATCTGTCTCGTTTAAAATATCGTAAGCAATAAAGTTTGTTGGCCATAGTCTGTAACTCTTCAAAATAGAATCATCGATAACTTGCGCTAAAGCCTGAATTTGTTTGTTAGCGTTGTCGTTCTCTGCTACAATTTGATCAATTTCAGTATCTAAAACATCTCCAACAGAAATGTGTATTCTTTTTTTGGTTCCCATAATTCCACTTAAAATGGTCATGAAATCCTCGTTTTTTTCTTTGATATAAACCTCGTTATTTGCTTCGGCCATTAATTGTGGCATTTTCAAAACATCTGTCGGATCATATTCGTATGAGATAGAAACCGGAACTATTTTTAATTTCTTAAAATAATCCATCAAATTGGCTTCGTCAGAACCCATTCCGATCATTTTTAAAACACCCGGATTGGTTTCGTCATTTCCATCTTTCGTACGTCCTTCACGTTGTGCAATCCAAACCGAACGATTTTCGCGAAGCAATAATTGTCCCATATATTCAGACAATAATTTAGAACTCTGCAACATTTCTCTTGGTGTCAAACCTCTTAAAACCAAAAAGTTTCTGTTTAGTTTCGCCAAAGTACTTAAGAACGCTTTCTTAACTAAATTATCTCCAATTGCAGATGCGGTCATAACCAAACCATGTTCGAACAAACAAACATTCAGTAAAGTAGTATCTAATAAAATATCTCTGTGATTAGAAATAAATAAGTAAGAAGTATTTTTTTCAAGTTTCTCGAATCCTGAAGTTGTAAGGCCTTCAGAACTTTTCTCTAAAACCTTTTGTATTGTATTATAAATAAAGTTGCATTGAAAATCACGAATTGAATGTGTTTTTTTAAGCTGCTCTTTCCAAACCTCATCTTGTACTTCCGGAAAAGTAAAGTTCATCATGGTTTTCATCATCGGATGATTCACAACATCATGAAGTGCTTCATTTATTTCTGAATCATAAAACGGTCGAATGGCATCAAATCTCTGCATTATAAATATTTATTTAGGTGGGCAAAAGAACAAAAAAAAAATTAAAGTATTGTTAGTTGGTTATTAAATCCCAAAAACATCTTTTGAGTTTTGTGTTGTAATTTCTGCAATTTCTTCTTCAGAAATATTATAAATATAAGATAATTTTGCTAAAACATTGACTAAATAACTGCTTTCATTTCGTTTTCCTCGGTACGGAATGGGCGCCAAATAAGGAGAATCGGTCTCCAAAACAATATGTTTTAAATCGATCTGATTTAGAAATTGATCAATTTTTCCGTTTTTAAAAGTTACGACTCCGCCAATTCCCAACTTCATATTATACGAAATTGCCTGTAAAGCTTGTTCATGCGTTCCGGTAAAACAGTGAAAAATTCCAAATAAATCATCCGATTTTTCTTCTTCTAAAATTTCAAAAATTTCATCAAAAGCTTCACGACAATGAATTACGATGGGCAATTTATATTGTTTTGCCAACTGGATTTGTCTTCTAAAAGCAGTTTGCTGCTCTTTTAAATGCGTTTTATCCCAATACAAATCAATCCCAATTTCTCCAACAGCATAAAACTTTCTTCTGGCCAATTCGGTTTCTACATGTTTTAATTCTTCCTCATAATTATCTTTCACATAAGTGGGATGCAAACCCATCATCAAAAAGACATAATCCGGATAATTTTGCTCTAAATCGTACATCGATTGTGTTGCAGCAACATCAATTGCGGGAATAAAAAAACGTGTTACTCCGGCATTTATGGCTCTTTGCATCATTTCGTCACGATCCTGATCAAACTCTTCAGAATATAAATGGGTGTGTGTATCGGTAATTATTGGTGTTGAATTCAATTGTCTAATTTTTTAAAGCTGTCAAAATTACGACAATATTAAAAGAATAGCAATTTTGAGAGGATTTGGCACGCGGATGACGCGGATTCACTTCGTGAAAACACGGATGAAAAACGGATTTTTTCCTTAAAAACGAAAACCTTTATCAAAGTTTTGAACTTTGACAAAGGTTTGCTTATTAAATTCTTTATAGATGTCAGGCTGAGCGACGTTGAAGTACGCGAAAAAAGATCCCCAATTCTTTTCCCAGTGCTTATTGTTCTCCTACTTCGCTCAGGATGACATATTCTACTTATTTTCCAGTTTCAATAAAACGCAAAGCGCGGTCTAAAACTTCATCTTTTCCTTCCTGAATTCCTTTTATGGTTGGTTTTACTTCGATATCCGGCACGATTCCAATTCTTTGTGTTTCTCTTCCATCTGGATAATAAACACCAATTCCTGAAAACAAAGTGTGAAATCCCTGAAAATCAAACTGACTTACATTTCCGTCTGCTCCTGCGGTCTGACTTCCAATGATTGTCGTATTGCCCGCCGCCTGGAAGCACATTGCCGTCCATTCAGATTGACTGATTGATTTTTCGTTAAGCAAAACAATCACTTTTCCTTTGTAATTATCTTTGTTTTCAGAACCGCTTTTCGTCGAGCCATCCCAAATAAATTTGCCAGGATACTCATAATATGGGCGGGTATAAATGGCAAATTCTTTTTCCTGCGGATTTAAAAATTCTGATATTTCTCTAAAAGTACCTAGTGGATAATTTCTCATATCAAAAACAATTGCTTTGGAAGTTTTTAAAGCTTCAATCATCGCCGGAATATTTCTCGATTTTATAATACCCATATCAACATAGCCTATATTATTTTCCAAAAGCTTAAACTTGTCTTTCTTTTTCATGACTCCCTTTTTAAATTCATTTCTGTGAGAATCATGATAATCAAACCAAATCATTTCTTTTGTTTCGAATTTTCCATCTTTTAAAAATTCTACTTTAACATTATCTGAGTTATTCATCAAAATAACTTTTGTCAGTTTGTCCAGATAAGCATCGTCATTTGAAGCACAGATTAAATCTCTATTTTCTGAAATAAGTTCTTTAATTGTTTTGTCGTTTATTTTCGTGATTACATCGCCTACTTTAATATCATAAACCTCAGCCAGACTGTCGCCTAAAATTTCTGTTACAACTATTTTTTCATCAATTATTTTTCCCTTAGCCGGAAAAAATTTTCCTTTTCCTTCGCCTATCGTAGACTTATAGATAAAAAACTCCGTATGGCTGTCATCCATTTTTGAAACCATTTTTTTCATTGCTGTGTAAAAATCGTTACCATTTTCAGATTTGACAACTGCAGGTAATGTCTCTGTTAACGTTTCATCCCATTTTTGACTCATTAAATATTTAAAAGGAAAAAAGTATTCGACCACATTCCAATACATAAATATCATGCGCAGTTTGGAGTTTTTATCCTCAAAATTGGGATCGTCATAACGCTCATTTATCAAAGACACATTCTCAACATGTTCTTTTCCTTCAACGTAAAACTGTTTGCCCTGAAACCTGTTTTCTTCAATAAATTTGAGTTTCTTCGAAAGCTTTTTCGAAAACAATTTATTGCTGTTAATCCAGCTTAAATCGAAGTTTTTATCCAGAAACCTGATCTCTTTTGGTGCAGCAATTGGCGCAATTTCTTTTACCGGACCAAGATCATCGATCCAGTTTTCGAGAATTAAGGAAAACTCTTCTTTGGTTTGTGCTTTTTCTATTTTAGGAAGTTTTTCTAAAAGCTGTTCATCCCAATTTGTTTTGCCTCCCGCAACAACTGGATGATAATATTTTAAGAATCCCCAAACTTTACAAGTTGCTGCAAGTTTTTCTGTTTCTGTAATTTTAGCATTTCCGAAAGTCAGTTGTGAAAGAACTAATAGAAAAAAGATGGTGATTTTTTTCATTAAATAATCGTTAGGTTGTAAATAGTTTTGGGTAATTTGGAAAAAACAAAGTCGAATGTAGTTATTAAAATTCAAATCTATTTACGGCTTTACGTAAAAGCAAAAAGAATTAACCGCAAGGTGCGCAAAGGGTTTACGCTATGGAACGCAAGGAGATTAAAATCTTTGCGAATCTTTGCGTAAACCCTTTGCGCACCTTGCGGTTAAATTTTGCGAATCTCTGTGAAATAAACTTTAATCTAAAGCATCCAAAAGTTCCTGAACTTCATCATAATCTTCATAGTCCTGAGAAATAGTTTGCAGGATTTGCTTGCATCCTTTATAATCTTTTTGTTTTAATTTTATTAAAGCTAAATTCCAAAGCGACTTGTCTTTATAAACAGGGCTTGTGGCTTTCAATTCATTAAAAACAGCTTCGGCTTTTTTGTATTCACTGATTTCTAATAAAGAAACGCCATAATAATATTGAACTTCTGGTGTGTTTGTTTCTTTTAAAGCCATTTCAAAAAACAGAATCGCATCTTTAAATTTTCTGCTATTAAAAGCTTTTTCGGCTTGTAAGAGATGCATATCTGTAGTGCTTCTTTCTGTAAAGTGAGCCTGTCCGGGATGATTATAATCGTTAAAAGTTGGATTCTGATTGTAATCAAAAAAGAACAATCCGAATAAAATAATTATAGACGCAGCCGCTGCATAATACCACGGACGCATTAATACTACTTTTGGTTTACTGTTATTGAAATGCTTTTCTGAAATTTGGGTCAGATTTTCCTTAAACGCTTCTCTTTCGGCTTCAAACCCAAATTTATTTTCCAACTGAAGTTGTACTGTTTTGAAAGTCTCAAATTCTGATGCAAATTCCGGATCTTCGGCTAATTGTTTTTCAAAATCAGTTTTTTCAGCAGCAGTCATTTCGCTTTGAAGATATTGATCAAATAATATGTAGCGTTCTTCGTTCATGACTAATTGTTTTTTAGAGAATTAAAATTTTTGGCTTCCTGAATCCACTGCGTTAACTGGCCCACGCACAACGATTTCTTTTTACGGACATAACCATAAGTCACGTTGAGTTTTTCAGCAACTTCTTCCATCGATTTAATTGAAAAACTTAGTTTTAAGAGCTCCTGACATTTATCTCCCAATTTCTGAAACATCGTATCAAAAAGTTGTTGTTTTTCGTCAAATTCCTCTGTTTGTCCAATTAATTCGAGTGCAGATTCATTCATAGATACCACATCTTCATTAATTGTTACCCCTTTATTCGATCTTTTTTTAAACTCATTCAGCCATTTCCTTTTGCATAATAAAAAAAAGTACGCATCAAACGGACACGTTAATTTTAAGGTATTGGCTTTAGCCTGATTAAAAAGCAAAATCATCACTTCCTGAACTATGTCCTGAGCCTGCTCTTTATCGCCAGAATTATTCATGACAAAAAAAACGACTTTGGGAACGAACTTCTTATATATAGATTGAATAATTGCCGAGTCATTTGCAGCAAGCCCTTCAATATATATTTGGTCAGGATGAATTTTATTTGCGCCCATAAAAAAACTTTTTGATAGCTAATTTAGAAAAAGAATCTGAAATAACTCTCATTTCATGGGGTAACAATTACAAAATCAAGTTGATATAGGAGTACAATTATCTTTTAGATTAAAAAAATTAAAGAAATGGAAACGTATCAATTCACAAATAAAAAAAGTCTGGATCAATTTTACGAAATGATTTCGGCCAAAAAACGAAATGGTTTTATCGTTATCGAACATAATGAGAAGTTGCCGTACGTGGTTTTATCCAAAGAAAAAAAAGCCATCAAACATTCTTTTCATCTCTTTCTCACTTGTCTCACATTTGGACTTTGGTCGATTGTCTGGTTGTATTTAATAATTACGCTTTCGCGGAAGAAAAACATATTGGTCGCCGTCGACGAAGACGGAAATCTATTTGAAGACAAATGCCTCTCCGCATAAATTAAAAAAAAATAAAAAACAGGGGTAACAATTTTAATCATGAGTTGATATAACCATATAAAACAAGCCGAAAAATAAATTTTAAAATTAAGGGTAACAATATCAAACCCGAATTGATATAAGAATATAAAATTAAAATTAACAACCAGAATCTGTAAACCACTTGAAACTATCAAGACAGATTTATAAAACTAGAAATCATGAACACAAAATTTAAAACTATTAGTCTTTTATTTTTATTAGTAATCACTTTAGTAAGTTGCGACACTACCAGCGATGGCGATGACATTATTATTTCGCCGCCAACATCAGCCGCTTTCAAAAGCATTAGCGAAAAAGGAGTTAAAAGAAACACACAAAACTTCACCATCACAGCCGGAGCTGGAGTTGTAACCTTTACCTCTGCAAAAGGAGTAAAAGTAAACATAAACGGAAACTGTTTAACGAAAAACGGAAATCCGGTAACAGGAACTGTCGATATCGAATACATCGAACTTTTTGACAAAGGAAACATGTTGGTAACCAACAAACCAACAATGGGAATTACGCCTGACGGAAAGAAAAACCTATTAATTTCAGGAGGAGAAATTTTCATCAAAGCCACTCAGGGAGGCGTTGAACTTCAAAATTCCTGTACTATGAATATGATGATTCCGACAGCCTTAACAGATGGTTTAGACAACGCCATGACTTTATGGACTGGTGTAATCGACGAAAAAGGTGAATTAGCCTGGAGAGAAGCAAAAGCGGGCGCTGACGGAGCAAACGGAAAAGGCGGTGTTCAGGGCGAAGGTGCCAACTATTATGTGACTTTTGGAAACTTTGGATGGACAAACGTAGACCGTTTCTACAGCGATCCAAGACCAAAAACAACCCTTCTTGTTGATGCTCCTGATGGTTATGACAACAACAATAGTGCTGTTTATTTGTCTTATGATGGCGAAGGAACAAATGCATTGGCTAAATTAGATACTTATACAACGGCTGGTTTATTCAGCGAGCACTACGGTCAAATTCCGATTGGTTTAAAATGTCATGTGATTTTTGTGACTGAAGATAATGGTCAATGGCGTTATGCAATTAAGGCAGTAACAGTTGCAGCAAATGACGTTTACACCTTTACGCTTGCAGAAACTGTTATTGGAACAGAAGCCCAACTGGTAGCCGCAATCAATGCTATTCAGTAACTTACAAAATACTTTTTAAGAAAAAGTGGTGATTTGCTCATCACTTTTTTTTACATTTAATCCAGTTTTAAAATTAATTCTGATGATTTTAAGGCTAAAAACTCTCTAGGTATGAAAACACTATCGTCTATTTTCTTTCTTCTATTTTCTATTTTCTCAATAGGACAAACCAAAGTAAAAGACACCATAACCCGAAGAGCCAATATTGGTTTTATTCAAAACGGAAATGCCGTTACTTTTAAGCCAGAAACTCCGCCTTTAATTCCGATTGCTGGTGCGCCAAAACCTAGTTATTCGTATTTATGGGAACTCGGCGACGGCCATTACAGCAAAGAAGCCGAACCTAAACACGTCTATAAAAACAAAGGAACGTACACCACAAGACTTGCCGTAACCAACAATTACGACAATGGAAAACCACCGGCAACGCGACCTAAAAAAGTGGCTGTAAACGATATTACAGATACCAATTATAAAGACATTGCATCAATCGAAGATCAAAACGGATTTGCAATTATTAAAAACTGTGATCCTATTCCGGAACAGGAAATGGTAGTCGTAGTAGGTTATCAAAATCTGGAAAATTATGTGGCGAGCGGAAAGCTTTATTTGTTCTATAATGAAAAGCAATTTAAGAACAATAATTTCGAATTAATCGATTTTAGAACGTATGCCAACGAACGCGAAATAAAAGAAAATACAGTGGCTTCTGTTGATGATTTGGATGATTCTAAAAATTATCTGGCTTCCGCCGAAAACATTCTTAAACTTAAAAAATACCGAAATACAACTTCTGAAGAAGATCTTGACGCTACTTTATTAGAAGCAAATAAAATGTATCATAATGTTTCGGTTTTAGAATTTGATGATGCCAATCCGGGTGAAACGCACAATGTTTTTTACACTTTCAAAACAACACCGGAAATGATTAAAGACACCAGCGCAACGGTTACGATGCGTGGAATTTTTGTTCCGAACAGAAGTTATAAAAACCACAAAATAAAAAATCTGGAAATGGAAATCGTAACTTCTCATGACCCAAATAAAATGGGTTCTAACGGAAGTTTTATGAATTACAGACTCGTGCGTTTTAAAAGAGTGAATTTTAAAACCCGTTTTCAAAATAATGGCGAAGGTCCGGCGAGAATGATTCGGTTAGAAACTGATATTCCGGATATGTTCGACAAGAAAACTTTTCAGATTGAAGACATGTATCCTAAATGTCCTATTTGCCCAAAAGGCGAAGAACCAACGGTAAGTTGTTTGGATACGATTATCAAACAAAAACAGATTTTCTTTACTTTCAAAAACATTTATTTGCCCGGAAGCGAACAGAAAAATGTACATGAAAAAGACTCTACAAAAGGTTTTGTAAAATATTCGATGAAATTTGCAGAAGACTTTCATAAAGTAAAAACCCGAAGCCGAACGGCAATTATTTTTGATAAAAACGAACCGATTATTACCAATTATGCCACAACCAGATTCTTACCCGGAATTTCGATTGGAGCAAAAGCCGGTTATAATTTGTATCCCGATTTAGAAAAATCGACAAGTTATTTTGTGGGCGCCACAATTTCGCCTTTTAAATCGTATCGTTTTTATTGGCAGGCAGAATGGGTTAATGCTTTGAATAAATATGACAGTGAAGTTGATATTCAAAATGTAATAAATACGAACGCAAACGGAGTACGGCAATTGGTACGCACGACGACAGCAACTGAAAACAAAAATGTAAATTGGGAAGTTCCGCTTTTAGTTCGTTATAATATTAATAATTATATCGGAATTGGTGCCGGAATCCAGGCGAATATCAACGTCTCTGAAGAACAAAATCAAAACATAAAAGTCGAAACTTTTGAAGGCGATAAGGAGAATTTTTTAATTAGCACAACCACAACATCCAATACGGTAAAAAATTCTTTTGCCGATTTTAAAACCGGTCTTTTGTTTGATTTGACGGCTGGTTTTGCAAGAATTGGTCCGAGTTTGGGTGCGCGTTATGTAATCAACTTTGAACAGAATTTTAATTATTTCCAGTTTTACGGAATTTGGAAGTTTTAGGAGTTATACCACAGAGATGCACGGAGGTTTTTCACAGAGATTCACAAAGTTATTTTTAAATTCTCTGTAAATCTCTGTGAAAAACTTGGTGAATCTCTGTGAAACAAAAAATTATGACAAAACTATATTGCTATATTTTCTTCTTCTTTACTCTGATTATATTCGGACAGAAAGCTGTTTCTCAAGAAGATGAGATTTATAATGCAATTGATGTTTTTATCGCTCATCCTTCTGCGAAAGCGTTACAAAATCTCTCCAAAACGGAAGCTGATTTCTGGAAAAATTCCAAACCAAAAACCCATGATGAATTGTTGGCAATTGTGGTTTTAAATTGCAACAAAGCGTATTATGAAAACCAATTCGGGCAAACCGAAAAAGCGATTTCAAGTTATGAAAAAGCCTGGCAAATTTATCAGAAAAAAAAACTTTCTAATTATGATATTATTGAATATTGCCTAAAACCTTTAGGCAATTTATATACTGTTTTAGGCGATTATGACAACGCTGAAAATACTATCAAGCAATATTTTTTTATTGTTAATACTTCCAAAAATTATCCAGATGCGCCAAAACAAAAGTTTGCTGCGATTCTAAATTTATCAAATGTTTATCAGAGTTCTGGCAAGATTTCTTTGGCAATTGAATTATTAGAAAATACTTTGAAGACGGAGAAATTATCGAATTCGCAGAAAGGGATTTTATTGAATAATCTGGGGAATAGTTATTTGTTAAGTTCGGCTGGAAATTTGATACGCCCAGAGATTTATGATAAAGCTGAAAATGCTTTTAAAGAGGCTGCAAATTATCTCAAAAATGAGAAAGAACAAACTGAAACTTTATCTAATTCTTATCGAAATTTAGCAACTCTAAATCGTCAAAGATATCAGTTTGAAGTTGCCAATTCGTATTTTGAAAAAGCAGAAAAACTCTTTTTTAAAATATCAAATCAGCAACCACGAAAAGTTGCAAAACTATATTATGAAAAGGCATTATTGCTTTTTGACCAAAGAAAAGAGGATGAAAGTACCAAACAGATCTCTGCAATTTTTAAACTTTTAATTCCGAATTATAATGCCAAAAACATATTGCCAAATCAAAATCAATTGTATGGCGAAACGGTTATGATTGATGCGATCGATTTGCAGGCAGAAATTCTAAAATATAAGCAGCCTAAAAAAGCACTTCAAGCTTTTGAACTTTCATTTTATATTGAAGATTTATTGATGAATTCTTTGGTTTACGAAAACTCAAAAATTATTGCACAATTGCGATCGCGAAACCGTACGGAAAAATGTCTTTCTATTTATAATCGATTATATAAAGAAAATAGCAAAACTCAGTATTTAGAAGAAGCTTTTCAATTATCAGAAAAAACAAAATTTGGAATTTTGAAAATTTATCGTTGGAATATTAAAAACGCTTCCGCAGAAGAAAAACAGCTTTTACTTGGACTTCAAAATATAAATAATGCTATTATAAAAGAACAGCAAAAGGGAGATTTGGCTAATGTTTTAGAAATAAATAAGCTTATAAAAAAGCAAAACGAATTGATGCTTTCATTGAAGAAAATTCAATCTGAAAATCCTGATTATATTCCTGAAAAATGTAATATAAAAGCGTTGCTTTCAAAATTAGAAAAAGACAAAGCGGTAATGGTTTATTATTTTATGGGATTTGAAGATCAATATTATTTCACTTTGCAAAATAATCGAATTTCATTGAATCGGCTTCAAATGGGTGATGGAAAAGGATATTATATTGTACATTTCATAGATTATTTTAATAATTCAAATTCAATTACAAATGATATTTCAGGTTATAATCGTTATGGCAAAAAAGTTTATGATTTATTAAACTTGCCAACTAATTTTGTTTACCAAAATCTGATAATTATTCCCGATGGCATTTTAAATTTCCTTCCTTTCGAAGCCTTGATTACAGCCGAATCAAACACAACAAATTTTGCTAAAATGCATTATTTGCTGAATGATTTTAACATTGCTTATAATACTTCGGCTAATTTTTATTTGAATTCAAAACCAATTTCCAATTCAGAAAAAACAGTTTTGGGCGTTTTTCCTATTTTCGAAAACACTCCTTTTGAATTGAGTTATTCAAAGAAAGAAATGGAATCTATCCGAAGTAATTTCAAAGGCAAATATTTAGAAAATTCGGAAGCCAGTTTTTCCAATTTTAAAAATAATGCTCCGAATTATTCTATTTTACATTTGAGTACGCATGCTTCTTCAGGCGATATTGAAACTCCGGCAAGCATCAAATTTTATGATCAGGAAATATTGTATTCTGAATTGTATAACCTCAACATCAATCCCGATTTAGTAGTTTTAAGTGCTTGTGAAACCGGAATAGGAAAACTGTATAAAGCAGAAGGTGCGATGAGTGTGGCAAGGGGTTTTCAGTTTGCAGGCGCTCAAAATCTGCTTTTCTCTTTGTGGAAAGTAAACGATTATACAACATCGGTTTTTATGACTGATTTTTATAAAAATATCAAAAATGATGTTCCTTATTTTGAAGCCAATCACAAGGCAAAACTTGATTTTCTGAATGACAAATCGATTCCAAATGCCAAAAAATCACCTTATTACTGGAGTTCGTTTGTGTATTATGGTTCAATGTCATCTCAGGAAAAAGCATCAAATTATATCTACTACATCATTAGTTTATTGACTGTAATTGGTTTATTTTTGGTTTTCAATCATTATTGTAAATGGAAAATCTTCACGAGGTTCTCAAAAAAGAGAATTATAAAAAAATAAAATTTAAAGTAACCAAAACCCAGCATCTTTTGATTAAAGCAAAAATCAATGGTATTTTGGGGAATTTTATTTTAGATACGGGGGCTTCTAATACTTGCATCGGTTTTGAAAGTGTTGAACTTTTTAATGTTACTGCAAAAAAATCAAAAACCAAAGCTTCGGGAGCTGGAGGAACAGGTATGAGAACCCAAATTTCGTCCAATAACCTTTTACAAATTGGAAGTTGGAAAAACTCAGATTTTAGTTTAGTTATTTTTGATCTTTCACATGTAAATGAAGCTTTAGAAGCGTATAAATCAAAAGCGGTTCATGGCATTATTGGTGCCGATGTTTTGCTTGAAGGCAAGGCTATTATTGATTATTACAATCATTATGTGTATTTGAAATGAACATTTCACTTTAGGTTCAAATTTTTACGCCTTTACGGGAAACCTCAATTTTAACAATATTTATTGTATTATATTTGTTTAGCCATTATAACAAATCTAATACTATGAAAAAAACTCTACTTTGTTTTCTTTTATTATTTTCCAATTTATTTTATGCACAAGTTACTTCAATTTCCATCTGCCAAGGAACTTCTTTTAATCTAACTTCCCTTAAAGCCGATTTTATTGGCAATTTAAATCCAGCTGAAACGTCTGTGACTTATTTTTTAAGTGAAACCGATGCATTAAGCAACACAAATGTGATTGCAAATCCAGCAACTTACACAGGTTCTGTTGGTCTAATGAAAATTTATGGGAGAATTGACAATAATGGTACTATTTCAACCAATTATTTTAATCTGACTACATTTCCTGCCATAAATGTTACTGCTTCACATAAACCAATTTTATGTAAAGGCGAGACGACAGCTTTGAGTCTTAGTTCTTCTGGAGGAAATGCACCTTATCTCTATTCTGTAAACGGAAGTACCTTTACAACAAATGATTATTACACTAATTTACCCGCTGGAACATATAATATAGAGGTAAAAAGTCAAAATGCTATTTGCCTAAATACTAAACTTACTTATGTTGTTCCTGAACCTACAGCTTTAGTGGCAACGTCAATGATTGCCGACCAAAACGTAATAATTGTTACCGCTAGTGGGGGAACAGGCTCTTATCAATATTCATTAAATGGAGTAGATTATCAACCTAGTAATGTTTTTTCAAATGCAATTCCTGGAAATTATATTATAAGAGTACGCGATGCTGAAGGATGTGGTGCAAGAGTAAATACAACAGTTTTTCCTTTTTTAAATGTAACTGCATTTATCACCAAAGATTTAGATTGTTCAGGCAACGGCAATAATGGGATAATAACGGCAAATGCTACAGGTGGTCAAGGGCCTTATACTTATTCAATTAATGGATTTATCTATCAAACCTCTAATATTTTTAATAATCTTAATCCGGGTACATACAATATAACGGTTAAAGATGCTTTAAATTCGATTTCAAATCCATTTGCAATAACAATTGCACCTTTTGTTAATGTTACTGGTGTCGCACTGGTTACGAATGCCACAAGCTGCAGCGGTGCATCAATTCTTGTTCAAGCAACTTCTGGTAATGGGCCTTATGTCTATTCTATGGATAATGGGCAAACTTTTACTAATAGCAATGTTTTTAATAATCTGGCTCCTGGCAATTATGTCTTTTTAATTAAAGACAGTAAAGGCTGTGTTTCCGCTCCACTGTTTAATACTGTACAGCCTCCCTTGCCACCGTTAACAATAACTACCGCAAACACGCCAGTATTATGTTGGGGCGAAAAAACAACTTTAACAATTGCGGCTGCAGGAGGACAATCACCTTATCAATATTCAATAAATAATGAGCCTTACACTAGTGGGAATGTTTTTGCAAATCTTAAAGCAGGAAATTATACCCTTAAAGTAATTGACGCTACAGGCTGTACAAGCACGCTCCCATATACAATTACTGAACCATCGGCTGTAAATGCAGAAATAGTAATTGACGGAAATACGATATCAATTCTGGACGTAACAGGAGGAACCGGAACTTATCAATACGCGATTGATAATGGCAGTTTTCAAGCTAATAATGTTTTTACAAATGTTACTGTAGGATTACACCATGTGAGAGTAAAAGATTCAAATAATTGCGAGCCGGGAAGTTTTTGGGCGGAGATAGCGAGTCCTATTGTGGCTGCTATTTCAATTACTAAACCAATAGAATGCACAAGCAATGCCGAAATTACGGTTACTGCAACCGGCGGATTTACTCCTTACGTTTATTCTATTAATGGCGGAACATTTCAGTCCAGCAACATATTTACTAATCTAGTTGCTGGAACATATACCATTACTGTAAAAGATAATGACGATAAATTATATACAAAATCGATAACAATTAGTCCGTTAACGCCTATTTATCCTGACTTTTTAATTGACAAGCAAACGTTGACTATTAATGGGCAAGCTGGAACAGCGCCTTACCAATATTCCGTAGATGACAGTCCGTTTCAGACAAATAATGTCTTTACAAATTTAAGCCCTGGCTTTCATAACGTTTATATAAAAGATTCAAAAGGCTGTCAATCTTTCGTTTTTATGGTTACTATTGAAAATGTAAATCCATTAACGGCTTCAGTTGTGCTTACGAAAGAAGCAGATTGTATGAGCAATGCCGTAATTACTGTCAATGCTTCTGGAGCAACTACACCATATACTTATTCTATAAATGGCGGCACTACATTTCAAGCCAATAACGTTTTTAGCAATTTAAATGCTGGAACCTATTCAATTGTTGTCAAAGATGCCAATAACAATTTAGCAACCTCAAACAATATTACTGTTTCACCTTTAACCTTTCCTATAATTTCTGTATCAAAAGTTAATCCGACGTGTTACCAAGGCACCGACGGAATGATAAATGTACAAACGATAGGCGGAAAAGCTCCTTACTTGTATTCAATAAACAACAGTAGTTTTGTTCCAACAAATGTTTTTACAAATTTAGTGGCAGGTGTTTATAATGTAACGGTAAAAGATGCAAGTGGATGCCTTACTTCATATTACATAACAATCGACGGACCTTCTCCTATAACAATAACTACGAGCGCAACAAACTCAACGACAATTAATAATAACAATGGTAAAATAACAGTTGCAGCAACTGGAGGAGTTTTCTCTTATACCTACGCTTTGACAAATTTTAACGGAATAATTATTAGGGCTTTTCAATCCTCAAATATTTTTGACGGCTTACAAGCGGGATTGTATGGCGTACAGGTAAAAGATGCAAATGGATGTATTGCTTCAAAAGATGCTATTTCGATTATAAATAAAATCAATACCCTTTCGGCAACAGTTGCTATTACGCAAATGACATGCAACAATCCTGTTGGAACGCTTACTGTTACAGCTACTGGAGGAACTGCACCTTATCAATATTCTCAAGATAATGGAATTACGTATTTATCTTCAAATGTATTCAATGTAACAGCAGGATCTTATACGCTAAAAGTACGTGATGCCGACAATAATACAGTGGTCTTGCCAGCAACAATTGGTGATCAAACAACTCCTACGTTTTATTATAATACGTATAAGGGAATTTGCTCTACATCTGATGAGGACCGCGGCGGTATAACAATTGCAGCATATGGAGGACAGGCTCCTTATACCTATTCCTTTAATGGTGGTCCTTTTGTAGTACATGATGATTTGTATGAAAAATTAGAGCCAGGAACCTATATTTTTTCAATTAAAGATGCTAATGGATGTACTTCGATCACACAGAGTTTTACAATTGAAGAGCCAGATCCAATTATCTCAAAAGTAATTGTCGAAAATCAAACTATAACAGTAAAGGCTCTCGGTCAAGGCCGTTCCTATGAATATTCTCTTGATAATATCACCTTTCAGTCAAATAATGTTTTTTCTTATCTGAAAAAAGGTATTTATACAGTATATATCAGAGATTATAAAGGCTGTACAGCAATGCATTCTGATATAAGCATTTCTGAACCAACTTCCCTTTCTGCCAATTTTGAAATAACACCTTTAACCTGTGATATTTCAACAGGAAAACTAAATATCATTGCACTTGGAGGTGTCGCTCCATATCAATACTCTATTGATAACGGGAACACTTATACTACTACAAATTTATTTACTAATTTATCCCCCGGAAGTTATACGATCATTGTTAAAGATGCTCAGAATACTACAGCATCCTCAATTGCTATTATAAAACCTATCGCTCCCTTAGCCATCACAACTGCTGTTACTAAAGGCATTGATTGTTTAAGCAATGCTTCGATAAATGTTACTGCTATAGGAGGAAATGCACCTTACACTTACTCAATAGGAAACGGATATACTGCATCGAGCACTTTTACTAATCTAACGTCTCAGACCTATACTGTCAGCGTAAAAGATGCTTCTGGATGTATTGCCAACACTAGCGCTACAATATCACAACCGGCTCTTTTATCTTTATCTAATGTTGTAGAAAATAGTAAAACACTTAACAGCGTCGACGGAAAAATTACAATTACAGCTTCGGGCGGAACAGCTCCATATCAATATGTACTCAAATATGAAAATGGCGCACAAATTGTTGGCCCGCAAAGTTCTCCTATTTTTGAAGGTTTATATGTTGGAAAATATACAACAGAAGTAACGGATGCTGCAGGATGTATCACAAATAAATCTGGCATACTTGTCACTTCAGATAAAATTTTCGGTACTCTTATGACATCACCTATTACTTGTACAGCTTTAGGAACTATAACCATAAATGCAGCAGGCGGTAAATATCCTCATCAATATTCTTTTGATAATGGAATTAATTATGGTTCATCTAATATAGCTTCAAATTTACAAGCAGGAACTTACACTATAAAAGTTAAAGATGCGGGTGGTGATATACTTACGCTTTCTGCTACTCTAACTCCAGTAAGTCAATTGGTCGCTACAACGACTATTACTTCTCCTGTACATTGTAATGGAAGCAAGGATGCAGTTATTCAGGTAACCGTTTCTGGAGGAAAAGCTCCATATAGCTATTCGTTAAATGGAAACGCTTATCAAACTAGCAATATCTTCTCTAATCTCTCTGCTGGCACTCATGCAATAGCGGTAAAAGATAGTAATGAATGTTCTTCTGTTATGGCGATTACTATAACGGAACCTAATCTATTAATTTCTACGGTAGAAGTTACAAATCAAACCATCAAGGTAAATGCTGCTGGCGGAAGTGGAGGTTATAGATATGCAATATCTCCTAATTTGAACCAGTTTTCAGCAAATAATACATTCTCAAATTTAACACCTGGAACTTATAGCGTTGTTACTTCCGATTTAAATGGATGTATTGTATTGATAGATGTTGTTGTTGATCCAATTGCTCCAACAATTAAGGGACAAAGTAAATTGACAGTAGATTTTAAAGCGGGACAAACTTTAGCAGATTTAATAATTGACGGACAAGATGTTAAATGGTATAGTTCTCCGGGAAGTTCTTCAACTGGAAAAACAAACAAATCTACCACTGAAACTCCTCTGCCATTAACAACAATTTTAGTCGACGGAACTACTTATTATGCTTCGCAAACTATTAACGGAATTGAAAGCAAGGAGCGTCTTGCTGTAACGGCTAAAGTAAATGGAGCGCTTTCGACACCAGATTTTAATTTGACTGCTTTCCAGTTTTATCCAAATCCTGTGCAAGATATATTGACAATTAAAAACAATTTGGTAATTGACGATGTTGAAATTATTGATGTATCTGGAAAATCTATTGTCTTCAAAAAAATCAATGATCTTCAGTCCGAAATTGATTTATCAAACCTTCCGAGCGGTATTTATCTAATGAAAGTAAAATCGGATGGCAAAGAAAAAACAATAAAAGTCATTAAAAAATAATCCTTTTCAAAAACAATAAAAAAAGCCTTCATTTTAAATAATGAAGGCTTTTTAATTTTATACTATTTCCTGCGAATCAATTTCTACTTTTGAAACCGAATGTTTTTTCAATGAAAAATAAGCAACAACGGTACTCAATAACATTAAAAAACCTCCTAAAACAAATGGTGCTCCGGCAAACTTGAAAGGTGCATCGCTATGAGTAAAAAAGTAAAATGTATTGGCCATCATTGGCGGACCAATGATTGAAGACGCACTCATTAAACTGGTCAAAGTTCCCTGAATTTCTCCTTGTTCACTTGGCGATACTTTGCTGGCAACTACCGACTGAAGTGCCGGGCCTGCAATTCCGCCAAGACAATAGGGAATCAAAAATACAAACATCATCCAGCTTTCTGTTGCAAAAGCAAATAATAGCATTCCGATTGTGTATAATGCTAAACCAATATAAATACTTTTTTCGTTACCAATTTTTGGGTTAATATAACGAACTAATCCGCCTTGAACAGCTCCAACTAAGAGGCCAATTATTCCCAATGAAATTCCGATCATTTTTTCATCCCAATTGAATTGATAAATAGTGAAGAAACTCCAATTGCTTTGAACCGCATGCGAACCCACATACAAAAGAAATATTGCTGAAATAAGTCCAATTAACTCTGGATGCTTCTTTAAACCTAAAATTGCTCCAACTGGATTGGCTCGTTTCCAATCAAAAGGTCGGCGGTTTTCTTTTTTAAGTGATTCAGGCAAAATGAAAAATCCGTACAAGAAATTCACCATACACAAAACTGCAGCTGCATAAAATGGAACTCGAGACCCATATTGACCTAATAAACCGCCAATAACTGGCCCGATAATAAATCCTAAACCAAAAGCAGCTCCAACTAAACCAAAGTTTTTTGCTCTGTTTTCGGCTGTACTTACATCGGCAATATAAGCAGAAGCTGTTGTGATACTTGCGCCTGTTACTCCGGCAATAATTCTTCCAATAAAAAGCCAAAGAATTGTTGGTGAAAAGGCTAAAAGAAGATAATCTAATGAAAATCCGAAAAGGGAAATCAAGATAATAGGCCTTCTTCCGAATTTATCGCTCAAATTTCCAATAACTGGTGCAAACACAAACTGAGTTATCGCATAAGCGAAAGTCAGCCAACCGCCAATTTTTGCCGCTTCACTGATGTCACCGTGAATTAGTTCTTCAATTAATTTTGGAATTACAGGAATAATAATTCCCCATCCGGTAATGTCAATTAACATGGTTATGAAAATGAAACCAATCGCCGCAGATTTATTTTTTTGTAGCATCGTAATTTTAGTAAGTTGATACAAATAAACATATTTTTCAATTAACAATAAAAAAATCCCAAACTCCGTAATGGAATTTGGGACTTTTCGTCTAAAATTAAATCAAAATTAATGGGTATGTTTAGGATTAAAACCGTCTTCGCTTAATTCGGTTGGCGTATAATCCGCTACCATTTCAGCTTCGTAATCGATTTTATCTCCTTTAGAGAATTTGTGAATAATTTTCTCCATGATATTATAAATAACCGGAACCACAATCAGGGTTAGGAATAAAGAAGAAATTAATCCTCCGATAATTACCCAAGCCAATCCGTTTTTCCATTCAGCTCCAGCTCCAGATGCCAATGCAATTGGGAACATACCAAATACCATCGCAATTGTAGTCATCAAAATCGGACGTAAACGAGCGTGATTCGCCTGAATTAATGCCGTTCTGATTGATTCTCCAGCTGCTCTTCTTTGGTTCGTATAATCGACAAGCATAATCGCATTCTTACACACCAGACCAATCAACATGATAATACCTAAAATGGTAAAGATGTTTAATGAATTGTTGGTCAAAGCCAATGCCAACATCGCACCAATAAACGAAAGCGGGATAGCAAACAATACCACAAACGGGTGAACGAAACTGTCATACAAACTCACCATTACCAGGTAAACCAAAATAATAGCAGCTAATAAAGCGATTCCCAAAGTACCAAAACCTTCCGATTGATTCTCCTGGTCACCTCCCCAGATATAGTTTACACCAGCTGGTTTTTGAAGTTTATCTAATTTCGCTTGCCATTGTGTAACAATTGTTCCTGAAGGAACCCCAACGTTTTGTCCTTTTACAGTTACCGACGCTGATTTATCTCTACGCTCTAACTGGCTAGGTCCTGAACCTTCTGTAATAGTTGCAAATTGAGATAATTTAATTTGTTGACCAGCAGCATTGATGAAAATCAAATTACTAACATCTGTAATACTTTTTCTGTCGAATGCATTGTATCTGATATTGATATCATATTCGTATTCTCCAGCTCTGTATTTACCGTCTGTATTTCCACTAAAAGCGGTTTGCATTGTTAAACCAACTGTTTGTAATGTCAATCCTAAAGCAGCCATTTTATCACGATCTACTTTAACGTTAATTTCAGGGTTACCATCTTCAACGGTTAATTTGATCTCTGTTGTTCCGGGAATAGTACGTAATTCAGCTTCCGCTTTTTTAGCAAATTCCATAGCCGCTTCTGTTGAAGGACCTGTTACAATTAATCCTAAAGTTGCATCTTCAGCAGTACCTAAAATACCAACCGGAACTGTTTTTACTTTTGCTCCAACTAATACTTTTTCTAATTTACGTTTGATTTTCGCTGCGTAAACATTTGCATCATCTGTACGATCTTTTTGTTCGATCATTTTTACGTCAATCTCTGCTTTATAAGCTGTAGCTTGAGACGCTCCAAAACCTTCAGAAGTTTGTCCAACTGTTGTAATTTGACTGTGAACATATTCCTGAGCTTTCAAATAAGCTTCTGCTTTTTGCGTCATGAAGTTCGTTTGTTCTAACGAAGCATCTTTTGGCATTTCGATTTGAACTAAGAACTCTCCACTATCAGAAGAAGCGAAAAACTCTCCTCCAATGAAACCTCCGCCCATTAATCCAATTGTCGAAGCAAAGAACAATACAACAACAACGATAAATGTTTTAATATAATGATCCAAACACCAGGTCAATAATTCAGAAACCCAGTTAGTGAAACGTGTTAAATAACTTTCGAAACCAAGAATAATTCTTCCGAATAAATTCTTCCCTTCAATATGCTCTAATTTACCAAAACGAGATGATAACCAAGGAATAATAGTAAATGAAGCTAAAAGTGATAGTAAAGTTGATATAATTACGGTAACACAAAATTGTGTAATAATATTAGAAACCAAACCAGAACTCATCGCAATCGGCAAGAATACCACCACAATTACTAAAGTAATCGAAGTTACAGTTCCACCAATTTCTGCAGTTCCATCGTATGATGCACGAATTCGGCTTTTACCCATTTCCATGTGCCTGTAAATATTCTCCAAAACCACAATCGCGTCATCGACCAGAATACCAACCACAAGAGATAATCCTAATAAACTCATTAAGTTCAAAGTATATCCCATCAAATAAATACCAATAAATGTTGCAATCAAAGAGGCCGGAATAGAAACCATTACAATCAATGAGTTTCTAATACTGTGCAAGAAGAACAACATTACAAATGCTACCAGAATTACCGCAATCAATAAATCGTGAACAACAGAGTCTGCTGCTTCAAGAGTAAAGATGGTACTGTCTTTTGCAACTTCTAATTTTAAGTGATTTTTTTCATAATCTTTTTCAAGAATGGCAATTGTTTTCAATAATTGCTCACTTACCGCAACGGCGTTTGCATCTGATTGTTTAACAATTTGTAAAACAATCGCACTTTTTTGATCTACACGAGATATTTTCTCCGCTACTTTTTGAGTATCCTGAACATCAGCAATATCACTTAAACGAACCTGAATTCCGTTTTGAGAAGAAACAACCAGGTTTCTTAATTCTTCAACACTTTTATATTTACCCGCTAAACGAATTAATATTTTTTGATTACGAGTTTGGATGTTTCCTGTTGGGAAATCTAAGTTCGAACTCAAAATATTTTGTTGAACCTGAGGAATCGATAATCCGTAACCCTGCATTTTTACTGCATCAAGATTTACCTGAATCTCACGTTCCTCACCACCAATAATATTAACCTGCGCTACCCCTTGTACACGAGATAAAATAGGAGCAATTTTTTTATCAATTAAGTCATAAAACTCTGCTTCGTCCATTTTTCCGTTGGCACCAAGCGTCATGATTGGTAAATCACTCAGCGAGAATTTGGTTAACGAAGGCGTTTCTGCATCATCTGGTAAGTCACTAATAATCGCATTGATTTTTCGTTGCGCGTCATTTAATGAAAAATCGACTTTTGCATTTGATGTTAGTGTAATCGAAACAATAGATAAACTTTCGTATGATTTTGAATCAATTTTCTTGACATTCTCCAAGGATGCGATCGCATCTTCAATTTTCTTGGTTACTGTATTTTCTACCTCACTTGGAGAAGCTCCAGGATAAATTGTAGAAATTGTAATAACGTTTTGCTCAAATTTAGGGATCAGCTCATAACCTAACTGGCTGTAACTGAACAATCCACCAAGTGTCAGAATTGTAAACAATACAATTACTAACGACGGACGTTTTATGGATATTTCGGCTAATTTCATATATTTTTTCTTTATGCTTTAGGCTGTAGGCTTTAGGCTTTAAGCTTTTGATCAGCTTATTGCCTATAGCTTACGGCTTATAGCCAAATAATTATTTAATAATTTCTACTCTGTTACCGTCTTGTAAATTAATCTGACCGGTAGTAATTACTTTTTCGCCATCAGATAATCCATTGATGATTTCTACCTGATCTCCTAAAATTCTTCCAGCAGTTACTTTTTTCAATTTTGCAATACCATTTTCAGCTACAAAAATCTCGTTGCTGCTTACACTTCCTACGAATGCATTTCTAGGTACAACCATCAAATGTTGTTTTTGTTGGTTTGAAGCAAAATTTGCTGTTCCGTACATACCTGCTTTCAGGTCATTATTTATGTTGTTTGCAATTTCAATTTCAACTGGGAAATTTAAACTCTCATCAGCTTTTGCAGCAATAAAAGTGATTTTTCCAGAGAAATTTTTATCAGGATAAACACTAGCCGTTACATTGATAGTATTTCCAACTTTTAAACTTGCAACCTGATTTTCGTTTACTGTTACTACTAATTTTAGTTTAGAAACGTTAACGATATCAAACAATGCAGTTGCCGGCATTCCTGTTAAGATAGATCCTGGCTCAATGTATTTTTTATTGATAAATCCGTTGATTGGCGCTTTTACTCTTGTATCACCAACATTAATGTTTGCCTGAGTTAAGCTAGACTGAGCATTTGTTAAAGCCAATTTCGCCTGATCTAATTGTTGTTTTGTAACACCACCCGTTTTAAAAGCATTTTCATATCTGGCATAATCTGATTTTGCATTTGCGTATACAGCCTGTGCTTGTTGTGCATTTACATTGATTACATCTCCACGAACTGTCAATAAAGTTTGACCAACTCTTACATAATCTCCTTCTTTTGCCAAGACGCTGATTACTTTTCCTGATTTTTCAGCAGAGAAAGTCAATTGCTGAATTGGTTGGAAATTACCATTTGCAACGAAGTCCAGAGAAACTTCTTCTGTTTTTACCGGAGAAATTTTTACTGAAACCGCAGCATTTTTTTCTGCTACGATATCGGTTTTTGCTTTATTCTCCTTCTTATTATTATTTAAGATATATCCAATCACCCCTAAAGCTGCGATTATGATTACGATTGTTATAATAGTTTTCTTCATTGTAATTAGTTATTTAATAAGAGTTTTTAGTTCGCCTTTCGATTTGATTAGTGTTATCTCAGCAATTTTATAATTTAAAACTGCTCTTGTAAAATTATTTTGAGCTTCAAGAGATTCGTTTTCAGCATCCAATAAATCGGTTAATGATGCTAATCCCTGAAGGTAATTGTTTTTTGTATCGCTTAAAATTTCTTTAGCCAAACGCATGTTTTCCTTTTGATTCTGAATCGTGATAAGGTTGTTCTCAATTTGAGCCATTGCGTTTCTGTAATCCAAATCAAGAGAAAGTTTGGTATCTTTAATATCTTCCTGAAGTGATCTGATTTCAACATCTGCTTGTCTTACTTTGGCACGGGTTCCGAAACCGGTAAAAATTGGCACATGTAAATTCAATCCAATTGCGGAGTAATCAGACCAATAAACCCCATCTCTCGGTTTTCCAAAAAGAGGCATTTCTGGCCCCTGACCGATATAATTATAACCGGCAACTAAGTTTAATGTAGGGTAGTAAAGTGCTTCAGTAGCTTTCTTATTAAATACTAATAATTCTTCTTGTTTTTTCAAAAGCAAATATTCTGTTCTGTTTTCTACATTAGGAACTTCTGTTAATGCAGCAGGAACCACTTGAAATTCTTCTTTTGGAATCTCGATTTGGGCTTCAATAGGCATTCCCATATAAAACTTCAACGCATTTTCCTGTAAAGTAATCTGATTTTTAATTTGTTGACGCTCTGTATCAATGTTTGACATTTTTACCACAATACGGTCTAAATCAATTTTTTTAGCCAGACCATTATCAAATTGTCCTTGTACGATATTGCGAACTTTAGTTGTATTTACGTAGTTACTATCTAATAAAATTAATCTTTCGCGTTGTACATAAACACCATAATAGTTATTTGCAACTCTTTCAATAACTTGTTCTTCAGTCAATTGATCGTTTATTTGATAAAATTCACGAGTAGATTTAGCTGCTCTTAATCCCGTAAAAACAGATTGATCAAACAAGGCCTGACTCAAAGATATTCCGGCACCAGAAGTCCATTTTTGACCAAAAGTAGCCTGAATAGAAGTTCCCGGCTGACCAAAAGATCCTCCATCGATTACACTGGTTTGTAGAATAGGATTGTATGTTAAACTTGCGTTACCTGAAATTTGTGGTAAGGCTCTTGAGCGAATTTCCTGAATTTGATACTCACTATTTTCAACCTGTAGTTTAGATTTTTTAGCATCCGCTTTATTTTGCAGCGCGTATGTAAGAGCCTCTTTTAAGGTTAGGGTTTTGACTTGTGCGTTGGCAGTCAAGCCAATTGAACACAAAAATATAAGAATTATTCGTTTCATATAGATTGATTAATTAAGTACTAAATTTTTTAAGTTGTTTTTCTAATTCGATTATTCCCTTTTCGGTTGCCATAGCTCTGGTGTGATATTCCAAAGCTTCTAATTCTATTTTTTGTGCTTCTCTTTCAGAGACCGTAGTGGCATTAATATGAAAAATTAGGGTGTAATAAAATTTCACATAAATATCAATATTCAAATCTGCTCTGTATAAATTCTCGCTAATTCCTTTTAAGATATTATCTTTAAAATAATGATTGCACTGATCAATTTCATGCGTCATTACATTTTGATAGATTTCAGGATAATGTTTTTTTAACTGATAAAGGGGTGAAGTATCAGTTGCGTTTTTAAACATATCACGAAACATTTCACGAATTTCAAAGTTCTCATGAATAGCATTATAATTTTTTGCAACAATAGTATCAATAACCTCATGAACTTGCTTATGAACCATTGAAGTGCTTTCTTCAATCAACACTTCTTTATTACAGAAATATTTGTAAATCGTTTTTTTAGAAATACACATTTCGCCTGCAATATCATCCATCGTAACACTTTTAAAACCGAGTCTTAAAAATAATTCACTCGCTTTTGATATGATTTTCTCTTTCATTTTAATTCAAATTGCATTACAAATATAATTAGGAAACTAAAAGCTAAAAAATAGTTTCCATTATTTTTGTAATAATTTTACATTAATTTATTCATTATGTAAGATTTATATGCTAAATTCTAAGTTTGCGATTAGTTTAATGTCTTTTCCTAAGGCCAGACCGCCATTGAAATTAAATGCATTATAATCTAATCCAAAGTCCTGACGTTTGATATCACCCTTAATTTCAAAAGCAACTTTCTTCTGTCCGTTATAAGAATTGACACCAATAAACTCGGCATCAAGTTCTACCACTTTGGTAACATCTTTAATCGTTAAATCACCTTTGAAAAAATTGATATTATCGTTGATTTTCTGAAAAGAAGTCGATTTAAAACTGATAATAGGATGTTCGTTTACATTGAACAAGTCATTCAATTGCATATGAGAATCCACGTGCTGAAAACTGTCATTTTTATTATTAATATCTAATGAAAATTCAACCGAAGCATCTTCAATTTCATTGTCTTCAATATTAACGTAACCGTCAAATTTATTTGTAGTTCCTCCTAAATAGGCAATAATCGAATGTCTCATTTTAATTAAAACATCTGATTGACTAGAATCTAAGGTCCATGTTGTTTTCATAATTATTTGGTTTTGTTTAGTTTATAAAGCATCTAAACTTCTTAAGGAAACTTTTATAGTGTTCAGCGTTTCCAATTAAAAGTGCAAATATAGACAGGAAACTCTAAACACCAAACAAGTTTCCAAGTTTTTAAAAAAATAATTTAAATCAATTCAAAATGAGTAATCTTAGAAACAGTTTAAATCTTCATTAGCATTTAAATTTTAGCAGGAAATAATTAACATTTGAGTTGTATCTTTGAACCTCGATAAACAGATTTTCATTTTATGCACGATATTAGTCAGTACCAGGAATTTTTCATTAGCTATTTAGAAAACCAAAGCATAGACAAAGAACCCAAAAATCTTTATGAACCTATTACCTATATTTTAGGACTTGGTGGAAAACGAATGCGCCCCGTACTAACTTTAATGGCCGCAGAAGTTTTTGATGCAGATTATAAAATCGCACTTCCGGCAGCAATGGCGGTTGAGGTTTTTCATAACTTTTCATTAGTTCATGATGATATTATGGATGATGCGCCTTTGCGAAGAGGAAAAGTAACCGTTCATGAAAAATGGAATATCAATACCGGAATTCTTTCTGGTGATGCGATGTTAATTCTGGCTTATCAGTATTTCGAACAATACGAACCGATTATTTTTAGGGATTTAGCAAAATTATTTAGCAAAACGGCTCTTGAAGTTTGCGAAGGACAACAATGGGATGTTGATTTTGAAGAAAGAAACAACGTAACCATTCCGGAATATCTTAAAATGATTGAATACAAAACAGCTGTTTTAGTTGCGGCAGCCATGAAAATGGGCGCAATCGTAGCCAAAACCTCTGAAAAAGAAGCTGATTTAATTTATGATTTTGGCCTAAATTTAGGATTAGCATTTCAATTACAAGATGATTATCTCGACGCTTTTGGAGATCCTGAAACTTTCGGAAAACAAGTTGGAGGAGATATTATCGAAAACAAAAAGACATATTTATATCTAAAAGCTATTGAATTTTCATCTGAAGAAAAAGCGACAGAATTGCAACAATTATTCGGATTGCAATTAGAAGATAATATAGAAAAGATAGAAATTGCAAAAGCGATTTTTAATGAATCAGGCGCTTCAAAAGCGACTCAGGAAGCGATAGAAATGTACACTTTTAAAGCTTTTGAAACTTTAGAAAAAATGGATATTAACGCTGAAAAGAAAGGTATTTTGAGAACTTTCGGTGAAAATTTAATGGGAAGAAAAGTATAGTTTTCTTTTGCCACGAATTACACGAATTTTTATCATAATAAAATTTACAAACCCGACAGTTTTTTTAAACCTGTCGGGTTTGTCTTTTATGGATATTAGAAAAGTTCATCAGGGTCAATTAAATCCGATAATTTTTGTTTTAAATCTTCTTCTAAAATGGTTAAACCGTATTGATAAGAAGCGTTCATCCATCCAAAACCTTCTTCCGTTATAAAATTAAATTCAGTTCCTACGTTTCCATATTCTGCAAAAATTTTATGCGAGCTTATTGATAAATCAAACTTCTCCGGAATGGTTCCGTTATAATCAACCGCATTTCTGGTAATCAGCCAAAGCCATCGATACACCATTTCCTGTGCTTCTTCATTAAAATTATAATTCAGTAAGCCTTCCCACAAAAGCATTTGATGCGGTGCCCAGCCAAAAGGATAATCCCATTGACGAATTGGCGAATTCTGATCTAATGCTGCAATTGATTCTTTGGTACTGCCTGCAATTCCGCCTTTCATTTTAAATTTCAGAAGTGTCTTTTTAACCAAAATTTCTGCTTGTTCCTGCGTACTTATTTTCGCCCAAAGCGGATAAAATGTTGTCGCCGCTTCAAATAAATGTTGTTCCTCGGTTACAAAATTGTAATCAAAATAGATTCCGTTTTCCTTATTCCAGCAAAGCTCATTAATCTTTTCTTTTCTGGAAGTCGCTTTTGAAATCCAATATTCGCTCGAAAAAGATTTGTCTTCAAAATATTGAAATTCATTTTTAAAATATTTTTCAATTAAAAAAGCAATATCAGTTTCATACTTATAAAGCAAACTATTAATCGCAACTGTGTTTAAATTAGCACAAATTCCGACCAGTCTATTAGTTGTATCGTGCCCGCTTTCTCGCATACTTCTGTCATGAATAAAGTACTTATCAAGCTCAGCATCTACAACTTCTCTTTCGAGATATTTCTTTTCGAATTCACGCGTAGACAAATTATATTTAGGCGCATATTGTTCCAAAATATCATCAAAATGCCCTTCTTCAACTTCAAACGGAAGTCCGATTCCTTCTGCTTTGTAACGATTCAATCCGTTTGCAGTAAGTCTTTTACCTTCTTCCATCCAAACGGTCTGATATTCTTTTATTGCGGTTTTTAAATGTCTTTCAATCCAAAAAATATCCGGATTCGACTTTTCTAAAACATCTATAATTAGCGATGTATAAAGCGGCGGTTGCGTACGGGTTAAATAATAACTGCGGTTGGCATTCAGAATTTTTCCGTAATGATCAATTTGATATTTGAAATTCTCTGCAATGCCTAAAGCAAGATCGATTTTGTCATCAATTAAAAGTCCTTTGGCAATAAAATAACTGTCCCAGCCGTACATTTCATTGAATCTTCCGCCGGGAACTACAAACGGAACGCCTGATATTTCGTTGTTTTTTATCTGAAGTGCCAATGCTAAAATTCCAGGTTTTTTATTGAGCGACAATACATATTCAGGTGTAATGTTTTTAGGCATTTGTATCACCTTCAATTTTGGAATTGCAGCTTCTAATTTCCTGAAATAATCAAAAACAATTTCATCGCCAAAAGGTACATACAAATACGCTATTTCATTTTCGATTTTATCATCTTCCAGGATTTTCTTTACACCAATTGCATCTATTGTTCGGGTAAGCCCCTTCCAATACAAATCTTTTATTTTTCTTGAAATTCTTTGTACAGGATCTTCCGTAATTTCATTTAAATCTATTACTGCAAATTCAGTGTTGTTTTTTTTAGCCAGAGCCAATTCCTGTAATAAATTTGAAAGCTGATAAGTTCCTTCAATCACTGCCGGATTCCCATCCAAATCATACAGCAAAAATTTTTTTGGACCATTATCATCAATCGTTATTTTTTTATCGCCATCAGTATCTTCCTGAGCCAATAATTTTTCGATCGTTTGGGTTATATGTAATTTAAATTTCATCTTTTGCAGTTATTTTTTTAAGAATAAAAAAGGATATCAATAAAAAAGTCATTGGAATTAATGTAAAGTAAAATGCCTTTTCCGGTCCTTCATTTTTAAACAGCCAACCCGTTATTCTGGAACCTAATGTTCCGCCAAGAGCTGAAAAAATCACAATTAATCCAGTCATTGAACTTTGCAGATTTTTAGGCAAAGCACTTAATACAATTGAATTTAATAACGGATAAATAGGTGCAATAAATAATCCGATTAAAGGAAATGCGAAACCAATTAAAGGAATATCTGAAAGTGTATTGATACTTTTTACTTCTAATCCTACCGTTTTTGGAAGCACAAAAATGACAATCAACATGGCAGAAAGTATGCAGAAACTTAAAACCCAAATCCAATTTACTTTTTTGGTTACAATGCCTGCAATTAGTCTTCCAATTGCTAACGAAATTGCCAAAATACTCGCCATCATAATACTGATATTTTCTGGCAGATGAAGCACTTTTGTATTAAATGTAGGCAACCACGACAAAATTCCCTGTTCTATCATTACAAACAAAAAAACACTAATTACAAAAATAACCGTAAGCAATTTTGCCATTAATTTGAACATTTGCAGAAAATCGTCTTTGAGATTTGCTCCTGCTGCAACTTCAGTTTCTTCGAATTTTACAAAAAGTAAAAAGAGAAAAGAGAGAAACGATAGTCCTGCCAAAAACCAATAGACATTCAACCATGAATTAGGATCATTTTCGTTATTAAAAGCCGGAAATAAAAAATAAGCCAATGCAATTCCGACCATAAAAAATCCTTCAATACTGCTCATTAAAGCATTGTGTTCTTTTTTGG
Source organism: Flavobacterium sp. GW821-FHT11G01 (assembly GCF_058808175.1). Classification (NCBI taxonomy): domain Bacteria; kingdom Pseudomonadati; phylum Bacteroidota; class Flavobacteriia; order Flavobacteriales; family Flavobacteriaceae; genus Flavobacterium; species Flavobacterium sp. GW821-FHT11G01. The sequence goes on along the minus strand of NZ_JBXARK010000009.1, from coordinate 148,815 downwards.
TTTCGGTCACAGTTCCAATCAATGAATAAACGGAAACTTTAATCAAAGCAAATGAAACTCCTACGGTTGCGAAAAGAATTTTAGCATTGTCAAAAGAGTTTCCAAAATACATAGAAATACAAGCTAACGTAACCAGACCCAAACCGATAAGCATCGATTTTCTATAGCCAATTCTTGGTAAAAAAGAAGCTATAAAAAAAGATACAATGGCAATTGGCATGTCTTTAAAAGCTTCTAAAATACTAGCCTGAACTTCATCTACTCCATAATTTTTTTGCGATTTTAAAATCACAATCCCTACGCTGTTTAATAAAATAGCAAAGACAAAATAATTGAGGTAAAGAGAGATTTTAATTCCTATGTTTTTCATTTTTTATTTGTTTGTCTATGCTTTGGCTTGCGGTTATTGTTTGAAAATTTAACACATAGAAACATAGTTTAGTTTTCGTTAAAAGGCATTTCACTTGCATTAAATAACATAGACTATGTGTTGAAACTAGTTTCTTTTTTGCTCTTTTTTTTAAACAATAAAATCTATGTTTCTATGTGTTTAATATTTTTTTATTCGTTGTGGTTACGGTGTGAGAGACGCACTGCTGTGCGCCTCTACAATACCGCATATCATTTGATTTATATAAATTTAGAAATTAATCGCTACAGAAAATCTAAAAGCGCGTCCTAAAATTGGTCTTGCCATAAACACATCGCTTGCTGCTGATGTTGTTTGTCTCGGATCTCCTTCTGTTAAACCAATTTCATTGAATAAGTTCGAAGCATCAACTGCAAAACGAAGATTATTATAAGTATAATTTAACCCTGCTCCTACTTCTTTATAAGCTGGCAAAACTTGTCTGTTATCCTGATTCGTGAATTTTTTATCATAATAAGAAAACTGAACATAAGCGGTAAAATCTTTTGTAATATCTACTTCCGGTCTTAGGTTACAGAAAAATTTAGGGATTCTTCGCGCTGTATTTCCATTGAAATCAAATGTAGAACCATCAGCATTTGTACCAGTAAAATTATCGTATTCCGGTTTTTGAACAGTAAATGTAAAGTTCAGTTTTACCATTTCATATCTTGCATTGGTTTCGACTTCAAGACCAATATTGTTTACGTCGGCAAATTTATTTTCTGAAGATCCATCAGATAAAATATCGGTGAAAGCCACATTTTTTAAACCCATGTGAAACAAGTTAGCATTCACAGAGAAGAAAGAATTAGAATATTTATAACCCAATTCAAACTGATTTACTTCTGTATTCTCCAATTTGCTTAAATCGGCAGCATTGTCGTAAAATGATTCTTCAATTGGCGATCTAAATCCGTGGCTGTAACGAACGTATGAAGCCATATTGTCGTTGAATTTGTAGTTTCCTGCAGCTGTATACGACCATTCGCTCACATCATATCTCCAATAAGTATACGGATTTCCTTTTACAGTTGTCACCGCATCATCAGCCGTATTGTTGTCTAAAATTCCTAAATCTTCAGCAAAAAATCTGGCGTTATCTCTGTATCCTGAATATTTGTCTTTATTGTATCTCAAACCTGCATTGAAGGTTAAATTATCTGTTGCTTTAATTTCGGCGTCAGCATAAATATCATTCAAAAGTCCTTTTGTCTGAGCGTCTCTTTCTAACCAGGTGATTCTCTCAACACCATTCCACGTATGGTCAACTCCGGTTGTATTGTCTTTTACGTTTAACAATCTCGGATTGTCTGAAACGCCAACTAAATAAGAATTCCAGTTCCAATACTGATTCGATTTCCAGTTAGAATAGTAATAGCCCGCAGTCAATTGCACAGGATCTAAATCAAAAGAAAAAGAGAAATTATTAGCAAAATTGTTCATCTTTTTCTCGATATGCCAAAGATCTGCTCTCATAATCAAAGCATTTGGATCTAAAGTTTGGCCGTTGTCTACATACGAATACGTTAGATTAGCAGCCGTAGTATTTTGAACGCCTGTTGCATAAGCATCTTGTGTCCAAGGTCCGCCATTTGGGAAAATAGCATTGTAATTTAAATCAATATTAGTTTGTTTAAAGGCATTTTTGAAAGTTACTTTTTCCGATATTTTTTTCTTGAATTCAGCTCCAATTGAATTAATTATCGGATGAGAACCATCTTCTAAATCAGCACTAAAAGTTCCGCCACCATATTGAGGCACATTTAAATGACTGAAATTTACTGACGTCAACGTCCCGTAATTTGGATTAAATCCATCAATACCTTCAACTTTTCCGTTATTGCTTTTTAAAGGAATTGGCAAATAGAATGTATTTCTGTCGTCAAGATGTTTGAAGTTTACTCTCAAATAATCATTGTCATCAAATTTATACGTAAGGTTTCCTTTGATTTGTCCTCCTTTATTGGCTGTAAAACCAGTATTTCTCACACCATTATCAGCTCTGTAAAATCCGCCGACATTAAAAAATAATTTATCCTGAATTAAAGCCCCTGATAAGTTAAGATCAGTTCTGAACATTCCGTAATCTGAAGTGGTGAATTTTGCTCTTCCCTGAAAATCATTTTGACCCGTTTTAGAAATAAAGTTGATAATTCCACCCGGCGCATTGTTGGCGAAAATTGATGCCGAACCTCCTCGAACCGCTTCCATTTTGCTTACTGTTTCGTCCAATCTGTAAAACGTATCTGCATTGGCAAATTGCAAAGCGCCATCTTCAAAAACCGGTAAACCGTCTTCCTGAATTTGTACATATTCATAAGCTCCCGCAGACGGAATTCCTCTTGCAAAAAGGTTATTTCCAATTTCTCCTCCCGATGCTTCAACTACAAATCCGGGAATCGTTTGCAATAAAGCTGCCGTGCTTGACGGTGCTCTGTCTTCGATTGCTTTTGCTCCCATTGTAATAATAGCAACACTCGATTCAAGCTTTGACCTCGGACTTGATGATCCTGTAACTACAACTTCTTTCAGACTTTGAGATTCTCCTTCAAGGAGTAAATCTGCCACTACTGATTCTCCTTCTTTTACTGCAATTTTTTTCTCGAAAGTTTTATAGCCCACATTTGTTGCCATAATGGTATAAGTTCCAGCTTCGATATTGGAGAAAGAATATCCTCCGTTTTCATCCGTAATAGTACTTTTTCCTGTTTCCTTAATAGATACATTAGCTCCGGGAATTGTTGCTCCGCTGTCGTCGAATACTTTTCCTGAAACAGTATTTTTTACCTGTGCAAACAGGTTATTTGGAACAGAGATCAGGCACATTATTAAAAATAATATACCTAAATAAGATTGTTTTGATTTCATTTCTTTTTGGTTTAGTTGGTAAAGTTTTTATTTATGAATTGTAAACTTAATCACTAATTATCATCAATTTAAGAATTAGAAATCGAAAACGTTTTCGAAATGACCTAAAACGTTTTCGGAAGTTAATTTTTTATCAATCAACTTTATTTTTAGTACATTTATTTCATGAATGACACAAAATTAATAGATATAGCCTCGGCATTAGGAATTTCAGTGACAACGGTTTCAAAGGCGCTAAAAGGGTATACAGATATTAGTAAAGCCACCCGTGCCCGAGTTATCGAAATGGCTGAGACGATGAATTATATGCCTAATTCTGTTGCAGTTAATTTGAGAACTAATGAAACCAAAACAATTGGCGTCATTATTCCGGCAACTGTGCATCATTTTTTTTCCAGCGTTTTGAATGGCATTTTAGAAGAAGCAGAAAAAAGAGGTTATTTAGTTATTATTTTACAATCAAACGAAAAATACGAGCTCGAGAAAAAACAGCTTGCCTTATTAATTCAAAAACGTGTCGATGGCGTTTTAATGTCACTCTCAAACGAAACTGATGATTTCTCTCATATTAATGAAGCCATTCGAAAAAATACTCCTGTTGTTTTATTTGATAAAATAGCCAAAAGAGTAGATTGTTCCAAAGTGGTAATTAATGATGCCAAAGCCGCTTATGATGCTGTGACGTATCTTATAAATAAAGGATACAAAAAAATTGCACATTTTAGAGGATCGTATGTTCCGCAAAATTCTATCGATCGCTTTTTAGGTTATAAAAGAGCTTTGGAAGCACACGGAATTGAGTACGATTCGAAATTAGTTTACGTTTGTGATAACAATACCGATTTTGAAGATGGTTACGAAAATGCTCAAAAAATCATGACTGAGCATCCTGATATTGACGCTATTTTTGCAATTACCGATTTAGTTGCTATCGGAATTATTAAATATTTTAACGAAGCGGGAATAAAAACACCAGAGCAAGTTGCCGTTTTCGGATTTAGTAACTGGTTTATGAGTACCGTTATTTCACCAAAATTAACCACAATTGATCAGCCCGGATTTGAAATGGGACATCAGGCAGTTTCTCTTTTAATTGATGAAATAGTGGATATAAAAGAGCACCGGCCTGTAACACATCAAATTATTGAACTCCCTACAAGAATCATTGAAAGAGAATCGACAGTTAAATGATTTTTTAGTTTTAACTTTGCGTCAATTCTTAAAAGGCATCAATGTTTCCAATTCCTGAAAATACCGATTTTTTATTGGCTGATGCCGAAAAAGAAAACTTATATCTAAACCTGATTGAGCAAATTAATAAGGACTTTAATTTAGCAAATGAAGGCATCGATTTTCCGTTAAGTGTTTCTCCTGATGAATTAAAAATTCAGCTTCACGAAAAAATCTACAGAATGATTCAGTATAAGTTCGCTGAATACTTAAACCTACTTTATATTATCGATGTTTCGGAAAATGAAATCAAAAAACTGGATGGTTCTGATTTAGTGATTCTGGCTGAACAGGTTTCTTTTTTGATTTTAAAAAGAGAATGGCAGAAGGTTTGGTTTAGGAAGAATTTTAAGTAAAATAGGTACAAAGTTGCAAAGGGACAGAGGGACAGAGGTTTCTCTCTTTGCGATAATTTTAAATCATTTTATAAAACCTATGAACCTTTGTTACTATGAACCTTTGAGCCTTTTAAAAATACACTCTCACAAAAGGCATAAATCCAGATCCGTAAAGACTTTTATTCGGATTATATAAGACATCATAACGTCCGCCAATGGTTACGCTTCCTGTTCTGTAACCAGCTCCAAGATATAAGGCAGTATTCCAATAAGCATCAGAATAACTCGGCTGATTATAATATTGTTCATAATCTGTATCTACCCTAACTTGCTCTAATTCGGCAGACAATTGAACTTGTGGAATCGGGTTTACGAGTACAATTGCGCTTCCACCCCATACAAAAGATTCAGCATAATTTTTTTGGTACATGTACCCAAACTGTAGTCCTGCGCCAACTGCCACAATTTCATTTATATTATAAATAGCACTCGGCAAGACCGAAATATTAGTATAGCCAGATCCGAAACCTAATCCAAGTCCACCACCAAACTGAACCTTGTCCCAAAAGTTAGGGCTCTGATCTATAGTATAATTTTGTTGTGCGGTGACATAACTAGAAAAAAAGACTGTCATAATCACAAAAAAAGATTTGAAAACGATTGAAATTTGATTTTTCTTCATAGTTATATCTATTTTTAACAAATTTTTACGTAAAAGTACGTAAAAAAAAGATTTAAATAAATGTGATTGTTGTACTTTTGCCATTCTATTTAACAAAAAGTATATTCACTAATATTATGGATAGGTTTTCATTTTTAAATGCAGCGCATACAGAGTTTTTCGCACAATTATACGATCAATATTTAGTAAACCCAGATAGCGTTGAGCCTAGCTGGAGAAGTTTTTTTCAAGGTTTCGACTTTGGACAAACGGTTTATAATGACGAAAATCCGGTTCAACAAATTGTTGAATATGTGACTAGCGACAACACAGATTACAGCAAAGTTTCAGAAAAATTACAAAAAGAATTCAACGTACTAAAATTAATTGATGGTTACCGTACGCGCGGGCATTTGTTTACCAAAACAAATCCGGTTCGTGACCGTAGAACTTCATCTCCAACTTTAGACATTGAAAATTTCGGATTAACAACTGCTGATCTTTCGACAGTTTTTGATGCAGCTAAGACTATCGGAGTTGGGCCATCTACTTTACAGGATATTGTAACCCGTCTTAAATCTATTTACTGCCAGCATATCGGAATTGAATATATGTACATCAGAAATCCTGGTGTTGTAAAATGGATTCAGGATAAATTAGCTGTAAATGTTAATCAGCCTAATTTCTCTTCTGAGGAAAAGAAAACGATCTTAAATAAATTAAACGAAGCAGTTTCTTTCGAGAACTTCTTACACACTAAATATGTTGGTCAAAAACGTTTTTCACTAGAAGGTGGAGAATCTATCATCCCTGCTTTGGATGCTTTGATCGAACAAGCTGCTGAAAAAGGTGTTGAACAATTCGTAATGGGAATGGCACACCGTGGTCGTTTGAACGTTTTGGCAAACATCTTCGGAAAATCAACTCAGGATATTTTTGGTGAGTTTGACGGAAAAGATTACGATCAGGAATATTTTGATGGTGACGTAAAATACCACTTAGGTCTTACTGCCGACAAAAAAACAAGATCAGGAAAAAGCATCAACATCAATTTAGCACCAAACCCTTCGCACTTAGAAACGGTTGGAGCTGTAATTGAAGGAATCACAAGAGCAAAACAAGATAAATATTATGCTGACGATTTCTCTAAAGTATTACCTATCGCCGTTCACGGAGATGCTGCAATTGCAGGACAAGGTATCTTATATGAAATCATTCAGATGGCACAACTTGACGGTTACAAAACTGGAGGAACAATCCATATTGTAATCAACAATCAGGTTGGTTTTACAACTAACTATTTAGACGCTCGTTCTTCTACGTATTGTACAGACGTTGCTAAAGTAACTTTATCTCCAGTATTACACGTAAATGCTGATGATGCTGAAGCTGTTGTACATGCAGTATCTTTTGCATTAGACTACAGAATGCAATTTGGACGTGACGTATTTATCGATTTATTAGGATACAGAAAATACGGCCATAACGAAGGTGACGAACCTCGTTTTACACAACCTGTTTTATATAAAATCATCGCAAAACATAAAAATCCAAGAGATATTTATGCTGAAAAATTATTGTCTGACGGCGTAATTGATGCTTCATATGTAAATGCTTTAGAAAAAGAATACAAATCTGATTTGGAACAGAATTTAGAAGCTTCCCGTAAAAAAGATTTAACTATTATAACACCATTCATGAAAAACGAATGGGACGGATTTGTTCAGGTAACTGATACACAAATGCTTCAAAAAGTTGACACTACTTTTGATAAAAAAGGATTAGATTCTATCATTAGTACCATCTCAACTTTACCATCTGATAAGAAATTCATCAACAAAATAACCAAAATTGTTACGGATAGAAAAGCTGGATACGACAATAATACTATTGATTGGGGAACTGCTGAAGCATTAGCTTACGGTTCACTTTTAACGGAAGGATTTGATGTTCGTATTTCTGGACAGGACGTAGAGCGTGGTACATTCTCTCACCGTCATGCCGTAGTTAAAGTTGAAGATTCTGAAGAAGAAGTAATTCTATTAGATGCTATCGAAAACAAAAAAGGAAAATTCGGTGCATTCAACTCTCTTTTATCTGAGTATGGAGTTCTTGGTTTTGATTATGGATATGCATTGGCAAATCCAAATGCATTAACGATTTGGGAAGCACAATTTGGAGATTTCTCTAATGGAGCTCAAATTATGATTGACCAATATATTTCATGTGGTGAAGATAAATGGAACAACCAAAATGGTATTGTTTTATTATTACCTCACGGATACGAAGGACAAGGTGCAGAACACTCTTCTGCAAGAATGGAACGTTACTTACAACTTTGTGCAAGACAAAACATGTACGTTGCTGACTGTACAACGCCAGCAAACTTCTTCCACTTGTTGAGAAGACAAATGAAAACAAATTTCCGTAAGCCTTTGGTAGTGTTTTCTCCAAAAAGTTTATTGCGTGACCCAAGATGCGTTTCTACAGTTGAAGAATTAGCAAAAGGAAGTTTCCAGGAAACTATAGATGATAATACAGTAGATAAAAAAGCAGTAAAAACTTTAGTTTTTGTTACCGGTAAATTCTACTACGACATTGTTGCTGAAAGAGAAAACAACGGAAGAAATGATGTTGCAGTTGTTCGTATCGAGCAATTATTCCCTTTACCAGTTGAGCAGTTAAAAGCTATTATCGCACAATATCCAAATGCTGATGATTATGTTTGGGCACAAGAAGAGCCTAAAAACATGGGAGCTTACAGCTTTATGTTAATGAATTTCGATCTTGTAAAATGGAGATTAGCTTCATTAAAAGCTTATGCTGCTCCGGCATCAGGAAGTTATACAAGAGCTAAACGTCGTCATGCAGATGCGATTAGAATGGTTTTCGATAAAAATTTATTCAGATAAAAAGAATGTTTCAAGTTTAAAGTTTCAGGTTTAACAACATGAAACTTTAAACCATAAAAACCTTAAACAAAAACAAAGATGATTTTAGAAATGAAAGTCCCATCACCAGGGGAATCAATAAAAGAAGTTGAAATTGCAACTTGGTTAGTAAAAGACGGAGATTATGTAGAGAAAGATCAAGCTATTGCTGAAGTTGATTCAGATAAAGCTACTCTTGAATTGCCTGCTGAAATGAGCGGAATTATTACGCTTAAAGCTGAAGAAGGTGATACAGTTGCAGTAGGAGCTGTCGTTTGTTTAATTGATACAGATGCAGCAAAACCTGCAGGTGACGCTCCGGCAGCACCAGCAGCTGAGGCTCCAAAAGCAGAAGCACCGAAAGCTGAGGCTCCAAAAGCAGCACCGGCTCCAGTAGCTGCTGCACCAGCGACAAGTTATGCAGCAGGAACTCCATCTCCGGCAGCAAGAAAAATATTAGACGAAAAAAATATAGCACCAGCAACAGTTTCAGGAACTGGTAAAGGTGGAAGAATCACAAAAGATGACGCTGTAAATGCAGTACCATCTATGGGAACTCCAACTGGTGGAAGCCGTGGATCTGAGCGTACAAAATTATCAATGTTACGTCGTAAAGTAGCTGAGAGATTAGTTGCTGCTAAAAACGAAACAGCAATGTTAACTACTTTCAATGAAGTTAACATGACACCAATTAACCAAATTCGTAATGAATACAAAGATGCATTCAAAGCGAAACATGGTGGTTTAGGTTTAGGATTCATGTCATTCTTTACAAAAGCAGTTACAAGAGCTTTAGAATTATATCCAGATGTTAACTCAATGATGGATGGTGATTACAAAATCGCTTACGATTTTGCTGATATCTCAATCGCAGTTTCTGGACCAAAAGGATTAATGGTTCCTGTTGTTCGTAATGCTGAATTATTAACTTTCCGTGGAATTGAAGCTGAAATCAAAAGATTAGCTTTAAGAGCTCGTGACGGTCAAATTACAGTTGACGATATGACTGGAGGAACTTTCACCATTACTAACGGTGGAGTTTTTGGAAGTATGTTAAGTACTCCAATTATCAACCCTCCTCAATCAGGAATTTTAGGAATGCACAACATTATCGAGCGTCCAATCGCTGTAAATGGTAAAGTTGAAATTCACCCAATGATGTACGTTGCTCTTTCTTATGATCACAGAATTATCGACGGACGTGAGTCAGTTGGTTTCTTGGTTGCTGTAAAAGAAGCTTTAGAAAATCCATTAGAATTATTGATGAATGGCGATGCTAAACGTGCTTTAGAATTGTAATTTTAATAATTTTCAACAATAATAAAAGCCTGTTCAAATAAATGAATAGGCTTTTTTTTGCTTAATACTGTCTTAAGATTGTCTTAAGATGTTAATTTTTTAAGGAAATGTAAATTTTACCCTTTAAATATTATTTTATTTAGAATAAATAAGAATAGCTTGCGTGATTGACATTCAACACTTAAATTTGCGCTATTAAAATCAATTCTAAATAAAAATGAAATATAAATTTACAATTTCTTTTTTGAGCTTTTGTTTTTTTCTATTAGCAAGTACTTCAACTTGGGCACAAGAAAAAGCAACTATTAAAGGTCAAATCAGCTTAGCAAACAATCAGGCAGCAGATAACGTTTCAATAGTTTTAAAAGGAACAAAAATCGGAACCAATACGGATGACAATGGTAACTACGAAATCAAAAACGTAAAACCAGGAAACTATGTTCTTAGAGTTTCTGCAGTTGGTTATTCTTCTAAAGAAAAAAGCATTACACTTAATAGTGGAGATGAAATTATTGAAAACTTTACAATCATTTCAAACTCTGAGCAATTAGACGAAATTGTAGTAAATGGCGGTGCTAAAAAAAATCCGTTAGCTCGTAAAGAAACACAACAAGTATCGAGATTACCTCTTAAAAATCTTGAAAACCCACAAGTTTATACCACAATCACAAGCGAACTTTTAAAAGAACAAGTGGTTACCAATATTGACGACGCCCTTAAAAATGCTCCGGGATTATCTCCTCTTTGGGCTTCTACAGGACGTGGGGGTGACGGTGCAGGTTATTTCTCTTTAAGAGGATTTGCTGTACAGCCAACCATGATCAACGGATTACCAGGATTAACAAACGGAAGTATTGATCCAGCCAATATTGATAAAATTGAAGTAATTAAAGGGCCATCTGGAACTTTGTTTGGAAGTAGCTTAATCTCTTACGGAGGTTTAATTAACTTAACTACTAAAAAACCTTACGATCATTTTGGTGGAATAATAGATTACACAGCTGGAAGTTACGGTTTAAACCGTGTTACTGTTGACGTTAATACTCCATTAGATGAAGAGCACAAAATTAACGTGCGTGTCAATTCAGCTTATCATACTGAAAACAGTTTTCAGGATGCAGGATTCAAAAAATCATTCTTTTTTGCACCTTCTTTATCTTACCAGGTTAATGACAAACTTTCGTTTTTCATCAATACTGAATTCATGAATAACAAAGCTACTAATCCAACAATGTTATTCTTAGACAGAGGTGCTGAATTAAGAGTTCACAATATTGATGAATTGGGATATGACAACAAACGTTCTTACACAAGTAATGAATTGGCAATTGAAACTCCTTCATACAATCTTCAGGGACAAATGAACTATAAGTTCTCTGATCAATGGAGTTCACAAACTGTAGTTTCCAGAGGATCATCAAAATCAGAAGGGTACTATTCTTATATTTATGAAGGAACTCAATATGCGCCAGATCCAATTTCAGAAGGTATTGTCTTAGCGCGTTACATGAATTACCAAAACTCTACAACTTTAACAACTGATATTCAACAAAACTTTATTGGTGATTTTGTGATTGGAAACATGAGAAACCGAATTGTTGCCGGTTTAGATTATTTCAACAGAGGCGCAATAGACAACGGATCAGGATATGTAGGAAATGGAACCATTTATATTGGAAATCTTGATTTGAAAACAGTAAACGAAAACCTTTATCAAATTACTGACCCAACGAAATACATCACAAATGGTGATAATGGTAAATTAACAAAGGCCGGTGCTGATTCTCTTTTAGCTTCAGCTCCAATGAACAATAACAAAACAAAACAAGAAGTTTACAGTGCATATGTTTCTAACGTAATCAACTTTACTCCTGCTTTATCTGCAATGGCAAGTGTACGTGTTGACCGTTTTATGACAGAAGGTGATGTTAGCACAAATGCTGACGATTACAACCAAACTTCTTTCTCTCCAAAATTCGGTGTGGTTTACCAACCAATTTTAGACAAAGTTTCGATTTTTGCCAACTATATGGATGGCTTCGCCAATACTGCTCCAGTAAGTGATGTATTGCCTGATGGAAGTTCTCAACCAAGAACTTTCTCTCCAGAGCACGCAAATCAGTTTGAAGTTGGAACAAAATTGAATGTTTTTAAAGACAAACTTTATGCTACATTCAGCTATTACGACATTAAAGTAACAGATCAGGTTTATACTGTTTATACTGCAACGACTCAAACATCTTATCAAAACGGTGGACAAAGAAACAAAGGTTTCGAAGCTGAAATTGTTGCAAACCCAATTACAGGTTTAAACATTGTTGCCGGATACAGCTATACTGATGCACTGTTAACGGCTGGTGATCCGGATTTCGTAGGGCACAGACCAGAAAGTGCAGGACCACAAAACACAGCAAATCTTTGGGCAAGCTACAAATTCACAGAAGGCGACTTACAAGGTTTTGGTTTAGGTTTTGGAGGAAATTATGCTGATAAAAATAAAATCATGAACAGAACAGTTACTGGTCAATTTACATTGCCATCTTATACTGTTTTAAATTCATCTATTTTCTACGGAACTGAAAAGTACGTTTTGACTCTTAAACTTGACAATATTGCAAACGTTGATACTTATGATGGTTGGTCTACGATTCACCCAAAAAACATGAGAAGCGTATCTGCTAATTTTTCATACAAATTCTAATAAAACAAACAAAAAACACCTTTCTGACTATAGAAAGGTGTTTTTTAAATTTTTAAAATTATGATAACAGTAGCCAGTCTTATCGTTTTTTTAGCTTTTTATACTTTGTATTATACATCAAAAAGAGCTGCTTTATCTTATGATTTAGGTTTTGAAAAATGGATGAAAAACAATCCAAAACAAACTAAAATTACTGGTTTAATATTGCTACTACTAGCCTATTCTGTATGGCTTTTTACACAATCATTATGTTGTGGCACTTTGATGTTTTTTATTCAGCTCATGACTATTGGTAGTTTGATTATCATTTTGAAACCATTAAAAAAAGTAAATAGCATTGCGCTTCTATTGTTATTTATAATTGTTGCTCTATTAGAATTTTATTACTATTAATTATTCTTAAGCAGTTTATGCCAGCAAATCCAAAATATTTAACCCAATCTAAATGGCAACGTTTTGCCAAAATTACCGCTGCCATTCTAGGCGGCTATTTTGTTTCCGTTACTTTTCATTTAGCACTCGCTTCATGGTTTAACCGTGCAAACATATTGATGACAATGGCTTTTAGCGGCTTTATTCTTTGGGTTGCACTTATGGTGATCGCTTTTCTGGCAAAGAGTGGCTGGAAAATTTGGGGCATTTATATACTCCTAACATTAGTTTTTTCTCTTTTCATTTATCTGGGTCAAACCTATAATACAACGGCATAATAAACATGAGCAACCGTAATTATAATATCTACTTTCACACGCATACAGTTAGCGGAATCGTTATTAGTGTTGTGCTTTTTGTAATTTTCTTTGCAGGATCTTTTTCTTTTTTTAGAGATGAAATCATCAATTGGGAAAGAAGTGAATCTACTGCCATTACAAAAGAAATTCAATTAGATTACAATACTGCTTTACAAAAGCTCGACAAACAATATGTATTGCACGGAAGAAATATTACCATTTCGAAACCAAGCAATGAAAGAAGAGTTGCTGTTTATATGGAAGGTACCAAAGATACTTTGGCTCCAGCCAAGCAAAAAGAAGGACAGTTTTTTTATCTTGATACTAAAAATTTCAAAACCTTTACCTATGAAGAATCTTATTCGCTGGGTGAATTTTTATACCGATTGCATTTCCTGGCACAAGTTCCATATCCTGTGGGTTATTATCTTTCAGGTTTTGTAGCGTTGTTTTTCTTGTTTGCAATTGTTACTGGTGTTTTATTACACTGGAAAAAAATTGTTTCAAACTTTTATGTTTTCCGTCCAAAGGAAAAATTAAAAACGTTATGGACAGATGCTCACACCTCTTTAGGAATGATTGGTCTTCCTTTTCAATTTGTATATGCTGTTACTGGGGCTTTTTTTATGATCAAACTTCTGATTGTGGCTCCAGCCGTAATGGCATTATATCAAGGTGATGAAAACAAATTATACAAAGAATTAGAATATACTGATCCTGATTATAAATTTGAAAATAAAAAATTAGCTGCTCCTTTTAATATTAATCAGCTGGTTTCAAAAGCAAAAAGTAATTGGTCAGATTTTGAAATTACACGTGTTTTTATTCAAAATTATGGTGATGCTAATATGCATATTTTGGTTGAAGGAGAAATGCCAAACCATAAAAAATTCACCGGAATTGGAAAAGTAGTTTACCGAATTTCTGATGGAAAAGAAATTGCAAAGAAAAATCCAATCACACAAACTAATTATTTAGATACAGTCAAAAATGTTTTATACCGAATTCATTACGGTGATTATGGTGGTTACGCTTTAAAAATCGTAAGTTTCATTTTAGGAATTATTACTTGTGTAGTGATCATTTCAGGAGTTATGATTTGGCTTGTTGCACGACAAAAAAACAATATGCCTGAAAAGAAAAGACGTTTCAATGCAGCTGTTGTTCGTATTTATTTGGCTATTTGTTTGAGTATGTATCCAATTACTGCATTAGCTTTTATCGTTACCAAAATATTTTATCCGTTAACTCAGGAAAATCTTTATACTGTTTATTTTGTGGGATGGCTAATATTAACCGTTTTCTTTATACTTAAAAAGAATGATGCGTTTACCAATAAATTTTGTCTGGTTTCCGGAAGTATTTTAGGTTTCTTAATTCCGATAACAAATGGAATCGTTTCTGGAAATTGGTTTTGGACTTCTTTTATACAAAACAAAATTCAGGTTTTTGTTATTGATGTTTTCTGGATTGTTCTGGCCTCAATTTCTCTTTATGTGGCTTATCATTTAAATGCTAAAAAAGAGGCTGTTGCCGAAAAATAATTGAAATAATTTGTCCTTAATTGATTTAGCGCATACTTTAAGCTTTTATTCAAAAATGGGATTCAAAAAACAAATACGTTTTCTACATAAATGGCTCGGATTAATTTCCGGGCTTATTGTTTTTATTATCAGTATTACCGGCTGTATGTTTTGTTTTCATGACGAAATAAAAGATATTACCCGAAAAGAATGGCGCTTTGTTGAACCTCAAAACAAATCCTTTTTAATGCCTTCAGTCTTACAGCAAAAGGCAAAAGAAATACTTCCCAAAAACACAGCAAGTATGGTTTCTTATTATGGAAGAAACCGTTCTGCAATTGTCTACACCTATTCTGATACCGAAAATTTATATCTGTATTTTAATCCTTACACAGGAAAATATTTAAAAACCGAAAATCCCAAAACCGATTTTTTTATTATTGTTGAATACATTCATTTGTATTTACTTCTGCCCGATTACATTGGAAAACATATTATTGGCGGGGCAACCATAATCTTTATTTTATTATTGATTTCGGGAATTATTCAATGGTGGCCAAAGCGAAAATATGATATTAAAAGAAGTTTTACAGTAAAATGGTCAGCCAAATGGCGTCGTGTAAATTATGACTGGCACAATACTTCTGGTTTTTACATTTCACTTATTGCGCTTATTCTTGCCATAACAGGCTTAACCTTTACATACGAATGGGTTGGAGATGGTATTTATAAAACTTTCAATTTTGGTGGAGATAAAGCAATAGAAATAAAGGCACCAATAATCGACACAACAAAATTCAAAACCAACAGCATAACAGCAGTCGATCGTGCCTTTATTGAAACTGCAAAATTGCAACCAAAAGCCGAAATGTTTTTTGTTTTATTTCCGCAGAAAAAAGGAGACATTATTAGTACTGGAGCTTATCCACATACCTTAAGATATGATCATCAAAGCAATTATTATTTTCATCCGCTTGACGGAAAATTAATTCAGAGTGATCCTTACGCCAAAAAGAGTTTAGGCTTAAAGGTTGTCGAAATGAATTACGGAATACATACAGGACAAATACTAGATTTACCTGGAAAAATTATTGCTTTTATAGCAAGCTTAATAACAGCAGCATTACCGGTAACTGGTTTTGTAATTTGGTATGGAAGAAGAAAAAAAAGTTGCAAAAAATTAAAGGCATAAAAAAACCGTTTCGTTAAGAACGAGACGGTTTTTTTAAAGTATCTTAGAAATTACCTTAGTTTCTATTTGCTAAAGCATTTTTCTGTAAGTTTTTAACTGAGCTAACTTTGCTATTTTCATAAGCAACTTCGCATAGGCTATTTTCATTAGTGAAAATCCATTTTCCAGTTTTCAGTCCGTTTGTGTATTCTGCTACGGCAAGTTTATTTCCTTTTTCATCATATGATACCCAAACGCCGTCTAATTTACCATCTTTAAAGAAACCTTCTTGTTGTACTTTACCATTCTCATAGTAATAAGTAGCTTTTACTTTGTTTCCAACAGCTTCTAATTCTGGTTTTACTTCTTGTGCAACTAAAATTCCAGAGAACATCATTGCAACTAAAATTACACATTTTTTCATATCTTTAGGTATTAATGTTATCAAATTGTTATCAAATATAGTTATTTATTTACATTGAGCAAACTTTTACTTAACAATTTGGTAACATTGAATAAAAGCTTAACATTGGAAATCATCCGAATACAAAAAAACCAACGCTTACGCCTTGGTTTTACTGGTATTTTGCTAAAAAAATAAAATTACGATATCGTTATAAATTTGATACTAAAATTAGTTCAATAATACATCTAACTGCTTTTGAAGGTCTGGAGAAGAGGGTCTTGCTGCATCAGAATTTAAAATAATACCTTTTGGATCAATCAGAATAAATTTTGGAATTCCGGTTACGCCATATTGCACTACAAAATCAGATCCCCAATCTTTATCAGCAAATAACTGAACGCCTCCCAAATTCTTAGCCGTCACAAAATTTTTCCATTTGTCATTGTCTTTTGCATTGTCAATGGAGATGCTTACAAATTCAATGTTTTTTCCATGATATTTTTCTTCTATTTTTTGTAAATAAGGGATTTCCTGACGACAGGGTCCACACCATGTTGCCCACAAATCAATGTAAACATATTTTCCTTTGAAATCAGAAAGTTTTGTTTTTCCGCCTTTATGATTTTCATAATCAAATTCAGGTGAAGGATTTCCATCTAACTTTCTCATTTGAGCAGTACGATCGTACTCACCTATTATATACTGATGAAATTGTTCAAAAGCATCTGATATTGCTTTCTTAAAAATAGGATCAAAATTACCTTTTTCCAGCGCTTTTGTATCTGCTTTTTTCTTTTCCTCAAGGAATGTTACAAATTCGGATCTCTCTTTCTTAAACGCTTCCTCTTTAAATTTTTC
Source organism: Flavobacterium sp. GW821-FHT11G01 (assembly GCF_058808175.1). Classification (NCBI taxonomy): domain Bacteria; kingdom Pseudomonadati; phylum Bacteroidota; class Flavobacteriia; order Flavobacteriales; family Flavobacteriaceae; genus Flavobacterium; species Flavobacterium sp. GW821-FHT11G01. The sequence continues at coordinate 131,687 of NZ_JBXARK010000009.1, read as the reverse complement.
ACTGCTTAATAAGTATTGCGCCAGAAAATTACTTTCGTTTACACCTTTACCTTTATATACAAGCGTTTCATCAAATTTTTTGGCATCTACTAATACATTTACTTCTGAATTTGGAATCAGGAATAAATTGGCAGATTCCACTCCGTCAGAAAAATTATAAAATCCCTTTGGAGCTTCAAAAGTGCTTTCAAAAAGGCCATTTTTATCAATTTTAATCACTTTTCTAAATTCACCACCGCCTCTAATCACTAATGAATCACTATTTCTATTCGCAATTTTAGCTGTAAATTTAACTTGTTCTTTGGCTTGACCAATAACACTCAAAGCGCAAAAAAGCAACAGACCGATGACAAAAATTTTCTTCATATTGTAGTATATTTTGTTTTTAGTATATCAAATCTAAAGAAATAACAACTTCAAAATTTAACAATTAACAAAATATTTCAAATTAATACACATCAGATTATCACTTTACTATTTTAATTTGAATTTTGTGTTTACTTTTGCAGTCTAAAATTTTGATCATGTATAGAAGTCATAATTGTGGCGAGTTAAACGCCTCAAATATTAATACGGAAGTTACACTAGCGGGTTGGGTTCAAAAATCACGCGATAAAGGATTTATGAATTGGGTTGATTTACGTGACCGTTACGGAATTACACAACTTATTTTCGACGAAAGTCGTACTGATAAAACTGTTTTTGAATTGGCAAAAACGCTTGGAAGAGAGTTTGTAATTCAGGTAAAAGGAACTGTTATTGAGCGTGAAGCCAAAAACAAAAATATTCCGACTGGTGAAATCGAAATTTTAGTTACGGAATTAAACATTCTAAATGCCGCTTTGACGCCTCCATTTACAATTGAAGACGAAACAGATGGTGGAGAAGATATCAGAATGAAATACCGTTATTTAGATATCAGAAGAAATCCTGTAAAAAACAGTTTGTTATTCCGTCATAAAGTAGCGATGGAAGTTCGTAAATATTTATCTGATTTAGATTTCTGCGAAGTTGAAACGCCGTACTTAATTAAATCAACTCCGGAAGGAGCAAGAGATTTCGTTGTACCAAGCCGTATGAACGAAGGACAATTTTATGCTTTGCCACAATCTCCACAAACTTTCAAACAATTATTGATGGTGGGTGGAATGGATAAATATTTCCAAATTGTAAAATGTTTCCGTGATGAAGATTTACGTGCAGACCGTCAGCCGGAGTTTACACAAATAGATTGCGAAATGGCATTTGTGGAACAAGAAGATATTTTAAATGTTTTTGAAGGATTGACAAGACATTTATTAAAAGAAATTAAAGGCATTGAAGTAGATAAATTTCCAAGAATTACCTACGACTATGCCATGAAAACATATGGAAATGACAAACCGGACATCCGTTTCGGAATGGAGTTTGGTGAGTTAAACGAATTTGCACAACATAAAGATTTTCCAGTATTCAATGCTGCAGAATTAGTTGTTGGAATTGCAGTTCCGGGAGCAGGAAATTATACACGTAAAGAAATTGACGGGTTAATTGACTGGGTAAAACGTCCTCAGGTTGGAGCATCAGGAATGGTTTATGCAAAATGTAATGACGACGGAACTTTTAAATCATCTGTAGATAAATTTTACGATCAGGACGATCTAGGACAATGGTCAAAAATTACAGGCGCAAAACCTGGCGATATGATTTTTGTACTTTCTGGTCCTGCAAACAAAACACGCGCACAACTTTCAGCACTTCGTATGGAATTGGCAACTCGTTTAGGATTGCGTAATCCAGAAGAATTTGCTCCGTTATGGGTTGTAGATTTTCCATTATTAGAGTTAGATGAAGAAAGTGGTCGTTATCATGCGATGCACCACCCCTTTACATCTCCAAAACCGGAAGACATGCAATTATTGGAAACAGAACCTGGAAAAGTTCGTGCCAATGCTTATGATATGGTATTAAACGGAAATGAAATTGGAGGAGGATCGATTCGTATTCACGATAAAGCTACCCAACAATTAATGTTCAAATATTTAGGATTTACGGAAGAAGAAGCAAAAGCACAATTCGGTTTCTTAATGGATGCTTTCCAATTTGGAGCACCGCCTCACGGAGGTTTGGCTTTTGGATTAGACAGACTTGTTGCTATTTTAGGAGGGCAGGAAACTATTAGAGATTTTATCGCTTTCCCAAAAAACAATTCTGGACGTGATGTTATGATTGATGCACCTGCAACAATTGATGATGCTCAACTAAAAGAATTACATATTAAAGTTGATATTCAATAATTCTAAAAAATTTAAAATACAAAACTGCAATTATCTTTTTAGTTGCAGTTTTTTTTTATTCCATTTTTATGATTTTGTCAAAATTCTTAAAAAACACAGCAAACAGAAGCCTTTACAGTAATTATATCTAAATTATTCAATAATTACGATAATTGTCAAAATGACCTTAAATCCAGCCTGCTTTTCTTAGTTCGTTTCCTACAATTAATGATTCTCAATTTAAGTACATCTGAACATGATTTGATGCAATATAAATAGCGAAAACACTGTGAATCAATAATTTTTATAAAAAATTAACACCTTATTGTCTTTTGTATGAATTTATATCTTACATTTGCTTCATTATAAATTATTATTACAATTACAATGCGTACAGGTACAGTAAAATTTTTCAATGAATCTAAAGGTTATGGATTCATTACAGACGAAGAAACAGGAAAAGATATCTTCGTTCACGCTTCAGGAATTAACGCGGAAGAATTACGCGAAGGTGACCGTGTAAGCTATGAAGAAGAAGAAGGAAGAAAAGGGAAAGTTGCTGCTAAAGTAGCAGTAATCTAAGAAAAATATAGCAATTTATTTTTTTTGCCTCTGAATGGTTTTAAAACGTTTCGATTTATTTCGAAACGTTTTTTTTTGCTCAAATCTTAAAAAAATATTAAAATTTCACAATGTTATTTATAATCAATAAAAATTAGACACAAACAGTGTTTCTCAACATACTTAAATCATTTTTTATCTTGTGATTTACATAGTTGAAAGTTATCTTTGTGGCTTATTCTTTAAGTAAAAAACCTAAGTTTATGCAATCTGATCAATACAGTTACATTCCTATTCTAATGCAGTTCATTTTAGCTGTTGGTTTTGTGGTAGGAACAATCATAATTTCTGGAAAATTAGGACCGAAAAGAACCTCAGAAGTCAAAGATAAAAACTTTGAGTGCGGTATCGAATCTGTTGGTAATGCCCGTATTCCGTTTTCAGTTAAGTACTTTCTGGTAGCTATTTTGTTCGTATTGTTCGACGTAGAGGTAATTTTCCTTTATCCTTGGGCAGTAAACTTTAAGGAATTAGGAATGGAAGGAATGTTGAAAATGATTGTTTTCATGGCGCTTCTTTTAGTTGGTTTCTTTTATATCATCAAAAAGAAAGCTTTAGACTGGGAATAAATGCGATTTTAGATTTCAGAATTTAGATTTTAGATTGCTTGATTTAGAATTTAGATTTGAAAGATAACTTCTCAAAACAAAATATTGATTTTTAAAATATTGATTTCGGTTTCAGAATTAAATCTAAAATCAGAAATCTAAAATCTAAAATAAAATGAGCGATTCAAATGTAAATATGGTTGCGCCACCGGAAGGAGTTGTAGGAGAAGGTTTCTTCGCTACAAAACTAAATGACGTTGTAGGCTTAGCAAGAGCCAACTCATTATGGCCATTGCCTTTTGCAACTTCATGTTGTGGTATCGAATTCATGGCTACAATGGCTTCACACTACGATTTAGCGCGATTTGGTTCTGAACGTGTGAGTTTTTCTCCTCGTCAGGCAGATATGTTAATGGTAATGGGGACTATTTCTAAAAAAATGGCACCTATTTTAAGACAGGTTTACGAGCAAATGTCTGAACCTAGATGGGTAATTGCAGTTGGAGCTTGTGCTTCATCAGGTGGAATCTTCGATACTTATTCTGTTTTACAAGGAATTGACAAAGTAATTCCGGTTGACGTTTATGTTCCAGGATGTCCTCCAAGACCAGAACAAATTGTTGATGGAGTAATGAAACTTCAGGAATTGGTAAGAAGTGAATCTGTTAGACGCAGAAGTTCTCCAGAATACCAAGAATTACTAGCTTCATATAACATTTCATAAGATGGCCTTAGAAAATACCCTGATTCAAGATAAACTTACAGAAACATTTGATTCAAGTGTTTTTAACTTTCAACAAGAAAGAGATATTTTTTCAATAGAAACAACAGCTGACAAAATCACAGCCTTAATTCTTTTTTTGAAAAACGATTCTGATTTACGTTTTCACTTTTTAACTGATTTATGCGGAATTCACTATCCGGACAACGAAACAGATCGTCAGTTCGCGATAGTATATCACATGCACAACTGGTACGAAAACAAACGTATTAAAATCAAAGTTTACCTTAATGGTGAAAAACCAGAGATAAAAACAATTTCAAATATTTTCTTAAGTTCAAATTGGATGGAAAGAGAAACATACGATTTCTTCGGGATTAACTTTATTGGGCATCCACAATTGAAACGTATTTTGAATATGGACGAAATGATCTCTTTCCCAATGCGAAAAGAATTCCCAATGGAAGACAGCGGAAGAACGGATAAAGACGACAGATTCTTTGGAAGAACAACAACAAATTGCTAAAAAATAAATAATTCAACATTATAAAATGTCAGAACTATTATTACCACCAGAGCATCGATATGCTAAAATAATAAAGGAGAAACTAAACGAAGACGGAAGCGAGCTTTCAGTATTGAATTTAGGTCCAACACACCCTGCAACTCACGGTATTTTTCAGAATATCTTATTGATGGATGGTGAAAGAATTCTTGAGGCTGAACCAACTATTGGTTATATCCACAGAGCATTCGAAAAAATTGCCGAAAATCGTCCTTTCTATCAAATTACGCCTCTTACAGATCGTATGAACTATTGCTCCTCTCCTATTAATAATATGGGATGGTGGATGACTTTAGAAAAATTGTTAGGAATTGAACTTCCAAAACGTGCTCAATATTTAAGAGTTATCGTAATGGAATTAGCTCGTATTACAGACCACTTAATCTGTAACTCGATTCTGGGTGTTGATACTGGTGCGTATACAGGCTTCTTATACGTTTTTCAATTTAGAGAAAAAGTTTACGAGATTTATGAAGAAATTTGTGGAGCTCGTTTAACTACAAATATGGGAAGAATTGGTGGTTTCGAAAGAGATTGGTCACCAGAAGCTTTTCGTAAACTAGATGTCTTTTTACAAGATTTTCCTGTCGCTTGGCAGGAGTTTGTAAACTTATTTGAAAGAAACAGAATTTTCCTTGATAGAACTGTAAATGTTGGAGCAATTTCAGCAGAGCAAGCAATGGCATATGGATTTACAGGACCAAACTTACGTGCTGCCGGAGTTGATTATGACGTTCGTGTTGCACAGCCTTACTCCTCTTACGAAGATTTCGATTTTAATGTTCCTGTTGGAAAATCAGGTGATACTTACGATCGTTTTTGTGTTCGTAATGCTGAAGTTTGGGAAAGTTTAAGCATCATTCGTCAAGCGTTGGATAAAATGCCAGCCGGAAACGAATATCATGCAGAAGTTCCTGATTATTACCTTCCACCAAAAGAAGATGTTTACACTTCTATGGAATCTTTAATTTATCACTTTAAGATCGTAATGGGAGAAGTTCCTGTGCCAGTTGCAGAAATTTATCACCCGGTTGAAGGAGGAAACGGAGAATTAGGATTTTATTTAGTTACTGACGGAAGCAGAACTCCATATAGATTACATTTCAGAAGACCTTGCTTTATTTATTATCAGGCATATCCAGAAATGATTAAAGGTGCTTTACTATCAGATGCAATTGTTATCCTTTCGAGTTTAAATGTAATTGCAGGAGAATTAGACGCCTAAAAAATATTGTAGATTTTAGATTTTAGAATTCAGATTCAAAAACCTAAATCTAGTAAAGGATTGCAGAATGTAGATTGAAGAAACAGATTGAAAAATCTAAAATCAGAGATCTAAAATCTAAAATTAAGAATGGAAAGAAAACATTACAAACAAGAAATAAACATGACTGAAGCATTGATGACTCGCATCAATGAATTAATCAGTCATTATCCTGAAGACAAAAGAAAATCAGCTTTGTTGCCTGTTTTACACGAAGTACAGGACGCGCACGATAACTGGTTGAGTACTGAGTTGCAGGATAAAGTTGCTGAAATTTTGCACATCAAACCAATTGAGGTTTACGAAGTGGTTACTTTTTATACCATGTACAACCAAAAACCAATTGGAAAATACATGTTCGAATTCTGTCAAACTTCTTGTTGTTGTTTAAATGGTGCTGAAAATTTAATGGATTATACTTCTGAAAAATTAGGTATTAAAATGGGAGAAACAACTCCAGACGGAATGTTTACCATTGCCGGAGTAGAATGTTTAGGCGCTTGCGGATATGCTCCGATGATGCAGTTAGGTGATTTCTACAAAGAAAAATTGACAGAAGAAAAAATCGATCAGTTAATTGCTGATTGTAGAGATGATAAAATAATATTACACGATAAATAAGATGTCACAGAAAATATTATTAGATAAAATCAATGTTCCAGGTATTAAAACCTACGAAGTATATCGCCAAAATGGTGGTTATACTTCTGTAGAAAAAGCTTTGAAAACACTTACGCCAGACGAAGTTGTTGAAGAAGTAAAAAAATCAGGACTTCGCGGTCGTGGTGGTGCAGGTTTCCCTGCCGGAATGAAATGGAGTTTTATTGATAAAAAATCAGGTAAGCCAAGACACTTAGTTTGCAATGCCGATGAGTCTGAACCGGGAACTTTCAAAGATCGTTATTTGATGGAATTCATTCCTCACTTATTGATCGAAGGAATGATTACTTCAAGTTTTGCCTTAGGCGCGAACCTTTCGTATATCTACATTCGTGGAGAATATATGTGGGTTTTCAAAATTTTAGAAAGAGCAATCGCCGAAGCAAAAGCTGCAGGTTGGTTAGGAAAAAATATATTAGGAACAGGTTACGATTTAGAATTACATGTTCACTGTGGAGCCGGAGCTTATATTTGCGGCGAAGAGACTGCACTTATAGAATCATTGGAAGGTAAAAGAGGAAATCCTCGTATTAAACCACCTTTTCCAGCGGTCTCTGGGCTTTGGGCAAACCCAACAGTAGTAAACAATGTGGAGACTATTGCTGCTGTGCCATGGATCATCAACAACTCTGGAGATGATTATGCTAAAATCGGTATTGGACGTTCAACTGGTACTAAATTAATTTCTGCTTCAGGACACATTAAAAATCCGGGAGTTTATGAAATCGAATTAGGATTAAGCGTTGACGAGTTCATGAATTCTGATGAATATTTAGGAGGAATGTCTTCAAGCAGACCTTTGAAAGCATTTGTTCCTGGAGGATCTTCTGTGCCAATTTTACCAGCTGAATTGATTTTCAAAACAGCAAACGGCGAAGACAGATTAATGACTTACGAATCTTTAAGTGATGGTGGTTTTGCTACCGGATCGATGTTGGGTTCTGGAGGATTTATCGTTTATAACGATACTGCTTGTGTGGTTAGAAACACTTGGAATTTTGCACGTTTTTACCACCACGAATCTTGCGGACAATGTACACCTTGCCGTGAAGGAACAGGTTGGTTAGAAAAAATCTTGTGGAGAATCGAAAACGGTCAGGGCCGTGAAGAAGATATCGAATTATTGTGGAGCATTCAAAGTAAAATCGAGGGTAACACAATTTGCCCGCTTGGCGACGCAGCTTCTTGGCCAGTAGCAGCAGCGATCCGTCACTTTAGAGATGAATTTGAATATCACGTTCGTTTCCCTGAAAAAATTAAAAATAGAGATCATTTTGTTGCTGAACCTTTCTCGCAAGTGAAACATTTAGTAGGCGGTAAAGTAATCGTATAAAAAAATATAAAGCAGAAAGTTATAAAGTTAATAATATAAAAAGGACAGCAAATCTTTTTAAATATTCCGACTTTCAACATTCAAATCAATAAGAGATGAAAGTAACCATAGACGGTCAAAGTATAGACGTAGAGCCAGGAACAACGATCCTGCAGGCTGCACGTATGATTGGTGGAGATTTGGTACCGCCAGCCATGTGCTATTACTCAAAATTAAAAGGCAGCGGCGGAAAATGTCGTTGTTGTTTAGTTGAAGTTTCTAAAGGTAGTGAAGCTGACCCAAGACCAATGCCAAAATTAATGGCATCTTGTGTAACAGGATGTATGGACGGAATGGAAGTAAACAGTAAATCTTCTGACAGAGTAACGGAAGCCCGTAAATCTGTAACAGAATTTTTATTAATCAATCACCCGCTTGATTGCCCGGTTTGTGATCAGGCTGGAGAATGTGATCTTCAAAATTTAAGTTTCGAACACGGAAATCCAAAATCACGTTTTATTGAAGAAAAAAGAACATTTGAGCCAGAAGATATTGGGCCAAATATTCAACTACATATGAACCGTTGTATTTTATGTCAAAGATGTGTGCAAGTTGCAGATCAATTAACAGACAACAGAGTTCACGGAGTATTAGATCGTGGAGATCACGCTAATATTTCAACAGGAATTTCTAAAGCAATCGACAATGAGTTTTCTGGAAACATGATCGACGTTTGCCCGGTTGGAGCTTTAACAGACAAAACTTTCCGTTTCAAATCAAGAGTTTGGTTCAACAAACCTTACAATGCACACAGAGAATGTACAACTCCGGGATGTTGTGGAAAAACTACAGTTTGGATGTTTGGTGGAGAAATTCAGCGTGTAACTGGTCGTAAAGACGAGTATCATGAAGTAGAAGAATTCATCTGTAACTCTTGTCGTTTTGACCACAAAAACGTTAATGACTGGGTTATTGAAGGACCAAGAGAATTTGAAAAAGATTCTGTTATCAACCAAAATAACTACACTCAAAAATTAGAGAAAGTAGAAATCGATACCGAAAAAACTATCCTTATGGGTAGAGATATTGACCGTAAAAAAATTAGTATGGCTGAAATTCCATTAAACACTAACAACAAAATTTCTTAATGATGGTAGATGGTACGTTTATTATAGAGAAAAGTGTTGTAATTGTTGTGGTTTTTGCTATCACAATGATCATGGCGATGTATTCTACCTGGGCTGAACGTAAAGTTGCGGCTTTTCTTCAGGATCGTGTAGGACCAAACCGCGCCGGATGGGGAGGTTTATTACAACCACTTGCTGATGGTATGAAATTATTCTCGAAAGAAGAATTTGAACCAAACACACCTAATAAATTTTTATTCGTTGTTGGTCCGGCAATTGCCATGAGTACAGCTTTGATGACGAGTGCTGTTATTCCGTGGGGAGACAGATTGCATGTTTTTGGACGTGATGTTCTTTTACAGGCAACAGATGTAAATATTGCTTTATTGTATGTATTTGGAGTAATTTCTGTTGGAGTTTACGGAATCATGATTGGTGGATGGGCATCAAACAATAAATTCTCATTGATGGGAGCTGTTCGTGCGGCTTCACAAATGGTTTCTTATGAAGTTGCCATGGGATTATCTATGATTGCATTATTGATGATGACAGGAACTTTAAGCTTAAAAGAAATTTCTGAGCAACAAGCAGGAATGAACTGGAATGTTTTTTATCAGCCATTATCTTTTCTGATTTTCCTGATTTGTGCTTTCGCAGAAACAAACAGAACGCCTTTCGATTTAGCAGAATGTGAATCGGAGTTGATTGGTGGATACCATACTGAATATTCATCGATGAAAATGGGATTCTATTTATTTGCTGAATATGCTAATATGTTTATCTCTGCGACTATTATATCTGTATTATTCTTTGGAGGATATAATTATCCGGGAATGCAATGGATGGTAGAAAATGTAGGTGTAAATACAGCTAATGTTTTAGGAATCGTGGTATTGTTTGCCAAAATATGTTTCTTCATATTCTTTTATATGTGGGTACGTTGGACAATTCCGAGATTCAGATATGACCAGTTAATGAACTTAGGATGGAAAATTTTAATTCCGCTTTCGATCATTAATATCATGATTACAGGAGTTGTAATTTTAAGACATGATATCGCAGCATACTTAGGATTTTAATACCTGAGTACCCTAGCCCTGATAGAAGCGGCATCCTTTTATGGTCTCGCCTTTTAGCGAGATAAAAAGATATAGCGAATAGCAGGATTAAGCTTCAAATTAAAAAATAAAATAGATTTTGAATTTGATTTAACTATCAAATTGTGAATCGTAAATCATACATTAGAAAATGTCAATAGAAACTATATCATTATCGGGTAGAAAAAAGATGGTCTCGAACAAAGAGATGACTTTTTGGGAACGATTGTATCTTGTGGCGATTGTGAAAGGATTGCTTATTACACTAAAGCACCTTTTCAGAAAAAAAGTAACCATTCATTATCCGGAACAAGTACGTGAAATGAGTCCGGTTTATCGTGGTCAACACCAGTTGAAACGCGACGAACAAGGCCGTGAGAACTGTACTGCCTGCGGTTTATGTGCTTTGTCTTGCCCTGCAGAAGCAATCACGATGAAAGCTGCCGAGCGTAAAGCCGATGAAAAACATTTATACAGAGAAGAAAAATATGCTGAAATATATGAGATCAACATGTTACGTTGTATTTTCTGTGGTCTTTGCGAAGAAGCTTGCCCGAAAGATGCCATCTATTTGACAACTTCAAAAGTTTTGGTTCCTTCTAGTTATGAAAGAGAAGATTTTATTTTTGGAAAAGACAGATTAGTGATGCCTCTTGATGTGGCGATCAAAAATGCTCAACTTAATAATGCTAACTAAATGATACATATTCCTGATTTTGCACACGCAACAACTGTACAAATTATATTTTGTTTCTTAGCGTTTATTACGGTAATTACCGCATTTTTGACCATTTTTAGTAGAAATCCAATTCATAGTGCTATCTATTTAGTAATTTGTTTCTTTTCGATTGCTGGTCATTATTTATTATTAAACTCTCAATTTTTGGCTATCGTCCATATAATAGTCTACTCGGGAGCGATTATGATTTTATTCCTGTTTACGATTATGTTAATGAATCTAAACGAACGTCATCAGGTTCACAGGCCTAGAATTACACGTTTGGGTGCTATTGTTTCTTTCTGTTTGATTGTTATCGTATTAATTGCAATTTTCATTAATTCTAAACCAATTGTTGGAGCATACGATTCAACCGGAGAAGATTTCCAATCTATTAAAGTTTTGGGTAAAATATTATTGAACGAATATATGGTTCCGTTTGAATTTGCTTCGATTTTGCTTTTAGTAGCGATGATTGGAACGGTATTATTGTCTAAAAAAGAAAAATTAAATAAATAATGGGTAATATATTAAATCAAATAGGTATTGAAAACTACATCTTTTTAAGTGTTGTACTTTTTTGTATTGGTGTTTTTGGTGTATTGTACAGACGAAATGCTATTATCGTTTTCATGTCTATCGAAATCATGTTGAATGCAGTTAACCTTTTATTTGTTGCTTTTTCAACGTATCATCAAGATGCACAAGGACAAGTTTTTGTGTTCTTTTCGATGGCAGTTGCTGCAGCAGAAGTTGCGGTAGGATTGGCCATTTTGGTTTCTATTTTTAGAAATTTAGGCTCAATTAGTATCGATAATTTAAAAAATTTAAAAGGATAAATGGAAATGGATACCAATTTAGCTTTAGTCTTAGTTTTATCTCCTTTTTTAGGATTTTTAATCAATGTTTTTTTCGGGAAAAGCTTAGGAAAAACAGTTTCGGGAATTATCGGAACAGTTGCCGTAGCAGTTTCTTTTGTAGTTACACTTATACTTTTTAATCAAATTACTTCAACTGGAAAAGCCATTCAGGTCACTTTATTTGACTGGATCCAGATCAGTAATCTTCATATTAATCTAGGATTTTTATTAGATCAATTATCAGTTCTATGGTTGCTTTTTGTAACCGGAATTGGATCTTTGATTCACTTATATTCTATCAGTTATATGCACGATGATGAGAATATGCATAAGTTTTTTGCGTATTTAAATCTGTTTGTATTCTTCATGATTACACTCGTAATTGGAAGTAACTTATTAGTATTATTTATTGGCTGGGAAGGCGTTGGACTTTGTTCGTACTTATTAATTGGATTTTGGCATAAAAACCAGGATTACAATGATGCTGCGAAAAAAGCTTTCATCATGAACAGAATTGGAGATTTAGGTTTATTAATCGGAATGTTCATTCTTGGTGCAATGTTCTCAACTTTAGATTATGCAACTTTAAAAACGACAATTGCCGGAGCAACAAACCTAAATTTACCTTTACTTTCATTAGCAGCTTTATGCTTGTTCATTGGGGCTTGTGGTAAATCAGCACAAATTCCATTATACACCTGGTTACCTGATGCGATGGCTGGACCGACTCCAGTTTCTGCATTGATTCACGCGGCGACAATGGTTACTGCAGGTATCTTCATGGTAACGAGATTAAACTTTGTTTTTGATTTAGCACCAGACGTTCAGACCGTAATAGCTATTGTTGGAGCTGTAACTTCATTAGTTGCTGCAACAATTGGTTTGGTTCAAACTGATATTAAAAAAGTATTAGCCTACTCTACCGTTTCTCAATTAGGATTAATGTTTTTAGCCTTAGGATTTGGCGCTTATGAAGTAGCTGTTTTTCACGTAATCACACACGCTTTCTTTAAAGCTTGTTTATTCTTAGGTTCAGGATCTGTTATTCACGGATTGCATGGAGAACAAGATATGCGTAAAATGGGTGGTTTGCGTAAAGCAATGCCAATCACTTTCTGGACCATGTTAATTTCTTCATTAGCGATTTCAGGTGTTCCTTTGTTTTCAGGTTTCTTCTCTAAAGATGAAATCTTAATGACAGCTTTCCACCATAGTATTCCACTATATGTTATAGGATCTATTGCTTCTATCATGACAGCATTTTATATGTTCAGATTGATGTTCCTTACTTTCTTTAAAGATTTTAGAGGAACTGAAGAGCAAAAACATCATTTACATGAAAGTGACGGATTAATTACTTTCCCATTAATGATTTTGGCCATTTTAGCAACTTTTGGAGGTCTTATTAGTCTTCCTGGAAACAGTTGGTTAAATGAATATATGGCTCCACTTTTCACAAAAGTGGCTGGAGAAGAACATCATTTAGGCACAACAGAATATACCTTAATGGGAGTTGCTGTTTTAGGTGGATTGATCGGTATCTTAATTGCTTATATCAAATATTTCAAACAAGACAATGTTCCTGAAGCTGACGAAAATATTACTGGTGTAGCCAAAGTTTTATACAACAAATATTATGTAGATGAACTTTACGATGCAATATTTGTACGCTCTATAAACGGATTATCAAGATTCTTTAGAGACTATGTTGAAACTAGTTTATCTGCAGTTGTTTTCGGATTAGGCAAAGTGACTAATGAACTTGCTTTTCAAGGTAAAAAATTACAAAACGGAAGTATCGGATTATATCTGTTTGCATTTGTTTTGGGTCTTTGTGCCATTATTTCCTATATATTTTTAGCTCAATAATTTTATAACTATGAACGTTTCTCTTATATTAATTATTCTTTTAATTGGTGCATTTGTTACTTATTTTGTTGGTGATAAACTAGCATCAAAAGTAGCTTTGTTCTTTAGTTTGGCAGCTTTGGGCTGTTCGGTTGTATTGTTAAATCATTTTTGTGCTGGTGAAAACATCAGTGTAATTAATGCCTGGATTACACAACCTAAAATTTCATTTGCGCTAAATGCTGATGGATTGGCAATTGCTATGCTTTTATTAACGGTAGCTTTAACGCCAATTATTATATTCTCCTCTTTTGGAAATGAATATAAAAATGCAAAAGGTTTTTATGCTTTAATTTTATTTATGGCATTTGCTATGACAGGAACTTTCCTGGCTGCAGACGGTCTTTTATATTATATTTTCTGGGAATTGGCTTTAATTCCGATTTACTTTATTGCGCTTATTTGGGGTAATGGAGATGCTGAAGAACGCAGAAAAGCAGTGGTTAAATTCTTTATTTACACACTTGCCGGTTCATTGTTCATGTTAGTTGCTCTCATTTACTTATACCAAAAAGCTGGAAGTTTCCTAATCGAGGATTTATACAAACTAGATTTATCTGCTGATGAGCAATTATGGATATTCTTAGCTTTCTTTTTAGCTTACGCAATCAAAATTCCAATTATTCCTTTCCACACCTGGCAGGCTAATGTTTACCAAAAAGCGCCAACAGTTGGAACTATGCTTTTATCTGGTATCATGTTAAAGATGGGATTATACAGTGTTATTCGTTGGCAGTTGCCAATTGCACCTCTTGCTGCAAAAGAATACATGAATATTTTCATCGCTTTAGGAATTGCTGGTGTAATCTACGGATCAATAGTTGCTTTGAGACAAAAAGATTTAAAGAAATTATTGGCTTATTCTTCTCTTGCTCACGTTGGATTAATTGCTGCAGGAACTTACACTTTAACGGTTGATGGTTTACGTGGAGCAGTTCTGCAAATGATCGCTCACGGTTTTGTTGTCGTTGGATTATTTTATGCTGCGGAAATTATTTATAGAAGATTCGAAACGAGAAATATTGCAGAAATGGGTGGTATTCGTACGCAATCGCCAAAATTCACTTCTATGTTTTTAATTTTGGTTTTAGCTTCTGTAGCTTTGCCAAGTACTTTTAACTTCGTTGGAGAATTTACGGTTTTGTATAGCCTTTCACAAATCAATATTTGGTTCGCTGTTTTAGGTGGAACAACTATTATTTTAGGAGCTTACTATATGCTTAAGATGTTTCAAAATGTAATGTTGGGAGAAACAAATTCTAAAACTTTTGCAGATGTATCTGTTAATGAAGGAATTTCATTAGTCGTTATTATTGCCGTTTTAATTTTCTTCGGATTTTATCCAAAACCAATTACAGATTTGATTACACCAAGTTTAGAGACGATTTTGGACGTTATCAATAAAAATTAATATTTTAAATAAAAATAAATTAGGACATCTGCAGTTTTGGATTTCCTAAATCAAAAAAGCAAAAATGAATACATTAATAGCTATAACAGGATTGGGTATTTTCTGCCTATTATTTGAAATTCTTAATTTAAGAAAAGCCATTGTTCCAATTACCATTCTTGGTTTATTGGGCGTTTTGGCCCTTAATTTTTCTGAATTTGGATCAACAGAAAGTTACTACAATAATATGATCACAGTTAGTAAATTCTCTACTGCGTTCTCATCATTGTTTATCATCCTGACCATTTTCTTAGTGGCCTTAAGTCACAATTTCTACGAAAATCATCCAACCAAAATTTCAGATTTTGTTGCAATCAAAATATTTTTATTAGCTGGAGGAGTTGCAATGGTTTCTTTTGGAAATTTAGCTATGTTCTTCTTAGGAATTGAAATTTTATCAATTGCTTTATACGTACTTGCTGCAAGTGAGCGTTTGAATTTGAAAAGTAACGAAGCTGGTATGAAATACTTTTTGATGGGATCTTTCGCATCTGGAATTATCTTATTTGGTATATGTTTAATTTACGGTGCAATGGGAAGTTTTGATGTTGTTGAAATCAGCGAAAGCTCTTTATCTGCCGAATTACCAATCTGGTTCCCTATCGGAATGATATTAATGACTATTGGAATGTTGTTTAAAGTGGCGGCTGTTCCATTTCACTTTTGGGCTCCGGATGTTTATGAAGGTTCTCCAGCATTGACAACTGCGTTAATGAGTACTTTGGCAAAAGTTGTGGCAATTGCAACACTTTATAAATTAATTTCAGCTTTGAATTTAATTCCATCACTTGAAAATCAGGATTTATTAGGAACTTTTGAAAACATTGTAGTTATCATTTCTATTGCTTCTATGACTGTTGGAAATATAATGGCATTGCGTCAGGTAAATGTAAAACGTATGTTGGCATTTTCAGGAATCTCACATGCAGGTTTTATGTTAATGACTTTATTGACAATTGCAACTTCAGCAGGAGTATTACTATATTATACAGCAGCTTATGCATTAGCAGGAATCGCTGCATTCAGTGTTATTTTATATGTTTGTAAAAATCAGGATAACGAAGATATTACCAACTTTCATGGTTTAGGAAAAACGAATCCGCTATTGGCTGCAATCCTGACTGGTTCATTATTATCGATGGCTGGTATCCCGATTTTCTCTGGATTTTTTGCTAAGTTATTCTTATTTAACCAAACGATTGAAGCAGGTTATATCGCTTTAGTAATTGTAGCAGTTATCAACTCAATTATTAGTGTTGGCTATTATTTCAAACTAATTTTAGCAATGTACTCTAAAGAACCTAATCAGGAACGTACTGGAAAACCATTTCTTATTTATGCTGTTGCAATCGTTTCAATCGTATTAAATATTGTTTTAGGTTTGTTTCCATCTTTAGTTTTAGATTTATTGAACTAGAAATTTCATCAAAATAAAGATAAGTCCATCAAGAGTTTTTTTGATGGATTTTTTATTTTAATGCCTTTTTAAATCAAAGAAAATTTCATGTTAAAAATTTTACAGAAATAATTGCACTTCAAAAAAACTCCATATATTTGAGTACAATTAAATGTATTAGAACTATGAACTTCAATTCAAAAAATCCATTTTTAAGCGACAAGCGTTTTTCATCCAATGCTGTTTCAAAAGCTGAAGAAGTACACGAAGCAAAGATTATTGATTACAATCAGGAAATGACTTTGTCAGGTACTATCAATAAAACAGCTATTTTGTTTTTAATCTTAACGGCTGCAGCTATGGTAACATGGTGGATGGCATTTAACGGAATGAATCCAATTTTACCTGCTTTTGGAGGTGCAATCATTGGTTTAATTCTAGTTGTAATATCTTCTTTCAAACCTCAGGCTTCTCCTTATTTAGCTCCTGGTTATGCCTTGTTCGAAGGTTTATTTATTGGAGGAATCTCTGCAATTTTTGAAATTAGATATCCCGGAATTGTTGTCAACGCTGTTAGTGCAACCTTAGTAACCTTCTTGGTATGCTTAGGCTTGTATAAATTTAAAATTGTGAAAGTTACAGAACAATTCAAGTCTGTTGTTATTGCAGCAACTTTGGCTATCGCAACTTATTACTTAATTTCCTGGGGCGTTTCCTTATTCACAAGTTGGACTCCGGTTCACTATGGAAACGGAATGATGAGTATCGGAATTAGTGTTTTTGTAATCATCATTGCGGCTTTGAATCTTTTTTTAGATTTCGATCAAATTGAAAAAGGAGTTGAACAAAAAATGCCAAAATTCATGGAATGGTATGGCGCTATGGGGTTAATAATTACCTTAGTTTGGTTATATATCGAATTTTTAAGATTATTATCTAAATTATCAAGTAAAGACTAAAATTACTTCAACATATTTAAAAAGCCTTTTTGAGTTTCAAAAAGGCTTTTTTTATGTCTTAAATTTTAAAAAAATCATTTCTTACATAAAATTTCTCAGCTCTAAATTACGAAAAGTAATTTTTTTCTTTCAAAAATTATTTTAAGATAATTCCCTTGTTTTAAGCCAAAAACACTTCTCTAAAAGTAAAATTTCTTACATAATACTTTTAAAAAATTCAGTAAAATTAATACTTCACAAGGTTTTATTTTTGTATGTAATAAGTTACAATTAATGCAATTAATTACATAATTATTATTCTATAAGTGTATTTTTTAAATAATATGTTTTTTTACTCTAAAATAAATACGAATTAATAAAAAACTTTTATTTTTGTGTAATCGATTACAATTAAATATTGCTATTTGATAAATAAAAACCACTTTATTAACTATTAACCACTTAAACCAAACCATTATGAAAAAAAACCTACTTTTTTTAGCCGTCTTTTTTATAACTGTCCAAATTTGGGCACAACAAATTAACGAAGCTTCTGGCTGGCTCGAATCAGCTTTTGTAAAATGGCAGCCCGTGAGCGGTGCCCAAACTTACAATGTCTACTACACGGGGCAAGGTGTGACAGACAAAAAAATAGACGATCAGCTTATCCGTAGTTATGGAAGTTATTTTCGAGCTGATATTCCGGGACTACAAGCCGGAACATACACTATAAAAGTAAAACCTGTAATTTCTGGTGTTGAAGGAACCGGAACAACAACAAGTAATTTGACTGTCTCAGCTCAGGATCGTAATGGCTTTGCTTTTGCAGGCGGTCGCGTTCCCGGAGGATACAAAATTGACGGAACTCCAAAAGACAACGCGGTAATACTCTACATTACTCAAAACACCAAAAACACCATTTCGATGAACATCACTGGTGCAAGTTCAAACCCATGCATTGGTTTACAAAACATTTTGTATGCTATTAAAAAAGGACAAGATACTCGTCCGTTTATCATCCGTTTAATTGGAAATATTACTGATATGACTGTTATGGAAGGCGGAGATGTTGTAATTGAAAATTCAAATAATGCTTCGAGTTACCTAACTATCGAAGGAGTTGGAACTGATGCTGTTGCTAATGGCTGGGGTGTTCGCCTTAAATCGGCTTCTAACATTGAAGTTAGTAATCTTGGATTTATGAACTGTAACAGTACAGCTGGAGACAATGTTGGAATGCAGCAAGATAACGACCACATCTGGGTTCATAACTGTGATTTATTTTATGGAAATGCAGGAAGTGATGCGGATCAAATAAAAGGTGATGGTGCTTTAGATAACAAAACATCGACATATATTACATTATCTTACAATCACTTTTGGGATAACGGAAAAGCAAGTCTTTTAGGATTAAGTGAAGGAACCACCAGCGGTTTATATATAACGTATCACCATAACTGGTTCGATCACTCTGATTCGCGTCATCCACGTGTGCGTTATTATTCTGCACACATCTATAACAACTATTTTGATGGTGTTTCTAAATATGGTTCAGGTTCAACATTAGGTTCTTCTTTATTTGTTGAAGGGAATTATTTTAGAAATAGTAAACATCCAATGTTAACTTCTTTACAAGGAACTGACATTTGGGACGAAACGAATCAGGTAAATAATGCGGGAACTATGGGAACTTTCTCAGGAGAAGCCGGAGGATCAATCAAAGCGTTCAATAATACTTTTGATGCATCAAACGGAACAAACAATATGCGTTTTGTTGCTTACAATGACCCAAATCCTCTTTACAACATCTCGGGAAAAATTAGCTCAACAACTGACTTTGATGCTTATGTTGCCACAACAAGAGGTGAAACTGTAAGTAGCGCAGTTAAGTCAAAATCTGGAGCAAATACCTATAATAATTTCGATACTGATGCTGCATTATACGTTAAAAACTTAGTTGTAGACCAACCAGCTACGGCTAAAACAAAAACTACCCAATATGCCGGTCGTGTTTCCGGTGGAGATTTAAAATGGACTTTTGACAATAGTGTAGATGACACGTCTTCACTTGTAATTACAGCACTTAAGTCTGCATTAACCAATTATACCGGAACTTTAGTGGCTGTACAGGGAGAAGGAAATCCTCCGGCAAGTTCTCAAACCTTAACTTCTACAAGTAATAATAATCAAACCGTAACAAGCGGAACAGCCATTGCAACAATTGTATTTACCTGGGGAGGAAGTGCAACAGATGCAACTGTAACAGGGTTACCGGCTTCAGGAATTAGTTTTGTAAAAAATACTACGGCTAAAACCATCACAATTACGGGAACTCCAACTGCTACATTATCTTATTCTATTGCTACAACTGGCACAGGAACTCCCGCGACAGGATCTGGAATAATTACGGTTAATCCTGCAGGAACTCAAACTTTAACATCAACTGGTAACAATAACCAAACAGTTACCAGCGGTACTGCAATAGGTACAATTGTTTTCACTTGGGGAGGAACCGCAACAGACGCAACTGTTACCGGATTACCAGCTTCAGGAATTAGTTTTATAAAAAATACTACGGCTAAAACAATTACGATTACCGGAACTCCAACAGCAACTTTGTCATACTCAATTGCGACTACAGGAACAGGAACACCTGCAACAGGGTCTGGAACGATTACAATGACAACCGGAACACCAGGTGGTGATCAAAATCATAACTTTACAACTTCAGGAAAAACCAGTTCATTTTATACTATTACAGGAAATATGAATTCAACTCCAGGATCTGTAACTTATGCAGGATTAACATTGACAGCACGCTTAAAAATTGAATCGAGTACTTCAATTACTTATACCTCTACAAGTGCATCGACATTAACTTTAGTTTTTGATTCTAATTTTACAGGAACAATTAAAGTTAACAACGTTTCTTATACGGCATCTGCCGGAATCGTTACCGCTTCAATTCCTGCAGGCTCAAATACTATAACTAAAGGATCTGTTGCAAACTTGTTCTACATCGGCACGCATTATACAGGCGGTACAGCACGTATGGCACAACCAACTGAAGTAGCTCCAGAACCTGAAGCTTCAAAAATAATTTTATACCCAAATCCAGTTGCTGATGTTTTATATCTATCAAAATCAACTCAAACAGTAGAAAAAGTTTTGATTTATAATATGTCTGGAACATTAGTTAGTAGTGCTGGAAAAGATGCTGAAAGTATAGATTTAAGCAATCTGATTGCAGGAACTTATTTGGTAAAAGTTTACACAAATGATGGTTCATTCAATCAAACTATACTTAAAAAATAATTTTAAGACAATTTTAAAAAAATAAAAGGCTTCCAAATTTGGAAGCCTTTTTTAATGTTTAAGAGTACATTAATTACCATTCTGCGTGTGGAAGTTTTTCTAAAATTGCATCTGGATTAGCATTTTCAAATAGAATTTCCTGTTCCAATTTAAACTTTTTAATTTGATGTTCACTTGGCCAATTATCATGCAATGTATTCGTAACTTCATGATCAACTTCACCAGAAACAAGATCATAAGCACTCGTCACATGAGAGCCGGCTCCTGAATGAAAAGTTTCTATTCTAACCAAAACTAATTTATCATTTACATATTTATATACCGCTTCTCTCGATCCAACAGGTCCCATTCCATTAAGCATAATATGTAATGCTTTATCCTCATCTATAGAAATTTCTCCCGTATCATAAAACGGGGTCCCATCTTCTAAATATTCCGGACTTACTGCTTCCCATGAAAGTTCCTCTAACTTATAACCTCCTGTTGCTTGTTGTAAAAGAACCAATGTTGCACGGGAATCGGTATTATTGTTTTCATTCTGCAAAACAATTACAATATCTTTAAGATCGTCGTCATTTAAAAAACCCTCTGCACGCATTGTTATCTTGCAAGATTCCAGAACAAAATCTTCTGCATTTTTTCCCGTTGTTGGGAATTTTAGTTCTTTTAAAGCTATTATTTCAGGTTCACTTTCGTATTCTTCGTCAAAAATTTTCTGATTCAAAGTGTCTTTATTTGAAACTACTGCAGCTTTTACATCTGACTTTTTATTACAACTTATGATAGAAATTGCAGCTAACAACAAAAATATTTTACATTTCATTTATTGGGAATTTTAACCAAACTTAAATAAAATACACCAAAATCAAGCATAAAAAACCGCTTTTCAAAATAAATTAAAAAGCGGTTTTTATTAGTATAAATTTTGTTTTACAAATCAAATTTAATTCCTTGTGCCAAAGGTAAACTTGTAGTATAATTGATCGTATTCGTTTGACGACGCATGTAAATTTTCCAGGCATCAGAACCTGATTCTCTACCGCCTCCGGTTTCTTTTTCTCCACCAAAAGCACCGCCAATTTCAGCTCCGGAAGTTCCGATATTTACATTTGCAATTCCACAATCAGAACCAACCACAGACAAAAATCTTTCTGCTTCTCGTAAATTATTGGTCATAATTGCTGATGATAATCCTTGTGCAACTCCATTTTGAACTTCGATTGCATTCTCAACTTCACCAGTATATTTAATCAAATATAAAACCGGAGCAAATGTTTCGTGTTGTACAATAGCAAATGAATTTTCAGCTTCAGCAATAGCAGGTTTTACATAACAACCACTTTCGTAACCTTCACCTGAAAGTACTCCCCCTTCAACTAAAATTTTTCCGCCTTCAGCAACAACTTTGTTTAAAGCGATCGCATACATTTCAACTGCGTGCGTATCAATTAGTGGTCCGACATGGTTGTTTTCGTCAAGCGGATTTCCAATTCGCAATTGTTTATAAGCAGCCACTAAAGCATCTTTAACTTTATCGTAAATACTTTCGTGAATAATCAATCGGCGTGTTGATGTACAACGCTGTCCTGCAGTTCCAACAGCCCCAAAAACAGCTCCAATAACGGTCATTTTAATATCAGCATCCGGAGTTACGATAATCGCATTATTTCCTCCCAATTCTAATAATGATTTTCCCAAACGTCCTGCTACGGCTTGTGCAACAATTTTTCCCATTCGGGTTGAACCTGTTGCAGAAATTAATGGTATACGAGTATCCTTAGTCATTAATTCGCCTATTTTGTAATCCCCATTAATCAAACATGAAATTCCTTCCGGAAGATTGTTTTCTTTGATAACCTGAGCAATAATATTTTGACATGCAATTCCGCATAAAGGTGTTTTTTCAGAAGGTTTCCAAACGCAAACATCACCGGAAATCCATGCTAAAGCCGTATTCCAGGACCAAACTGCTACTGGAAAATTGAATGCCGAAATAATTCCGACAACTCCCAATGAATGATATTGTTCATACATACGGTGTCCGGGTCTTTCAGAATGCATTGTTAATCCATGTAACTGGCGTGATAATCCAACAGCAAAATCGCAGATATCGATCATTTCCTGAACCTCTCCATAACCTTCCTGTAATGATTTACCCATTTCATAAGAAACCAATTTACCCAGAGCATCTTTATTCTGACGTAATTTTTCTCCAAACTGACGTACAATTTCACCACGTTGTGGAGCAGGAATCAAACGAAAGGTTTTAAATGCTTCCGTTGCTGAACGCATTACTTTTTCATAATCTTCTTGTGTTGACATTTTTACTGAAGCAATCAATTTTCCGTCAACTGGTGAAAAACTATCTAAAATTTCTCCTGATGAAAAACTTTGTATACCTGTTGATGTTCCGTCATTTATCAATTTGATGCCCAATTTATCCAGAGCTTCATTCATTCCAAATTGTGATGCTATTGTTGTCATTGTAACTTTTTTAGTTAAAATTGTTATATTTTTTAGTAAAGATATTATTTCGAGACGAATTTCAATGAAATTGTATCGTTAAAATCAAAGTAAATTTAGGATTAATAAATGTGTATTTCTGAAATGCCGACTAATTTATTCGGTTTAATTCATGAAATTTGCAATAACAAAATTATACAAACATGTCCATTTTCAACCGATTCTTAATTTGTTTTCTTCTAATTACAGCGACTGTTTTTTCTCAAAAAGAACAAAAAGCTTCCTTTCAGGTTGTTCCTTTGGGAGTTAAAGGCGGTATTGATGAAAAAAATCTATCAGCTTATTTAGTAGCCCCAATCAATACGAATGATTTCATTAGTTTAGATGCAGGAACTATAAATGCCGGAATTGAAAAAGCCATTGTAAATAAAGTCTTTAAAGTTTCAACGAGTGAAGTTTTGAGAAAATATATAAAAGGTTATTTCATTTCGCATGCCCATTTGGATCATGTATCTGGCTTGATTATTAACTCTCCAGCCGATTCATCTAAGACTGTGTATGCCACAAATAAATGTATGGAAATGATGGAAAACCATTATTTTAATGACCAAACCTGGGCCAATTTTGGAGATAAAGGGCCTGGTAATCCATTGAAAAAATATCATTTTCAAACTTTAAATATTAATGAAGAAACTCCTGTGACTAATACTACAATGACAGTTAAAGCTTTTCCGTTAAGCCATGTCAATCCTTTTGAGAGTACTGCTTTTTTAATTAAAAATGGAGATTCCTGCGTTTTATATTTAGGAGATACCGGACCTGATGCTGTTGAAAAAAGTAACGATTTGAAAGAGCTATGGGCAGCAATTGCACCGCTTATAAAAAACAAACAATTAAAAGGAATTTTTATTGAGGTATCATTCCCAAACGAACAGCCAGACCAATTTTTATTTGGGCATTTGACTCCAAATTATTTAATGAAAGAACTTCATGTTTTAGAAGACGCAGCCGGAAAAGGAACTTTAAAAGGTTTTAAAATTATTGTTACACATTTAAAACCACCAACTAAAAACATTATAAAGCTAAAAGAGCAGCTTAAAAATCAGAATGATTTAGGAGTGCAAATTATTTACCCTGAGCAAGGGAAAAGATTTGAATTGTAAATCTTTTTGCCATAGATTATTTAGATTAAAAAGATTTTTCTTTTGAAAATAATTGCCCTAGCCCTGATGGGGAGGAAAATCCTTTTGTGCGGGGGTTCCGCACAAAAGATTTGGAAGGACAGCAGGAAATAGCTCCTTAAAATTATTATTATTAAACTTTTATAATTACTTCTTCGCCACAAACCTCGGATCAGATTCCATTACAGTTCCGCAATTGTCACAGGTTCTTAAATCTTCAGAATTATAGAAGTGTTCGAAATGAGGCAAGAAATCTTTTTCGATATTGTGCAATTCAAAATACACTTCATATAATTTATGGTTGCAATTATCACAATGCCAAAGCAAGCCGTCAGTATATCCTTTTCCTGCGCGTTTGCGTTCGATTACTAATCCAATTGAACCAGCAGAACGAACCGGAGAATGTGGAATTTTAGCAGGATGCAGGTACATATCACCCGCATTTAATTCCATTTCTTTGCGTTCACCATCTTCCTGAATTACAACTTTTATGCTTCCTTCAAGCTGATAAAAAAGCTCTTCGGTTTCGTTATAATGATAATCTTTACGGGCATTTGGACCCGCCACAATCATTACAATATAATCACCGGAATCAACGTAGAGATTTTTATTTCCAACTGGTGGTTTTAATAAATGACGATTTTCGTCGATCCATTTTGTAAGATTGAAAGGTTTTGCTATTGCCATTTTTTTGAAGTACTGAATTTATATTTAGCTAAGTTAGTGAAAAGTTTTCAGTCGCAGTCGCAGTTTTCAGGTCAAAACTGTAACTCAATTCTTTTCTTTTATCAAATAAATATAAACTGGAAAGTGATCGCTAAAACCAACTTCGGTTTGACTATGACGAAGCGGATATCCTTTATATTGACCCGAAGTCTGAACCAAAAAAGGTCTATTAAAAATACCCGCTTTCCAAAATGTAAAAGTGGAATAATCAGATTTTATAACGGACTCCGTCATCATAATTTGGTCGAAAATATCCCATGAATCGCGAAAAGCAATTGTTCCCATTCCGTGGTTTGCCATTTCCTCAAACGGATTAAAAATACCAAATTCAGGAACTTCCGCCTTTTTTGATTTTGCTCCTAAGGCTATTTTTACACTTTTATTAAATGGACTATCATTTAAATCTCCCATTGTAAAAACTTTAGCATTTGGGTTAATACGCTGCAATGAATCGACAATTTTACGATTTAATGTTCCTGCTGCTTCACGAAACTGACTCGAAGCTTTTTCTCCGCCCGATCTTGACGGCCAGTGATTCACAATAATACTTATTTCCTCACCTTCTAAAAATCCGGTTATTAAAAGCTGATCTCTGGTAAAAACACGATTATTATCTTTTGTTGTTTCTACTTTATCTTCGAGTTCATCATCATGTTCCCTCTTCTTTTCTTCCTTTATTATGTCCTTATTTTTATAAATTAATAATGGAATATTAAAAAATGAGGTTGGTTTGAAATATTTCTTCTGATACAATAAAGCCACATCAATTCCGCGTTTGTCTGGTGAATCAAAGTGAATGATTCCATAATCAAAAGCAACAAGCTTAGGTTCTTTAATTAAATCTTCTAAAACAGTGCGATTCTCAACTTCAGAACCACCAATAATTGTTGGTGCATTTGGGTTTTCAGGAGTGCCAATTTCTGATATTACTCTGGCAAGATTTTTTAATTTTTGATGGTACTTTTCTTCTGTCCAATGCTGTGCTCCTGTTGGCGTCCATTCGTCATCATTAGTATTTATATCATTATTGGTATCAAATAAATTTTCAAAATTATAAAATGCGATGGTGTGAATAATATATTTTTTGGATTGCGCCTGAAGCGAAAATGACAATAGAATGATCAGATATAATCGGAATTTAATATTCTGCATAAATTAATATTTTTTAGAATTCAATATTATAAAAAATAATTAATTTGTAAGAAAAATCAAATAAAATATTTTTCTTATTTATTTGTATATCCTAAAATCTCTTGTAACTTGCTTACTTAATTTACTGTTTTCAAAAATGAAAAAATTGCTTTTTGCACTTGTATTCTCTTTATTTTTCCAAATTTCTCATTCGCAAAAAAATAGTTCGTTTGCTGATAGCATTAGAGTAAAATATAACATTCCGGAATTGGCTTATGCTGTAGTTTCATCTGATTCTATTTTAGAAATTCAGTCTTTAGGATATCAGCGAATTAACACCAATTTTAAAGCCAATTTATCTGATAAATTTCGTTTGGGATCGATAACAAAAACCATTACAAGTTATTTAGCTACTGTTTTGGTTAAAGAAGGAAAAATTAAGTGGGATACTAATTTTTTTGATTTGTATCCCGAATTGAAAGCAAAAAGTAATCCCGCCACTTATGATTTTACTTTACAGGATTTTATCACTTTTAGAGCTAAAATTAATACCTGGTCATACGGCAATGACACACCAACACAAAATGAAATTAAAGGAAATAATCAGCAACAGCGTTATGAATTTATTGCCTGGTTTTTACAACAAAATCCTTCCACCGAAAAACAAGATGTTTATTGGTCTAATCCAAGTTATGTTGCCGCGGGACTTATGCTTGAAAAAGCAACCGGAAAGACTTATGAAAATTTAGTGAAAGATTTAGGCAAAAGCTTACATATAGATTTTGATTTTGGTCAGCCGAATTTAAAAGACATTCAGCAGCCTTGGGGTCATGATGAAAATTTAAAACCCGAAGAACCATCTCTAAATTACAAACTAAATTGGCTTTCGTCTGCAGGAAATATAAATGTTAGTTTGCCAGATTATTGTAAGTTCATCCAAATGCAACTTCAAGGTTTAAATGGAAAATCTAAAATATTAACTGCAAAAGAATTTAATATAATGCATTATGGTTTTCCTGAATTTTCTTTTGGATGGAATTCAGAAATTAACGAAAAAAGTAAATTGAGATATTCTTTTCACAATGGAAATCCCGGAACTTTTTTGACCAAAGTGTATCTTTGTAAAAATATCAACAAGGCATTTATAATTTTTGCAAACGTTCAGGCTGAGGAAGCAGACAAAGGATTAATGCTGTTATTAGAAGAATTGCAAAACAAATATGGAGGTTGATAAAACTCAAAACCGATTTAAAAAATAATTTATAATTTTAAGCAAACAAAAAAATATGAACACAAACAACATCCGTTACTTAAAAAAACACTTCACCAGCTGTAAACTCATATTTCTTATTTTTGCTTTTCAATCATTCACCTGTCAATCACAACAAAACATGATCACACCACCTTATTTACAAAAAGGAGATACTATAGCCATTTTATCAACTGCCCGAAAAAATATCGATGATAATCTTAAACCAACTATTGATTTATTACACAGTTGGGGATTAGAAGCTGTTATTGGAAGTACAATTGGACTTGATGTTAACCAGTTAGCCGGAACAGATGAACAGCGTGCTGCTGATTTTCAGAAACAAATGGACAATCCGAATATTAAGGCGATTTGGTGTGTACGTGGTGGCTACGGAACTGTTAGAATGGTCGATTTACTAGATTTTACCAAGTTTAAAAAGCATCCAAAATGGGTAATTGGCTTTAGTGATGTGACTGTTTTACACAATCACTTAAATACAATGGGCTATAAATCAATTCACGGTACTATGCCGGTAAGTGTTGCCCGTAATACTCCAGAAGCCATCAGTTCTTTAAAAGCGAGTTTATTTGGTGAGCCATTATCATATACTGTTGGCCCAGATCCGATGAATCGTTTTGGAAAGGCAACTGGCGAATTAGTAGGAGGAAATTTATCTATTTTATACAGTTTGTTAGGTTCACAATCAGCTATAGATTGCAAGGATAAGATTCTGTTTATAGAAGATTTAGATGAATATCTTTATCATATTGATCGAATGATGATGAACCTGAAACGCAATGGCTGTATTGAAAATCTAAAAGGAATTGTCATTGGAGCCATGACCAGCATGAAAGATAATGAAGTTCCGTGGGGAAAAAATGCTTTGGAAATTATTGATGATGTAACCAAAAAATACAATATTCCGGTAATTTTTAATTTTCCGGCAGGACATATCAGAGATAATAGAGCTTTAATCATGGGAAATACGGCTACAATTGACGTTAATGCGTCTGGCAGTACACTTACTTTTAAAAAGTAACATTATGTAAAGCCGGGAACATTTCGCCTAAGCTTTAAATACCACACATAAAAATCAGGCAAAGACGCAAAGTCGCAAAGTTTTAATTTAATCCTTTGCGACTTTGCGTCTTTGCGTGCAATTTTCAATTCAATAAAATAAGTTATAAATATTTCCATTAGGTAAAAACTCATAACTAATAATTCATAACTAGTAAAAACATGGCTGAACACAATGAACTCGGAAAAAAGGGAGAAGAACTTGCAGTGAAATATCTTGAGGAAGATGGGTATGAAATATTAGATCGAAACTGGACTTTTCAGAAAGCTGAAATTGATATTATTGCACAAAAAGACAACTATTTGGCCATCGTCGAAGTTAAGACAAGATCGAGTTTAGATTTTGGAGATCCGCAGGATTTTGTGAAACCAAAAAAAATTCAATTACTCATAAAAGCAGTAAATGCCTACATAAACGATAGGGAAATGGATTTTGAAGACACAATTGAAATTCGTTTTGACATCATTGCGATCCATAAAGACGGCGAAACATTTGCAATTGAACATCTTACCGATGCATTTTATCATTTTTAACATAAATTTTTATTGTTATAATTGTAACAAATTGTTTTTTTATTTATATTTGCAAAGATTTTTAACATCACTATTAAACTAAACCAACACAATTAAGTTACAAAAAAAAAAGAAAAAAAATTATGAAAACCGTTTCTTCAATCGTCGAAAATTACATCAAAACAAAGCCGTTTTTATTAAATGCGTTATCTCTCGGAATTATTAATTTAACTTCTCTGTCTCGGAACATTATGACCGAATTAGAAAGTGAGTTTGGTAAAGAAGTAAAACAAGGCGCTGTTGTAATGTCACTTAAAAGACTTACCGAAGAATTAGATTTTAAATTAAACCATAAAATCAATAAAGTAATCAAGAATATTGGTGAAATTACAGTTCGATCTGAGTTGACAGATTACACTTTTGCTGCGTCAGAAACTGTTTTAAACAAACAAGCTGATTTAATTTCTGATATTAATGCTTTATCTGATATCTTTTATACCTCATCTCGTGGTGTGAATGAAACCAATATAGTCGTGAGCAGCAGTGTAAATCATTTAGTTGAGAAACACTTTATGCGCGAAAAATTGATTCAGAAATTAGATAATTTGGCTTCAATTACAGTGAAATTGCCAAAAGAAAATATCGTAGTTCCTGGTATTTATTATTTTATTTTCCAACGTTTGGCTTGGGAAGGAATTATTATAAACGAGGTGATTTCGACTTCAAATGAATTTACCATTTTAGTGGGAGAAGATCAGGTTGATGTTGCTTTTAAAGTAATTAAAGATCTGAAAAACTAAATTTACATTCGATAACTCACCCACTTTGGGTTTTTATTATACAATCCTTTTGTCTTCTATTGGAAAGACAAAAGGATTTTTTTTGCATTGCTTTTTGTTATTTCCTATAAATTTTCATTTTAGCAAATAAGAATATTCTCAAAAGATAAATTCTAAATTAAATAGCATTTTACTAAAGCGTCAAAAATACACTTACTTGACAAAAAGCCACTTGCGGACTGTTTTTGTATCATTCGTTTGAAAAACGTTATAAAAATCAGAATTAAGTTTTTTTATATATAATTTGTTGCGAATAATATTTTTATATATTTGCTACCAAGTCAAACACACGACCTTCCGTTTGATCGTAAACTATAATTAGAATTAAATAAAGACTAATTAAATTGTTAGAAACAAACAACCATAGCGAAAAATTATTGCTAAGTGAACTCAAAAATGGCAACGAAAAAGCATTTCGCCAACTTTTTGATTTATACTATCAGGATATCTATGGTTACAGTATCAGTCTTTTAAAATCTAAAGAAGCAGCCGAAGAAAATGTACAGGACGTTTTTATGAAAGTCTGGTTGCATCGCGAAAACTTAAATCCGGATCAATCTTTTAAAGCTTATATTTTCACCATTGCACGAAATCAGGCTTTTAATACCCTAAATAAAGTTGCAAACGATCTGGCCCTTAAAGAAGCTGTTTTTTACGAAAGTCAAAAATCTCATGAATATGGAGATTATTCCATTCGGGAAGCAGATTGTAAAAAACTTCGGAAACAGGCCATGAAACAGCTTCCTCCAAAACGAAAACAAATATTTAAAATGTCACGAAAGAAAGGCATGAGTTATGAAGAAATTAGTCAGGAACTCGGCATCTCTATAAATACTGTCAGGAACCAAATGAGTAAAGCATTAGAATCGATGCGAGTCTTTTTTCACGTTCATGATGAAATTATCTAAACCAAAAAACCAATTTGACCATTAAAATCACTTCTTTCGGAGTGATTTTTTTTTTACTTAACCGCAAGAACGCGAGGATCTACGGAAGGTTCGCAAAGTTTTATTCATTGCGTTCTTTGCGTAGATCCTCGCGTTCTTTTCGGTTAAATCAACAGTTCGAATGACAAAAGCATGATTTCTTGCAAAAAAATTAAAAATTATTATTCATGACAGAACTCAACAAAATCAACACTTAACAAAGATTTATTCAACATCAATATGTTAAAATTTAAAAATTTATAACGTTTGAGTAGTACTCAACTTCCTTTCAACTGTATTATATAAGAACCGGACCTAAAAACAATTCGTAATGAATTCAAATTCAGAAATAAAAAGTCTTTTACAAAAATTTGTTTTAAACCAATGTACACCTGAGGAAACAAATGAAGTAATTGCTTATTACAAAAAAAATCAACTTACAGACGATTTTCCGACTGTAGAAGACATTCAAAATCTTTTGGGTGAAATGCCAAAAATGAATCAGAAAACTGCTGATGATATTTTCTTAAACATCCTGGGTGCCTCTAAAGAAGAAGAAACAACAATTTCTATTGCTCCCAAAAAATCAAATTTCAGAAAATACATTTCGATTGCTGCTTCGGTAGTTGTTTTATTAGGAATTGGAATTGCTTATCAAAAAGGAACCTTCCAGACTAAAACCGAACCAAAATTCGATTTTAAAAGTACTGATATTGTGCTACAACTAGAAAATGGAAATATTCAGATTATATCTGAAAATAATAAAGTTGAAGTAAGAGATACTGACGGAAATGTAGTAGCAAATCAAGACGGAAGTAAAATTGTTTACGACAATAATTCTGATTTAGAGAAAGTCGCTTATAACACGATCAAAATTCCGTACGGGAAAAGATTTCAATTGCAATTATCTGACGGAACTACTGTTCATTTAAACTCCGGAACTACTTTAAAATATCCTGTAAAATTTATTGCCGGCGAAAACAGACAAGTATTTTTAGATGGAGAAGCTTTTTTTGATGTTACCAAAGATAAAAAACATCCTTTCATTGTAAATGCTGACAATTTGAATGTACGTGTTTTGGGAACACACTTTAATGTTTCTAATTATCCGGAAGATACGGCAACAGATGTTGTTTTGGTAGAAGGTTCAGTTGGAATGTACACTGTAAACGAAGAATTTGATGCTAATAAAAATACGGTTCTGAAACCAGGCTACAAAGGAAGCTTTGATAAAGGGAATAGCCAGATTTTAACCAAGCCTGTTATCACTGATATTTATACTTCCTGGATTAATGGCGGACTGACTTTTAGAAATATGACTTTCAAAAACATCATTACAAAACTCGAAAGACGCTATAACGTAACCATTATCAATAAAAACGAAAAACTGGCGAACGAAAAATTCAATGCTAGTTTCAGCGATGAATCAATAGAAAAAGTAATGAGTTATTTTAATGACATTCACGGCATTAATTACACGATAAAAAACAATCAAATACTAATTAAATAACCACTAAAACCAATGAAAAAACAGGATGAGAAGGTACTAGAATAAAAAAATCGGAAAGAGCTGCGAACAATTTCCGATTAACTAAGTGATTGAATATAACGAATTAACTACAATCAATTAACAAAATTATGAAAAAAAAATCAAAGAATACTGGGTTTTTATACCGAGTGTTCCAAAATGACCTAAAATTGAAACTAACTACACTACTTATTTTGGTCGCCATGTTTAATATTAGAGGGAATACTTATGCACAAAAGACAAAAGTAACCCTTGAATTAAACAATTCAACTATCGAAAAGGTTATTGAGACCATAGAACAAAAAACAGATTTCAGGTTTATTTATAAACTGAGTGACATCGATTTAGATCGAACGATTTCAATTTCTGTAAAAGATCAACCGATTAATATTGTTTTGGATAAACTTTTCAAAGGAACTCCCACAGAATTTAAGGTTAGAGATACTCAAATTATACTAAAAAAACCAGAACTTAAAACTCAGGCCGTTATATATCAAAAACAAACGGTTTCCGGAATTATTACTGATGAAAATGGTTTGCCTTTACCAGGAGCTTCTGTTCTTGAGGAAGGAACTAAAAACGGAATGGTTACTGATTTTGACGGTAAATACAAAATTACTGTTGAAAGCAGTTCTGCTGTGATTATAGTGAGTTTTGTTGGATACAAAGAAAAAAAGGTAGTTGCTAATCAAGCTGTTATTAATATTCAACTTCTTCCTGATGCCACCAACTTACAGGAAATTGTAGTTGTAGGTTACGGTTCTACAACTCGAAAAGATGTTACAGGAGCTGTTTCTTCAGTTGCTGCAAAAGACATGAATCAGGGAGCAATCGTTAATCCGCTGTCATTAATTTCAGGAAAAGCTGCTGGTGTAAATATTACGCAAATAGGTAGTGAGCCAGGTTCAGGACCAAGTGTTCGTATTAGAGGTATTTCTTCCTTAATCGGAGGAAATGATCCATTAGTTGTTGTTGATGGAATTCAGGGAAATATGGATTTATTAAATCAGGTTCCACCAAGCGAAATTGAAGCGATAGATGTTCTGAAAGATGCTTCTGCTACCGCAGTCTATGGTTCAAGAGGAGCGCCTGGAGTTATCATTGTAACTACTAAAAAGAATAAAGCCGGAAAAACTACGATGGAATATGTTGGTTATAGTTCTATCGATTTTATTCCAAAAAAATTGGACATGCTTGATGCAAACCAGTGGTGGGAAACCGCTCAAAAGTATGGTACGCCAGCTTCTGCCAATCATGGTTCAGATACAAATTGGTATGGTTTACTGACTCAAACCGGAATTACACAAACACACACACTTTCATTTGGAGGTGGTACAGACAAATTTAATTACAGAGCTTCTATAACTGCTATTATGCAAGATGGAGTTGTAATTAATTCTAGTAATCAAAAATATATTGGTCGTCTTCAGGCAACACAATTAGCTCTTAATGACAAATTAAAATTGACTTTTAATTTAAATACCGGAGTAAATAATGTAACCAGCAGTATTGGTAATATCGGAACGGCTGCTTACATGTCAAACCTTATTACAAATGCGTTATTGGCCAGACCAACAGATCCTGTTTTTAATACTGACGGAAGCTATTTTACTGATGCCACTGTATTTCATTATTTAAATCCTTATGCAGCAGCACAAGAGGTAACTAGTGAAACTCAAAATGACAACTTATTTGGAAGCTTAAAAGCAGACTTAGACTTAGGTAAAGGTTTTACAGCAAACTGGTTTGGAAGCTGGAGAAAGACAAATAGAAACGAAGGATATTACATGCCAGCAGCATCAACAGATGCTTATGCAATGGAGCAAAAAGGTTTTGGTAATATTAAAAATGACAGACAAAACGAAAAACTAACGAACCTTAGTCTTACCTACAAAAAGACTTTTGGAATCCATAGTTTTAATGCTTTGGCTTTATACGAATGGCAAAACCAAACGTATCAGGGTAGTTTTACTCAGGCAAGAGGTTTTATTAGTGATGAAGCTAGTTACAACGCATTACAGTTTGGTGATTTGTCTAAAGTAAGATCGGGTGATATCAGAACGTATAAAAATGATCGATCTTTAGTTTCCTATTTAGGAAGACTAAATTACTCTTTACTTGATCGTTATTTATTGACTGCAAGTATCAGACGAGATGGTTCATCTGTATTTGGTGCCAATAACAAATGGGGAAATTTCCCTTCAGCATCTGTGGCGTGGCAAATTAACAAAGAATCATTCATGACAAATCAAAATTTGTTTAATGAATTGAAATTACGTGTTGGATATGGTGAAACGGGTAACCAGCAAGGTCTTGGCCCACAATTTTCATTACCATTAATAGATAGTGCCGGAGCTATTTATTTTGCAGGGTCACTCATTACCAATTTTGGTTTTTCTCAAAATGCCAATGCTGATTTGAAATGGGAAACCAAAAAACAAACTAATATAGGTCTTGATTTTGCTCTTTTGGATAATAGATTAAGAGGTAGTGTAGATGTTTACGATTCCAGAACTGATGATTTATTATTTAACTATACTGTACCTCAGCCACCTTATCCCTATAATGTTGTCAGAGCAAATTTAGGAAGTATTTCAAATAAAGGACTTGAGATTGCACTTGCTTACGATGTAATCAGGACGGATAATAGTACATTGACATTAGCCGGCAACGTATCGTTTATGAAAAATGAAATACTAAGTTTAAGTGGAAGCATAAATGGTCTTCCTTTAGACACAGACTACGTAGGATGGGGAGCGCCTAACTCTTTTTTAATTCAAGGAAAACCAATCGGTGCATTTTATATCTTAGAAAGTACCGGAAAAAACAGCCAGAATGTTGAAACAGTTTTAGATCGTGACGGAAGTGGTGAACCAATTGATCAGGGTGCCAGAAGTGCAGATCGTTATTATGCAGGTTCAGCTTTACCAACTTACACATTTGCTTTTAATCCAACCTACAGATACAAAAATTTTGACGTTTCTATGTTATGGAGAGGTTCTGGAGGAAATAAAATCTACAATACACTTAATCAAAGATTAAGCATGTTGGAGAATACAGGTAGTTCAAATGTTTTGCAAAGTGCTGTTGATAAAGGAATTTTTTCTTCTCCTTATGCTTCTGACTTATGGTTAGAAGATGGTTCATTCATACGTTTAGACAATCTTACCGCAGGATATACATTCCGTTTTACAGATAAATATGTAGACAATATTAGACTTTCTCTTACCGGAAATAATTTACTACTGATTACAGATTACACAGGTCTTGATCCAGAATTAAACGTAAGCGCAAGTGGTGATCCTGCTGATAATTTTGGTGGTGATAAAGGTATTTATCCGCGTACCAGAAGTGTTGCATTTGGTTTGACTGTAAAATTTAAATAGTAAAAAGAAATGAAAATTAAAAATATAGTATTAGCAGGAAGCGCATGTTTCCTAACCCTTTTTAGCTGTACAGATATCAACGAAAATGTATACGATAAATATCAACCTGACAGCTTTTATGGTACTCCAGAAGGAGCCGATATTGCTCTTGCATCTGTATACGCAGAAATTCCTGGCGATTTTGAACGTAAAAATGTTCCTGGGGTAGGTTATGCCGGAGCAGATAACGGCTGGTATGACATGAACTGTATGTCATCAGATGAGCAGGTAATTCCGCATAGAAATGATGGTAACTGGCAACAGGATTTTGCCCGATTACATAAACATGTGTGGCTGCCAACTGAATTCATTATTAACAATACCTGGAACTGGTTATACAATGGTATTTTCAAAGCCAATTTAGCGGTTGAGTTATTAGAAAAAGCAAAAGCAGATCCTTCAAAAATTGCTGAAGCAAAAGTATTACGTGCTTTCTATTATTATTTATTGATTGATGATTTTGGAGATGTGCCTTTTTATACTGATAATAATACTACTGTTGATAAAATTCCTCAGTCAAGCCGCAAAGATGTTTTTGCATTTATTGTAAAAGAATTAACCGCGAATGTAGAATTACTTTCAGTTACAAGAGGAGGAAACTATTATGGAAGATTCAACAAATGGGCTGGTTATACGCTTTTAGCAAAAGTATATCTGAATGCTCAGGTATATACGGGAGAAGCAAAATGGGCCGAATGTTTAGCTGCTTGTAACAAAGTTAGCGAAGGTGGTTTTACGCTACATTCTGGTGCAGAGAACGCTGGTAGCCCATTAGGCAATAAATATTACGAATTATTTGGAGATGTACTTCCTGATGATGAAACAATTTTACCTATTTATGCAACGCTTGATTTAGTTTCTCGTAATATTTATGCCGTTCGAAGTGTTTATGGTCCACAGGGTACAAATATGTTTGGACTTTCTGGCTGGAACGGAACTATCGTGCCTACCGATTTCTTCCTGAAATATGCTACAAATGATATCCGAAGAAAACAATTCTTATTTGGAGAACAACCAGGCGGATTCAACTACACGCTTGAAGTGGGTTCTTTAGACAATCCTGGAGCACCTCCTCAAGCGGGCGTTCGTGATGTTAAATTTTATCCTGCCGGAGTAAAAAGTGGCGGCGGAGCTTCGAACGACTTTCCAATTTACAGATATGCTGACGTAATTTTAATGATGGCAGAATGTAACGCTCGTTTAGGAAATGCTGCTGCTGCAAAACCTTTTGTTGATCAAATCAGACAACGTGCCGGCTTGGATCCTTTGGCTGCAAACCCAACTCTTGATGATATCTATAACGAAAGAGGATTCGAATTAAACTGGGAAGGTCACAGAAGACAAGACATGATTCGTTTTGATAAATTTTTATTAGCAAACGAATTCAGACCAGCTTCTCCTGCTTACAGAAAATTGTTCCCGATCCCAACATCTGCTTTAGATGCAAACCGTGGACTTAAACAAAACCCAGGTTACTAAAAACAAAAACTATTATGAAAAAATATATAAATAAATTATTCGTATTAGGCAGTTTGCTTTTTTTAGCTACTTCCTGCGAAAGCGAAGGACAACTAACAACCTTAGCAACAGTAACTTTTCCTTCTGCGATTGAAGTTTCATCTAGTACAATCGTGCTTAAAGAAGATACTTCAGATCAATCTGCTTTACTTGTTTCCTGGCCAAAAGTAACCTATCCTATTGCTGCACCGGTAACTTATGCGATACAATTTGATTTACCTACGGATATCACAGGAAGCGAAGCCTGGGCAAAAGCTAAACGAGTTGAAGTTGGAGAAGATGTTTTAAGCAAATCATTTACTGGTTTCGAATTGAATAAAATCGCTACAGACTTAGGGTTAAAGCCTAACGTTGCAGGAGAATTAGTAATTCGTGTAGAATCTTCTATGGATCATAAAATTTATTCAGGCCCTGTTACCATAAAAGTTACACCTTACCTGAAAACCGTTGTTATAGGCGAAATCTATATGCCGGGAAGTTATCAGGGATGGGCAGTAGAAACAGCAGCTGCTTTAACAGAAATCCAATTAGGAATTTATCAGGGTTATATGACTTTACCTGAGGGTGCAGGTCCTGGATTTAAATTAAATAAAGGAAGAAACTGGGCTCAATTCTTCGGGGCAGGTGCCACAAACTCTGATTTAAAGAACATGAGTGACACTGATTTTACTCTTCCGGGAGCGGGATCATATCAAATAAAAGTAAACTTAAATACTTTAAAATGGAGCTCTACTCCATATGCATGGGGAATTGTTGGAACTTCTCAAGCGGGTGGTTGGGATAATAGTACTCCTATGAGCTACGATCATCAAACCAAAACATGGAAAGTGACTGCCAACTTAGTTCCAGGAGCTTTAAAATTCAGACTAAATAATAGTTGGACTATTAACTACGGACCAGCAGATCCTTCAACAAACACTATTAATTTAGATAATGGAGGCGCTTATGATATTCCTGAAGCAGGCCTTTACGAAGTTACTTTCAAAATTAATGAAACAGACCCTGTAAGTACTGGTTACCCAAAAACGGCAACTTGTACTATAGTTAAAAAATAATCTATCATTAAAATAAGCTAGATTAGTTTGAGTGATACCTGCCTTTTTTGAGCGAAAGGCAGGCTATCTTAAACTTTATACTTATTTAATAAAATTAAAAAAATATGAAATCAAATATAAACATCGTTTATACGGTATTACTTGCATTAGCATTTATTTCGTGTAGCTCTTCTGATGACAACAATCCGGCTCCAAGTTCTCCATACCAACAATATGGTGCTTCTTTCGAAAAAATGCCAAAGAAGGAAGACGCCATAATTTATCAGGTAAACATTCGTGCTTTTAGTCAGGCCGGAACACTAAAAGGTGTTCAGGACAGACTTACGCAAATTCAGGAATTGGGTGCAAATGTCGTTTATTTAATGCCCGTTTATCCGGTTGGAAAAGTAAAAGCTTCTGGAGAATTGGGTTCTCCTTATGCAGTAAAAGATTATAAAGCAGTAAATCCTGATTTTGGTACTTTGGCAGATCTTCAGGTTTTGGTTGAAGAAGCGCACAAAAAAAATATGGCAGTAATTCTTGACTGGGTTGCCAATCATACTGCATGGGATAATGCATGGATTACACAACATCCAAATTGGTATCAAAAAAATGATAAAGGAGAAATCATCATTCCTCCAGGAACAAATTACAATGATGTTGCGCAATTAGATTTCAATAATACTGAAATGAAAGACGCTATGATAGATGCTATGTCTTACTGGGTTTACAATGCAAACATTGATGGTTTTAGATGTGATTATGCTGATTTAGTTCCGCAAAATTTTTGGTCCGATGCAATTACTAAATTAAGAAGCATCAAAAAAAATCAAAATATCTTAATGCTTGCTGAAGGTACAAAAGTGAATCATTTTGCTTCTGGTTTTGATTATACATTTGGATTTAACTTTTTCTCAACTTTAGAAAAACTATTCAAAGAAAATAAACCTGCCACTACTATTCAGGAAGCAAACGCTGCCGAATATGCAAACAATTACAACCCTGAAAACAGAATTGTAAGATATACCAGTAATCATGACGTAAATCTTGCAGAAGGAACACCTTATGAACTTTTTGGAGGTAAACAAGGTTCTATCGCTGCATTTGTTGTCGCTTCTTATATGAAATCTGTTCCAATGATTTACAACGGACAAGAAGTGGGATACAATAAAAGAATCAATTATTTTGCAAAAACACCAATCGACTGGTCAACTGCTGATGCATCTGTTTTGGCAGAATACAAAAAAATAATTGCTTTTAGAAATTCAAGCAATGCCATAAAAAAAGGAACTTACACAGGATATAGCAGTACTGAAGTAAGCGCTTTTACAATGGTAAACGATGCAGAAAAAGTTTTGGTTCTTTCTAATTTAACAAGTTCAGCGGTTAAATATCTGGTTGCTCCTTCATTAAAAGGGACATGGAAAGATGCTTTCACGGGAACTTCGGTTACTGTTGGTGCCGAATTAATGTTACAACCTTTTCAATATTTAGTGTTGAAAAACTAATACCAAAGCAACTTTATAAATTAGATTTGCAAAAAACTAAATAACATGAATTTTCAATCCCAAAAAATGCTTCAAATTCGTTTGAGCAAAAAACTAGCGCTTTTACTTTTTATGTGCGTCAACTCCGTATGGATTCAGGCACAGGAAATAACTTCGCCAGACAAAAATCTTTCCTTAAAATTTGAATTGAAAGAAGGCGGAATTCCGTCTTACCAATTATCATATAAACAAAAAGCAGTTATAAAACCAAGTTCTTTGGGTTTAGAACTACAAAATTTGCCTTCGTTTTTGGATGGTTTTACCGTTACAAATACAGCACAATCTTCTGTTGATGAAAATTGGAATCCGGTTTTAGGAGAAGAAAAAACCATTCGTAATCATTATAACGAATTGGTTGTTACTTTAGCGCAAGCGAAACAAAACAACAGATACATTCGCATTCGTTTCCGTTTATTCAACGACGGATTAGGTTTTAGATATGAATTTCCAAAACAAAATGACCTGAGTTATTTTGTAATTAAAGAAGAGCGTTCTGAATTTAATCTGGCTGGAAATCATAAAATTTTCTGGATTCCGGGAGATTATGATACCAATGAATATGCTTACACGACTTCGAAAATTTCTGAAATTCCTTCGTTGATGAAAAAAGCAACGATCGATATCAATTCACAATGGCCAATAAAAGAACTTGCTGTGCAAACGCCATCCATGATGAAATCTGATGACGGTTTATACATCAATATTCACGAAGCAGGATTAATCAATTATCCGGCAATGTATCTTGAAGTTGATGCTGTAAACAACAAAATGCGCAGTCATTTAGCTCCAGA
The DNA here is from genome assembly GCF_058808175.1 of Flavobacterium sp. GW821-FHT11G01. Classification (NCBI taxonomy): domain Bacteria; kingdom Pseudomonadati; phylum Bacteroidota; class Flavobacteriia; order Flavobacteriales; family Flavobacteriaceae; genus Flavobacterium; species Flavobacterium sp. GW821-FHT11G01. The sequence goes on along the minus strand of NZ_JBXARK010000009.1, from coordinate 90,981 downwards.
CGCTGTTGGTGCAAAAGGTTATATGCAAACTGATGCACAATCGCCTTGGAGAACTATTGTGGTAAGTGATAAAGCAACAGATATTTTGGCTTCAAAATTAATTCTGAATCTTAATGAACCTACAAGTTACAAAGATGTTTCCTGGATAAAACCGGTAAAATTCATCGGAATTTGGTGGGAATATTTCGTAGCCGGAAGAAGTACTTGGGCTTTTGGAAAAGAGAACAATGTGAAGTTAACTGATGATTTTACAAAGCTTACGCCGAATGGAAAACACGGAGCTACAACTGAAAGAGCAAAAGAATATATTGATTTTGCTTCTAAAAATGGTTTCGATGCGATACTTATCGAAGGATGGAACATTGGCTGGGAAGACTGGATCAACAACTGGAAAGAGGAAGTTTTTGATTACGTAACACCTTATCCGGATTTTGATGTAAAAGCGGTTCATGAATATGCAGCTTCGAAAGGAGTAAAAATTATCATGCACCACGAAACTTCAGGATCTGCAACCAATTATGAGCGTCGTTTAGATCGTGCTTTTCAATTTATGAATGACAACGGTTACGATGCAGTAAAAACAGGTTATGTTGGAAAAATTATTCCACGTGGCGAACACCACGACGGACAATGGATGGTGAATCATTACATTAACGTAGCCAAACGTGCAGCCGATTATAAAATTATGATTGACAGCCACGAAGCCGTTCGACCAACAGGTTTAAACCGAACTTTCCCAAACTGGATTGCACAAGAATCTGCTCGAGGAACGGAGTTTGAATCGATGGGAGGATTAGCACCGGATCATACTACCATTTTGCCTTTTACAAGATTAATGGGAGGTCCAATGGATTATACCCCAGGAATTTTTCAAACCGATCTTTCGTATTACGGTACTGGAAGTACACAACGTGTTAATACGACTTTGGTAAAACAATTGGCTTATTATGTTACGATGTACAGTCCGTTGCAAATGGCGGCTGATATTCCGGGGAATTACGAACGTTTTCCAGATGCTTTTCAGTTCATAAAAGATGTTGCTGTAGATTGGGATAACAGCTATGTTTTAGAAGCTGAACCAGGAGATTATATTACCATTGCACGTAAAGCTAAAGGAAAAGACGCTTGGTTTATTGGAGGAATTACAGATGAAAACTCAAGAACCGCAAACATCAAATTTGATTATTTACCTGCCGGAAAAAAATTCATCGCCACTATTTATGCCGATGCTAAAGAAGCCAATTGGAACCAAAATCCACAAAAATATACTGTAACAAAAGTTGTTGTAACCTCAAAAACAATTTTAAAACAGTATTTAGCTCCGGGTGGTGGTGTTGCAATCAGTATCAAAGAAGCAAATGCATCAGAATTAAAGGGATTGAAAAAGTTATAATTCTTCGTTGAGCATAATTATTTTAACACATAGAAACATAGATTTCGTAAACTCCAAAAAAAGGCATTTCATTTATTTAAAACACACATAGCCATCTATGTGTGAAGAAATTTGTTTCTTTTTTTGAACTCTTTTTACGCCATAATATCTATGTTTCTATGTGTTAGATAAAATCGTTATGCACTATACTCAACGATTATAATTAGATTAAAAATTTTACTACTTGAAAACTATTAACCACAAAATGTTTGTCAAATTTAAAACAATGCGAGTGAGAATGAATTTTAGTTAAAGATGCTGACAAGCATGCAAAAAAACCGAAATTATGAAAATCAAAATTACCACTAGATTATTTCATTTCACGAAAACGCTTATCTGTTTTCTATTATTATTTGCAAGTTCCGTTTATGCACAAGATCCGCCTCAATACGGCACGCCATTCGCTGGTGTCCCGGATACCAGAGATGTAAACATGTATCAGGTACATATTCGCCCGTTTAGTGCTAACGGAGATTTAGCCGGAGTAACCGCCCGTTTAGATAATATAAAAGCACTCGGTACGAACGTTATTTATTTAATGCCCATTTACCCACACGGTACCGATTCCAGAAGTTCGCCTTCGCCTTATTGTATTAAAGATTTTAAAGCCGTTGGATCAGAATATGGATCTCTTTCAGATTTAAGAACTTTAGTTGATGGTGCTCACAGCCGTGGAATGGCTGTTATTTTAGACATCGCCATCAACGGGACTTCCTGGGATAATGTCTGGACCGTTTCGCATCCGGAATATTATATGAGAAGTGGTACAACCATTCAGCAATTAGGAAACTTCTCCGATATTGCCGCTCTTGATCTTAATAGTTCGGCTACTCGAAATGCTATCAAAGATGCCATGCGCTACTGGATTTACGCAGCAAACGTTGACGGATATCGTTGCGATTATGCCAATAATCCTCCTTTAGATTTTTGGTCTGAAGTTAATACTAACCTTAGAGGAATTTCATCTCATAAATTATTAATGCTAGCCGAAGGAGACAGACAAGAAAACTTTCAGGTTGGTTTTGATATGAATTATGGAGACAGATGGTTTCATGCCGGTTTATATGATATTGCCAGTGGAGGACCGGTTTCTCAAAGAATCCAGGATCAGACTACTTATGAATATGCGAAAGCAACCGGTAATCAGCAAATAGTTAGATATACTGGTAACCATGATACTTATACGAATGATGATGGCGTAAGAAGACCAATTATCGTATTCAAAAGTCACAACGGAATTGTTGCTAATTTCTTAGTCTCAGCTTATATGAAAGGGGTTCCTTTCTTAATGAGCGGACAAGAAATCGACTACGAGCCAAAAACAGACTGGCCTTGGACAAACTTCAAATTCAACTGGTCACAAAATCCAACTGCAGCTGCAGATTTCGCCAAAATCTTAAATTTCAGAACTTCAAGTGCTGCTGTCAGACGTGGAGATTTGACTACGTATGCGAATGATGATATCAGTATTTTTACCAAAACATTAGGTACTGAAAAAGTAATCGTAATGTCGAATTTAAGAAATGCTTCTAAGTCGTATGTAATTCCGGCAGCGTTAGCAGGAACTTATGTGAATCCGTACAATAATAACGCTTCTGTTACTTTAACGACAGGCGCTACAAGAACATTCGCCGCTTACGAATATTTGGTTTTAACCAATACAAACGCTCCGGTTGTAGCCGTTACAGGAGTTTCAGTTAGCCCAACCTCAGCAACTGTTGGTTTAGGATCTACGCAACAGCTTAACGCAACTATTGCGCCTTTAAACGCTACAAACCAAAATGTGACTTGGACATCGAGTAATACAGCAGTTGCAACAGTAAATGTCTCTGGATTGGTAACAGCGGTTACTGCGGGAACGACAACAATTACGGTTACTACAGCAGATGGGAACAAAACAGCTACTTCAGCCATAACGGTTGCAGCAATTCCAGTTGCTTCAGTAGCGGTTTCGCCAACAACTGCAAGTTTATATGCAGGAAATACGCAACAACTTGCAGCGACAATTTCGCCTGCAAATGCAACGAACAAAAATATAACCTGGAGTTCAAGTAATACAGCCATTGCAACAGTAAATTCAAGTGGACTTGTAACAGCAATTGCGGCGGGAACAGCCAATATTACAACAACAACTCAAGACGGAAACAAAACTGCAGTTGCTGCAATCACAGTAAATCCGAATACCAATTTTACCGTTTATTTTTATAAACCATCAAACTGGGGAACCGGAATTAAAATTTATTATTGGAGTGCTTTACCTGCTGGAGTTTTGGCAAATGCAACCTGGCCGGGAGTTAATATGACCGATGCTGGAAATGGCTGGTACAGCTATACTTTTACCAACGTAACTTCAACCAATTTAATTTTCAATGACGGAACCAATCAAACTGCCGATTTAAGCAGAAACAAAACAGGTTGGTACATGAACAATACTTGGTACGATTCGAATCCGGGAACAGTTGTGGCTGTAACAGGTGTAACTTTATCACCAACAACTTCAACATTATTAGTTGGTGCAACACAGCAATTAACTCCAACGGTTAATCCTTCAACAGCGACAAATAAAGCAGTAACTTATAGTTCTAGCAATACAGCTGTAGCAACGGTAAATTCTTCTGGATTAATAACTGCCGTAGCTGCGGGAACATCAACAGTAACCGTAACAACTCAGGACGGAGCAAAAACGGCGACTTGTGCAGTAACGGTGAACGCAACAAATGTTGCGGTAACAAGTGTTAGTTTGAGTCCTACTTCGGCATCATTAAATGTTGGCGGAACGCAACAATTAACTCCAACTGTTACTCCTGCAAATGCGACCAACAAAGCTGTAAACTATAGTTCAAGCAATACTGCTGTAGCAACTGTAAACAATTCAGGTTTGGTGACTGCCGTAGCAAACGGATCTGCAACAATTACGGTAACAACTGTTGACGGAAGTAAAACAGCTACTTGTGCAATAACAGTTTCAACTTCTACAGGAGGAAATTATTACACTATCAAAAACAGATGGACCGGAGCTTATTTATCTGATGCCGGAGCAAATGTTGGTTACGGAACAACGATTTCTGGCAACAGTTATAAATGGCAAAAAATTGCTATAGATGCGACTTATTTTGTTCTTAAAAATGTGGCAACAGGTGAATTAATTAATATCGAAAGCCAAACTGGAACGGTTCAATGTAATATAACAGATACTACTTTCTGGAGTGCGCAATGGTCAAGCGATTATATCGATGGAACATGGACAAGATTAAGAAACAGATGGCAATCAGGAAACATTATTCATATTGAAAACCAAACAGGTTCTGCTCAATACGGAAATTCTCAAGATGGCTGGTTTAGCGCACAATGGCAATTAGAGCCAACGACAGTTGGAACAGGAAAATCGGCTTTAAAAATTGATGATGTTTCAGAAGCTGAACAGGTAATTGGAATCTATCCGAATCCAGCGACTGATAGTGAATTTCATGTTTTAATGCCGGAATTAGAAAATGGAGATGCAGCAGCAATTACAGTTTCAGACATGAACGGAAGAACAGTTTTAACCGAAAGACTTTCGGCTTCAGGACAAATCAATCATCATTTATCATCAGGAGTTTATATTGTAAATATTGCTTCAAAAGAATTCAAAGTGACTAAAAAATTAATTATAAAATAAATTCGATTTAGTTTAAAATAAAATGGCGCATGAAATTTTCGTGCGCCATTTTTTGTTTATCACTATTTTTAATTTAAAAAACACATAACCACCTTACTTACAATGAAATAAAAAAAAACTAAATACGGCTATAAAAAAAAATTGAAATATTTTTCTGTTTTTTATTAACTATCAGTAATATTTTACTATATTTGCATCATAGTTCTTTGAAATATGTTTTGGAAGTTAATTACTAAGTGGAGAAGTTAAATTTTTGTTCATTTTTTTTGAACAACCCTTTATTGGGATTTAGTACACAATTCCCCTCTAAACCTGTTGAACGCCTAGGATATCGCTAAAAGTTATATCTCAAAATCATTTGATGAAATTTAAGTTAAAATCCATTTTATCAAGATAGTTTAAATCAGATTAGAATTGAATTAAAGTTGTATTATCAATGTTTCTTTTAGGAAGCAGAATTTTAAAGTGGTGCGCAGAGAGCATTGTCTACACATTTAGTAATTAGCTATTGTTAAACAAGCAGATAGCAATTCAGCTATTACTAAAAAACAAATTATATGTCTAGATTAAAAAGACTCCAAAACATCGATGGTTTACTAAACGCTATAACCTTCGCAACGAACCAGTGCTCTCTATCGGAGATAGATGCTAATTTATTACATGAAGCAACCGCTAAATTGAATAGATTAAAAATAAAAAAGGGATTGACGGACAAACATTATAAATCTGAAGTATCAGATATTGTTGCCCTCCTTATTAAATTTTTAATTTAGTCTATTATGTTTCTTCCAAAAGATTTCATCGCTTATTCCCCGACACTCTTTATTTTTTTAATCTACATATTATGAACATAGGTAAAGTCATAAAAGACACCAGAAAACAACAAGGGCAAACTCAAAAAGAGTTTGCTACATCTTGTGAAATTACTCAAACCTACCTTTCTCAAATTGAAAATAATTCCAAAGAACCTAATTTGGCTACTTTAAAAAAAATAAGTGCAAATCTAAATATTCCTTTGCCAATATTATTTTATATGTCTTTAAATGAAGAAGATATTTCTCCCGAAAAAAGAGAAGCTTTTGAAATTATAAATCCATCTGTTAAATCTTTGATCAATGAATTCTTCCGTATCAAAACATAAATTGTTTTTACCTTCAATAATTGGAGAAACAAACGAAAACATTAATAATATAATCAAAGATATAGACAGTCAATATACTGAGAGAGTTGAAGTAAAAATAGATCCTAAAACAGGAAAACCTAAAACATACTTAGATGGATCTATAAAAGAAAGAGTAATTCGCCCATCAAGAAAAAAATTAAACCTAATTCAATCCAGAATTAAAGATAGGATTCTTTCTAAAATTGAATTACCTCATAATGTTCATGGTGGCGTTAAGAAAAAAAGTAACATTACTAATGCTAAACCACATCAAGGCAATAAATATATTTTTGTAACTGATTTAAAAGATTTCTTCCCTTCAATAAAATCAAAAAAAATTCATGATCTATTTATTGAATTAGGTTACAATAAACAATTTGCTTTACAACTTACAAGATTAACTACTTGGAAAGGTGAAGTTCCTCAAGGAACACCCACGAGTACTCATCTTTCAAATATTTTCTTTCTTAAAACAGATAATGAACTTATAAAATTATGTACAGAAAATAATATCACTTACACTAGATATGTAGATGATCTAACATTTTCTTCCCCTCAAGATTTCCAATATTTAATTCCAACCTTGCTATCTGTAATTAAGAAAAGTGGCCTAAAAATTAGTTATAGAAAAACAAATTATGAAAATAAACAAACAATAACAGGTATTGTAGTTCTACTTCATAAAATTGATGCTCCAAAAAAATTAATTGCTAAATCTAAACTTGAGATAGATAATCATCCATCTTGTAAGCCATTCACTAATTACAGAGAAAGCATATTAAAAACAAATAGATAAACTCCTTCTATTCGAAACATTTTAACTTCAGTAGTGAAGCTAGGTACAAATTCTATTTTCTTAATTGTCTTTTTTTTTAAGATCTTAGAATTACAAAACATTCTTGTCTAGCCCCGATAGGACTGGAAATCCTTTTGCGCCGGGGTTCGGCGTAAAAGATTGAAAGGGATAGCGGGACTGAACGTCTTTTGAAAAACAATCTTTCTGCTTCTAAAAAATAAAAAAATTACTCTCCCAACATTTCCATCAATTCCAAAGCTCGTTTCGTAGATTTTACATTCTCAAAAGTCAATAAAAGTCGCAAACCGTTTGGTGTTTGTTTTTCTTTCATTGTACAAAGATTGCTGTGTGTCTGTACAAATTTTATCATTTTGTGAAAACGTTTGGATTGATAATAATCAGACTGTTGATCGGAAACGAAATAACCAATCATTTTGCCTTTTTTCATGACCAGTTTCTCAATTCCTACAGCTGTTGCGATCCATTTGATGCGAATGCTGTTCATCAAAGCATTGGCACGCGGCGGCATTGGACCAAAACGGTCAATTAATTTATTTTGGAAAATAACCAATTCTGCTTCGTTTTTCACGCTTCCTAATTCGTTGTACAAACTTAAACGCTCGGTGACATTATTGATATATTCATCAGAGAATAGCAATTCAAAATCGGTATCGATTTGTAAATCTTTTACGTATTCTTTTGTTTCAATATCGTTCTCTTCCGGATATAAATCTTTGAATTCATTTTCCTTCAATTCTTCGATGGCTTCGTTCATGATTTTTTGATACGTGTCGAAACCAATTTCATTAATGAAACCACTTTGTTCTCCGCCTAATAAATCTCCGGCACCGCGAATTTCAAGGTCTTTCATGGCGATGTTGAAACCGCTTCCGAGTTCGCTAAATTGTTCCAAAGCCTGAATACGTTTTCTCGCATCTTCGGTCATCGAAGAATACGGCGGACAGATGAAATAACAAAATGCTTTTTTGTTGCTTCGTCCTACTCGACCACGCATTTGATGTAAATCTGATAAACCAAAATTATTCGCATTGTTGATGAAAATCGTGTTGGCATTTGGAACGTCCAAACCGCTTTCAATGATTGTGGTTGCCACCAAAACATCAAAATCTCCGTTCATGAAACCTAGCATTAATTCTTCGAGTTTGGCGCCTTCCATTTGTCCGTGTCCAATTCCGACTCTTGCATTTGGAACCAAACGCTGAATCATTCCGGCCACTTCTTTTATATTTTCGATTCGGTTATTGATGAAGAAAACCTGTCCGTTTCTTTGAATTTCATACGAAATTGCATCACGAATAATTTCTTCATTAAAACCAACAACATTCGTTTCTATCGGATAACGATTTGGCGGAGGCGTCGTAATTACTGATAAATCTCGAGCCGCCATTAACGAAAATTGAAGCGTTCTCGGAATTGGCGTTGCGGTTAATGTCAATGTATCAACATTTGCAGCAATGGTTTTTAATTTATCTTTTACGTTAACGCCAAACTTTTGTTCTTCATCAACAATTAATAAACCTAAGTCTTTAAAAACTACATTTTTGTTGACTAATTGATGCGTTCCAATAACAATATCAAGCTTTCCTTCAGCTAAATCTTTTAAAGTCTGTGTTTTCTGTTTCGCCGTTCTAAATCGGTTTAGATAACCAATCGAAACAGGCATATCTTTCAAACGTTCTGTAAAAGTTCTATAATGTTGGTACGCTAAAATAGTTGTCGGAACTAAAACCGCAACTTGTTTACTATTATCAACCGCCTTAAAAGCAGCACGAATCGCAACCTCAGTTTTTCCGAAACCAACATCACCACAAACCAAACGATCCATTGGGCGATCACTTTCCATGTCGGCTTTTACTTCTGCCGTTGATTTGGTTTGATCTGGCGTATCTTCGTAAATAAACGAACTTTCTAATTCGTTTTGTAAATAACTGTCCGGCGCAAACTGGAAACCTTTTTCTAAACGACGTTTTGCATACAACTGAATTAAATTGAATGCAATGTGTTTGACGCGCGCTTTGGTTTTTTGTTTTAAAATTTTCCAGGCGTTCGATCCTAATTTGTAGATTTTCGGAGGCGTTCCGTCTTTTCCGTTGTATTTGGAAATTTTATGAAGCGAGTGAATACTTACGTACACAATATCATTATCAGCATAAACCAATTTTATGGCTTCCTGCGTTTTACCTTCAACTTGAATTTTCTGCAAACCACCAAACTTTCCAATTCCGTGATCAATGTGCGTTACATAATCGCCAACGGAAAGTGCGGTTAATTCCTTAAGCGTGATATTCTGTTTTTTTGAATAACCATTTTTGATGTTGAATTTATGATAACGCTCAAAAATCTGATGATCCGTATAAGCTGTTATTTGATTTTCTTCATCGATAAAACCTTGGTACAAAGGCAACACAATGGTATGATATTGCTTTCTGATATTCTCTGAATTCGCTTCATCTAAAGATTCAAAAATATCATGAAAACGTTTTGCCTGCGTTTCATTCGAACAGAATAAATAATTTTTATATCCGTTAAAATGATTGTCGCTCAGATTGTTCAACAATAAATCAAATTGTTTGTTGAAAGACGGTTGAGGCTGAATATGAAATTCAAACTTTTTAGTGGTTTTAAAAATGGGGTTTGAAGCCAATTCTATAATCGAAAAGTCCAAAGCACGTTTGATAAACGAACTCTGATTTAAGAATAATTGTTCCGGCGTGGCGTGTTTTATTTCTCCTGAAAGTTTCTGGAAAGCTTCTTCTGCTCTTGCAAATTGTTTGTCTAACTGACTAAAAAGCCCATCTGTATTTTGAATAAAAAGAACGGTTTTCTCAGCAATATAATCTAAGAAACTTTCGCGGTTTTCCTGAAAAATCTTGTTTTCGACATTCGGGATAATCGTGATTTTTTTGTGCGTTTCTACAGACAATTGGGTTTCAACATCAAAACTTCTGATGCTGTCGACTTCATTTCCGAAGAATTCAATTCGGTACGGATGATCGTTTGAAAAAGAAAAGACATCGACAATTCCTCCACGAACCGAAAATTCGCCGGGTTCTGTAATAAAATCAACTCTTTTAAATTCGTATTCAAACAAAACTTCGTTGATAAAATCAATCGAAATTTTATCATTCAAAGCAACTTTTAAAGTGTTTTTATCCAATTGCTGACGCGTCACCACTTTCTCAAAAAGCGCTTCCGGATACGTAACAATTATCGCTGGTTTTTTTCTGGAATTTATTCGGTTTAAAACCTCAGCGCGAAGCAAAACATTCGCATTATCGGTTTCATCAACTTGATAAGGACGACGGAAAGAAGCCGGATAAAAAAGTACGTCCTGCTCGCCAATCATTTGTTCGAGATCATTCAAATAATAAGCCGCTTCTTCCTTATTGTCTAAAACAACTAAAAAAGGAAGTTCTGTTTTCTTGAAAACGGAACGAATTACAAATGAAACGGCAGATCCAAGCAAACCACTAAGGTTCATTTTTATCTGATTCCCTTCCAGTAAACTTTTGGCAATCTGCTCCGTTTTCGGCAGATTGTCATAAATGGTATATAAGGCGTTTTTACTCAATTTATTGATAAATTTGGATCTTTAACCTGGTTCGGAATTGCGCGCGTTGTATCTAGCATTCTTAAGAAATCTTCTTCGCCTTCTTCTTTTGGAATTTTATTTTTCTCGACAATTTTATCCATTTGTCTTTCTAAGGAAACCAGTTCTTTGTTGATTTCTCCTATTAGAAAAGTTACTTTTTCGTCTGGAATTGTGCTTAAATGAATAAACAAATCCATCATTTTGACTTTAGTAATCAAAATAGAAATTCGGCTTTTTATTTGAGGCTGATTGAATTCTGCAGGAATATTATTGTTCAGTGCAAACGCTTTTTTTGAAATTGCAGTCGATTTTTTTTGAAATGCACCAATTGTTTTTCTTGGCTTTTCTCCAAGTTCTTTTAAAAACTCACGCCATTCATTCCATGAACTCGCATTTTTTTCTGAAGCTTCATTAATTGGTTCATCGATAAAAACCCAGGCTTTATTAATATTATTGAAGATTTTTTCGTTCTTTTTTGCTTCTTTTGCGTTTTCAGCAAGGCGTTTTTCATTATCATTCTGACATGAATTCAACACAAAAAGTACAAGCAAAAAAAGAGATATTTTATATTTCATTTGATAAAACATTAAGCTACAAAGTTACAAAGTAAATTTACAATTACGAGTGCTTTTTTTGAGGTTCTGAGATGCTGAGGTACTAAGGTTCTAAGTTTTTCAGACTTAAATTTTCGATATCAAGCTGAACGAAGTCAGATCTCTTTTTTTGACGCTGTAAAAAGCAATCTATAGCAAATTTTCAGAAGGCACAAGGACACATACATGCAGGCACAAAGACACACCTCTGAAAAAGAGAATTATCCAACAAACAAACTTTTTCATTATTGAATACATAATTTATGATTCAAAAAAACATACGTAATTGCGAAAACGTTATATTTGTGTCTCTAAAAAAACACAAATGAATCCAAAAATCTTGATCATTGGCGCTTGCGGTCAAATTGGGACAGAATTAACCCAGAAATTGCGTAAGTTATACGGAACAGAAAATGTAATTGCTTCTGACATTCGAAAATTAAATACTGATGTTGTTAATTCCGGGCCTTTTGAAGTGGTCAATGCTTTAGATTTTAACCAAATCGAACATCTTGTAGAGGTACATAAAATTACTGATATTTATTTGATGGCGGCACTTTTATCTGCCACAGCCGAAAAAAATCCTGCATTTGCCTGGGATTTGAATATGAATTCATTATTCCACGTATTAAATTTAGCGAAAGCAAAAAAAATAAAAAAGATATTCTGGCCATCCAGTATTGCGGTTTTTGGACCAACAACTCCAAAAGAAAATACACCACAATATACCGTGATGGAACCTTCGACCGTTTACGGAATTAGTAAACAAGCCGGAGAAAGATGGTGCGAATATTACCATAATATTTATGGTGTCGATGTTCGAAGCATACGTTATCCTGGTTTAATCAGTTGGTCTACGCCTCCGGGTGGCGGAACTACAGATTATGCTGTTGATATTTTCTATAAGGCTATTGCCGACAAAAAATATGAGTGCTTTTTATCGTCGGAAACCAAAATGCCAATGATGTATATGGATGATGCGATCGATGCGACTATCAATATTATGAAAGCACCTGTTGAGCAAATCAAAATACATTCTTCATATAATTTGGCTGCAATGAGTTTTACGCCAACTGAAATTGCTAATGAAATTAAGAAACATATTCCGGAATTTGAGATTACTTACAATCCTGATTTCCGCCAAAAAATTGCAGACAGCTGGCCGGCAAGTATCGATGATACTGAAGCCAGAGAAGACTGGAACTGGAAACATACTTTTGATCTTGAAACAATGACAAAAGATATGCTGGAGCATTTGGGATAGACTTAAAAAAATAAAAAAGTAAAGGCTCGTTTAATTTTCAGAAATGAATTTTAAACGAGTTTTTTTTCGTCATTTCATTCCCATACAATCATTATTATTTTATTATTATTTTCTTACATTTGAATTGCTTTTGAACCCAAAACCAATTCAAATCTATGACAAATTCATTTCAGCCCATTCAGGAAGATAAGCGAACAGCTATTGTTGATATTTTAAGAGGCTGGGCTTTGTTGGGAGTGGCAATAGGAAATTATGTTGATTTTAGATATATTGGATTAGAACGTTTTATTCTAAAAAAAGGTCTTTTTTCTGAGATTATCAGCTATTTTAATGTGTATTTTTTTTCAGCCAAATCCTGGACCTTATTAAGTATTTTATTTGGATATGGATTTGCGGTACTTATTAATAATGTAGCAGAAAAAGGAAAAAATCCTGTTTACTTTTTTTGTTGGAGAATGTTTCTCCTATTTATTTTTGCTTTTATAAATTCTGCCTTTTGGTTAGGCGATATCTTAAAAGACTACGCTTTTTTAGGCTTATTACTTTTATTCTTTTACAAAAGTTCATCCAAAACAATTCTAATAACATGCGGAATACTTCTTTTAACTATTCCGTTTCTTACTGCTTATATCAATTCGATAAAACAAACATTACCAGATGTACAATCTACTGCTAAATACTTAAAATTATTTTACTCTGATAACTGGCTAGATGTATTCCAATTTAATTTGCTGGGAACTTATTATCAGGAAATGATTAATCTTGTTTATGCTGTTACAGTACATGTCGTGATGTTTACACTTATGCTTTTAGGTTTCTATGCTCAAAAAATTAACTTTTTTAATCGTTTGCCTGAGTTTAAAAAACTATTAAAAAAAACTTTTTTAACAACGTTGATTCTGGCCATAATTTCCGGTATTCTATTTGAAATTGCAATTAAGCAGAAAGTAACTTTCCCTTATTTCCATCCTGTTTTTTGGATTATAATAAATACAATGTTCTGTATTTCTTCTGGAATTTGTTTATTGTATACTAATGGAAAGTTGAAAACAATTTTCAACTATTTTAGGGTTAGCGGTAAAATGACATTGACCAATTATATGATGCAAAACATTATTGCTGTTTTTCTATTCTCTGGAATTGGCTTTAAAATCTATAATACTTTACCTTATTGGTTTTATTTTTTCTTAGCCATTTTTGTCTTTATTCTTCAATTATTCATTAGTAAGTGGTGGCTTTCAAAATACAATTATGGCCCAGTTGAATGGCTTTGGAGATCTGCCAGTTATTGGAAATTATTTCCTTTTAAGAAAACAAAATCTGAGGTTGTTACTGAAGTTAAAACGATATAATCTTCGTTCATTAGATAAATAAAAAAAAAGAAAAAGCCCTTAAAAATTATTTTTAAGGGCTTTTTATATAAGTATGTTTTTGATTATTTCACTTCAAAAACATTATTTGCAGCTTTTACATCGGCCATTAATCCGCTTGGATCAATTGTGATTTTTTTGATTGCTGTTTTGTTTTTATCAATTGTGAAACTATAGTTTGACATTGCCCATGCCCAATCCTCCAAAACAGTTCTTTTTACATTCGGATTTGGATTTGGTTTGATGAAATTCATCATTCTCAATGGAATATAGAAAGTCTCAGAAGTTCCATCAGTATAATCCACTTTTAGGTCGATTGGCATTGGCATTCTTCCGATTCTTTCTAATGTTACAGTTGTTTTTCCTGCATTATCAGCTACGTCTTTAATTCCGTAATCGATAGTATTTGTCGTTTCTGTCCAGTCAATTAAATACCAATCCAATTCAGCTCCAGAAACTCTTTCCGCCGTTCTTTTGATATCATTTGGAGAAGGATGTTTGAATTTAAAATCGTTGTAATATCTTTTTAAAGTCGCATCCGTATTTTCTTTTCCAATAACATATTCCAATTGCGATAAAAAGATACTTCCTTTTACGTAAGATGAAATACTGTATGGTCTGTTTTCGTCATAACGATCACCATGCGTAGATTGCGATTGCTCTTTGCCAGAATTTACTAAACTATAATAAGCTGCATAATTTCCTTTAAATGGATTTTCTTCTTTTTTAGCCGCAATTTCATTTAGAGCAGAATCTTCGATGTAAGTTGTAAAACCTTCATCCATCCATGGGTGTTTTGACTCATTTGAAGCCAAAATATGTTGGAACCAAGAGTGTCCTAATTCGTGTGTTGCAGTTCCTAAAATTCCTTCAAGTGTACCACTTCCTAGCATCAAAGTACACATTGCGTACTCCATTCCACCGTCTCCACCCTGAATAAATGAATATTGTTTGTATGGATAAGCTCCTACTTTGTGGTTGTAATAATCCATTACTTTCACCATTAAAGGCTCCAATTGTTTCCAGTTTCCTGTTGTTTTTGGATCATTTTTGTAGAAGAAATGCAAATCAACATCATTTGGTCCTTTTACAATATCGTGTGTATATTCTTTATCAGCCGCCCATGTAAAATCATGCACATTTGGCGCAATAAAATGCCAGGTCAAGGTTTTTGCTTTTTTTGGATAAACCACAGTTACACCAGCATCTTCATAACCATGACCAATTGTATTTTTATCCTGTAAATATCCAGAACCACCAATTGTGTATTCTTTGTCAATTGTAATTTTCACATCAAAATCTCCCCAAACACCATGAAATTCTCTCGCGATATATGGATCTGCATGCCATCCTTCAAAATCAAATTCGGCTAATTTTGGATACCATTGTGACATCGATAATTCGACACCTTCTTTATTATTTCTTCCAGAACGACGAATTTGAACCGGAACTTGTCCTTCAAAATCTAAGGTAAAAGTTGTTTTAGAATTTGGTAAAATTGGCTTAGCCAAAGTCACTTCTAAAATAGTTGACGACGTTCTTGTTTGAGCAGTTACACCATCTTGTTTAAAATTGGTAATTTTTAAAAAACCAGTTTCGTTTGGTTTTAAAGTTTCGATTCGGCTTTGTTTTACTTCTTTACCGTCAGCATCTTTAATTTTGTTTACCATTCTTGCATCAGGATCTTTTATCGAATGCAAACGTGCGTCCATTTCGCTTCCTGGCTGAAAAGCATTTGGGTATAAATGGTAAAATACTTTTCTTAAAGTATCAGGAGAATTATTGGTGTACACCAATTCTTGTTTTCCCTTGTACTGATAATTTTTGACATCCATAGAAACCTCCATTTTGTAATCAACATGTTGTTGCCAATATGGAGCGTTTTGTGCAAATGCTGAGTTTAAACCAAAACTCAAAAAGGATAATAGTATAATTTTTCGCATCATTGTTTTAATAAAAATGGAAGAGTTGCCACTCTTCCATCGTGATTAGTGTTTTATATTTTTTATTTCTTCGACATTTTTTCAGCCATTAATAGCGCATTATAAGCATTCACCATTTTAGCTGTTTTTGATGATTCTGCTGATGAAACTGCTACTGGTTCTGCATCTGGATTTGGATTTTCGCCCAAAACTACACTTGGCGGAAGCGCAACTCCAGAATCCATCAAAATTTGTTTTACCTGATTTGCTTTCAATTTTGGGTAATAAGAACGAATTAAGGCAGCAACTCCGGCAGCATTTGGTGATGCCATTGATGTTCCCTGCAAGTATTTGTATTTATTATTTGGAACTGTTGCATAAATTTCTTCACCCGGAGCAAAAACGTCTACATTGATTTTTCCGAAGTTCGAAAATGGAGCTACTACATTTTCTCCATACGTTTTATTAATCGCACCAATTGTAATTACATTATCTGTAAACTCTTTTACATTGTCTTCAGAATCATTTGGATAATTGATATTTTTTGTTTCATCAATATTATAACCATCATTACCAGCTGCATGCACAATTAAAACATCTTTTTTCTTTGCATATTTTAAAGCCTCGTAAACCCATTGTTTGTGTGGAGAAAAGCTTTTTCCGAAACTTCCGTTAATTACTTTTGCACCATTATCTACGGCATAACGAATGGCTAGTGCAATATCTTTATCATACTCATCTCCGTCTGGCACGGCTCTTACTGTCAAAATTTCAACGTTATTAGCAATACCGTCTCCACCTAAATTATTACCACGAACTTGTGCAATAATTCCGGCTACGTGAGTTCCGTGAAGTGCTTCTTCTTTATCCGGACCAAAAACAACATTATTTCCGTAATGATCATTTTTAATGTCTTCAGGATTATCGCCTACGATTTTTCTTCCGTCAAATTCTTTATTTAAATTATAATTCAACTGATCGTAAACTTGTTTTTTATAATCTTCCAATTCTGCTTCAGGATCAAACGTTGGACCTGCATTGGTAAAAATTTGAGTCATGATCATTTTGCTTCTTGCTACTTTTTGATCTGTAGAAGTAATCGTGCTTAAATCTTCAATTTTATAGGTTGTTTTGTTTAATTCCTTTTTAATAGTATTGTGAACGTCCAACAAAAAGTCTACTTGTTGTTTGTCTTTTAAAGCTTTGTCGTATTTTTCGTTATATTGTGCTAAAGCATTTTTATATTCTGGAGAACCATCGTCGCCTTTTTTAACAACACGCGTCATTTCAAGATTTTCATGTACGGCATCGCCAAGGAAATTCCATCCGTGAATGTCATCAATAAAACCATTTTTATCGTCGTCGATTCCGTTTCCTGGAATTTCTTTAGAATTGGTCCAGATCATTCCTTTCAGATCTTCGTGCTCAATATCAACACCAGAATCAACAATACCAACAATTACTTTTACGCCTGTTTTTCCTTGTAATAATTCGGCGTAAGCCTTATCTACACTCATTCCTGCAATGGTATCTTTTACCAAATCAAGATGACTCCATCTTTTTAATTCATTTTCTGTAACCGGAGCTTTTTTAACAATAGCTAAAGGAGCAGTAATCGCTGTTTTAGGAGTTGAAACTTGTGCTTGTAAGGTTACACTACAACCTGCTAAAACAAGTAATGCAAAAGCAGATAAACTATTTGGTTTTATATGACTCATATATATAATTATAATAAAAGTTAAAGATGGGTCTAAATTATGATTTTTTGTTACAAAAAACTAACAGTTAACACTGTGTTATGATTTTTTAGTTATGATTTAAGAAAATGTAAAACATATAGAAAAGCTCTTTACTGCAAAGATTAAATTATTTCCTACGAAAACAATTATTAATGTAAGACTACAGTGTTTCTGAGACGTCGTAGATTAAATTATTAAGAAAAAATAGCCTCTTTACGTGTTCCCGTAAGGAAAGTTGGTTTAAAACTTGTACACTTGCGCGACCGAATCATAAACTTATTCTATGAAAACAAAACTACTCTTGTTGATGTTACTGGCAAATTTTTCGATTTATGCGCAAATTAACTTAGTTCCGAATTCTGGATTTGAGAACTGGACTGCCGGCATACCCCAAAATTGGACTATTGCAAATTCTGTTGTCTCAAGCGGTGATTTTGCTTCAGGACAGTTTAGCGCAAAATTATCGTATAAGACAGCTTCGCCAAAAATCATTGCTCAGGTACCAATGAAAGCTGGTGTAACTTATACTGTGAAATATAAGTATAAATATGTTAGTGCTAATTTTAGTGGAGATCACCCAATTTCATTAAATATTTCGAAAACAGGCAGCGCAAATACTTTATCAAGCAGTGCTTTTGCTACGAATAATTTATGGACTCAAAAAGAAACTGTTTTTACTGCAGATCAGGATCTATCTTACGATTTATCATTTTCGACTTTTAGTTTTGATAGTGCTGCTTTTGATGTTTTAATTGATGATGTTCAAGTGTATGTTCAGGGAACAGAACAGTATACGCTAATTCCAGATGTGGAGTTTGAAAAAGCTTTAATTACATTAGGTCTTGATTCTGGACCAACTGACGGTAAAGTTTCTACTTTAAATATCAAAACCGTTAAATCCTTAAATATAAACCCTCAGCTAGTTTCTAATTTAACAGGAATCCAAGACTTTGAAGCCTTAGAAACACTTATTTGTAAGGGTACCTCAGTTTCAAACTCAGGTGGAAATGGAAAATTGACATCACTAGATGTTTCTAAAAATTTAAATCTAAAAACACTGGATTGTTCGTCAAATTTACTAACCAGTTTAGATCTTTCTAAAAACATTTCCTTAGCTACTTTAGATTTCAGTGTCAATACCATGAAAGATATTGACCTTTCTAAAAATGTAAATTTAACTACTTTAATTTTTAACTACAATCAAATTAAAGCAATCGATGTTACAAAAAATATTCTCTTACAGAAGTTAGAATTTACTAGTACGGCAGTGCCTTCTGTTGATTTATCTCAAAACGTAGCCTTAACTTATTTAAGATGTTCAAACAATCTGAATTTTTCAGCAATTGATGTTTCTAAAAATACTGCTTTAACCTACTTAGAAGTAAATTCTCTTAAATTGACAACTCTTGATGTTTCAAAAAACATTAACTTATCTTCTTTAAGCTGTTATTCGAATCAATTAAAATCTATTGATGTTTCTAATAATATCAAATTATCTATATTAGATTGTAGTTCAAATCAATTAAAATCTATTGATGTTTCTAAAAACATTAATTTATATAATTTCAACTGCTATAGTAATCAATTAACTTCTCTGGATGTTTCAAATAGTCCCAATTTACGTTCTTTGTATTTTTTTTCAAATCAATTAACGACTATTGACATTTCTAAAAACACCAAATTAACTGACTTTATTTGTAACTTAAACAAAATAACAACTCTTGATCTGTCTAAGCATACGGAATTGAAAAATTTTGGATGCGCCTCAAATGAATTAGTGAGTTTGAATCTTAAAAATGGCAATAACACTTTAATGAAAAGTGGCAACATAATCCTTACCGGAAATCCAAAACTTTCTTGTATCGTAGTTGATGATGTTGCTTATTCAAATGCAAATTGGACAATTCAAAAAGATCCTGAAACTTTTTTCTCAACTTTTGATTGCGCATTGGCTACACAAATTTCAGATCCTGCCTTTGAGGACAAATTAATTGCCATGGGAATTGATACTGATACCAAAAATGGTTTAGTGTTAAATTCCAGTATCGCAGCATTAACTTCATTAGATCTTTCAAATAGTTCTATTGTCAATTTAAGTGGTATTCAAGGATTTATTTCTTTAAAAACTTTAAATGCTTCTGGCAATTTATTGAAAAAAGCAGATCTTTCTAAAAATAGTGCATTGACAACTTTAAACACGTCTAACAATCCTACATTAACTTGTATTCAGGTAGCAGATCTAGCTGTTGCTGCCACTTGGAATACTACTAAAGATGCTACAACAAGTTTTAATTTAGATTGTAATTCTTATACGTTAATTCCAGATTCAAAATTTGAAGATAAATTAATTGCTCTTAATATTGATAAGGATGGAAAAAATGGAAAAGTTAATACTGAAAGCATTGAAAATGTGACAGCATTAGATGTTTCCAATCTTGATATTACAGATTTAACAGGAATTCAGGATTTTAAAAGTTTAAAAACACTAGCTTGTAATGGTTCTGCCCCTCTTGGTGTTTCAACTGGAAAGTTAACCAAACTAGACGTTTCAAAAAACCTGATGTTAAAAGAATTAAATTGTTCTTACAATCAAATAACGAGTTTAGATGTATCTCAAAATACACTTTTGGTTACATTGGATGCAAGAAGTAATAAATTAACTTCAATCGATCCATCTAAAAACATTGCTTTAACACAATTGTATCTGGGTTCTAATCAATTGACAGCAATTGACATAACGAAGAATACAGCCCTATCTTCAATAAGTTTTATAAACAACAAATTAGGCGATTTCGACTTAACTCAAAATACGAGTTTAATATATATCTACCTTACTTCTAACAATTTAACATCGATTGATCTTTCAAAAAATACAGCTTTGGAAGTTTTGGACGTTTCTTATAATAAATTAACAACTCTTGACTTATCAAAAAATGTGAGCTTGAGAAGTTTAGAACTTGGAAGAAATTTATTAACAACTTTAGATACTTCAAAAAATACAGCATTAAATTATTTATTTTGTTCAAGCAACAAACTAACCAGCATTGATGTCTCTAAAAACTTACTGTTAAGTCAATTAATTGTCACCACAAATAACCTGACAAAATTAGATGTATCTAAAAATGTGGCATTAGCATATTTTTATGCTGAAGGAAACAATTTAGTTAGCTTAAATTTAAAAAATGGCAAAAATACTTTGCTTACAAGTAACCATATTTCATTTAGAAATAATCCTTCCCTTAATTGTATTCAGGTGGATGACATTGCTTATGCAAATACGAATTGGTCTGCCGAAAAAAACAGCACTGCTTATTTTTCTACAATAGATTGTGCTTTGACAACTGCCATTGCAGATCCTAAATTTGAAGAAAAATTAGTGGCATTAGGAATTGATACTGATGGAAAAAATGGATTTGTAACCACTTCAAATATCAAAACATTACCTTCATTAGACGTATCAGGAAGTTCTATTACGGATTTAACCGGAATTGAAGCTTTTACCTCTTTAACAAATTTAAATGTTTCAGGTAACCTATTAAGTAGTTTAGATCTTTCTAAAAATATTAATATAACTACTTTAAACGCTTCAAATAATGCAACCCTGAATTGTATTAAAGTTGCTGATGTAGCTGCAACTAACAATTGGGCAGTAACTAAAGATGCAACAACAAGTTTTAATGTTGATTGTAGAGCCTTTACAATAATTCCTGATCTTAATTTTGAGAAAAGATTAATTGCTTTAGGAATTGATACTGATGGTGAAAACGGAAAAGTTTTAACTTCAAGTATTGCTACAAGAACTAGTTTAGGTCTGGACGGAAGCTCTATTTTAGATCTAACGGGGATAGAAGATTTTAAAGCTTTAGCACAATTATCTACAAATAATAATAAGTTAACTACACTAGACCTTTCCAAAAACACAAACTTAACGACCTTAAGTTGCAGTAATAATCAATTAAAAACTATTGATCTTTCTAAAAATTTGTTATTGAAAACTTTAGATGTTAGTTCAAATCAATTAACAACTTTAGATCTATCTAAAAATATTGCTTTAACCTCTGTAGGTTTTGACTTTAATAACATAACTAGTTTAGATGTTTCAAAAAGCACAGAACTGCTTAATTTAATCGGTCAAGGAAACAGATTAACAACTTTAGATGTGTCTAAAAACACAAAACTTACCTTATTGTATCTTAACAATAATGTATTAGTGTCTCTAGATGTAACTAAAAACATAGCTCTAACAAAATTACTTTGTGCAGGCAATCAATTAACAAGTTTAGACGTTTCGCAAAATATAAATTTAACGGAGCTACTGGCAAGTACTAACAAACTATTAAATGTTAATCTTAAAAACGGAAATAATACAAAATTAATAAGTAATAATGGAGGAGTACAACTTACCTATAATCCAAACTTAACCTGTATTCAGGTTGATGATGTTGCGTATTCTAAGCAGAATTGGGCATCAAAAAAAGATGTAACAGCAACTTTTTCATCTGTAGCTTGTCCTGTTATTGTTCCTTACACATTAATTCCAGATCCAAATTTTGAAGCTAAATTAATGGATCTTGGCATTGATAAAGATGGTAAAAATGGAAAAGTTCTTACTGCAAGTATTTCTGGATTAACCACCCTAAATGTATCAAATAGTTCAATTTCAGACTTAACAGGAATTGAAGATTTTACTTCATTAACAACGTTAGATTTTAGTAAAAACCAATTAAAAACAGTTATTGTTAATAAAAACAGATTGCTTACAAAACTAAATTGCAGCGAAAACCAATTGAGTGAATTAAATCTTATTACACTTTTGACTTTAAGCGATTTAAATTGCAGTTTCAATAACTTAACTGCTTTAGATCTTTCTAAAAACACCCAGTTAACTATCTTGAGTGCAAGTTTTAATAAACTTACCAATTTGGATGTTTCAAAAAACGTTGCCTTAAAAGAATTTGATTGTGCCAGCAACAATCTTTACAACTTGAATTTAAAGAACGGAAATAACGTAAATATGCAAAGAGTAATTTTTGGAAATTTCACAAAAAATCCAAATTTACTTTGTATTGAGGTAGATGACGCTGCTTTCTCTGATCAAAACTGGATTGCAAAAGATGCTTCAGCAACATACTCTACAACAGCATGTCCTGCAAACGTACAGTATACTTTAATTCCAGATATCAATTTTGAAAAACTTTTGATCAAAAATGGTATTGATAAAGATGGTGAAAACGGAAAAGTTTTAACTTCTAGTATCTCCAAATTAACTTCTCTTAGTGTTTCTGAAGCGTCTCCTAAAATTAGTGACTTAACCGGAATTCAGGATTTTGCTGAATTACAAGTCTTAAATTGCTACAGCAATGACCTTACTAAACTGGATCTGACACAAAATACAAAATTGACACTTTTAGATTGTTCAAACAATAAATTAACCACTCTTGATCTTTCTAAAAACACAGCCTTAAATCATTTGCACTGTCGTACAAATAATTTGAGTGAAATAGATCTTTCAAAAAATTTAATGCTTACTTATGTTGGAATAAATGAAAATAAGCTTACGAACATTAATGTTTCTCAAAATTTAAAATTGGAAACATTCTATGCTTCTAATAATCTTATTACAAACATTGATCTTTCAAAAAATAAAGCATTGCTTTATCTAATTATTACCAACACAACTTTAACAGAAATAAATCTTAGCTCAAATAAAGCTTTAAAAACTGTAGATATATCTAGTAACAAATTAACTTCTTTTGATTTTTCTCAGAATCCGAATTTATATTCAATAAATATAAGTTCAAATCAATTAACGAGTCTAAATCTTAAAAACGGTAATAATTTGATAATATCAGGTAATTCGTTGAAACTGACATCAAACCCTAAATTGACTTGCATTCTGGTTGATGATGTTGTTAATGCAAACACAAGCTGGTCAAGTTCAAAAGACGCTATAGCAACGTATAATACAGAATGTACTGGAGAATTAACTTTACCTGCCAACAATTTTGCTATTGAAACTAAAGGCGAATCTTGTCTGGGTGAAAACAACGGAGAAATAAGCATTGTAGCAAAAACAGCATTTGCCTATAATGCTATGGTAAATGATAAGTCTTATACTTTTACAAATAACAGTTTAAAAGTGGCTGCGTTAGCTCCTGGAATTTACAAAATCAAGATTACAATTCCTGATGTGATTTTCGAACAAAACTTTACTGTGACTATTGCAAAAGGTGCAACAATAACTGGAAAATCTAGTATAACTTCTAAAAAAGTAGATGTAGAAATTACGGAAGGAACTGCACCGTTTACTGTTTTTGTTGACGGAACCGAACAGTTCCAAACAACAGATTCTAATTTCTCTGTAGAACTTAGTGAAGGTGGATTACTTGAAGTTGCAACTGCAAAAGCTTGTGAAGGAATTTATGCTAAAAAAATCAAAACAACAGAGATTTTAGGAACAGTTCTTTCTGCTTATCCTAATCCAACTACTGGAATTTTTGAGATTGAAATTCCAACCAACAAAAACGAAATTACAATTGAACTGTACAATTTTGGTGGTCAATTAGTTTCTCGCAAAGCGTATGTTATCGAAAATGGAACTGCAAAATTAAATCTTGGAAATCAACCTTCAGGAATTTATGCAGCCAAGATCTATTTAGAAACTCCAGAATATATTAAAATCATAAAAAAATAAAGATGAAAAATTTTATATACCTACCAATCATCGGTTTAATATTTGCAGCATGCGGCAGTGGTGGCGGAGATGAACCGGACCCGACACCTGTACCTGTAAACACTGCACCCAGTGTACCTGCATTATCGAGTCCCGCGGATAATAAATTGTGTTTAGACAATACAGTCGTTTTTCAATGGAATCAATCTAATGACCCCGAAAAAGATGCAGTGGTTTATCAGATTCAGGTTGCAAAGGATAATGGGTTTACTCAAATTGTATCAACTCTTGATGGAACCTCTAACCTGACAAATACAGCTACTTTAGATAAAAACACGGCTTATTACTGGAGAGTAAAAGCAACAGATGCTAAAGGTTTAGCAAGTGCTTACACGGCAACTTATAAATTTTATACAGCCGGTGTTGCTGTGGTTAATCATTTGCCATTTGCACCTTCTTTAAATTCACCAGCTATAAACAGTGTTTTAAGCACTACGACAGCAAATTTAAATTTTACTTCATCAGATGTTGACCTTTCTGATGCTCTTACTTACGACGTATATTTTGGTACGGTTAATCCCCCTACAGAAAAAGTGCAGGACAACAAATCAGATCGTTCTGTTACTGTTGCAGTTGAACCTACAAAACAATATTTCTGGAGAGTTGTAGTAAGAGATAATAAAGGAGGAGAAACTATTGGTCAGGTTTGGAAGTTTAAAACTAATTAAAACTATAATATTGCAACTAGTTAAACAAAAAATCCCGTTTTCAACTGAATGAAAACGGGATTTTTTAGTTAGAGTTTTTTTTAAATAACTATCCCTTTTTTCAAAAACAAATACCGATTTACGGTTTCTCGTAAAGAAATAACAATTATAATTCATACAATTGCGCGACCGAATCATAACTAAATATATGAAATATTAGTTGCTTTTAGCAAATTTCAGCAAACAACATTACAGCAAACTGATACTTAAAGTCCTAAACCTAAGGAAAACAACGATTTTACCTTTTTACAAAATCTGTAAAACAAAAATAAATTTCAATCAAAACCACACATTCAAACAATCCAAATCTTAGCATATGAAAAAAACTTTACTCTTACTTTTAATATTTTCCTGTTTACAAATAAATGCCCAATGCTGGAAAACGGTGACTGCTGGATATAGTTATACTGTAGCCATACAAACAGATAATAGTTTATGGAGCTGGGGAGAAAACAAAAGTGGACAATTAGGAGATGGCACTATTATAAGTAACAATACGCCAAAAAAAATCGGAACAGCTACTGATTGGAAAATAGTAGTTACCGGAACTAATCATACTGTTGCTCTAAAAAACGATGGTTCTTTGTGGGCTTGGGGAAGCAACAAGGAAGGGCAATTGGGAGATGGTACTTCTACAAATAAAAGCATTCCTATACGAATAGGAACCGATACTAATTGGCAGACAGTGGCAGCAGGAAATCAATACACAGTTGCCTTAAAGAACGATGGAACTTTATGGGCTTGGGGAGATAATTATTTTGGAGAATTAGGAAACGGTACCAGTTCAGGTAGCAACATTCCTAAGCAGATTGGAACAGCTACAGATTGGAAATCGATAACAGTAGGTTATTATCATACTATTGCCTTAAAAACAGATGGTACTTTATGGACGTGGGGAGGAAATGATACTGGACAATTGGGAGATGGTACTATTTCGAAAAGTTATTCTCCAAAAAAAATAGGAACAGCAACTGACTGGAAAAGTATATGTGGAGGAGGTAGTCATACACTTGCTATAAAAACAGACGGGTCACTATGGGCCTGGGGGAAAAATAAATATGGAGAGTTAGGAAACGGTACAACTACGGATAGCTATGTTCCGATAAAAATAGGAACGTCTACAGATTGGAAAAGTTTAGGAGCGGCGGGCGATCATACAATTGCCATAAAAACAGATGGCTCTTTATGGAGCTGGGGATATAATTATCATAACGAATTAGGAAATGGCACATCCTTAAACAGCCTTGTGCCAATACAAATAGGAGTTTCAAAAAATTGGCAAGACGTACACGCAGGTTGGTATTACACAGCTGCTGTGAGTTCTGATGGCGTTATGTGGACTTTCGGAGATAATGCTGATGGGCAATTAGGTGATGGTACAAATGTTAATAATAACGTACCAATAACAGTTGTGTGCCCATCTTCGCTTATAATACAAGGGTCTCAAGTTAATATAAACTGTTTTGGTGATAAAAATGGTTCAGCTTCGGTAACAGCAGTTTCAGGCGGTACCGCTCCATATACTTATCTTTGGTCTAATGGTGCAACTACAGCAACCATTACGGGATTATTAGCCGGAAATTATACTTGTACTGTAACAGATGCCTCTTCATTATCCATTACAAAAAGTTTTGTTATTACGCAGCCAACAATTCTTAACTTAATAACAACAAGTACAAATGCGTGTAACAATAATAATGGAAGTTTGACCGCTACAGCAAATGGAGGAACGCTCCCATACCAATATGCAATTACCCCGAATTTTACTTACCAAAGTTCAAATGTGTTTACGGGTTTATCGGCAGGAACTTACACAATTAACACAAAAGACGCTAACGGATGTATTGTTACGAACACTACAACTATTACTGCAAATAATACACCACCTCCAACTGCCAGCTCACAAACATTCAATAATATTACTACAGTTGCAGACTTAAAAGCTGTCGGACTTAACCTTAAATGGTTTAGTGTGCCTGTTGGCGGAACTGCTTTAAATTTATCGACTGTAATACAAACGGGTACATATTATATTTCACAAACAATCAATGGGTGCGAAAGTATAATGAGAGCTTCAGTCAACATAACAGTTACAGTGCCTCCAGGAAATGAGCCAGTACCAACAAATGGTTTGATTGTATATTATCCTTTTAATGGAAATGCAAATGACCAAAGTGGAAACGGAGTTAATGGAAATCCACAAAATCTTACTTTAACTACTGACAGATTCGGGAATAGCAATGCTGCTTATTCTTTTAACGGACTAAATAGTGGTATGAGCATCTATTTGGCAAATAATCCACAAGCTACTAACACACGAACTATGACTGGTTGGTTTAAAGCAAGTGATCCTGTGAGCTCAAGCGCTTTTGATTTTTGTCTTGCAAGTTACGGAGCTGATGCAGATTCTTTTAAAATAACCTTTTATCGCAAAGGAAATTTAGATGTAAATTTTGATTCTCAGACTTTTTCATCTCAAAAAAATTATTTTAATAATGAATGGACCTTTTTTGCGATGACTTTTGATGATGACACCAACGTTTTTTCACTGTATATAAACAATGTTCTTGAACTAACCGGAACCGTTAATTTGTTTACAAAAGGATTTGGAGGTATTTGTAACATCGGAAAAAACAATGCAAACAATTATTTTGAAGGTTCTATAGATGATATTGCCATTTGGAATCGCGTATTAACACCGCAAGAAATTTCAGCCTTGTATGTACCCGGAAATAATATTAATTACACTTTAATTCCAGATTCAAATTTTGAACAAAAACTAATTAATTTAGGAATTGACAGTGATGGATTAAATGGAAAAGTTGTTACATCTAATATTAGCACTGTAAAGTTTTTAGACCTTACCAAAAGTAATATTTCAGATTTAACAGGAATACAAGACTTTGTATCATTAACTGATTTGTATTGTGGTCAAAATTCATTAACAACACTAAATGTAAGTAAAAATACCGCTCTGACTACTCTAGACTGTAACAACAATAAAATAACCTCTTTAGACGTAAGTAATAATATTGCTTTACTTAATTTGAGCTGTTATTCAAATCAATTAACATCGTTAGATGTAAGTAAGAATACAGCGTTAACAAAATTAGATTCTGGTTCAAACAAATATACTGTTTTGGATGTAAGTTCAAATACTGCGTTAACATTTTTGGGCTGTAATACTAGCCAATTGACCAGTTTAGATGTAAGTAAGAATACAGCTTTAAAGCTGCTGGATTGTCGCGAAAATAAATTAACCCAATTGGATGTTTCTAAAATCACGACTCTAACAGAGCTATATTGTCAATCTAATCAATTAACAAATTTGGATATAAGCAAAAATAAAGCTTTAGAATTTTTAAATTGTTCAAAAAATCAGCTAACCACTTTGGATGTTAGCGTAAATACTGCCTTAGTTGGTTTATATTCTAATTCTAATCAATTAACGAGTCTAAATTTGAAGAATGCAAACAATGTTAAATTTGCCTATTTAAATCTTATAGACAATCCAAATCTAAACTGTATTCAAGTTGATGATAGTGATTATTTTAATACAAAATGGGCTAATAAAAAAGACCAAAATGCAAGTTACAACACTAATTGTCCTTATTATACTCAAATCCCTGATAGTAATTTTGAAAATAAATTAATCGCATTAGGAATTGATTCCGGAACTGCTGACGGAAAAGTTTTGACTTCAAATATTAGTTCGGTTACAGCACTAAATCTTTATGGTGCTAATATTAGCGATTTAACCGGAATAGAGAATTTCAAGGCATTAGACTCTTTAAACGTAATGTCAAACAAATTGACTCGCTTAGATGTTTCCAAAAATTTGGCCTTAAAAGATCTTCTTGCCAATTATAATAATCTAACAGAGATTAATCTTTCTAAAAATGTGGCTCTTGAAAACTTAGTCATTTCTAATAATAGTTTAAAAGCCATCGATGTTTCAAAGAATCTTAGTTTACAATATTTTACTTGTTCATCCAATCAACTAACAGATATTGATGTTTCAAATAATAAATTATTACGACTATTATGGTGTGAAAGAAACCAAATAACAAGCCTGGATGTTTCTAAAAATACTGCTTTGTCTACTATTCTTTGCTCCGAAAATCCACTCCTCACCAACGTAAATTTAAAAAATGGAAACAATGGCTCAATGCAATTGGAATCATATGTTATTAACTTTTCGAAAAACCCTTTGCTAACGTGTATTGTTGTTGACAATGCCATTTATTCTAATGAAAAATGGTCTGGGTTCAAAGATACTATAGCATCTTATTCTACTATAGACTGTGCTCAGATTACCGCAATACCAGATCCGGCTTTTGAAGACAAATTAATTGATTTACAAATCGATAAAGATGGTAAAAACGGAACTATTTTGAATAGCAGTATTTTAAGTGTAACTTCTTTAAATCTATTAGCCAGCAATATTAAAGACTTAACAGGAATTAAAGGTTTCACAAGTTTACAAACTGTTAACTGCAGCGGAAATCAATTATCAAATTTGGATATTTCACAAAACAAAAATTTAACTGTGCTTGATTGTAGCAGTAATAGGTTAGTATCACTAAATCTGAAAAACGGAAATAATAAAAACTTTAAGAACAATTCTAACTTTACTAAAAATTTAGATTTAAGTTGTATTCAGGTTGATGATCAGGTTTACTCAAACCAAACCTGGACAAGTTTTAAAGACAGTACAGCAAATTACAATGTAGATTGTACGAACTATACAATACTTAATGACAGTAGTTTTGAACAAAAGTTGATTGATTTGGGAATTGATAAAGATGGCCTTAACGGAAAAATAACCACCGCCGATATTAGCAGTATTACATATCTGGATCTTTCGGGTGCTAATATTTCGGATATATCAGGAATCGAAAATTTTACTGCCTTAACTTATTTAGATCTTTCTTCTAATAACTTAAAAGCAATAGATGTAAGTAAAAATACATCTCTTATGAAACTAGATTTATACAATAATCATTTAACGAGTTTGGATGTCACTAAGAATACTAAGCTTTTAAATTTAAGTGTAGCAGAAAACCAAATCACTAATCTGGATATTTCTCAAAATAAAGCACTTCTTTTTGTCAATGTTTCTGATAATTTATTAACTAATTTTGACTTAACATCAAATACAGCATTGACTATGATTGATTGTGGGCAAAATAAATTGACACAATTAAATGTTTCAAATGCACCAGATTTGACTTATTTAGTTTGCGGGCAAAATAATATTGCTTCCTTAAATCTTTCCACAAATACAAAACTGGAAAATTTATATTGCAATAATAATGCACTAACTGTTTTGGATCTTAGCAAAAATGTTCAACTGAAAAGGTTACAAGCATCGTGGAATCAATTGACAAATGTCGATTTATCTCACAACCCACTATTAGAACTTGTTTTCTTAGAATTCAATCCTCTAACGTCGTTGAATGTTCAAAATGGTAACAATAAAAACTTTATTTTACCATCACAAACGGGTAAAAAATCAGAAACTGCGATATATACAAGCTTCTTAGGTAATAAAACACTTGGTTGTATCAAAGTTGATGACCCGGCATATTCAAATGCCAATTGGTCTAAAATTAAAGAAGAAACTACTGTTTATTCTGCAACTTGTACTTTAGGTATCGACGATTCTGTTTTTAACAAAGCGGTTGTATATCCAAATCCAACAAAAGGAGAAGTAAACATCAACAATATCTCTTTAGATAAAGTAACCGTTTACAATACAATAGGACAATTAGTTAAATCATTTAGAGTAGATTCAGGTAATACAAATAATAGAATAGATTTATCCGAATTACCGAAAGGAGTATACTATTTATATTTAATTAATCAGGATGCAGCTTCTGTTAAAAAGATAATTGTTGAATAATCACAATTAGTTAAATAAAAAAATCCCGTTTTCATTCAGTTGAAAACGGGATTTTTTTATGATTTAAAGTGTATTTTAAAGAATCTCTTCGCAGGTAAAAACTTCTTTTAATCGAACTCCTTTTTCAGTGTGTTCAACCGTTATAATTTGATTATGAGCATCATGCTCCAAAAATAAATAATAATTTTGATCGGCTGCAGCGTTTAGTAATTTTGACTTTTCAGGCATGGTCAATAAAGGTCGGGTATCGTAACCCATAACATACGGAAGTGGAATATGTCCCGCTGTAGCTAATAAATCAGCACAAAAAACAATTGTTTTATCCTTATATTGAATATACGGAATCATTTGTTTTTCAGTATGACCATCAACGTAGTAAATTCCAAAATTCATTTCTTCAGAAAATCCAAAATCAGCCTCAGGACGTTTTATAAAATTCAGTTGCCCACTTTCCTGCATCGGCAAAATGTTCTCAGATAAAAAAGAAGCTTTTTCACGAGGATTTGGTTTCGTTGCCCATTCCCAATGATTTTCATTCGTCCAATATTTAGCATTTTTAAACGCCGGTTCATATCCCGTTTTATCAGCGTTCCATTGCACACTTCCTCCACAATGATCAAAGTGCAAATGCGTCATAAAAACATCTGTAATATCATCTCGGTGAAAACCATATTTTGCCAATGATTTATCAATCGAATGTGATCCCCAAAGTGAGTAATAGCCAAAAAATTTCTCCGATTGTTTATCTCCCATACCGGTATCGATCAAAATAAGGCGATTTTGATCTTCAATAAGCAAACAACGCGCCGCAATATCAATTAAATTATTGTCGTCTGCCGGATTGGTTTTGTTCCAAATTGTTTTAGGAACAACGCCAAACATAGCGCCTCCGTCTAATTTAAAATTTCCGGATTCTATTGGGTAAAGTTTCATGAAAGTAAATTTCTAATAGGAAAACAAAGCTAGGAAATCCAATTTCCTTATGCTAGAAATTTCTATTTTAAAACTTCATTTTAAAAAATTACAGCCTTATTCCAGCGTAATCGAAGTGTTTCCAAAAATTTCCTGTTTGTCGAAGAAATTGACAAAATAAGTTCCTTTTGGAAAATGACTTTCATCAGAATTCAAAATTCCATAAACATTTGCAGGCTTTCCCTGAAAATCAACTGCTACAATAAAACTGTAAACCAAAGCTTTATCATTTCCGAATTCAATCAATTTATCTTCGCCTAAAACTTTATTCTTTTGATCTAAAACCTGAACATAAAAAATTCTTTTTCCGGTTTTTGCAATCGAATTTCCATTGATAGTAAAACTTACTTTAAGTTTTTGAGCACTTTTAGCTTTATCTGTTTCTAATTCTTTTCCGGATTTTTTCTCACGAAGTCCTACTACCTTAAAATTACTCATAGTTAATTTTGAGGCATCATTCAAAGTCGATTCTAATTTTTTTTGTTTAGAAACTAAAGTGTCATTTTCAGCCTTTTGTTTGTACATAACTACATTTTGGCTTTCAATTTCAGTCAATAAATTCTTATTTTGAGATTTCAGCTTTTTAACTTCCAGTATATTAGAATTTAATGAAATTTTCAAATCAGAAAATTGTTTACGGTATAGCACAATTTGTTGTTCCGAAGGATCTTTTGATGCCTTGATGATTTCCATCAGATTTTCAACATTCCTTTTCTCAATTTCTAATTGCTGCGATAATGAAGTATTCTCTAAAATTACAACATCATAAGCCAGTTTTAAAGTATTTAAAGAATCTAATATATCTTTCTGGGCAAGTTCTCGCCCGCCTAATAGTATTGTATTTTGTTTTTTATCTGTTATATTTTTAGACAATTCAAGATTTGGTTCTTTACTAAAAATATAAAATGTAGCACCTAATCCAAAAACAAATAATACTGCAAAAAGTGCTTTTACCCACCCATTTTTATAATGTTTTTTCATAATTACCCCTAATTTTGTGCAAAAATACCACTAATTCACTATTTAAAATACGTATAAATACGGTATTTTAACTTAAATTACAGATTATTGACAACTTGAAAAATAAAAACTTCTTTTTCTTTTAAAATTCTCAAAGGAAAATGGATTTTGTTTATCGTAAAATAGAATTTTCTAAAACAAAATAACTTCTATCTATTTTAACATTTGTTATAATAATGTGAACCGTTATGGAAAAAGGTTTTTAAGTCGTATCTTTGCAGACAATTTCATTTGAACATTGAAACACAGTACTTTAAAAATGTAATAATTTCATTACTAT
Source organism: Flavobacterium sp. GW821-FHT11G01 (assembly GCF_058808175.1). NCBI lineage: Bacteria > Pseudomonadati > Bacteroidota > Flavobacteriia > Flavobacteriales > Flavobacteriaceae > Flavobacterium > Flavobacterium sp. GW821-FHT11G01. Next base: position 57,815 of record NZ_JBXARK010000009.1, on the reverse strand, counting down.
TTGAATTTGTATTAAAAATGAAAGAAAAAATAAATACCATATACAATGATAAAAGTTTCTGATACAGCCAAAAAGAAAATCATCGATTTGATGAGTGATGATGGTTTTGATGCCGCACATGACTACGTACGTGTAGGTGTGAAAAGTGGCGGATGCTCTGGTTTGTCATATGATTTAAAATTTGATAAAACCAAAGGCGACGACGATAAAATATTTGTAGACAACGACATAACAATTGCAGTTGAAAAAAAATCATTTCTATATTTAGCAGGAACAATTCTAGAATTTTCTGGAGGGCTAAATGGAAAAGGATTTGTATTCAATAATCCAAATGCAAGCAGAACTTGTGGTTGTGGAGAATCATTCTCTCTATAAATTAATTAAAGAATAACAAGGCTAATAAAGAGTAATTCTTTGAAATTTTTGAAAATTACATCTTTAAATCTTTACATCAAAAATGAGCAAATACACAGAAGACGATTTAAAAATCGAACTCGAAACTAAAGAATACGAATACGGGTTTTACACCGATATCGAATCGGAGACATTCCCTATTGGCTTAAACGAAGATATCGTAAGAGCTATTTCTCTTAAAAAAGAAGAGCCAGAATGGATGACCGATTGGCGCATCGAGGCTTTTCGTGCCTGGAAAGAAATGATTGAGCCGGAATGGGCAAATGTTCATTATCAAAAACCAGATTTCCAAGCCATTTCTTATTATTCAGCTCCAAAACAAGTAGATCCTAGCAAAACTTTGGACGACGTTGATCCGGAATTGTTAGAAATGTACAAAAAACTTGGAATCTCTGTTGACGAACAAAAAATGATGAACAATGTCGCTATGGATATTGTTGTCGATTCTGTTTCTGTTGCAACTACTTTCAAGAAAACATTAGGAGAAAAAGGAATTATTTTCTGTCCAATTTCTGAAGCTATCAAAGAACATCCGGAATTGGTAAAAAAATATTTAGGGACTGTTGTACCTCAAAAAGACAACTTTTACGCAGCATTAAACTCAGCGGTTTTCTCTGACGGAAGTTTCTGTTATATTCCAAAAGGCGTTCGTTGCCCAATGGAACTTTCAACTTATTTCAGAATCAATCAGGCAGGAACCGGACAATTCGAAAGAACACTTGTTATTGCTGACGAAGGAAGTTATGTTTCATACCTTGAAGGATGTACAGCTCCAAGTCGTGACGAAAATCAATTGCACGCTGCTGTGGTTGAATTAATCGCTCTTGACGATGCTGAAATTAAATATTCTACCGTTCAAAACTGGTTCCCAGGAAACAAAGAAGGAAAAGGTGGGGTTTACAACTTCGTAACCAAAAGAGGTTTATGCGAAACAAATGCTAAAATTTCTTGGACACAAGTTGAAACCGGTTCAGCTGTAACATGGAAATATCCTTCTTGTGTACTTAAAGGAGATAATTCGGTAGGAGAATTTTATTCAATTGCCGTTACCAATAATTACCAACAGGCAGATACGGGAACTAAAATGATCCATTTAGGCAAAAACACTAAATCGACTATTATTTCTAAAGGTATTTCGGCTGGTAAATCACAAAACAGTTACCGTGGATTAGTGCAAATTAGCCCAAGAGCTGAGAATGCAAGAAACTTTTCACAATGTGATTCATTATTAATGGGTAACAATTGTGGAGCGCATACTTTCCCTTATATCGAAAGTAAAAATCCATCGGCTAAAATCGAGCACGAAGCAACTACAAGTAAAATTGGAGAAGATCAGGTTTTTTATTGCAACCAAAGAGGTATCCCGACTGAAAAAGCGATTGCCTTAATTGTAAACGGTTTCAGTAAAGATGTCTTGAACAAATTACCAATGGAATTTGCTGTTGAAGCTCAAAAATTATTAGAGATTTCTTTAGAAGGATCTGTTGGATAATAAAAAGCAACAATTATGGATATCATCTTAAAAAATGTAAAGAAAAAAGATTTTCCGGTTTTAAAATCGCTGGCAAAATCTCTTGGTTTTGAAATTATTGAAGAAATAGAGAAACCATATAATCCAGAATTTGTAAAAGAGATTCTTAATGCTGAAAAAAGTATTGAAGAAGGAAAAGGAGTTAAAATAAAAGTTGAGGATTTGTGGAAATAATTTATTCTGAAAAGGCACAAAAAGACATTCTTTTTTGGAAGAAGTCTGGAAACAAATCAATAATGAAAAAGATCACAAGTTTAATTCAAGACATTTTAATTCATCCTTACGAAGGACTTGGAAAACCCGAACAATTAAAATATGAATTATCCGGAAGATGGTCAAGAAGAATTGATAAAGAACATAGGATTATTTACAGAATTACAGAAGAAAATAATATCGAAATACTAAATATTCTTTCTCTGAAAGGACATTACGAATAAGTATTAATGGAAAACAAAAAAGTAATCATTTTAGGTTCATCCAGAAAAAACGGAAACACAACCCGAATTGTGGATGAAATTTCTAAAGATACCGGAATAGATGTGATTGACTTAAGTGATTATAATATTTCTTATTATGATTACGAAAGCAAAAACAGAGAAGATGATTTTCTGCCTTTAATAAGAAAAATACTTGAAGAGTACGACACTTTAATTTTTGCAACGCCAATATATTGGTACAATATGAGTGGAATAATGAAGGTTTTCTTTGATCGTTTTTCAGATTTAATCCGAATTGAAAAAGAAACCGGAAGAAAACTTAGAGGAAAGAAAATTGGTGTGATATCCAATTCACACGACAACGAAATAGAGGATAGTTTTTACATTCCGTTCAAAAAATCAGCCGATTATTTAGGCATGGAATATTTAGGACACGCGCATTTTAATGCCAATATCCTAAACCAACAAACAAAAATAGAATTGACATTTATATAAAAATAAAAAAACAATGTTATCAATAAAAAACCTTCACGCCGGAATTGGTGATAAAGAAATCCTTAAAGGAATTAATATAGAAGTTAAAGCTGGCGAAGTACACGCTATCATGGGGCCAAACGGTTCTGGAAAAAGTACACTTTCTGCAGTTATCGCAGGAAACGAAAACTACGAAGTTACTGACGGAGAAGTTTTCCTTGACGGAGAAGATCTTGCTGATCTTGCTCCTGAAGAAAGAGCACACAAAGGAGTTTTCCTTTCGTTTCAATATCCAGTAGAAATTCCTGGAGTAAGTGTAACGAACTTCATGAAAACTGCGATCAACGAAACTCGTAAAGCAAACGGTCAAGCCGAAATGCCGGCTAACGAAATGCTAAAAGTAATTCGTGAGAAATCGGAGTTATTAGAAATTGATCGTAAATTTTTATCTCGTTCTTTAAACGAAGGTTTTTCAGGAGGGGAGAAAAAAAGAAACGAGATTTTTCAAATGGCAATGTTAGAACCAAAATTAGCAATCCTTGACGAAACCGATTCTGGTCTTGATATCGATGCTTTAAGAATTGTGGCTAACGGAGTTAACAAATTGAAAAGCGAGAAAAATGCAATCATTGTTATCACACACTACCAACGTTTGTTAGATTATATCGTTCCTGATTTCGTTCACGTTCTTTACAACGGAAGAATCGTAAAATCAGGTGGAAAAGAACTAGCTTATGAGCTAGAAGAAAAAGGATACGATTGGATCAAGGCAGAAAACTAGTTTACAGTTACAGTTAACAGTTTACAAAACTCATAACTCATAACTCATAACTTACAACTAAAGAAATGGATTTAAAAGAAAAATTAGTATCGTCTTTTATGGCTTTTGAAGAGCGTGTCGATGTACATTCAGATTTACATGACATACGCACAAATGCCTTAAAAAACTTCGAAAATAAAGGTTTCCCAACCAAAAAAGATGAAGCCTGGAAATATACATCGTTAAACGCCATCTTAAAAAATGACTTTACGGTTTTTCCAAAGGAAGAAAATGCAATCGAATTTAATCAGGTAAAAAAATACTTTTTACACGAAATTGATACTTATAAATTAGTATTTATCGATGGTGTTTTTAGTTCGCATTTGTCTTCTACAACACATGATGGGGTTGATGTTTGTTTGATGTCATCGGCATTGACCAAACCAAAATATAAAATGATTATTGATACCTACTTTAATCAAATTGCAAGTAAAGATGATAGTTTAACTTCATTGAATACTGCTTTTGCAAGTGAAGGTGCATTTATCAATATTCCGAAGAAAAAAGTAACTGACAAACCTATTGAGATCATGTATTTCTCAACAGGAAACGAATCAGCTTTAATGGTTCAGCCAAGAAATTTAGTTATTGTGGGTGAAAATTCACATGTTCAAATTATTGAGCGTCACCAAAGTTTGAATGAAAATCCGGTTTTGACCAATTCGGTTACAGAGATTTTTGCTCAAAAACGTGCGATAGTTGATTATTACAAAATTCAAAACGATAATAGTGAAGCCAATTTAATTGACAACACTTACGTTTCGCAACAACAAGAAAGTCATGCTTATGTACACACTTTCTCTTTTGGTGGAAATTTAACTCGTAACAACTTAAACTTTTATCACTTTGGTGAAAGATTGACAAGTACGTTAAACGGAATTTCGATCTTAAATGACAAACAACACGTTGACCATTATACTTTGGTAAACCACGCAACACCAAATTGCGAGAGTTTCCAGGATTATAAAGGAATTTTCTCTGATCGTTCGACCGGAGTTTTCAACGGAAAGGTTTTGGTTGAAAAAGAAGCTCAAAAAACAAATGCTTTCCAAAAAAGCAACAACATTTTATTGAGTGACAAAGCAACGATCAACGCAAAACCACAATTGGAGATTTTTGCCGATGACGTAAAATGTTCTCACGGTTGTACAGTTGGACAACTTGATGAAACAGCTATGTTCTACATGCAATCGCGTGGTATTCCTAAAAAAGAAGCTAAAGCTTTATTGATGTACGCATTCTCAAATGCCGTTATCGAAAGCATTAAAATACCGGAATTAAAACAAAGAATTACTAAAATCATCGCCATGAAATTAGGCGTGAATTTAGGATTTGATTTGTAGTATTGTTTAACCGCAAGATTCGCAAAGATTTACGCAAAGTTCGCAAGGTTTAGTTTAAAACTTTGCGAACTTTGCGCTTTTTACTTGGCGTCTTTGCGGTTAAATTTTATTTTTTTACTGAAGAAATAATTCCCTTCAAAAACCCATTAAAATCAAATCCAGGTTCTTCTTCCTTCACTCCCATTCTGACAATAACCATATCCAAAGACGGAATAATCGCCACCATTTGTCCTTGGTAACCGCTACAATAAAACATATCACGAGGAACATCCGGGAATTTCCCTCCGGCGTTTAGCCAAAATTGAGCTCCATATTTTCCTTCAGAAGTATTTGTTGGAGTTGCAGTATATTTCACCCAGCTTTCATCCAAAATTTGTTCTCCGTTCCAGTTTCCTTTGTGGAGATATAATAATCCAAATTTTGACCAGTCTCTTGGCGTTGCCCATCCGTAAGAAGAACCTACGAAAGTTCCAGACATATCTTGCTCGACAATCATCGAATTCATTCCGATTTTGTCGATTACGGCGCTATACCAAAAATCAAGATATTCTTGTTGTGTTTTAAATTGGTTTCTTAAAATTCTGGATAATAAATTGGTTGTTCCTGATGAATAATACCAATGTGTGTTTGGTTTATATTTCGCTGGTTTATCCATTTGTACTTTTCCCATATCTTCAGATTGGAAAAGCATTTGTGTGGCATCGCAAATCGTGCTGTAATTCTCTTCCCATTCTAAACCAGAATTCATATGAAGTAAATCGTTTACAGTAATATTTTTGCGTTCGTCATTTTGCCATTCTTTGATTGGCGCTGGCTTATAAATATCAATTTTGCCTTGTTTAGCCAAAACTCCAAAAGCAGAACTTGTTATACTTTTCGTCATCGACCAGCCTAAAATTTTACTGTCTTTATTAAAACCGACGTCATATTTCTCCGCTATCAATTTATCTTTATACAAAACCACAACGGCGCGGGTTCTCTTTTTCTTTCCTCCATTTTTATCAAATGAATTATCAACAGCACTTTTCAATTTTGCATAATCAACATTTGAAAAAACAGTATCTTTTGGTTCATTATTCCCATAAGGAAAAGGAAAATTGTTGACTAATTTTGTTCTTTTCGGAAGTAAATACGGTTTCGAAACATCAAAATCATCATTGATTAAAGTTGCTCCTAAACCTTCTCGATAAATAGCTTTTCTTTCTTTTAAACCATAAACCGAAGCCGTTGTAAACTTACCTGCTTCATCAATAGAATTTTTCGCCAAATCAATCATATCAATATCATTGTCCGTTTTCTGAATCAGGTCTAACGATCGATTATCCATAAAATGTCCGGAAGCCACACTTTTCGCTGAGAAACCAGAAATCAAATCCAGTTTTGGATACGTTGTAAATCCGAAATACAAGAAAGCAAGAACCAAAACAATCGCAAATACTTTGAGAAACTTTTTCATAATGATGTTAGATGTTTTTAATGCAATATAAATAATTTATCTTCACGATTTTAGAACCCAAATTACAAATACAATTAGGATAATGCAGAAAACCGAATCGATTTTTATGGAATCAGCATTTACGCCTTCTGGCAATGGCGTTATAAAAGGAAATTATAGAATTGCTGTATAAACAAATTTAGTTTTAGTACTTTTGTAAATAGAATTTTTCTAAATAAGACATGCTAGATATCCAAAAAATAAGAGCTGAATTTCCGATACTTTCACAAAAAGTAAACGGAAAACCATTGGTATATTTCGACAACGGTGCGACATCGCAAAAACCACAAATTGTAATTGATGCCATCGAAAAATACTACCAAGAAATTAACGCCAACATTCATAGAGGTGTTCATACTTTAAGTCAATTAGCTACTGATGCTTACGAGATTTCTCGTGGTAAAGTACAACAACATATTAATGCAAAATTTGCCCACGAAGTGCTTTTTACGTCGGGAACAACACACGGAATCAACTTAGTTACAAACGGTTTTGCTTCTATTTTAAAACCGGGCGATGAAGTTATTGTTTCATCATTAGAGCATCATAGTAATATCGTGCCGTGGCAAATGTTATGCGAAAAAACCGGAGCAACTTTAAAAGTTATTCCGATGAACGAAGACGGTGAATTAATCATCGAAGCTTTTGATGCTCTTCTTTCAGAAAAAACAAAAGTCGTTACGGTAAATCATATTTCAAACGCACTCGGAATTATAAATCCGATTAAATATATTATTGATAAAGCACATGCTGTTGGAGCGGCTGTTTTAATTGATGGTGCACAGGCTGTTCCACATTTAAAACCAAATGTTCAGGAATTAGATTGTGATTTTTATGCTTTTTCAGGTCATAAAATGTGCGGTCCAACCGGAACCGGAATTTTATATGGAAAAGAAGAATGGCTGAACAAACTTCCTCCTTACCAAGGTGGTGGCGAAATGATCAAAGAAGTGACTTTCGAAAAAACAACTTACGCAGATCTTCCTCATAAATTTGAAGCCGGAACTCCAAATATCGCGGGTGGAATTGTTTTAGGAACAGCTATTGATTATTTAAACAATATTGGTTTTGATAATATTCAGGAATACGAACACGAACTTTTAGAACACGCTACAAAACGTTTATTAGAAATTGATGGTTTAAGAATTTACGGAACCGGAAAAAATAAAGCTTCTGTCGTTTCGTTTAATATTGATGGAATTCATCCTTACGACGTTGGTTCTATTATCGACAAATTAGGAATTGCGGTTAGAACCGGACATCATTGCGCACAACCCATCATGAATTTCTTCTGTATTCCGGGAACTATTCGTGCTTCTTTTTCATTTTATAATACCAAAGAAGAAATTGACGCAATGGTCGAAGCTGTTAAGAAAGCAAAAACAATGTTAAGCTAAAAAAACCTTTTATGAGAACAATATCTTTACTACTCCTGATTCTTTTTATTGGAACAGGCTGTTCAAGTCAAAAAAAAGCAGATATGACAGGAACTCAAATTGAATACACCGCCATGTCTCGAGGACTTTACAAAAGGATTGTCGTTCAAGATCAAAAAGTTTCGATAACAAACGGAAGAGACACGGAAGCAATTGTAAGCCAAATAGATAATTCAAAATGGAATAAAATTGTATCCGAATTTGAAAAAATAAATTTAGATAGTCTTTCTGCTTTAAAAGCGCCAACAGAAAAACGTTTTTACGATGGTGCCACAATTGGAAATTTAAAAATAATTCAGAATCCAAAAACATACGAAACAAAAGGTTTCGATAATGGTTTTCCTCCAAAGAAAATCGAAAAATTGGTAAATTTGCTGACAGATTTTACTAAAGAATAATTATGACAATAAAACAGATACAAAACGAAATAATAGACGAATTCTCAATGTTCGATGATTGGATGCAACGTTACGAGTACATCATCGAATTAGGAAAAAATCTTCCGTTAATTAAAGAAGAGTACAAAGTAGACGAAAATTTAATCAAAGGCTGTCAATCAAAAGTTTGGTTGCAAGGCGAACAAAACGATGATAAAATTGTCTTTACAGCAGACAGCGATGCAATCCTGACAAAAGGAATAATCGCGATTTTAATTCGTGCTTTCTCCAACCAAAAAGCATCAGACATTATAAATGCAGATACTGAATTTATTGATGAAATTGGTTTAAAAGAACATTTATCAGCAACACGTGCAAACGGTTTGGTTTCGATGATAAAAAACATCAAAATGTACGCTTTGGCTTTTGATGCTAAAAACAAAAATTAAAAATTTAAACCATTAAGATATTAAGTTTCATAAAGCTCAGGCTTATCTTACTATTCTTAATGGTCAAATAGAAAATTAAGCTTACTGTTTTGACACAAAAGCAAAACTTAATTTCCTTAATATCTTAATGGTAAAAAATAAAAACACTTAGTGTTTAAAAATAAAAAATAAAAATGGAACAAGAAATAGACACAAACGAATTAGGAGAATCAATCGTAAAAGTTTTAAAAGGAATTTACGATCCTGAGATCCCTGTTGATATTTATGAGTTAGGATTAATTTACGATGTAATGGTTAATACCGATTATGAAGTAAAAATCTTAATGACATTAACGTCTCCAAACTGCCCAGTTGCGGAAAGTTTACCTAGAGAAGTGGAAGAAAAAGTAAAAACAATCGAAAACATTAAAGATGTTGATGTAGAAATTACTTTCGATCCGCCTTGGAGCAAAGATTTAATGAGCGAAGAAGCAAAATTAGAATTAGGAATGCTTTAATTTAGTCGTAAAGTCAAAAGTCGAAAGTCTAAAAGTTAAGGCTTTATGACATTTGATATTCGACTTTAAGACTTAAAAAAACAATTAGTCACAAAGTTGAAAGTCATGAAGTCCAAAGTTAGAGACTTTATGACTTTCGACCTTCGACTTTAAGACTTAAAGAATGGAAGAAATTATCAATAAAGTTGCCAACAGTGTACTAGAAGTATTTGATTTGGAAGATTATTATCCAAAGGGAATGCGTGTGCAAATTGACATTTCGCAATGGCTTTTAGAAGGATTTTTATTGAAAGAAAAAGACTTTAGAGAGCACTTAAAAAATCACGATTGGTCGCAATATCAAGATCAATATGTGGCTGTACATTGCAGTACAGATGCTATTGTTCCGGCTTGGGCTTTAATTTTAGTAGCAGTACAATTGGCTCCTTATGCTAAAAAAGTAGTCAATGGAACCATAGAAGACTTAGACGGAAGCTTATACGAAGAAATCTTACCTGCGATCGATTATTCAGCATACAAAAACAAACCTGTCATCGTAAAAGGCTGTTCAAAAAAACCAGTTCCAATGCGTGCATACATTCTAGCGACAACATATCTGCAACCTTTTGCCAGAAGTATTATGTATGGAGAGGCTTGTTCAGCGGTTCCTTTATACAAAGAAACTAAGAAATAACTTTCTTTTACGATCAATTAATTCCGAACCTTTTGACGGTTTTTAGTATATTTGTTAATACACTTCTAAACTAAAGACTATGAGAAAGCTAGCGTTATTACTTTTCATTTTAGTAAACTTCACTTTTGTACAAGCCCAAAATTCAGAAAAAGAATTAATTCAGAATACTGAAAAAGCAGTAAAAAAAATTAACGACACTATTGAAGGAGAAGGTTGGAAAACAAAAGGAACAGTATCACTTTTATTAAATCAATCGAGTTTTAACAACTGGATTGCAGGTGGAGAAGATAGCTTTTCCGGAACTCTGGGAATCAACTATGATTTCAATTACAAAAAAGATGATATAACCTGGGACAATAAAATTCTTGCCTCCTACGGACTTTTACAGACCAAAAATGATGACTTCACAAAAAAAACAGATGACCGTTTAGAATTCAATTCAATAGTTGGAAAAAAAGCTTTCGGTCAATGGTATTACTCTTATTTCCTAAATTTTAGAACGCAATTTTCTACAGGTTACATTTATGGTCAGGATGCAAATGGAAAACAAATCAGGACTGAACAAACTAAATTTATGTCTCCGGGTTATCTTACTACAGGTCCAGGTATTTATTGGACAAAAGATGCTAACCTAAAAATAAATTTTGCGCCTCTAACTTCAAAATTCACTTTTGTAGACAACGCTTATACGAGCGGAATCGACAGGTTTTCAGGTTTGCCTTATGTAGATGGAGATTATTTTGGCGTTGATGAAGGCAAAAGTATGCGTTATGAATTAGGTTTTTATGCTTCCGTTTATTACAAACTGGCTATCATGACCAACGTAACAGCTGAAAATACTTTGAATTTATATTCTAATTATTTAGAAGATCCTCAAAATGTTGATATAGATTACTCATTGAATATTATCATGAAAGTGAATAAATTTTTGTCAGCCAATTTATCATTTCAGGCAATTTATGACGACAATGCCTATCAAGGTCTTCAGACCAGAGAAGTATTTGGCTTAGGACTTAATTTCGGATTTTAAATATCATAAAAGCAAAAAGGGAACATACAAAAATATGTTCCCTTTTTTATTTAAAATCCAGGTTTATAACGATGGATTGTGTCTTGTTCTGATTTGTGCTGCATTAAATTTATCTATTAATTTTTTAGCACTCGAAATAAGGTCTTTACCATCACCTTTATCATAATCATTTGCAATTAATCCTTCTCCTTCTTTTATTGTTTTTTCAGGTTGATCTAAATACAAATAAATTTTTCCTAAATTATAATAAGCAGAATATCTGATTTTTTTGCTTCCTTTATTGTCTTCTGTATATTTTGTTTTAAGAGACTCAAAATATTCTATTAAAGGCTGTAAATCCTGAGTTAATTTATCAATTGGCTGATCTGCTTTCATTCCTGCAAATTGCACTTTAACAGCTTCGATAGCTTCTTTTTGAATTGCACCTTCTTCTTCTTTTGAATCCATAATCCAAAGTTGCTCCTGAAAACTGATTGGCGTAAAACCAAAATTATAATTCAATTGTGTATTTGCGCTTTTAATAGCGTTTTCTACATACTCTCTTAATCTGTTTTGTAAATTCACAGATCTGTTTTTTGCATTTTCTCTTTCAAGATAAGACTGGCTTGCATTTTCTGCCGTTTTATAAGTATACTGATCAGAAAAATTAAATTTCATTGTATTTGTTCCCGAACCTGCATCGCTAGCCGGAGCATCCTGACTTGTACTTTTCAGGAATCTATTAGTTGGTTTTGGAGCTGCTTCAACCGGGGCAGCAGCAACAGGAGCTTTTGCCACAACCGGAGCAGTAACAACAGCATATCCTTTACCTCTGTAAGTAGTTACAAGTGTATACATTGGATATGATCTCAAAACTTTTCCGTCTTTATCTTTTTCCTCTACTTTTCTTGTTTCAACAGTAGTTCCTTCTTCATAAAAATCGGCCAAATTAAGGTCGACAGTTAGACTTGCATTCTCCGTTACTTTTTTCCAACCATAAATATTTAATTGGTTATTTAAAACTTTTGCACTTGGAAACTGAATAGAAATTGGTCCGTCGGTAATAATATTAGTTGCATAAGTTCTTTGTTCTAAAGGAACTATAGTTTTAGGAAGATCCTGATAACTAACATTGAAATAAAAGCGATCTAAGTCGACCTTTTGTGCAAAAGATGCAACTGAGAACAACGAAAAACATAAAAGAGTAATTTTTTTCATAGCAAATTAGGTTGATTAAGGGTTTGTCTTTTTAAAAAAAATTAAATAATAAATTATTAGAAAATTTTTACAAACATATTAATTTTCAAACAAATAAAATATTATTTTTAACGTCCTTAAACTATATCCCCAATTATATGACTAAAATTCACATTGCCGCTTTTTTTCTGATGATCTCTGTCGCTGTAAATGCACAAAAAACTGACACAGAAACTAAAAAATTCAAAATTCCTGTACCAAAATCAGATTATTTTAATGCCATTAAAAAATACCATATCATTGTTCAGGGTATTAATAAATGGGATAGATCAAGAGAATTTCTTCCAAATGAAACTTTTCAAAAGGATATTACTCTTGATAAATACAAAAATGACAAACAGATTGATTCTATTAATCCGGATCTGAAAATTATAGTAGGTTTAAATCCTTCAAAATACCTTTTTAATGCATCTGGTCAACCAAGTGTAACTGGCGATCTTAGCTTTTTAATATTAGGGAAAAACAATGAGATAATAACTATGGCATCTGTTAACAGAACAGTTCCATTAGACAGAGTTAAGGGACGTAATCAGGAGACTGAGATGGCTAATGCTTTATGTCTTCAGGCTTATGACTTATTAGATGGATATCTTATCACAAAAAATGAAGTTGAATTAACCTTTAATTACGGAATTTTCGAAAAATGTGAAGCTTTCCCTGAATTAGTTGATTTTAATACTAAAACACAAGAATTACTTGGTAAACTTGAAGCACTTACATTTGATGACGCTTATTTAGATCAAATGCAAAATTTCTACAAAGGCTATCTTGGAAAACCTTACGGAAAAATTAAGGATAAGGAAATTACGAAAATCGTTAATTTGAACTTAAGCTTAATTGAAATTTTCAAAGTTAATTTTCCAAAAGCAAATGAATATCTTGCTATTGCTAAAGATAACGCTGGTATGTTAGCCATGTGGCCGGACAATGCCAAAAAGAATCTTCAAATTTTAGGATTTGTAAACCAGAATAATTTTACACACAAAATAGAAACTTTAACTTCAAGATCTGCTTATTGCATTACTCTTAAAGGAACTGCCTATTATAAAAAGAAAATATTCGTGGGAACTTTTGAATTTACAAGATTTAAACCCGCTGCAACTGGTTCAAGTGGTATGATTAGTTTAGATTCTTACTCTCCTGCTATAGCTATTTATGAAGGTACTGATAAAGCAGGTTATGTTTGGCCAAATGGAAATCAGTTCAATGTTAAAACTGAAGATGGAAAAGAAATCTCTTTTAAGAAATACCAAGGAGAAGCTATCATGGTCGTAAAAAATGCCGATGGTACTTTTAAACCATACGAAAGCGAGTCTGATGACGTTTACACCTCTCCGGATGATGAAAAATTAGAATTGAAAAAAGCATAAGTTTATTCCCATAAAAAAATCCCAAAATATAATTTTGGGATTTTTTTTATTCTTGTTTTATTCTTCTTCTTTCTCAATCGCATCCTTATAATCCGGATACAAAAATTTATTATACGGAAATCTTGTAATATGAATCTGGCGAACGGCTTCGTAAACTCTTTCTCTAAATTCTTCAAAGTTTTGTTTATTGGTAGCCGAAATGAATAATGCATTTTCTTCTCCCAAACGATGCATCCAGGTTGCTTTCCATTCGTCAAGCGTGTAATGTCTTGGCGTTTTCTCCGTCATTAAATCATCTTCATCGATCGTCAAATGTTTGTAAGCATCAATTTTATTAAAAACCATAATTACAGGTTTTTCATGTGCTTTAATATCCTGCAAAGTCTGATTTACAGATGCGATGTGATCTTCAAAATCAGGATGCGAAATGTCTACAATATGCAAAAGCAAATCGGCTTCGCGAACCTCATCTAATGTACTTTTAAAAGAATCTACCAATTGTGTTGGCAATTTTCTAATAAAACCAACAGTATCAGAAAGTAAAAATGGTAAATTTTTGATTACTACTTTTCGAACTGTTGTATCCAGCGTTGCGAATAATTTATTCTCAACAAAAACATCACTTTTACCAACTGCATTCATCAAGGTCGATTTTCCAACATTGGTATAACCTACCAACGCCACACGTACCATCGCACCACGATTACTACGTTGAACACCCATTTGTTTGTCAATCGTTTTGATTTTTTCTTTCAGCAACGAAATTCGGTCACGAACGATACGTCTATCTGTTTCAATCTCTGTTTCCCCAGGTCCACGCATACCAATACCCCCTTTTTGACGCTCAAGGTGCGTCCATAAACCAGAAAGTCGAGGTAATAAATAGATACATTGTGCTAATTCAACCTGTGTTCTTGCATAAGAGCTTTCAGCTCTTTGTGCAAAAATATCCAGAATCAAATTCGTTCTGTCTAAGATTTTACAATCAATAATTTTAGAGATATTTTTTTGCTGAGAAGGCGACAATTCATCATCAAAAATTAAAGTCGATATATCATTTTCTTTTACAAAAAGATTGATTTCTTCAATTTTACCCGTTCCCATAAAAGTCTTTGGATTCGGGCGTTCCATTTTTTGCGAAAAACGTTTGATCACTTCACCACCAGCGGTGAAAGTTAAAAACTCTAATTCGTCAAGATATTCGTTAAGTTTTTCCTCACTTTGATTTTGAGTTACAATACCAACAATGGCTGTTCTTTCAAAATTTATAACTTCTTTTTCTAACATAGCTTTGAATAAGGTGCAAATTTAATGATTTGTAGAACACTAACCCTTATAGAATATTGTTTTTAAGTTCTATTTAAGAGTTTGTTTCTTTTTTAAAAAATAAAACCATTTAGAAATTACTTTCTAAATGGTTTAATCAAACTGAAAATACCGTTTTATTCGTAGATAAATGTTTTCTCCGTTTTTACAATTCCGTTCTCTTCAATTTGAGTACAGAAAATTGGAAAATTCAATTTATTATATTTATACTTTCTGCTTACAGCAACCAAAGCCGCAGATGACGGACTAAAATTAACTTCATTATTATAGGATATAGCTTCAAAACTAAACTCCTCTTCGTGATAAGAAATCATCGGTACAATTACTTTATAATTATCACCAAACAAATTCTGAACAATAAGTTGATCTACAGATTTTTTATCATCAAAAGTATACGTCTTAGAGATTTTATCTCCTACCAAACCTTTGTGTCTTATTACATTATCATTAGTATAAACATACTCTATTTTACCAACAATTTGTTTGTTTTTATCACGAGAAGTACGTCTGACAATAATACCGTTTTCAACAATATATTCAATATCATCCACTAAATTTTGATGGTTGGTACTTTTTTTAGTTGTTACTTTTATTCTTGCTCCTTCATAGCCAAAAGTCACCACTTTTGTAATATAATCCGGGCCTTCCTGATATTTTTTTACAAATTTTATAATATTATTGTCTGCATCATAAGTGTAGTTCACGACTTCTTTCCAATCGCTTCCAACTTTGTCTTTTATAGTCATATCCAGCAATCCAACTTTGTTGTAAAAGAAATGCTGTACAACATCCGAAGTGGTAATAGTCTGTATTTTTCCTTCTTTAAACACGACTGTTTTATTTACAATTTCACCATCTGTTGAGTTCTGATAGTTTGTTTTTACAATATTGATTTGCTTTAAACGAACAGGTGCAGTGTTGTCCTGGCTATGCACTAAGCATGGAAGTACCATCATCAAGATGGCGATAAAGTAGGTTTTCATAATTTTAAGTATCAATTTGGGATGACCAAAATACAAAATTCCATCAAATTTTAATAGTTTAAATCTCAAAAAAAGTACACTATTAAACTAGCTTCCAAAAAATCAATACTTTAAACATATTTTAAAAAAAACACAACCTACTTTTCGCCAAAAATTTTAATATCATCAACCATAAAAGCGCCATTTAGTGTTTTATCTTTTCCAGATCCAATATATTTAAACGCAATATGAATGCTTCCTGAATAACCGGATAAATCAATTGCGCCAGAACTTATAAATGCACGGGCTGGTGTTGACAAAGAGGGAAATTTTGCTTCTAATTTTGTCCATTTTGCTTTCGAAATATTTGAACCATCAAAATTTGTTGATACATAAATCTCTAAGGCATTTAATGGAGAATCCATCTTCAAATCATGCTGTGCACTTCTAAAAGACAGTACTGCATTTTTATAACCTGTCATGTTAATTTTAGGCGAGACTAACCAGGCAACATTTTCAGCTGCTGTTGTACTTGTGGTATTAAACTCTGCATAACCATTACCTCCGTAAACCATGCTTTTCCATAATTTTGTTGCTTTTTCTACAATATTACTCCAGCCAGGCAGTACAAAATTTACATTGTTTTTTACTGTTTGAAAATCTTCAGCAAAAAACGGAACATTTCTCTTTCCACCCATGACAACATCTTGCTCTGACCTAATCACCATTTGATAATCGGAACCAAATTTTGTCAAAATACCACGAACTGTTCCGCTTCCTTCGGGCACTAAATGATCTGAAAAACTGGCGTAACTACTTGTTCTGAAAATAATCTGATTTCCTGTTTTATCCCGCAAATTCCAATTTGTCGACCCTCCAACATTATTCGTTTCTTCAAAATAATGACGTCCCAATGCTCCTTCTGTAAATTCTACATCAGTAAGTTCTATCAAAGTATTCAATTTAGTATCATCTAATGCTTCTTCGATAGAAACCTTCTTAACCAATAAATTTTCATCAGCCATTATACAGGAAGGGTTCAATACATTTTTATAATCATTTTGTGAAATTCTGCCAATAGTTGGGTCTCCGGCATTACTCACATTCAAACTTCCTACTCGCAGTCCGCCGTAAAATAAATCTGTAAACTGATTTTTAAGTTTTATATATACTTTATTTCCAACACGATAATCGATATAAGTATTGGAAGCATCAATTGGTACACTAAAACCAATTGCCGGAATTCTCTCTTTTGCCAAAGTCTGAAACGAAATCGTCTTAAAAAAATTCCCTTCTTCATCACTAGACACCACATAGGCTTCTATGATATCATCATAAACATATTGTTTTGCCACTATACCAGCAAGATCGTGTACTTTTTCGACTGTTTTATTCACCGTCAAATCAGGTTGAGTGCATTCTAATTTTGGTGTTTCAACATCATTATTACATCCGCAAATAAGTGATAATGAAAGTGCCAAAATTGACTTTAAAAATATCTTTTTCATAAGAATTCTAATTTTAAGGTTTATAAACCGATCGTAAGATTTACAAAATACGTTCGACCGTATCCGTAATAATATTTTGGGCCAAAGGATGGCGTTCCGCTAGAAATATCCTGATTTAAAGCTCTAAAATTGGCATTTCTTGCCTGCTCAAAACCTCCTGTTTTATAGGTTCTGTTCATAGCATTATTCATACTTAAAAAAAGCCCAACATATTTTCCGTGTATACGCCAGGATTTTCCTCCTGAAACATTTAATAATGTAATTGGGTTAAACTTTTCCTGTTTTAACAATTCATCACCTCGCTGTTTTGTCGCTTCCGGAAAAGAAAAACCATTTGCCGGATTGATATAAAATTGTGCTGTTCTGGCAATGGGAGAAAAATCGAGATAACTTTTAGAGAGATAATTTATGTTCGATCCAATCCACCAAAATTTTGGATCTCTGTATTCTAAACCAATTGAATAGGCTTGCTGTGGCATTCCGGCTTGTTTGTAATTTTTAATGTAAGCCTTCCCAAAATCAAAAGTGGTTTGTTTGTCTGCTTTTACAGCATTCGTATCATTAGTTATTAAAACATCCGGATTACTATTGTAAGTATAATTACCATATGCAACAGATAAAGTTGATTTTAAAGTAGAGGAAATTTGATATTCAAAACTCAGTTCTGCTCCAATATTTTTCTTATCTAAATGTGTTAGAGTCTGACTCACAAAAGCATCTGTGGGATCATAACCTGCTCCGTTATCAAAAATACCTTCGGCGTAAAAAAAGGAAGTTTTTGTACTGTTTTTAATTAAAGTGTAATAAGCAGTCAAACGCATTTTCAATTTGGGCGAATGATAAACATAATTGGCTTCGGCACTTGAAATATTCTCGCTTTCGATTCCGTTAACAATGGAATTATTTAAGCGTGAATTCGAAAATGTATTTCGGAGTGAAGGCGCTCTTGTCAAATGTGATCCATTAAAAAACAAAGATTGTTTTCCTGAAATTTTATAGGTAAATCCGGCTTTGAAGCCAAAATTCTCAAAATTTGCTTTTTGGCTTTTGCCGAAAGAAGTTGTTGGATAAATTCCGTTTTGATATAAACCTTCCCGTTGATAATTAGATACAGAATACGATTGTGCCAAATAGATATCCGTTTTTTTATAAGTAAATCTAAACTGAGTAAAAGCATCTACTGTATTAGCCAGAAAATTATAATTATAACCATAAATTTCTCCTTCTTTTACTTTCCTATTTGGATTTTGTAAATCTGATTGCGACTGGTTTCCTTTATAAAAAGGGTCAATATCTTCGAAATATTCACCTCCGAGTAAATCTAAAAGATATTGAAAATTATGTGATTTCAGGTTTCTAAAAGTAAAACCAGCATCAAAAAAAATATTTTGTGTTAGCTGTGAATTCAAATTTGAACTTATTGCAAAAGTTTTATCATCCGTTCGATCTTCATATAAAACATAATGACTTTGCGAAGGTTCATAGTCACTAATTGTGCTGCTGGAATTTGCAATTTGTTTTTGATTGGTGCGATACATGGCGTTCCAGTCTATTTGTGGATTTTCTAAAAATGAGATTTTGTTCTTTTCTGCATTTTCATAATCCGGAGTAAAAGCTCCTGAAAATTCTCCCTGATCTTTTGCATAAAGCGAACTAAAATAACTGGGCAATTTCCTGTAATAAGTTGGATCCGGACTGTCTGCTCTTTGATAATCTATATTACTGTTTCCAACTTTTCCAAACTGATACATTATACTCGAATTCAGATTTGTTTTTTCATCAATTTTAAAATAATGATTGAGCATTAAAAGCGGTTCTTCAACCGTTTTTATTCTTGCATTTCGTTTTTCTCCATTCTGAAAACCCCAATACGAGTTGTATTTTTCATTCGTTAGCCGGGTCACTTCATTTGTATTTGCAGAATTTTTCCCTCGGGAATTGGGTGTATAAAAACCTGTAAAATTTAAAGATTGTTTTGCATTTAATTTCTTTTCAATACTGATAAAAAAAGATTCTGCTTTGAAATTCGTTCCTTCAAAAAAACCTTCATCTGACCAACGTTTGCCTGCTGAAACTGCATACGCCCAACCAGAAGCATTCATTCCGGAAGCGTATGTTCCAATTGCACGCCAGCTGTATGAAGTATTACTTCCCGAAAACGTTAACTGTCCTCCTTTTCTATACATTGATGCTCTGGTGAATATTTGTTGTGTTCCTAAGATGCCTCCAAAAGTGTAATTAGAAACAGCCGTGCCAATCGAAAATTCCTGATTGCGAAGTACATTATTCAAACCTCCCCAATTATTCCATTGTGGTCTTCCGTCATAAAGTTTGTTCATGACCATACCGTTGAGCATCATGGTTCCGTTTTCGCTATCTAGACCACGAACTCTAAATCGGGCTTGACCCCAATTGAAAGCTGAAGCCTGCATAAAAGCATCTTTTGAAGATTGTAAAAGCCCTGAAGTCATTTCAGATGAACTATTATCATCTGTTAAATCACTATCTAATAAAGTAATTAGAGCGGCCGGAGTTTCATCGGAGAAATTATCTTCTAATTGTAAAATTCCGAGATTAACTTTAAATCCAAAATTGGATTCCAGTTTTAAAAGCAAATCTTTGTAACCCTGGCTGTGAATCAAAAGCAGTTGCTCTCCTTTTATTTGAGAATGAAGTTCGAATCTTCCGTCGGCTGATGTAAGTTGTGTTAAAGAAGAATTTTGAATAGAAACCACCACATTCTCTATTGGATCTTGTGTTTTGGCATCAATCACGAATCCAAAAAAAGTCGTTTCTTCTTGTGCAAAAACAAAATTAAAAGGCAGTAAAACAAAAAAGAGCAAGTAATTTTTTCCCATTAAAAATTCCAATTTACTTTGAAAATAGATTTCGGATATTAATCCTTATTCAAAAGATAAAATTGGTTTTTGGAAAAAGTATTTTAATTCAGATTCTTAGTTAATCTAAAAGTCCAAATGTAAATAAAACATTTAAAAATATAAATAAATTCCTACTAATGTTTTAATTGAAATTTAAAATTAATTAAGTAGCTTTGCCTATTTTTTGGTTTTTTGAGTTCAATATTTTAAGCTGAAGTTCTAATTTTAGAAACCATAAAAGCAATTAAAACGCCAAAGATTCCGATAAAAGCAAAAGAGAATTGAAGTCCAAAATTTTGCGCAATGTGTCCAATTACTGGTGGTCCCATTAAGAATCCAAGAAAACTTACACTTGAAACAATAGTTAAAGCTTCTCCTGGTGGCACGGTTGGGTTTTTCCCAGCCATACTATAAACTGTAGGAACAATAGTTGCAACGCCTAAACCAACTGCCATAAAAGCAATGGTACACGGAATTAAATAAGGAAGAAAAACGGCTGTAAAAAGTCCGGCCGAAATCATTACGCCGCTAATTTGCATCACACGCTCACGTCCAAATTTATTGATCAGACCATCGCCTAAAAAACGCCCGCTGGCCATCATAATCATAAAAGATGTATATCCTAAAATTACCAATGGTCCGGGTGCTTTTACAATATCTTTAAAGTAAACACCGCTCCAGTCAAACATTACACCTTCGCTGGCCATACTACAAAAGCCAATTACGCCAAGCCAGATTAAAGCGCTGTCGGGTTTTACAAATAACTTTTTCCCTTCAGAAGCCTTATGTTTGATTTTTTCTTTGGCTCTAACCAAAAATTTAAAATTAAAGGCAACCATAAGTAATACTACAGCACCAACAATTAAGAAATGATGAAGTGGTGTAAGATTTAAAGCTAACATTCCTAAACCTACTAAAGCGCCTGTGAATCCGGCGAAACTCCACATTCCATGAAACGAGGACATTATCGTTTTTTTGAAGAGTACTTCTGTATATACACCTTGTGTATTTACTGCAATATTGGCAAGATTCCCGAACAATCCGAACAAAAATAAACCTAAAGACAATTGAAAGGCTGTTGTTGCCAACCCTAAATTGGCGAGGCATAAAACATACATTATTAAGGAGAAAACCAAAATGCGATGACTCCCGAATTTGGTTACCATTTTTCCTGAAAAAGGCATAATCACCAATTGCCCCATTGGGAGTGCAAAAAGTATAGAACCTAAATCGCCTTCTGTTAAATGCAAAGCGGTTTTAATATCTGGAATTCGGCTTGCCCAGGTTGCAAAACTTAACCCCATTCCGAAATAAAACATTCCCACAGCAAAACGAATTCGGTTTAAATAAGAAGCTTTGGCTTCTCTATAGACTTTCTTGATTTTCCCTTTTGTTTGGAAAAGTGATAACGGATTGAAATTGATCAAAATAATGGATTTTTGGATTGCTACTATAAAAATACAAAAAATGTACTTTGCACACTAACGAAGACCACCAGTTCCTCAATTTATAACGTTATATGTTTATAAATTCTTTAAGAAACAAAGGTTCTGAGGAGCAAAGGGACAAAGGTTTTCTATCTACCTCCATAAAAAAAGACGCACAGCAGTGCGTCTCTATGGTATAATTTAATAAGCTATAATTAGAATAATCTACTTTAATCTGTTTAATCCATCAAATCCGTGGGCCAATTATTTACAAATTAATTATTTTTTGTTGTGCATTACTTGCAATAGCAGCTTCAATAATCTGCATTACTTTTACACCATCTTGTGCGGTAACCGGCTCTGTTTTATTATTGGCAATTGAATCGTAAACACCATCAAAAAATGAAAAGTAATTTCCCTGAAGCGTTGGCACTTTTTCGCGGATTACTTCTCCTTTGATTTCTGTATGTAAAAGTCCTTGCAGCGTTTCTGATTCAGTTCCCCAAGATTCTAAATTTGGTTTTTTACCAATTTTCAATTCATCTTCCTGAACATCACCACGAGGTTTTAAGAACGATCCTTTTTTACCATGAATCGTATACGCCGGATTGGCTTCTCTTACAAAAAAACCTGCTTTTAAACGAACTCTGAAATTGTCATAAATCAACAATAAATCAATCCAGTCATCTACTACAGAATTTTCTCTGGTATATCGAATATCTCCAAAAACCGACTTTGGAGAACCAAACAAACAAATGGCCTGATCGATTAAATGTGGTCCTAAATCTTTCAAAATTCCAGCTCCGTCATTGGCTGTCTCTTTATGTGCTTTCGGGCTCAATACCGGATTATATCTGTCAAAATGGAATTCGGCTTCGACTAAATCTCCCAAAACACCTTCATTGATTATTTTCTGAATGGTTTTAAAATCACTGTCCCATCTTCTGTTTTGGAAAACGGCTAATTTTAATCCTTTTTCTTTGGCGATTGATGCTAGTTCTTCAGCTTCAGCAACAGTAGTTGTAAAAGCTTTTTCAACAACAGCATGTTTTCCGGCCAAAAGAACTTTTTTAGCATATTCGTAATGGGTTCCGACTGGTGTATTTACAATTACCAAATCGACATCATCTGCTAATAAATCATCGATTGAAGAATAACTTTTTACATAAGGATAATCTTCCTGAATGAGTTTTTTACTTCTTTCCCAAGAACCTAACAATTCAAATCCCTGGTGAATGTCTAAAAATGGAGCATGAAAAACTTTCCCCGACATTCCGTATGATAATAGTGCTGTTTTTATTTTTTGCATTTGTGTATAATTTTTATCAAAATAAATTTTAATGTTTTTCCCATTAAGATATTAAGAAAATTAAGTTCAAAGCTTAATGAAACTTAATATCTTAATGGTTCAAATTAAAAACCTTATGGTTTATTTAATTTTAGCGCGTTCGTATTGTTTTGGCCATTGAATATCTTCATTTAAATCTCTGGCGAAATCTAACGGCAAGTTAGGATTTCTTAAAGATTCTCTGGCGAATAAAACCAAATCGGCCTGATTATTAGTTAGAATTTCTTCGGCTTGTACTGCATGTGTTATTAAACCAACTGCTCCGGTTAAGATATTTGCTTCTTTTTTGATTTTTTCGGCAAATAGAACCTGATAATTGGGATGCAACGGAATTTGTTGATTTGAAACTAATCCGCCAGACGAAACATCAATTAAATCTACTCCTTTTTCTTTTAAGATTTCAGAAAGTTTTACTGATTCTTCTGGATTCCAACCACCTTCTGCCCAGTCTGTTGCTGAAATTCGAACAAATAAAGGTAAATCTGAAGGCCATTCTGACTGAACAGCTTCTAAAATTTCTAATGTTAATCTTATTCTGTTTTCGAAACTTCCGCCGTATTGATCGGTTCTGTTATTCGTTAAAGGAGATAAAAACTGATGCAATAAATAGCCATGCGCTCCATGAATTTCTACAACCTGATAACCTGCTTCAACAGCTCTTTTGGTTGCCGATTTGAAATCGGAAATCACTTTTTGAATTCCATCTTTATCTAAGGCTGTTGGAAGAAAAGGTTCATTTTCATGATACGGAATCGAACTTGAAGAAACGGTCTGCCATCCGCCTTGAGCGAAATCTAACTTTTTATTGCCTTCCCAAGGAGATGAAACACTGGCTTTTCGACCTGCATGTGCCAACTGAATTCCGGGAATTGAATTTTGAGAAACTATAAATTGATTAATTGTTTTAAGTTTTTGAATGTGTTCGTCTTTCCAAATTCCTAAATCGGCCGGAGAAATTCTGGCTTCAGGAGAAACGGCTGTGGCTTCCTGAATAATTAAGCCCACGCCTCCGCTGGCACGACTTCCTAAATGAACCAAATGCCAATCGTTTGCAAATCCGTCAACTGCTGAATATTGGCACATTGGCGAAATAACGATTCTATTTTTTAATGTAATTTTTTTTATAGTGAGTGGAGAAAATAACAATGAAGCCATATTATGTAACTTTTAATGGTTTTAAGCTACCAATTGGGTAGATAGCGTTTAAAAAAGTAAAGTTAAAGCTTCTTGTTAAAAGTAGAAATCTAAATGTTTATTAATTAACAAACATTTAAAACCTTATGTCTTATATTGCACTATCAAATTAAAATAGAAACGTTACTTTTGTGCGTTAAATTACGAACTAAAAATACAAAATGGATATAGTTATCAAACTCTCTCAATTTCTATTGAGTTTATCTTTACTTATTATTCTTCACGAATTAGGACATTTTATTCCTGCAAAATTATTTAAAACCAGAGTCGAAAAATTCTACTTATTTTTTGATGTTAAATATTCATTGTTTAAAAAACAAATTGGCGAAACTGTTTACGGTATTGGCTGGCTGCCACTTGGAGGTTATGTAAAAATCTCAGGGATGATCGACGAAAGTATGGACAAGGAACAAATGGCATTACCACCTCAACCGTGGGAATTCCGTTCTAAACCGGCCTGGCAACGTTTGATCATTATGTTAGGTGGTGTTACAGTAAACTTTATATTGGCTTTTATTATTTATATCGGAATGGCATTTGCATATGGTGATACTTATGTGGCCAATGCCGATTTGAAAGATGGTGTTTGGATTGAAAATCCGGTGATGCAAAAAATTGGATTTAAAACAGGTGACAAAATCATCTCTATTGATGGACAGGCAGTAGAAAATTTTGATAATGATACCAACATGAAAGTTATCATGGCTAAGGAAGTTTTGATCGAAAGAAACGGACAACAACAAACGATCAAAATGCCGAAAGATTTTGTTGATCAACTTTCAAAACATGAAAAATCTTCTCTTGTAGAAATGCGTATTCCTTTTGCTATTAAAGATGTTCCTGCAGAATCTGTAAATACTACTTTAAAACCAAAAGATTTACTTGTTTCCTTAAATGGACAACAAGCTAAGTATTATGATCAGGTAAAAGCTATCCTGGATAACAATAAAGGAAAAACAATTCCTGCTGTTGTATTACGCGATTTAAAAGAAACACCCATTACGGTTAAGGTTTCTGCTGCTGGAAAATTAGGAGTAGTTGCTGGTGGTTTAGATATTAAAGCATTAGAAAAATTAGGCTACTATAAAATCAGTACCAAAGAATATAGTTTTGCAGAATCTATTCCGGTTGGACTTGAAAAAGGAAAAAACCAATTAGTAGGTTACGGAAAACAATTGAAAATGATTTTTAATCCGGAAACGAAAGCATACAAACAAGTAGGTGGTTTTGCGGCGATTTTTAACATTTTTCCGAGTTCTTGGAGCTGGGAAGTGTTCTGGTCAATCACGGCTTTATTGTCAATTATGCTTGGAGTTATGAATTTATTGCCAATTCCGGCCCTTGATGGTGGTCATGTTATGTTTTTATTATACGAAATTATTAGTGGTAAAAAACCGAGTGATAAATTCCTTGAAAACGCCCAAATGGTTGGCTTCGTACTACTTATAGCATTGCTTTTGTTCGCAAACGGAAACGATATTTATAAGGCAATTATGAAGTAGAAAAAAAATCAAGAAAAAAGAGTTAAAATATTTTTGGTAAATTAAAAAATCAACTATATTTGCACTCGCTAAAAAGAGCAACAACTTCCTCCTTAGCTCAGTTGGTTAGAGCATCTGACTGTTAATCAGAGGGTCCTTGGTTCGAGCCCAAGAGGGGGAGCAACTTTTTTTAGCAAACATATTTACCTTTAAGGTGATTCCTCCTTAGCTCAGTTGGTTAGAGCATCTGACTGTTAATCAGAGGGTCCTTGGTTCGAGCCCAAGAGGGGGAGCTTATTAAATACCACTTACATCTGTAAGTGGTATTTTTTTTTGTGCCCATTTCATCCAAACAATAATATGAATTGTGTTTATATTCTTCACTCCATTAAACTAAACAGATTTTACATTGGATATACATCTGATTTCGATACTAGGATAGAATTTCATAAAAATGCTGAATCAAATAAATTTACCGCAAATACTAATGATTGGAAATTATTTTTCACAATATCCTGTGAAAGCAAAACTCAAGCTTTAAACATTGAAAAACATATTAAGAAAATGAAAAGCAAAGCTTATATTGAAAATTTAATTAAGTATCCGGAAATTATTCTTAAGCTTAAAAATAAATATATATAAATTGTTAATCAGAGCCCCGATAGCTATCGGGGTTGGTTCGAGCCCAAGAGGGGGAGCTTATTAAATACCACTTACATATTATGTAAGTGGTATTTTTTTTGTGTCCATTTCATCCAAACAATAATATGAATTGTGTTTATATTCTTCACTCCATTAAACTAAACAGATTTTACATCAATCAATATATTTATTTTAATAAGCTATAATTAAAACCCATAAAAAAAAGACCACCACTTCCATGATAGTCTTTTTTCTTGCTCTGAGAATACGTGGAACTATTCTTTCGCAATTTTATTCACCATATTTTTACTTTCAAATAGCACCATCATTTCATTGGCTTTTTCTGTTTGGCCAATTTCTTTCAATGATTGGGCATATCTATAATAATAGGATGGTTCTAAATCTGACGCCATCTCAAGCAATTGTGCGTAATTTTTAGCTGCCGCGCTCATTTCGCCATCAAAATAATGTTGATCTGCGACTTTTTTAAGCATGTCTGCCGAAGCATAACCTTTGTCTACAACCTGCATATATGTTTTTGTTCGATTTACAGTGAGATATTTCGCTTTTTGGGTTGGTGCAATCATGGCAACTTTAACCGGAGAAATAGACGCCGAAACTGTATCATTAATCGTTTTTGACAGCATGGCAATTTCTGTTGGTTTTACTTTGGCTTTTCTATAAACTGGCGTTACAGTTCTGGTATTATTTGGACCAAGATCGTACGTATTTACCATATCAAGTTTTGAGACCTCATATTTAGTAACTCTTCTTCCAAAAGTCATATTAATGGTTTCTTCTACATGATAATAATCAACAACAAGATCGTTATCTTGTTTATTGTCAGATTGTGAATGTGCGTTTGCTATTGATGCAATGACAGGAGTGCTTGAACTGGCACGCTGTGCAAAACAATTAAAAGAAAAAACACATGCAATTAGTGTAAAATTTACTGCATAAGTTTTCATGATGATTAGATTAATTTGTTGGGTTTATTGAAATGTTACTTTAAAGGTACTTATAGTTCCTTTTTTAACTTTATTATACCCGCGAACAACCTTAAAAAACGTTAAAGTACTGTTTTTTAAGCATAAAAATACATTGAACAAGCTTAAAAAGAGAAGAACAGAAATTAATTATAACAAAAAAAG
The DNA here is from genome assembly GCF_058808175.1 of Flavobacterium sp. GW821-FHT11G01. NCBI lineage: Bacteria > Pseudomonadati > Bacteroidota > Flavobacteriia > Flavobacteriales > Flavobacteriaceae > Flavobacterium > Flavobacterium sp. GW821-FHT11G01. Next base: position 30,315 of record NZ_JBXARK010000009.1, on the reverse strand, counting down.
CGCTTGCAATTTTACTTGCAGCGCTTTTCTATTTTTCAAAAACAGTTTAAAACTTAAACCCCTAATTTCTTAGCAATATCAGTTGGAATTCCGCCTTTGTTTACCATTAGGGCAGTTGTTTTATATTTCACGAAATTTTTGGTTACAAACAAGAAACCTTTGTAGTCGTTTGTTTCTCCCCAGGAATTTTTTACAATGTAATATTCTCTTCCGGTTTGATCTTTGGCTAAGCCAATAATATGCATTCCGTGGTCATCTGTTGTTGTATAATTATCGAATGCAGCCTGACGCATTTCCGGAGTGATTTCCGGCTCAGGTTTTGGTCCGTTGAACATGTCTGCTTTTTCTTCAGCTGTCATATCATCAAATTTCTTTGTCGGAACATATGCTACACCATTTTTCCAGCTAAAGCTTTTCTCGCTCACGTCAGTTGCCCACGCTACTGTATATCCTTTTTTCAACGCATTGTCAATAACATCGGTCATATCATTTACTTTTACGTTGTAAACCTGATCAAATGACCAGTTGTCTGGAACTGCCAAAAGTGTTTTTTGGTAATATGGAGCTGTTGTAAACGATGACATTTCGATATAATCATCAGGATTGATTCCAACAACTTCTTTTGCGAAAGATTGCGGTGTGTAATTCTTTCCTTTGTATGTAAAGTTATCCGGCACTTTTCCTAAATAAGTATCAATAACTGCAGCATATGCTTTTTGCCAGTTTGGAGTTAATTCTCCATTTGGATTTTTAACAACAGCAGCCAAAACGCCTTCGATAAGCGCTGCCATTTCTCCAAATTTATTTTTGTCCGTTCCGTAGTTTAATCCTGTGTAAACTTCTCTTGGAACAGTTCCGTATTTTTTATACATATTGATTACATCATGCAACGCACCTCCGTCACCTAAAGAAACAGCGCCATGCATACGCACGTAATTAATTCCTTTTTCCACATAAACATTTCTCGCTGAGTAAATCTGAGATAATTCTACAGGTTGTTTTCCTAAACGAATCATTTCTGATTCTAAAAATGAGTTTGTAGAATAACTCCAGCACGTTCCTGAAGATCCTTGCGATTTTACCGAAGTTGTTCCAAGGTTAATTTGCTCTGTGAATTTAAAGTTCTCTTTACTTTTATCACTCGCATTCAGTTTTAATGAATTTACTAAAACGTCTTGTGCAAAACAGCTGCTTACACCAACCAAAAATGCTGATGCTACAAAAACTGATTTCATCGTAATTTTATACATAATCAATGATTTAAATAGTTAACTTATTAGTAACCTTTAATTAATTTTTGTTACAAATCAATTAAATATTAACTAATAAAACTAAACCTTTGCCGTTAATTTTTACACAATGTTTTTATTAATCTATAAAAACTTACAAAATATGTAAAAGAGAAATGAATTAGAAAATGTGTTTAATTAGAGAATTTGCCAATTGGATAATAAGATAGTTTTTGTTTTAGTATTTATAAATTAAATGGTACTTTGGTTCATGTTTTGACACACAATAAACTTGGAAATGTTCGAATTACAAAAGGAAAAATACTTAGGCAACACCAAAAATATTTTCAACAATCAGCAAGGAATTGCAGTTGTTGAAACGGAGTATAAAAGTAAAGTTTATGAAGGCTGGCATTCACACAATAATGCGCATATAACACTTTTCCTAAAAGGCGGAACTACCGAAAAACGGAAAAACTTTAGTGAAGTTCTAGGGCCAGGTTCACTTTTATTTTATCATAGTGATGAAATGCATCTGAATCACGAAACCCTTTTTCCGTCTAAAAACATTAATATTGAAATTGAAGAAAGTCTTTTGAAAGAACTTCAACTTTCAGAAGCTATCATCGAGAAATCGGTACAAAACTCAACATTATCCAAATTTTTGATTTTGAAGATTTTTAAGGAATGTCTTGTTGCCGATACTTTTTCCAGCGATACCATTACGATGTTATTTGCACAATTAACCCATTCGAATGCTCATTTAGAAAGATTTGAAAAAAGCCCATTTTGGGTAAAAAGTTTAAATGAATTATTGAATGATTGTTGGAATGAGAATCCAAATTTGCATGATTTAGCCCAGGTTTTAAATTTAAATCCGATTACGATCTCGAAACATTTTCCTAAATATTTTGGCTGTACTTTGGGCGAATACATGCGAAGAATCAAGATAAATCGTTCGCTTTCGCTGATAGAATCCAACAAAAGTAATTTAACAGAAATTAGTTTTCAATGCGGATTTTCAGATCAAAGCCATTTTATAAGAACATTTAAAAATCAAACGGGATTTTTACCAAAACAATTTCAAAAATTGTAACAGGCAAATTTCATTCTATTTTTTGGTTTTAATGCAATCTATCTTTGCTTCAACTTAAATACCTAAAACCAAAATGGAAGTTCAAACTCTTACCACAAAACAAAAAATATTTAATTTTCCGTTAATCAAAATTATATTGGCGCTGATCGTTTGTCTTGCTTTAATAAACATTGGACAAGCAATTGCGGCAAAATTATTATTGATGACGCCCCTTGATAAGAATTACAGAAATCTCATTAAAGGAATAATTGTTTCTGCTCTGGCTGTAACCAGCTACATTGTTTTCTTTAAATATTACGAAAAAAGACAGGTAACCGAATTCGCTTTAAAAGGAATTGCCAAAAATTTAATACTTGGAACTTTTATTGGAATGGTTTTACAATCGCTTACCATTTTAGTTATTTATCTAAATGACGGTTATACTGTTCTTTCTGTAAATCCTGTTTCGTTTATTATCATTCCGCTTACTTTGGCTTTTACCGCCGCTATTATTGAAGAGATTTTAGTTCGTGGTATTCTTTTCAGAATCATGGAAGAAAAACTGGGAAGCTATATCGCTTTATTTATTTCGGCTGTAATTTTTGGAGCTTTGCATTTGGCAAATCCGGGTGCTACATTAATTTCTGCTTTGTGTGTTGCTATTGAAGCTGGTGTCTTATTAGGTGCAGCTTTTATGTACAGTAGAAATTTATGGTTTCCGATAACGATTCATTTTGCATGGAACTTTATGCAATCCGGAATTTTTGGAGCAATAACATCAGGAAATAAAAAAGTAGATAGTTTATTGGTTTCCAAAATTGAAGGCTCAACATGGATAACCGGAGGCGAATTTGGTCCGGAAGGAAGTATTCAGGCCATCATATTTTGTTCCATTGCATCAGGCATATTACTGTTTTTATGCCATAAAGAAAATAAAATAGTTCTGCCTTACTGGAAGAAAAAATAGAAATCACTTAAAAAGAAAATCCCGATAACTATTTATCGGGATTTTCTTTTTTATTTCTGCTAAAGATTTATCGTAACCAATTGCTTCCGAAAACTATATAATAGGCCCAATCTTCATTTCCTTTTGCGACATCTACTCCCATTCGGAGTTTAAATTTTCTGGCTATTAAATACCGAAAACCTGTTCCGTAACTGTAAACAACAGGTTTGGCAAAAGCCTGGTCCCAATCGTCAAAAGCACTTGCAAGACCACCAAACCCCATTAGACTCCATCTTTTGTACAAATCCCAGCGTAATTCAACTTCGTTTACAATACTGGAGTTTCCCATATAACGAGCAGTTGGAATTCCTCGTAAATTAATTCCCGGTTTTAAATAAAAAGGAGGATTTCCAAACGCGTGCTCTCCTTCAATCCTCAAACCACCAATTAATTTGTCTGTTATAGGATAATAGCCAATCGCCGATAAATTGACACGCCAGGCATTATAATCGCTACCTATTGCTTTATCTGACCAAAAGAAATCTGATTGAAGACGTATTCCTTTATCGGGCGTAAATATATTGTCACGCCCGTCAAATTGAAGTGCTCCTCCAAGCTGACTTACCGTACTTTTGATATCACCAGGCTTAACAAATGGGGGAGGAAGATTAAAATCAGGTAAATTGATTTTAGAATTTAAAAATAAATATTGGGGACCTGCGCTCCATTTTGCATTTCTAAATTGTTTTAACCATTGTGTATAAAAAACCGAAGACCTAAAGTTCAGTTTAAATTCCTGGTCGTTTCCAGAAGGCAAATTATTAGCGTAGAATGACAGATTTATATCTCCATAAGCCGCTCCAATGCGATATAATATTTTTGGTTTAACCAAAGTTGCAGAACGAAATGCTCCGACCATCCAGCTATCATTTGCGGTGTACATTCCGAATCCTCCTGTTATATCCGGATTTATAAAACGTTTTTTACCGTCTTCATCGATTACAGGAGCTCGTTTTTTAAGAAAAATTGGAGCTAAAGCGCCTCCAAATCCTCCTAAAGCCGGTTCAGATATAATGGCAGGAACTACAAGAAAACCATTTGCATAAATGAGAAAATTACTTAAGTCGATCGCGCCATCAAGAGAATCTTTGAAGCGCATATTTGTGTTTGTTTTTTGTCCGATCATAACTGTGTATGACAGGAGAAAGCAAACCAAAGTTAATCTCGTTTTCCAAGTAAATTTTCTATGAGACAGGTGCGTTTTTTTCATTTTGTCAGATGTTTTTCCTTGTAAATTGTAACTCCGTTTTTTTTAAACTATTCTTTTTTAAAGCTAAATATATGAGCCAGTGTCAGGAAAAAAGTATTTCCCTGAAAACGATTTACGGCTCCAAGTTCTGAAACCCAACGCAAACCTGCCGAGGTTTTACAACCAAGATGAAGATAATTTACCTCAGCACCTAAAGCTCCAACCCTGTCTTTGTCTGGTTCAAGCACCAGAGTTCCTACAGGTATTTTATCATTAGAAACTTTATATTGCAGGTAATAAATTAATCCTGCATTAAGAATTCCTTTTGGAGCGGTTTTTTCTGCATTCATCATATAAAACGTTTTGCCCAAACCTCCTTCAATACTCAAAATATCACCCGTTTTTATATCGGTATCTTTCTTTTTACCATTTAACTCATAAGCTGCTACTGCTGAAAAATGAACTGTTTTTTTATCGTTAAAGAATAAAGTAGTTCCAGCTGAAAATTCGTTTATAAACATTCCCAAGCCACTATTATCACTTGCACCCAATTCATATCTGCCTGTAGGAAGGTAGAGCTGGTAACTAAAAACAAAATCGGCTTTTTTATGATGCCATCCTAATTGAACAGGCTGCACAAGCATATCTGTAAAAGCAAATGGACTTTTTGAATCGACATAACTTCCCTGAATAGTGTTTGAGGCAAAAGCAAGCAAAATTGTTGCTCCGTAATTGGCACCCAAAATCTTAAAATCGGTTACATAATTTGCTCCAACTCCTGTTAAAAACATATTTATATCAGGGTTCGCAATGGCTTTATCTCCATCAGCATTTCGTAATGAACCTGCTTCATAAAAATAACCCGGTACATATACACTCAAAACATTTTCTGGTGCCTGAGTTCCAGCCTGAAGTCCGGAAGATCCAAGAATATGACCGCCTTTAAGTTGCGACTGTCCTGCAAAAGATGCTAAAAGGGATAAGAGTGTTATTATTGATTTTATTGTTTGTCTTTGTATAAATTTCGTTTTCATCATTTCTGCTTTAAAAATTAATAAGACCTAACAAACATCTTTCACAAACTTTTACTTTTCAGTTTGACGATTGCTTTAAATAATAAGTAGTTGTTTTTTCAGGATTGATTCTAATTACTTTGAAATATTCTGAAGGTGATTTTCCGGTATGTTTGATGAAAGCTCTGAAACAGGTCGTTCTTGATTTAAAACCAGATCCCCATGCCATTCCTTCAAGAGATAAATCTTTCCACTCAGGGTCGTTTATTTTATCTTTGAAATATTCAATTCTCTTCAGGTTTACATAATCCTGAAAATGGAGGTTAAATTCAGAATTTATTAAATTAGAAAGATGATGTACTGATATTCCTGTTTCTTCAGCAATATCCCGAATCACTAAATCTTTCTTCAGAAAAAGCTCTTTTGACGCAAAGATGCTTTCTAATTTGGCTAGATATTGTTGTTTTTTTTCTAATGTTAATTCCTTTACTAACGGCAAATTATTTTTTGTTTCATTTGTTGAAACGATTATCAAGTGATTATTTTCCTGATCAAAGTCAAAATTTTCATTTATTTCATTGCTGGTATTTACATTGTCTATTTCACTTGCATCATAGAAAATTTGTGGTTTAAAATAAAGCCAGCCTACTGTAAAAACAAGCACTGAAGAAATCAGGATATAACAGGAGAAGTCGATACTATCAACCCGATTCACTAAAAAATAATGTACAAAAAGGGTTGAAAACAAAAACAAAATCATCAAATTATAAAAGCGGATCCAGCTTAAAACTTTTATTCTGTTAAAGTGATTTACTTTGAATTTTTTCAAATCATAATTCAAAATCATCATAGTCTGACAAAAAGCATACATCAGCCAAATCGTTAGACTCAGCATCGAAAACGGACTCTTTATTTTCATCGAAAGATAATTGATGACTGGGAGATCAACATATCTATCCACCCATACAATTATTGTTAAACTAAAATAAAAGATAAAAGGTAAGAAATGCAACCAATCGTATTTTCTAAATATTTTATCTGAAAATAAAACACTTCTTACATATAAAAAAGCGGAAGGAGCAACTAAAAATATAAAGGATTTTGTGATCATAAACAGATCAGGAAAAGGTTTAAAAGTATTGGCCGATAAGTAAAAATTATAAATGCTCACAACAGCGAGACTAAACAGAAACAGCCCTAAAAAGAAACTCTTTGAATAGTTTTTCTTTGAAAAAAGGACCATAAATGACGTCGCAAAACCAACTATCGTAGCTATAAAAAAGAAAAGAGAAAGTACTATATCGAGCATAATTTCTGGCTTAAATTTTAAAAGGTATTTCTTTTAAATAAAATCTAAAAGAACAGACTTGGGGAGTCATTAAAAAGGCTATACTTATTTGCCGAAACAAATAAGTAAACACCTTTATACATTAAATTTATAAGCTATAAAACTTGTCAACTATTTTTTATTTTTTGGCTAATCCCGGAGGGAAACCTTCTAATATTTTTTTAATTGCACCATTGATAAATTCTTCCGGATTATCAGGTTTGCTATCAATTTGAGCGTTCCCAATTCCTTGCCAAACCAGCTTACCGCTTTTGGTAGATACAATATCAATAATTAATGAACCATCTACATAATCATAAGAATTAAATGTAGTTGAGCCACCGCCCATCATGGCGCCACCACCCCAATATCCGTACGGACGGTACATACCTCCATAACCATAGAAATTAGTATCGGCTGTTACTTGTGTTTTATTTTTTAGAATGGATACCGCATTTACTTTTAAATCCGGATTAGAAGATGATTCTGTAAAGCCTTTTGCAGTCATTTCGGCACGAATAGCTTTCGCAACACGATCTACATTAAGCTGATTTACCTGACCTTCCTGTGCTTTTAAGTCATAAACAGTGAAAGTTCTATATTCGCCAAAATTAGCAGAATGGTCATAATCAGTAGTCACTTTTACAGTTGGAGAACAGCTGTAAATCAATCCCAATATGAAAAATGGAATTATACGAAGATTCTTTCTTTTAATATTCATTTTGTGGTATTTAAATTAATGATTAAATTAGTTTAATGTGAAATTATTAAAATGCTGATCAAATCCAGTATGAAGGGCAAATCATGTTAAACAATTGTCAAATAAACACAACTACTTATATAACAATTCCTTACCACACACTCAAAGATAAATCATTTTGTTTAATTAACATAGCAGTATGGATAAAATTCTTACTTATTTTAAAGGTGTCTAATTTTTTTTCATTTAAAGCACCTTAAAGCCTATATCATTATTTTTCTGAACAACAACATAACTATCCTTTATCATCTTTTGAGATTATACTTCGTCTGAAATTGGTAACCTCCCTTCTTTAATTGCTTCCAGCATTTTATAGTAATCCGTATCATTCTGATTGGCATATGAAATAGAGAATTTTGCAATGGCATTGGCAAATTCATTTCCTTTTCCAAGGTATCCTGATAAGACTGAAGGATCTCCGGTACGTGCATGCGATCTTGCCAGCGCCCAACCACAAGCTTTTGCATAATCTGCCATGTTCTTGGCTTTCATAATTTCAAGAACCGGTTTTACTTTAGCATCACGAAGCTGACGGATATAAAAAAACTTATCTTCACTATCATTTGTCCATCCTAAAAACATATCCGAAGCAGACTGCATCAACTTTTGCCCTCTGACAATCCGCTCGCCCTGGTGACTATATTTGCCTTTTGTTTTTACATGAGGTTCCAGTACACTTTGTCTGGCTTCTTTAAACTGTAAAAAAATAGGTTCGCCTGTAGCTGACATCAACAAACTAATACCGCAAAGTGTTCCTACACTTCCAACACCCACCACTTTTATGGCAAAATCATGTAGAGCATATCGACTCAGTAATACTTTTTTTTCGTCAGATAGTGTTTCCAGATATCTTTTATGAATAGTTTTAGCTTCACTTTCCAGTCGTTTCCATTCATCTCCTGTTGGATGAAAAATCAAAGGTGGATCATCTTTTATTCGCGCACGAGTACCTTCCAGATAAGTCATTTTTGCAAACTCTTTTTCGTGAGCTGTAAATTCTGATGCTTTTTTTAATCTTCTTTGTTGAAATTCTTTTAGTTCTTCATCATCTCCTCTTTCGATAAGTTCCGCAAGATCAATATCAGCATACCAAATTTGTAGTGCCGATAATTGACTGTATTCCAACATATGTCTTTTGTAACTGTCGGCAACATGCCAGGCAAATTCTTTACAGATTTTATTCGAGAATTTTTTCCATCTTCCGGCAATTACAAAACTTGTTGCTAATCTTTTAATATCCCATTCCCAAGGACCTGGGAAAGTTTCATCAAAATCATTTATATCAAAAACTAATTTTCGTTCGGGAGTTGCAAATCCTCCAAAATTCATCAAATGGCAATCACCGCAAAGCTGAATCTCAATTCCTGTATTGGGTGTTTTTGCTAAATCTGCAGCCATAATTGCGGCGGTACCTCTAAAAAATGAAAACGGACTTTCCATCATTCGGCTGTACCGTATTGGCACTAGATTTTCCATTCTGCCGATACTTGTTCGAATCAGAATTTCTACCGGATCTTCCCGACTTTCCAACGGATTCCATTCTGCATGACTTGAGCGGGGCACCAGCTTTCTAATCTCAACCCCTTTTTCAAACCGTGCCGCTTTTGATGCTGCCGGATTAAATGAATTCTCGTCTGTATCTGCAAATTTCTCAGTCATAAAAAATGTTTTTGAAAAAAGATTAGATATTAAAACAGTTACTATTTCACTTCCTTGATATCATCCATTTTCCAGCTTTTGTCAAAATAAGCGGTTGTTGGTCCGTAGAAACGCATATAAGTAAACCAATGTTTTCCTGGTAAAGTCTGCACCCAATTTTTCTCTTTTCCTGCAGGAGCTTTTGGCCCGAAATACAAATCAACAGAACCATCGGTATTTTTTATCAAATCCTTACGGGAAGATAAATCACCGCTTTGTTGTGGATTATCAATTAAACAACGTGTAGCAGAATCATAAACCGTAATCGACCAAAAATTAACTGCTGGAGGATTTGCAGGAACATTTAACGTATAATTTTTACCTCCATCTAGCCAATTTCCCTCATTGTCATAATATGATCCTAAATACGCTTGTCCAACGTTTGGTGTTTTGGTAATCATCGCTTTAGAATATCCTGTTGCCTCATAGAAATAAGAGGCGCGCTCAAAAAATTCGTCATAATTTTGATCACGCTGTGATGGATTTGTAATAATCATCACATAATCCCATTTTTTATCTGGCCAATGTTTTACATCCGCAAAACGTTTACTAAACGAATTCGCCATCGCCATTTGCTGTCCTTTTTCGGCAGCAGCAATTAAAATTTTCTTCTGCCGTTCATCGGGAGCAAAAGGTTTTCCTTTTTCGATACCTAAATTTTTAAGCCAGGCCATAAAAAATCGATCACGATCTTCAACAGGCTCACTTTGTAAAATAGCATGAAGTCGTTCCCAGTATGCAATTCCTGTTGGTTGATTTCCTAACCATTTTTTCCCTGCCGGCGGACTTACTATTTTTGTTGCCGTAGGGTTAGCACGCTGTGCGTAGGGATAAATCTTGACTTTTTTTACAATATCTTCCGTGGATTTTGGATCCGGATCCAATGAACGGATTCCAAAAAACATATTCATCGTATTACAAGGAACGATAAAATATCCGGCTGGTTTTAAATCTTTCATTGTAGGTGGTACTAACAAATATTTTCCACCTTTGCCTTTATCCGGCCCCATTTCACCGATTACTGCCTGCTCACGTTGCCAGAAATCTCCAAGCCCGCCAGCAGTATGTCCAGCAGGCATTTCAAGAACTGTAGGCCCATTTTTAGCCAAATCAATAAATGACATTATATAAGGTGTTGTTCCATTGGCAGTAAGAATACCTAATCGATCGTTATATGTGTTATAAAAAACAAGATCGTTACTAGTAGCCTTAAATTGTGTATAATGTACATTCTGCCATTCGGCAAAAGTTACAATTGGCAATGCCCATAAATAACATTGCGTTGCCTGCTGAAAGTCCATTTCGTCAAACAGTTTCGGAATAGACTCTTTTGAAGGCAATTCTCCATCCATTTTTATTTCAGTTCCAGATGATGAAATCGAAGATGTATTTTCTGCTGAAGTTGTCGCATCTTTTTTGCATCCAAAATTTAATATTAGAGAAGTAAAAACGAGAACGATTAGATAACTATTTTTCATAATTATAAATTTTTAAATTTGAAATGTCTGTTTATTTCACTTCCTCAACATCATCCATTTTCCAGGCTTTCTCAAAAAATTCTTTTTCCGGACCATAGAAACGAGCCAGTAATTCAAATTTTCCTTTTGAATCTGTCGGAACCCAATTCGATTCTTTTCCTGCCGGAGCTTTGGCACCAAAATAAATATCTACAGAACCATCACTATTTTTTTGAAGTCCCGGCGTTGTAGAAGCACGGCTGGAATATTTCATTCCCTGAATAAGAGCATGTGTTTCACGATCATATGCTGTAACAGACCAATATAATTTTACTGGAACTTTTGCAGGCAAATGAAGTTTGTACAATTTTGAACCATCAAATTCCTGCCCATCTTTATCTTTAATAGTCATTAAATAATATTGACCCGTTCCTAGTTTTTTGGCACTAAAATAAGCCATCGAATAACTAATTGCTCTTTCGTCAATTGGGTAAATATTTGGAGCCAGATAATTTGACATAATTGCTTTAACTACATCTTGCGAGGCAGGCAATGCCCAATTTGTTCCTTCATAAAATGGAGGAGTAAAGATTTTTTCATACTTACTATCAATCCAGCTATGTGCATCTTTAATTGCTGCATTTAAGATTTCCTGTTTTCTGGTATCGGCCTGAAAAGTTTTTCCTTTTTCGATTCCGATTGTTTTTAACTGATCGATCATTGCTAAATCTCTTGTCAGCCAAGGTTCTCTTTGAATAAATTGATTTAGAATTTCAAAGAAATGAAGGTCGTACGGAATTGTGTTGCTAAATGAAACATTGATCAAATCTACAAAGGTTGTTTCCGGCGGATTATCGGCTTCAGAAAGCGGATAAATTTTTACTTTTTTCCCATAATCGACTGCTCTTTTAATGTCGTTTGGACTTCCGTCAGTAAGATTGGATCGAAGAATAGCGTAACCTGTATATGTAGAAGAAGGCATTGGAATATAGCCTAATGGAATTGCTTCTTTGTAATTTGGCGGCAAAATAAGGTATTTTCCTCCCTTACCTTTATCTACTCCGGCAGGGCCAATATCTTCTATAGCTGTCTGCCATCCATCGTCTAAACTTCCCGTTAATGAAGAAACTCCTTCAACTGCCGGAATTTCTAAAACGACAGGCCCTTGTCTGGTATCATAAAGCGGATTGATATAAATTACGTCAGGATTTGGAGTCAGCGTCTGATTTTTGGAACTGATTAATCCTGACCAATAAATAATCTGATTATAATCTCCTTTTACTTTTATCAGACTTTCATGCAGCAACTCCGAATTAACAGCAGGCATTCCCCAAATAACGGCTTCGATGGCACGGTTATATATTATTTGTTCGTCAAAATTGGCAGGTTTAAAAGCTGTTACTTTCGTTGTATCTGTAACTTCTACTGTTTCATTTTTTGTTGTAGATTTAGTACAAGCTACCAAAGAACCGATTATTAAAAGGGCTAAAATTTTTGATTTCATGTTTTGTTTTTTAATGATGAAAGAAACTAACCAAACAATTTTACGAACCTGGAAATATAAAAGATACCACCGCTCTTAATCCCCAATCTGGTCTTATGTCTGAATGGCCTACAATTGGTATTAAAGGCATAACAGCAAATTGCATGGTCTGACCTCCTAATTTGGTAATCGCACCAACATTTGGACTTAGTGTAATTAGGGTTGTATTTCCCTGCCAGTTTTGCGTAATTTCTGAACTAATACCTAAACTTGCGCCACTTTTATAACTATGCGTTAGAAATATTTGAGTGTAAAACTGATTGAAATCTGCTCTTTCAGCATTTCCTGCTACAGACCAAATTTGATTGGCTAAAAAACCTATAGAAAGTCCTTTTCCCTGATGCATTACCAGAACGCTTGGTCCAATTCCGAATTTTTCTGTACCTAAAAATTTTTCTGTGGCGGTTGGCACTAAAAAAGCAGGGCCGACACCTAAAATAATTCCTTTGGTTTTAGGAGCAAAAAAAGCTGTTATTGTTGCGTCACTTAAACCAAACTCATGTGTGTTTTCGCCAGTAACATCCTGTTGATCTACAACAGGAAGAATATAACGGGTAATTAAATTTAGATTATCACTTAATTTAAAAGGAATAACAGGTTGTATATTTATTTGGTATTTTGAACCATTATAAGGACCAATCCCGTAAGTAAGATTATTTTGCAGCGGGACACTAATTAGACTCGCAACTGGATTTGCCAATTTATCGGCGAGTTCTTGTGCACTTGATCCAGCTTTTGGTTCTTCTTGAGCAAAAGCTGCAAAATTTAAAAGAAAAAAAAGCGTGACAAATAAAAATTTAATTGAAGTGGAAGATACTTTCATGATTTTTTCTTTTTTGATTTTTAATTTATTCTAAAATCAAAAAAAGAAACAACTTTTATAAGTTGAAAAGTTGTTCCTCTTTTTTATAAAATTCAAAGATTATCACCCTCCACCGCTTCTTTTAGCAGTTGATATGGATTTTAATTTCTCTTGTGCCTCTTTAAGCTTCAAATAATTATCAATAGTAATTGGACCAGGATATAGGTTACTTTGTACTACATGAGGTGGATATTTTTCATAGGTTTTAGCAAATTCTCCAATAATATTCTGAATAGTTGGCAAGAACCAGGTTTTCTCTGTGAAGTTGTTCATGAATAAATCGTAACGCTCTTGCGGATCTGCCCATAAATCAAATATTTGTGGTACAGTTGCTACATAACTCGCCGCCCCTTTCCAGCCTAAATTAGAATCTACCGCTAAACCTCCTGTAGCTTGTCCGTTATCGCCACGTAAATTAAAGACTGCTTTGAATTTTCCAACTCTCACAGCTCCCGGCAATAATTCATCTTCTGTAAAATAAAACCACATTGTTCTCTTAGATTTTCCTGTACCAAATAAAACCGGCGACATATCATAACTATCAAAAATTGTTGGCTTTCCATCTCGATCTACAGTTGGTAATTCTTGTCCAGATAGCGCAGCAAAGGTTGCCATAAAATCAAGTGTTCCTAAAATGTCGCTATTTTTGCTATTGGGTTTAATTTTTCCGGGCCACCATGCCAAAGTTGGAATACGGCTACCGCCTTCGCGATCTGTACCTTTTGTTCCTCTAAACGGAGTATAACCGCAATCAGGATAAACGTCTTGCCATGTGCCATTATCGACGGTGTAGATAATTAAAGTATTCTCTGCAATTCCAAGATTGCGCACCTCATCCATAATATGGCCAATTCTTGCGTCTAGTTCAACAATACAATCGGCGTATTTATTTTTCCCAGCAGATTTCCCAGCATAGTCCGGGTGGGGTAAATTAGGCTGGTGATTTTTAGCAAAAGAAATTTCCATGAAAAAAGGCTTGTCTTTTTTCGCATTTTCTTTAAGCCATTTTATAGATTCTTCTTCTGTATATTGATCTAAAAATGGAATTACTTTTCCATCTATTTTTCTAACTTCTCTGTATGGCTTTCCAGCCTCTCCTTCTAAAGCACCTTTAGTTCCTTTAACCCATGTTGCTCTAATATCATCTGGCATGTCTGCATTCCAATCTGGATCAGTATACGTATATGCATTTAAATGATACAATGTTACATTTTTCATAACATCAAAACCTTGTGCAATTGGCATAGAATAATCTTCCTCGCCGAGATGCCATTTTCCGGCAAAAAAGGTATTGTAATTTTTACGTTTTAATAAAGAAGCCAATGTCCATTCGGCTTTTGGCAAACCTCCGCCATCGCCAGGAAAAGCTACAGTTGTCATCCCGCTTCGATTAGGTATTCTTCCTGTTATTAATGCTGCTCTTCCAGGTGTACAACTTGGCTGTCCGTAAAAGGACCAAAACTGCATTCCTTCATTTGCCATTCGATCGATATTTGGAGTTGCGGCTCCTCTGGCTTCACCACCACCATAAGGACCTAAATCTCCCCAACCGGTATCATCTGATAATAAAATAATAATATTAGGGCTTTTTTGCGCATAACCAAAACTGGCTATAAAGAAGCAAAAAAACAAGCCAAAAGTCTTCAGGAGACTGGCTGATTTGATTGATCTAAAATTTGTTTTCATATGGTATTTTGGAATAAATTATACAATCATTACTTCTAAAATTTTAGGGCAGAAAATCTATTTTTATTTCAAATTCTAATTAATTATTTGTCTGGGAATATTTTTTTCCAATCGTCTTTCATGCTGATTACATGATATTTGTATTTGGCTGCAGTATTTAAGGAAAGATTATCCTTTTCCTGATAATTGTATTCTCTAATAGAATCGTTATGATTGACGATCATTTGAAAAGAAGGAAATTTGCTTCCTGAAGAATATCTAAGCATAGCAAGATCGCCGGCTCCGCCTTCATTTCCGCAGGCAAAAACGGGTCTTTGGCCAATGTGCAATTGTATGCCAACTGGTTTTCCTGCCTTATCATCAAAAAGATCTAAAGCTGGTTCTCTTTTAATACTATTTGTTGCGTCGTCAAAGGCGTATTTAAAAGAAGTTCCTACAACTTGTTCTCTTGGAATTCCGTAAAAATCAGCTGATATTGCTCGTACTAATTCGATCGTTCCACCGGTAACAATGAAAGTTTTGAAACCATTTGCACGCAAATAATTCAAAAGCTCCAATTGAGGCTGGTATCTGATTTGCTTTAGTGGAACATTTTTACCAGGATATTGAGCACCAGCAAAAAACTCTTTTGTAGAAGCTTCAAATTCATCTTCGGTCATTCCCGTGTGAGTTGCGGCAACCAATTCTATAAGGGCTTTATCTCCTCCTTTTTCAAAAAAAGTTTTGTCTTTTTCGACAACGGCCTTAAAAGGTTGTTTTTTTGCTAATTCTGGATTGGCTTCGACCATTTTTTTTACTCTGTAAAAGGCAAACAATTCCTGAACATAAGGTTTTTCAGCCCAAAGCGTTCCATCATTATCAAAAGTGGCAATTCTGTTTTCAACCGGAATAAAATCCGGGCTTCCTTCTTTTGTTACTTTTTCAACATAAGCAATAATGTCTTTTTTTAAAGCTCCGTCATTCCAACTTGGCAACGGATCACCACTGGTTGCAACAACTGCTGTACTATCTTTAGGATTTACTGTTGTAGAAGTTTCATTTTTTTTACATGAAATCAGTAAAAGTAAAAATAGGGGCACTATATATATTTTTCTATACATGATTATATTTTTTAAATAAAAAGAAACAGGATTTTTAAGAATCCCGTTCCTTTAATTATTAATTATTTTTTCTTTGCCGCTTTTTCATCTTGTGTTTGTGTTTCATCTTTAGGCATCATTGTTTTTTCAATAAATGTTTTCGCTTTAATACCATTTAATGTCTGTTTAAGTATAGATGTTGGATTAAAACTTGGTGGGAAAGAACGAGGAGGATATTCTTTAAATGTATCTGCAAAAGCAAAAACTTCCTGCATCATTCCATATGCTGATCCTACATGGTTAATAACCCAATCCCAATAAGTATTAGAAGTTATATCGGCTCTTTCATAAGGATCCTGATACAAATTGAATATTTTTTGCAAACGCAGTTCTACAAAAGGTTCAGCCCATACACCCATAGTACCTTCTTTTCGTTGTTCTGCAAAAACATATTTATAATCCCCCTGACGAATACCAACCAATAATCCGTCATCATCACAATAGAAGAATTTATCACGTAAAGTTGGTCCTGTACCTCTTAATAACGCCGATTGATCAAAGCCATCCAGATGAACTTTATAATTTTTACCATTCGCATTATAACCTGTCAACAATTTTTTGGTTAAATCTGGTTCTCCGGCTATTGATGCTAATGTTGGCATCCAATCGTTATGAGACATTAACTCACTTGATATTTGATTTGGCTTAATTACACCTGGCCATCGAACTAAACAAGGAACACGAAACGCTCCTTCCCAGTTTGTATTTTTCTCAGAACGAAATGGCGTCATTGCCCCATCTGGCCATGTATTCATATGTGGACCATTATCTGTAGAATAAACAACGATGGTATTATCAGCAATACCCAAATCATCAAGTGCTTTTAATAATGTTCCTACTGTAATATCATGTTCAATCATTCCATCAATGTATTCACTGTCTCCATGTGTATATTTACCTCGATGTTCTGCTCTTACATGTGTACGTAAGTGCATACGTGTACCATTCCACCATACAAAAAATGGTTTTCCGGCAGCATGTTGTCTTTTAATAAAATCTATTGCTGCTGCTGAAGTTTCATCATCAACAGTTTCCATTCTTTTTTTAGTAAGTGGTCCTGTATCTTCAATTCTTTGTTTACCCACTTTTCCAAAACGTGGATCAGGAATGCTTCCATCATCAACATTTGTAGCAGTACATTTTAAAACCCCTCTTGGGCCATATTTTTTTAGATAAGCAGGATCTTTAGGATAGTCTGGCAATTCTGGTTCTTCTTCAGCATTTAAATGATAAAGATTTCCATAAAATTCATCAAAACCATTTACGGTAGGCAGACTTTCGTTACGGTCTCCAACATGGTTTTTACCAAATTGTCCGGTAGCATAGCCAAGATTTTTCATAATACCACCGATTGAAGGATCCAATTGGCTCATTCCCATTGGCGCTCCTGGAAATCCTACTTTTGTAAGTCCTGTACGAATACCATGTTGACCTGTTAATAATGCTGCGCGTCCGGCAGTACAGCTTTGTTCTCCATAGTATTGTAAAAATCGCATTCCTTCATTTGCAATTCTATCAATATTAGGTGTTGTATACCCCATTATTCCATCACTGTAAGCACTAATATTGCTTATACCAATGTCATCTCCCCAAATAATAAGGACGTTGGGTTTCTTTGTGTTTTGAGCATTTAGTCCTGTGCTCATAAAGCACAGTAATGCAAATAGTAACAGTGCATTCTTAAATCCACATTTAAATTTGAATTGTTTCATGATGATAAAATTTGTTATTACTCTTTTGTTATTACTCTTTTGTTATTACTCTTTGTATTGTTAGGGCATTGTATATAAATCAAAAAGACTTTCAAATTTTTAAGGAAGAAGATTCGTCCTATTTATAGTTTGATGTTTCAAATTTTAAACATCATTATTTTGGGTGAATTTGCAACAGGAATTTTCTTAACTTTTTATTAAGTATTTCAAAATTAGAGAATAAAAAATGGAAGAATAGCATTTATAAGGTCTGACATTGTTTCATTTTATAACTTGAAACGTTAAAACCATTTAAAATCGCTCCATTAGGTTTCATTTTATAAAATGAAACCTATAAAATTACTCGAATTAGAAAATTGGATTTTTTGAAAATTAAAAGCGTAGAAAAAACACTTTTTTTTCAAATAGTACTTTTTTTAAACTTTTTATAGAAGGATTCTTTTTGCAATAAAAAATCAATACATTATTGAGTTAACTTTTGAACAAAAAAAAGCCATTCGATGCGTCGAATGGCTTTTATAAATGTAATCTTTAAAAAGAAAACTATTCTATTTCAGAAACTCTCATGGTGTTAACCATTCCTTTATCTTTGATTGGCATTGCTGCAAGGTTAATTAAATAATCTCCTTTTACAACATACCCTTTTTGTTTTGCAATTTCGTTAACATCAGTTACAGTATCATCTGTACTTTCGTCTTTATCATAGAAGTATGATTTAACTCCCCATAATAAATTCAATTGTGTTAAGATTCTTTTGTTTGAAGTAAACACCAAAATATGCGAAGATGGTCTCCAAGCCGAAATCTGGAAAGCGGTGTAACCACTATTTGTTAAAGTACAAATTGCTTTTGCTTTGATTTCATTTGCCAATAAAGCTGCCTGATGACAAACCGTTTTAGTAACAAAACGTTTCGTTTTAATTTGTGGTGTATTTTGTGGAACCTGAATAAGCGGAGAATCTTCAACTGCCTCACAAATTTGAGTCATTTTTTGGATAACCTGTACCGGGTAATTTCCTGTAGCAGTCTCTCCAGACAACATTACAGCATCAGCTCCATCCATTACAGAGTTTGCAACGTCGTTTACTTCTGCTCTTGTTGGAGTCAAACTTGTAATCATTGTTTCCATCATTTGCGTAGCAACGATAACCGGGATTCTAGCTGTTTTTGCTCTACGAATCAAATCTTTTTGTACCAATGGTACTTCGTGTGCAGGAAGTTCAACTCCTAAATCTCCACGAGCCACCATAAGACCATCGCAATATGCTATAATTTTATCCATGTTCTCAAGAGCTTCCGGCATTTCAATTTTAGCAACAATTGGAATTTTAACATCAGAATGCTTAGCAATCAATTCTTGTAAATCTTGTAAATCGCGAGGTGTTTTTACAAACGAAAGTGCGATCCAGTCTACTTTTTGTTCAATAGCAAAAATAGCATCTGCAATATCTTTTTCAGTTAAAGCCGGTAATGAAATTTTTGTGTTTGGAAGATTAACCCCTTTTTTAGATTTTAATTCTCCACCCTGAATTACCTTAGCAACAACTTCAGTCTTTTTATCAGTAGAAATAATTTCGAAAATAAGTTTTCCGTCATCAAGCAAAATACGCTCACCCGGATTAACATCATTTGGGAAATTTTGATATTTCATGAATACTTTAGAAGCCGTTCCTATAATATCTTCTGCAGTTGTAAATGTAATTAGATCGCCATCATGAACTACAGTTCCTTCTTCCATTACACCAACTCTCAGTTTTGGTCCCTGCAAATCTCCAAGGATTGCAGTTGTATAACCAAACTCTTCGTTAAGCCCTCTAATAATATTAATTTTATCTTTTACTCCTTCGTAATCAGCATGCGAAAAATTCACTCTAAACACATTAACCCCCGCGTCGATCATATCCTTGATAATCTCTCTCGTACTACATGCAGGCCCTAACGTAGCAACAATTTTGGTTTTCTTGTTTGTTAACATTTTTTTTAAAAAATTAGATTGTTTTTTGATTTTATTTTGTTGGTATCCACAGCATATATTGCTGCAATACTTTCTATTGAATTTAATTGTTGCTGAATTTCTGAAAAATCGACAGCCTCATCGCTATTGTCTATTTTCAGGAAAAAATCTACTTTTTTGAATTCAGGAAGTAAATGAATTGTTGTCGAAACCTCACTTGTTTCATTAGAAAACAAATTCTGGAAATCATTCGTACTCACAGAAATGATTTCATTTTTATTCTGAATCAAATTCCAGGAAATGGCTTTTTCGGAATCATAATAATAAAATCTCGAAAAATTTGCCTCGCCTTCCTTAGTCTGAGCATGGATCTCGTTTTTGCTCTTACTTAAGTTGATCGGAAGGTTTTTATTGATAAAATAGGCTAATCTATAATCTTCCAAAGAAGTATGAATTGCCATTAAATAATAATCAATTTCGTCAAATTCGTCTAAATCCAATCTATGAATAGCCATATCATGAAAAATCAAGGTGTAAATATACTATTTCTAACGGACCATCAATAGTTAAGATGGGGTTGTTTTTGTTAATTTATAAACGAAAACGTTATAGCTTTAAGAAGTAACGGTATTTTTGTCGTTATTTCTTATCTATTTTTTCCTGAAATGCAAAGTAAGCTCTTTGTGATGCTTTTTCTTCTGCTTTCTTTTTTGAAGTTGCTCGCGCTCTTGCGATTACTTTATCGTCTATACTTAATTTGACACCGAACAGGCGTTGTCCGTCAATACCATTATCTTCAAAAATGTCATAATGAAATACCCTCTTCTCTTTCTGACACCATTCAATAACCAAACTTTTATAACTAATTACCTTTCCTTCAAGTCGTGCAATGTCGACATAAGGAGTAACTACTCTTTTTTGAATAAATTTTTCGCAAAATGCATATCCTTTATCCAGATAAATAGCTCCAATAAGTGATTCGAAAATATTACCATGAATATTTTCTCCAAAATGCTGAATAGGCACTTTACTCTCTACAAAGCGCACTAAATTTAAGTCCTTACCCAATTCATTCAAATGCTCACGGCTTACAATTTTGGAACGCATTTTGGTCAGATAACCTTCGTCACCATTAGGTGCTTTGTTAAATAAGTGTGCTGCAATTACAGCACTTAACATGGCATCTCCTAAAAATTCCAGTCGTTCATAATTAATTGGATTTCCAGATTCATCAAGTTTGTTTGAAGATCGATGCGTAAATGCTTTCTTATAAAAATCAACATTTGCAGGCGGAAAACCAAGTATTTTCTGAATAGTGTCAAAAAAAATCCCGTCTTCTAGAGAACGGGATTTAGAAAATATTTTTTTGATAATATTCATATACAGAAATTAGTCAACTAATTTTTTAAACAATACACAAGCATTGTGACCACCAAAACCAAAAGTGTTACTCATGGCAACATTTACTTCTCTTTTTTGAGGTTTGTTTAATGTAAGGTTTAATGCAGGATCAATTTTTTCGTCAACAACGGTATGGTTAATCGTTGGAGGAACAATACTATGTTGCATAGCCAAAATAGAAGCAATTGCTTCGATCGCGCCAGCAGCACCAAGCAAGTGACCTGTCATTGATTTTGTTGAATTGATATTGATGTTTTTTGCATGATCACCAAATACAGCACTGATTGCTTTTAATTCGGCTACATCTCCTAATGGAGTAGAAGTTCCGTGTGTGTTGATATGATCAACATCTTCCGGATTCATTCCAGCATCTCTTAGTGTATTTTTCATTACTGCAATAACTCCAATTCCTTCCGGATGTGGCGCAGTTAAGTGATAAGCATCAGATGACATTCCGCCTCCACCAATTTCGCAATAAATTTTTGCGCCTCTGGCTTTAGCATGTTCGTAATCTTCAAGAACCAAAGCTCCTGCTCCTTCTCCTAATACGAAACCATCTCTGGTTGCATCAAAAGGTCTTGAAGCTGTTTCCGGACTTTCGTTTCTTGTAGACAAAGCATGCATAGAGTTAAAACCTCCCATACCAGCAATGGTAATAGCAGCTTCTGATCCTCCAGATACAATAATATCACACATTCCTAAACGAATGTAGTTGAAAGCATCAATTAATGCATTTGCAGAAGATGCACATGCAGAAACTGTAGTATAATTTGGCCCCATATAGCCATTACGCATCGAAATGTGCGCAGGAGCAATATCGGCAATCATTTTAGGTATAAAAAACGGATTGAATTTAGGAGTTCCGTCACCTTTAGCATAATAAATTACTTCTTCCTGGAAAGTTTCCAAACCACCAATTCCTGCTCCCCAGATAACACCAACTCTTGTTTTATCGATATTATCATTTGTAAGTCCAGCATCTTTGATAGCTTCGTCACTGGCAGCAATAGCATATTGAGCAAATTTATCTAATCTACGAGATTCCTTGCGATCCATGTAGTCTTCAATATTGAAGTTTTTTACTTCGCAGGCAAATTTCGTTTTATGCTTTTCTGTATCATAATATGTTATAGGAGCCGCTCCGCTAACCCCATTCACAAGTGCATTCCAATAATCCTGGATATTATTCCCGATAGGAGTAAGTGCACCTAATCCTGTTACAACAACTCGCCTTAATGCCATAAATATGTATTTTGTACTTTAAACAAATAAAACCCACGCTTTCTTAATTGTATTGTTACTTAAGAGCCATGGGCATTACAATATAAATATATCTTTTTGATTGAAAATCAATCGAAATTTAAATTTTAAAAAAATAATAACACCCGATATCTAAAAATAAATCTAGAGATCGGGTGTGGTATTATTATTTTTTAGCTTCCTCGATATAAGAAATAGCTTGACCAACAGTAGCAATGTTTTCTGCTTGATCGTCTGGAATTTGAATATCAAATTCTTTTTCGAATTCCATAATAAGCTCAACAGTGTCTAATGAGTCAGCTCCTAAATCATTAGTGAAGCTTGCTTCTGTTACAACTTCGTTTTCGTCAACACCTAATTTGTCTACGATAATCGCTTTTACTCTTGATGCAATGTCTGACATAATCTTTAATTTTAGAATTTAATTTGTTGGCAAAAATAAAAAACTTTATTTTAAAACCACGATTTAGTTTATAAATGTAACACTAATTTATAAAATTAATTTCAAGAAAGCCCTTTTAATACTATTTATTTTCGATTTTTATTCCGTTTTTTGCATTCTCAAAATAAACTCGATTATGAAAAAAATTATTGTTTTTGCCTCAGGATCAGGAACTAATGCAGAAAATATTATAAAATATTTTGCAAAAACCAAAATTGCAAGTGTCGTTTCTGTATTTACTAATAATGCTTCGGCAAAAGTCATTGAAAGAGCAAAAAATCATCAAATTCCAGTCGAAATCTTCTCAAAAAACGAACTTTTAGAACGAAACATCCTACAAAAAATACAAGAAATCGATCCGGATCTGATAGTTCTGGCTGGTTTTTTATTGAAATTTCCAGAAAATATAATCGAGAAATATCCTAATAAAATTATCAATATACATCCGGCACTTTTACCTAATTATGGTGGCAAAGGAATGTACGGAATGCACATACACAGGGCTATAGTTAATAATAAGGAGAAAGAAACCGGAATTTCAATTCATTATGTAAATGAAAATTATGACGAAGGCGGTATTATTTTCCAGAAAAATGTGGCCTTAACAGAAGATGACACCCCAGAAACAGTAGCCGAAAAAATTCATGAACTGGAACAAAAGTATTTTCCGGAAATAATTCAGACAGTACTGGAAGATTCAGAAAAAGAAAATTCCAATTAAAAAAATCTCATCCCGAAGCTTCGGGACCAATTTCAGATAGATTAGAAAAAATCTAAAATCTGAATTCTACAATCTAAAATAAATGACTCACGAAGTACACATATATACTGATGGCGCTGCAAAAGGAAATCCCGGAAACGGCGGTTATGGCGTAGTAATGGAATTGGTTGGAACACCTCATAAAAAAGAATTCTATGAAGGGTTTCGTCTGACTACTAATAATAGAATGGAACTTTTGGCTGTAATTGTAGGTTTGGAAAAATTAAAAAATCCAAACATGAAGGTTTTGGTCATTTCGGATTCTAAATATGTAGTCGATTCTGTTGAGAAAAAATGGGTTTTAGGCTGGGAGAAAAAGAAATTTGCAGGAAGAAAAAATGCCGATTTATGGAAACGATTTTTAATTATTTACCGCAAACACCAAGTCGATTTCAAATGGATTAAAGGACACAACAATCACCCGCAAAATGAACGTTGTGATCAATTGGCTGTTATGGCCTCCATGCAACCCAACCTTTCTGTTGATGTTTATTATGAAACCATCGGTTCAAAAATGGAATAAAAAAAACGTATCGGGAAAAATTATTCCTGATACGTTTATTAAAGATACTACTTAAAAACTTTATTCTTTATCTAAATCTTTAGCTCTGTTAAACCCTACAAGCAAACCTACTCCTGACATTGTAATGATTGTTGCCGGGTAAACAACATCTGAATTCATTGCTGTATAAGTAGAAAGAAATAAGGCAATAAAAAAACCAAGTCCAATTCCGATTAAAAGAAAAGCCGTATTCAAAATGATGATTTTCCAGGATGGAACTCCGTTGCTTCTTCCTTTTAAAAAGATACTTGCATCGACTCCTTTTTCTATAAGGGCTAAACGTTCTCTGTTTCGTGTTGAATAAATAAGATAGAAAACCCCGAAGATCATTAAGAAAAGGCTAATTGGTATTAAAATTTGTGCTCCCATAATTTTTTATGTTTTTAATTGATTGATACTTCATAGGACGACATCTTTTAAATTGAGGTTACAACTTTTGGTGAAAAAATTCAAAAAACAAGTTCCAAATTCCAAAACTTGCTGATTATCAGTTAATTTTGAATACCGAAACTAGCAGTAATATTTTTATCATCTCGACGGAGGAGAGATCACACTAGGAGCTCCGCAAAGTAAAACGCCAATCTTTGTTGATTTTCGTGTGTGATCTCTCCTGCGTCGAGATGACAATATTATGGTTAAGCTTTGTCAAGGTTCTCTTCTAACGAATTCCACAATTAGAATTTGCTTTTAAAATTTATTTTAAAATCTTGTAACCTAAATAAACAAATCGTCGTCCTATATAATATGAGTGCAATCAGTGATCAACATTATATCGATAAAATTCTACAGGGCGAGACTAATGCGTTTGCCGTTCTGGTAGATCGTTATAAGGATATGATTTTTACTTTGGCTTTAAAAATGGTTAAAAACAGAGAAGAAGCCGAAGAAGTTGCACAAGACACTTTTATTAAAATTTATAGTTCGTTGAATAAGTTTAAAGGCGATTCTAAATTTTCTACATGGATTTATAAGATTGCCTACAATACATGTTTAGATCGTTTGAAGAAAAATAAAAAAGAAGACCTTAATATATCAATAGATGAATTTTCGGCACATTTAATTAAAACGATGGACAATGCGTTGAGTGCTTTAGAAGATAAAGAACGAAAACAGACCATTCAGAATTGTTTGAATTTGTTGCCGAGTGATGAAAATTTCCTGCTAACTTTATTTTATTTTGAAGATCAGAGCTTAGAAGAAATAGGAAAGATTATGAGTATTAATGCTAACAATGTCAAAGTAAAATTATTTAGAAGCCGACAGAAATTAGCTGTAATTTTGAAAAAGCAATTAGAACCAGAAATAGTAGCGTGTTATGAAAGAGAGCGATAAAAATATAGAAAATCTTATTGAGAAAATGATGGCTGAAGATACTTTGGAGTCGCCATCAATTGACTTTACTTCAAAAATAATGGCTCAGGTTTTAGTTGCCGAAAAAGCAAAAATTAAACCTTACAAGCCTTTAATTTCAATTTCAACATGGATTTTTATTGGAGTTGCCTTAGCTCTTTTAGTTATTTATAATTCGTTTTTTGCCAGAGCAGAAAATAATTTAGAAATAGAAAAATCATATACCGATAAAATTTCGGAAATCGTTTCCGGAATTCATATTTCTAAGACTTTATTGTATTCTCTATTAATAGTTCCTTTTATGGTTTTGGTTCAGGTTGGGATTTTGAAGAATTATTTTGACAAAAAGTATCAACTATAAAATTTAAAAATGAAAAATAAAATAGTAATTTTTAAACACATTCTAAAAGCAAAAAAGACATTCACATATTCTCTCTTAATGTTCTTGTTTTTTGCCACTAGTTATGCATCTGCAATCCCACCAAACTTTACTACTAAGGAAATAAAATTTGTTAGTGAAGGAATTTCACTCGCCGGAACGATTTTTACACCTAACAACATACAGGCAGCCGTTGTAATTGTTCATGGATCTGGACAAGAAAAAAGAATGATAGATTTTGCTACAATCCTGGCCAATAATGGAATTGCCGTTTTAACGTATGATAAACGTGGCGTTGGAGAATCAGCGGGTGTATATGCCGGACCTGAAGTAGGAACGAACAATGTTGATTTCGCAAACTTAAATCTTTTAGCTTTAGATGCGAGCGCTGCTGTAAATACTTTATCCAAAAATTTATCGAATAATCAAATACCAATAGGTTTAATAGGAGGTAGTCAGGCTGGATGGATAATTCCTTTGGCTGCAGAGAAAAATAAGAAAGTCAAATTTATGACAATCTTTAGCGGCGCTCTTATAACGGTCAAAGAACAATTGAGATTCCAATTTTATACAAATGGAAATCAAAATTTTTGGGATACGCACTCAGAAGAAGAGGCAAGAAAACATGTATTTAATGATCCGGACAGGTATGAGTTTATTGACACAAATCCCAAAGATGTTCTTTCTAAATTATCAATTCCGGGAATCTGGATTTTTGGAGGCAAAGACATTCAGGTTCCTGTAAAGCTATCAATCGAATATCTTGATATATTAAAATCTAAAGGGAAACATTATGAATATGAATTGTTCCCAAACCTGGGTCACAACACAGCATTTTCAGACGCTGAAGAACCTATGAAAGATGCTATCAATTGGATTAAAAATATAGAAAAATTAAAGAATCATAAGTAAAAAAACTAGCGGCACTATCGCTAATAGCTCCTTTAACGAATCTGGACAATTGGTTTAAAAGAAGTTCGGTTTGTATTTGGGAGTTTTATACGGAAAAGAAAAGCTTCGTCTTTTAGAAAACTCAAATAAAATCTTGAAGTTTTTTTCCAAAATAAATATTGCAATTTAATTCTGAAAATGGTATTTTGAGCATTCAAAAGAACCTCAGGTAATTTACTCGTTTACAATAGTTTTAAGTCCGAAATCGATATCTTTTTTTTAAGAAAATTTTGAGAACCTAAACCATTGCAATATTGTAACTTATAGAGTATCTTTGCACCCTAATTCGAAATTCATAAAATGAATAAATTATTGATTGTTGGAACGGTTGCTTTCGACGCGATTGAAACTCCTTTCGGAAAAACAGATAAAATATTAGGTGGTGCTGCAACGTACATTGGTTTATCAGCTTCATTTTTTAACTTGCAATCGGCCATCGTTTCTATAGTTGGCGACGATTTTCCTCAAGAACATTTAGATCTTTTAACTTCAAAAAATATTGATATCTCTGGTATCGAAATTGTAAAAGGCGGGAAAACCTTCTTTTGGAGTGGTTTATACCACAACGATTTAAACTCAAGAGACACTCTTGTAACTGAACTAAACGTTTTGGCAGATTTTCAGCCAAAAGTTCCTCAAAATTATAAAGATGCTGATGTCGTGATGTTAGGAAACTTACATCCGTTAGTACAAAGCAGCGTTTTAGATCAAATGGAGAAAAAACCAAAATTAGTAGTTTTAGACACTATGAACTTTTGGATGGACTGCGCTCTTCCTGAATTATTGGACGTAATTAAACGTGTAGACGTTATTACAATCAACGATGAAGAAGCAAGACAACTTTCAGGAGAATATTCATTAGTAAAAGCGGCGGCTAAAATCCAGGAATTGGGACCAAAATATGTGGTGATCAAAAAAGGAGAACACGGCGCACTTTTATTCCATAATAGAGAAGTGTTTTTTGCACCGGCATTGCCATTAGAAGATGTTTTTGATCCAACAGGAGCAGGAGACACTTTCGCAGGAGGTTTTTCTGGATTCATTACACAAAGCGAAAACATTTCGTTTGGCAATATGAAAAATGCGATTATTTACGGTTCTAATTTAGCTTCATTTTGTGTGGAGAAATTTGGAACTGAAAGGATGGAAACATTAAGTAAAGCAGAAGTAGCGATTCGATTACAACAGTTTAAGTCGTTAACTCAGTTTGACATAGAAATATAATGCCCGAAAGCCTCGATAACTCGGGGCTTTTTTTATTACGTTAATACACACAACTTACAACAACACAAAATACAAAAAACAATGAGCGACGCTTTAAAACACGAATGTGGTATAGCCTTAGTTAGACTTCTTAAACCGCTTGAATATTACAAAGAGAAATACGGGACTGCTTTTTACGGAATACAAAAAATGTATCTGATGATGGAGAAGCAGCACAACCGTGGTCAGGATGGTGCCGGATTTGCAAGCATCAAATTAGATGTCGAGCCTGGACAACGTTATATCAGCAGAGTTCGTTCGAATCATTCACAACCAATACAAGACGTTTTCAAACAGATCAATGATCGTATTAATGAAGAACTGACTGCACGTCCGGAAATTGCTGATGATGTAGCTAAACTTAAATCAGAAATTCCATATATCGGAGAATTATTTTTAGGACACGTTCGTTACGGAACTTTCGGAAAAAACAGCATCGAAAGTGTACACCCATTTTTACGTCAAAGTAACTGGATGCACCGTAATTTGATTTTGGCCGGAAACTTCAATATGACAAATGTTAAAGAGCTTTTCGAAAATTTAGTAGAGCTTGGACAACATCCAAAAGAAATGGCCGATACTGTAACGGTTATGGAAAAAATTGGTCACTTCTTAGACAAGGAAGTAATGCAACTTTATCAGGATTGCAAAGCTGAAGGTTATTCTAAAAGAGAAGCTTCGCCTGTAATCGCAGACCGATTGGATATTGCAAAAATACTAGCACGTTCCGCAAAAAATTTAGATGGAGGTTATGCAATGGCCGGATTATTAGGTCATGGTGATGCTTTCGTATTTAGAGATCCTGCCGGAATTCGTCCAGCTTATTACTATCAGGATGATGAAGTTGTGGTTGTAGCTTCTGAAAGACCTGTTATTCAAACTGTATTTAATGTACCTTTTGAAAGTGTTCAGGAAATTGATCCGGGAAATGCTTTGATTATCAAAAAAAGCGGAAAAGTTTCGATGCAGCAAATTTTAGAACCAACTGTTAAGAAAGCTTGTTCTTTTGAAAGAATTTATTTCTCGAGAGGAAGTGATGCTGAAATCTATCAGGAACGTAAAAATTTAGGGAAATTAATTTTGCCTGCCGTACTTGAATCAATTGATAGTGATACAGATAACACCGTTTTCTCTTATATTCCGAATACTGCTGAAACATCCTTTTATGGTTTAGTTGAAGCCGCTCAGGATTTCTTAAATCAGAGAAAAAACAATTACATCTTAGAAAACAGAAATACACTTACAGCCGAAACACTTCAAGAGTTGTTGGCAGTAAAAATCCGTACAGAAAAAGTGGCTATTAAAGATGCCAAACTTAGAACCTTTATTACAGAAGACAGCAGCCGCGATGATTTAGTGGCTCACGTTTATGATGTAACGTACGGAGTAATTAAACCGACTGATAATTTGGTTATTATCGATGACAGCATTGTTCGTGGTACAACTCTTAAAATGAGTATCATTAAAATGATGGACCGTTTGAAACCAAAGCGTATCGTAATTGTTTCTTCGGCACCACAAATTCGTTACCCGGATTGTTACGGAATTGATATGGCAAAATTGGAAGGTCTTGTTGCTTTTAGAGCAGCTTTGGCTTTATTGAAAGAAAGAAACTTATATCATATAGTTGATGAAGTTTATGCCAAATGTAAAGCTCAGGAAAACTATATTGATACCGATGTGGTAAATTATGTAACTGCAATTTATGATCAATTTACGCCAGAAGAAATTTCAGATAAAATTGCCGAAATGTTAAGTTCACCTGAAATTAACGCTGAAGTAAAAATAATTTTCCAAAAAGTAGAAGATTTACATATTGCGTGTCCTAAAAACCTGGGAGACTGGTACTTTACAGGAGACTATCCTACCCCTGGAGGAAATCGTGTAGTGAACCGTGCATTTATGAATTTTTACGAAGGAAAAGACGCAAGAGCATACTAAAAAGTATTAACAAAAGGTTAAAATGTGCATTTCATCGGTTTTTTTTGCCGTTCATCCTATATGTTTGGCAAAACCGAAATGCTAAATTACTTTTGGGATACCATAACATTAGTAGGTTAAGTTTATGGTAGATTTGGGGCAAAAAGGGTGGAAGCAATTCCACCTTTTTTATTGGAATAAACTGAAATATAGCGATTTAAAAATTTAACACACTTAATCGGATATATTTACCTTTCGTCTAAAAAGTTTTTAATATATATACAACTACCATACATTTACTGAACCATAACATTAGTAGGTTAAGTTTATGGTAGATTTGGGGCAAAAAAGGCGGAAGAGATTCCGCCTTTTTTATTT